>NZ_JAPDCH010000011.1:161114-161670 GCF_027705925.1 Aeromonas sp. Y289-2
CAACTGCCTCAACTGCCTCAACTGCCTCAACTGCCTCAACTGCCTCAACTGCCTCAACTGCCTCAACTGCCTCAACTCCTTCTATATAGGAAGTAAGAGTTGTTCCTGAACCTGGCGAAATGGTGAATTGTCTGTTCATTTCATTCGAGCATCGTCGGCCAGTTCGATATCTCCCACCAGTGTTGCGCAGGGATCTACATATACCCGCTTGCCCAGTGCGGGCGTTATCCCTTATAGGGTCTCAGTCGCAAGTCCATCTTGGCCTCCTTGTTTTCGGCCATTCTAGCAACCAGAAGGGTGTTTCTGTGGATAAGTTTGTATAAAAGCTGTGGCTGGATATGAATAACTAAAAAAGTGCTGTTTTTTGCAATTTTATTGTAGGAGAGGGGTTGCCAGAAAGAATCTGTTCCCTATAATGCGCCTCCATCGACAGGGCAAGCGGCAACGCAAACAACCTCGTCGGTAACCTCGAAAAGCCTTTGAAAATAAGGCTTGACTCGAGAAGGCGGTTGAGTAGAATTCCACTCCCGCAGCAACACACTGTTGCGTCGCTCTT
>NZ_JAPDCH010000012.1:0-15488 GCF_027705925.1 Aeromonas sp. Y289-2
TGTGTTGCTGCGGGAGTGGAATTCTACTCAACCGCCTTCTCGAGTCAAGCCTTATTTTCAAAGGCTTTTCGAGGTTATCGACTTGGCTTTCTGCGTTGCCGCTTGCCCTGTCGATGGAGGCGCATTATAGGGATCTGGATCACGCTTGCAAGGGTGTTTTCGAATTAAATTCGCATTTTTGGTTCAACCGTTCACTAATCACCCAAAAAGCGCATTTATCCTGCAATAACACACCCGTTTGGCGAGCTCGCTATCCTCGATATGGCGTGGCGGGGGTAGCAGATCAAGGTTGTGGCGATTTGGTCTCTCTACATCTATATGCATGGTGATCGAGGTCACGCCTTCGGGTAACATAGCGCCCCTTTGCGATTCACACACTCTTGGGCTTTGGAGAGTTTAATGCCTTTTGCACTTGGCCAGCGTTGGATTAGTGATACAGAGACGGATCTGGGGTTGGGGACTGTCGTTGCTGTTGAAGGACGCATGGTTACCCTGTTGTTTCCGGCTACCGGTGAAAACCGCATGTATGCCAAAGAAGAGGCGCCGGTCACCCGGGTCAGCTTCAATGTGGGCGATCAGATCACCAGTCACGAAGACTGGACCATGACGGTCGAAGAAGTGCAGGAGAAAAACGGCCTGCTTATATATGTAGGTGTTCGCACCGACAATGATGAGCCCGTTGCCCTCAAGGAAGTGTTTCTCAACAACTTTATCAAGTTCAACAAGCCGCAGGATCGCCTGTTCGCCGGTCAGATTGACCGGATGTCCCGCTTTACCCTGCGCTACGAGGCGTTGATCAACCAGCACCAGCGTCGTCGCAACCCGACTCGCGGTCTGGCCGGTGGCCGGGTCAGCCTGATCCCGCACCAGCTCTATATCGCCCATGAAGTGGGTCACCGCTACGCTCCGCGCGTACTGCTGGCCGATGAGGTAGGTCTGGGCAAAACCATCGAAGCGGGCATGATCATTCATCAGCAACTGCTCTCCGGCCGCGCCCATCGCGTGCTTATTCTGCTGCCCGAAACGCTCCAGCATCAGTGGCTGGTCGAAATGCTGCGCCGCTTCAACCTGCACTTCTCCCTGTTTGACGAAGAGCGCTGCATCGAGGCATTTGCCGATGCGGAAAACCCCTTCGAGACCGAACAGCTGGTGATCTGCAGCCTCGACTTCCTGCGCAAGAAGCGTCGTCGCTTCGAGCAGGTGCTGGAAGCCGAGTGGGATCTGCTGGTTGTCGATGAAGCCCACCATCTGGAGTGGAGCGAAGAGGCGCCGACCCGTGCCTATGAGATGGTGGAAGCGCTGGCCGAACAGGTGCCGGGCGTGCTGCTGCTGACCGCCACCCCGGATCAGCTGGGCCACCAGAGCCACTTTGCCCGTCTGCGCCTGCTCGATCCCGAGCGTTTCTACGACTACGAGGCCTTCCTCGCCGAGGAGCAGGCCTATGGTCAGGTCGCCAGCGCCGCGCAAGAGCTGCTGGATGGCGAGACCCTGAGCGATGAAGCCAGACAGATCCTCGCCAGCCAGCTGGAAGGGCTGGACTTGAGCGATGCCGCCGCCCGTCAGCAGGCAGTCGCCAAGCTGCTGGACCAGCATGGCACCGGCCGGGTGCTGTTCCGCAACAGCCGCGCCAATATTCAGGGCTTCCCCGAGCGTCACCTCAACGTCTACCCCATGCCGCTGCCGGAGCAGTACAAGACTGCCATCAAGGTGATGGGCATGATGGGTGGCAACGGTGGCGATCTGCAGACCCGCGCCCTGCGCTACCTCTACCCCGAGAAGATCTTCCAGCAGTTCGAAGGTGACAACGCCACCTGGACCCAGTTCGACCCGCGCGTCGAATGGTTGCTGGAGCTGCTGCTCTCTGCCCGTCAGCAGAAGGTGCTGGTGATCTGCTCCGAAGCAGCGACCGCCATCGCGCTGGAAGAGGCGCTGCGTACCCGTGAAGGGATCCGTGGTGCCGTGTTCCACGAAGGGATGTCGATCCTTGAGCGGGACAAGGCCTCCGCCTATTTCGCCCAGCAAGAGGGTGGCGCCCAGGTGCTGCTCTGCTCCGAGATCGGCTCAGAGGGTCGCAACTTCCAGTTTGCCAGCCATCTGGTGCTGTTCGATCTGCCTCTCAACCCGGATCTGCTGGAGCAGCGTATCGGCCGACTGGATCGTATCGGTCAGCAGAATACCGTCGAGATCCACGTTCCCTATCTGGAAGGGACTGCCCAGCGCGCCCTGCAGCTCTGGTATCACGATGGTCTGGACGCGTTCGAGCAGACCTGCCCGACGGCCCGCCCGGTATTCGAAGCGGTACGTGAAGAGCTGTTCGAGCTGCTGGCCGCCAACACCGGCGATCAGGCAGCCCTCGAGGCCCTGCTGGTAAAGACCCGCGAACTGCACGAGCCGCTCAAGGCCCGACTGGAGCAGGGTCGCGATCGCCTGCTGGAGATCCACTCCAGCGGTGGCGCCGCCGCCCAGCAGCTGGTCGACAAGCTGGCCGCCGAAGATGACGACACCGGCATGATCTCCTTTGCTCTCAAGATGTTCGACGAGATCGGCGTCAATCAGGATGACCGTGGCGAGAACGCGCTGGTGCTGACCCCCGGGGATCACATGCTGGTCTCCAGCTTCCCGGGCCTGCCGCAAGACGGCATGACCATCACCTTCGATCGCAACACAGCCCTGTCGCGGGATGACATGGCGCTGCTCTCCTGGGATCACCCCATGATGCGCGGCGGTATCGACCTGATCCTGGGCTCCGAGATCGGTGCCACCTCGGTCGCACTGCTCAAGAACAAGGCGCTGCCCATCGGCTCCATCCTGCTTGAGCTGATCTTCGTTGCCGAGTCTGCGGCCCATCCCCAGCTCTACCGCTTCATGCCGCCGACGCCGATCCGTCTGCTGATGGACAAGAACGGCCAGAATCTGGGTGAGAAAGTGGCGTTCGATGCCTTCAACCGCCAGCTGACTCCGGTCAATCGCCACCTCGGCAGCAAGCTCGTGACTGCATCCCAACCGGTGATCCACGGTCTGATTGGCAAGGGCCAGGCCATTGCCGAAGAGCTGAAAGCCGGGATTGTCGACAAGGCCCGTGCCCAGATGGCGCAGACCCTGCAGCAGGATCTGGATCGTCTGGAAGCGCTCAAGGCAGTCAACCCGAACGTGCGCGACAGCGAACTGGATTATCTGCGCAATCTGCAGGCAGAATTGCACCACCTGATCGATCAGACCCAACTCAAGCTGGATGCCATCCGCTTTATCGTGGTCACCCATAACTGACAAGGTACCGACCGACAGCGGCCAGACCCAGCTCAAACTGGATACCCAAGGCCGCTTTGTCGTGGTTACCCATAACTGATGGGGGCTTGCCCCCACCTTCTGATGCGAGACATTTATGTTTGAATACTCACCGCCTCTGGAACCCTGGCTCGATATCCTGTTCAAGGACAAGGACATCATGGTGGTCAACAAGCCCACTGGCCTGCTAAGCGTCCCCGGGCGCGGCCCCGAGAATGAAGACAGCGTCCTGCATCGGGTGAAACAGCAGCACCCCAAGGCGGCGGCAGCTCATCGCCTCGACATGTCCACCACTGGCGTCATTGTCATTCCCCTCAATCCCAACTCTCATCGGGAGCTGAGCCGACAATTTCGCGAGCGGGAGACCGAGAAGCACTACCTCGCCTGGGTGTGGGGCGAGCCGGAGGCAGCATCTGGTCAGGTTGACCTGCCGCTCTGCGTCGACTGGCCAAACCGCCCGAAACAGAAGGTGGATCACGAGGAGGGGCGTCACGCCCTGACCCTGTGGGAAAAACTGAAAGTGGAGAACGGCAACAGCCTGATCAAGCTGACTCCCATCACAGGTCGCTCGCACCAGTTGCGCGTCCATATGCTGGAGCTGGGGCATCCGATCCTGGGTGACAACCTCTACGCCCATCCGGATGCGCTGGCGGCTGCCCCCCATCTCTACCTGCATGCGGCCATGCTGACCATCAGCCACCCCCGCAGCGGGGAACGGATGACCTTCGAGGCGCCGGCTCCTTTCCCGGTCTGATCCCGCAAATCGCAGAGATAAAAAAGCCCCCATCGCGAGATGGGGGCTTTTTCATTAGGGTCAGACGCGAATATCGATCTTGCTTCCCAGGGAAGCGCTGGCCGATGTCGGTGCAACCGGCGCTGATTGCGCTGCGTTTTGCAGCAGCTTCAGCGCAGCTTCGCCCTCTTGGGTCTGCTGTTTCTTGGCCAGACTGGCCGTCATCAAAGCAGAACCAAACGACGCATTTGCAGAACTTGATATATCCATAGGGTTCCTCCTGCACTCAACAGTATCGGCCAAGCGGCCCCGAACATAAGCCCTGAATGCAAAACAATCTGAAAGTCGCTTTTCTATCAATCAGATAGCAATAGCATTCATGGCCCCTGTTCACCGCTGAATGACGCCTTCAAGCTCCTGTGCCGTCATCGGCCGAAGCACCTTGCAAGGGTTGCCAGCCGCCACCACGTTGGCGGGCACATCTTTGGTCACCACCGAGCCTGCGCCGATGACGCTGTTGTCACCGATAGTAACGCCGGGGCAGATGACGACGCTGCCGCCAATCCAGACGTTGTGACCGATCCGCACCGGCTTGCCGAACTCGACACCCTTGATACGTGGCGCCACCGGGTGAGCGGCGGTGTAGATCTGCACCCCGGGCGCCAGCAGCACGTTGTCGCCGATATGCACCTCGCAGACGTCGAGGATGGTGCAGCCCACGTTGGCGTAGAAGTTCTCGCCGACGAAGATGTTGGCACCATAGTCGCAGAAGAATGGCGGATTGATGGCACACTCCTGGCCGCGGCCACCGAGCAGCTCGTGCAGCAAAGCATCCCGCGCTGGTTTTTCCTGCCAGCTGGTGTTGAAGGTGTGATAGAGCTTGCGGCAGCGCTCGCGCGCCGCTTTCAGCTCGGGATCCCCCGCATCATAGGGATCACCGGCCACCATCTTCTGCCACTCGGCACCACGCGCATGCTGCTGTTCAGCTGCAACCATTTCCTCGCTCATCCACTACTCCATCAGCCAGATCAGGGATTCATAAGGGCGCAGCATACCCGATTGCGGTTGGGCCGGGCTATCGGGGTAGTTGCCGAGCAGCAGCCGACCTTGCCCGCTTTGCAGCTCGGCAGGCAAGGCAAACTCAACCGGCTCGCCGTAGAAGTTGCTCACCACCAGCAGGGTCTGACCGTTGGCACGGCGGGCATAGGCCCAGATCTTTTGGTGCCCCGTCAGCAGCTCCTGATAATCCCCTTGGGTGAAGATGGGGTGCGCCTTGCGCAAAGCGATCAAATCCCGGTAGTGCCAGAACACTGAGTTCGGGTCGGTCAGCGCCGCCTCGGCATTGATTTCGGGGTAGTTGGCGGCAGGTTTGAGCCAGGGCGTCCCGCTGGTGAAACCGGCATTGGGGGCGGCGCTCCACTGCATCGGGGTGCGGGAGTTATCGCGGGACTTGGCGCCGAGAATGGCGAGGATCTCGGCCTCGCTCATCCCTTCCGCCTGCTTGATGCCGAAGATGTTGCGGCTCTCTACATCCTGATAGTCATCGATGCGCTGATAACCGGGGTTGGTCATGCCGATCTCCTCCCCCTGATAGATGTAAGGGGTGCCTTGCAGACCGTGCAGCGTGCTGGCCAGCATCTTGGCGGCCACTACCCTATGCTCGCCCTCGTCACCGAAGCGGGAGACGATGCGCGGTTGGTCGTGATTGCACCAGAACAGCGCCGACCACCCCTTGCCGTGCATACCGCTCTGCCAGTGGTTGAAGATGCGCTTGAGTTCGAGGAAATCGAACGGTGCTTTCGTCCACTTGTCGCCGTTGGGGTAATCCACCTTGAGGTGGTGGAAGTTGAACACCATGGAGAGCTCTGAGCCGTCCAGCGCGCCGTAGCGCTGGCAGTGCTCCAGCGAAGTAGAGGACATCTCCCCCACCGTCATGGCCCCCACCGGCGCGAACACGTCGCGGCTCACGTCCTGCAAAAATTCGTGGATGCGCGGCCCGTCGGTGTAGAAGCGACGGCCATCGCCACTGTCGTCGCTCGGGAACGCCTGATCCTTGGAGATGAGGTTGATGACGTCGAGGCGGAAACCATCCACCCCCTTGTTCGCCCAGAAGTGGATGATCTTTTTGACCTCGGCGCGCACTGCAGGATTTTCCCAGTTGAGATCCGCCTGCTCGCGGGCAAACAGGTGCAGGTAGTACTGACCGGTGGCTGAGTCCAGCTCCCAGGCGCTGCCGCCAAATTTGGATTGCCAGTTGTTCGGCACGCCGCCATCCACCGGATCGCGCCAGATGTAGTAGTCGCGGTAGGGGCTGTTTTTATCCCCCAGCGCCGACTTGAACCAGGTGTGCTCGGTGGAGGTGTGGTTCACTACTATATCCATCACGATGCGGATATCGCGCGCGTGGGCGGCGGCCAGCAGCGCCTCGAAATCATCCATGGTGCCGTAGGCGGGGTCGATGGCGTAGTAGTCGGCGATGTCGTAGCCGTTGTCCACCTGCGGGGAGACGTAGACAGGGGTCAGCCAGAGGGCGTCAACGCCCAGGGTCTTGAGATAGTCGAGGCGGGCCATGATCCCCTTGAGATCTCCGGTGCCACGGGCGCCGGAATCCTGAAAGCTCTTGGGGTAAATCTGGTAAATCACGGCACTCTGCCACCAGGGTGTTTGGCTCATGGGTCTTTCTCTTGTCTCGAATAGAAAATGGAGAGGGCGACCTGTGGGTCGCCCTGATAATCATTGTCAGGCGCTGGCTTGGGCCAACTTGCCTGCGGCTTGCTGGCGCTTGTAGACCAGCAGGGTCAGCACCACAGGCACCACGATGGCGACCAGCATGGCGATGGCGAACACAGCCCAGTATTGCGGCTGGATGGAGAGGATGCCGGGCAGGCCGCCTACCCCGATGCCGTTGGCCATTACCCCGGCAAAGCCACAAATGAGGGCGGCAAGGCTGGAGCCCACCATGGCGCACAGCATGGGGAACTTGTACTTGAGGTTGATACCGTACATGGCCGGTTCGGTAACCCCGAGGTAGGCGGAGATGGCAGCAGGCACCGAGATCTCCCGCTCGTTCTCCTTGCGGCTAATCAGAATGATGCCCACCACGGCAGAAGCCTGAGCGATGTTGGAGAGGGCGATCAGCGGCCAGATTGGCGTGCCACCCATGCTCTGCATCAGCTGCAGATCCACTGCGTTGGTGGTGTGGTGGATACCGGTAATAACCAGCGGTGCATAGAGGAAACCGAACAGGGCAGCACCGATGGGAGCGAAGGAGCCGGTCATGGCAGCCTTGGCAGCGAAACCGACGCCATCACCAATCCAGCGACCAAACGGGCCGATAAAGGCGTGAGCCACGATCACCGCCAGCAGCAGCGAGACAAACGGCACAATCACCAGATAGAGGTAAGCCGGAATGATCCGCTTGAGGTTGGTCTCAACCCAAGCCAGGAAGACACCCGCCAGCAGCGCCGGAATGACCTGGGCCTGATAACCTACCTTCTGGATCACGAACAGGCCGAAGTCCCACACCTCGGGAGTCTGCTGACCGATGCCGTAGGCGTTCATCAACTGCGGTGACACCAGCGTCACCCCCAGCACGATACCCAGGATCTCGGAGCCGCCCATCTTCTTCACAGCAGACCAGCAGACACCGACCGGCAGGAAGTGGAAGATCGCCTCGCCCAGCAGCCAGAGGAAGGCGTGTACCTGAGCCCAGAACTGGCTGATCTCGGTGAGGGTGTGAGTACCATCGTCGAACATCTTGATGTCGCCGATGACGTTGCGAAAGCCCAGGATCAGACCGCCGGTGATGATGGCGGGCAGCAGCGGAACGAAGATCTCCGCCAGATGGGAAATGCCCCGCTCCAGCGGGTTCATGTTTTGGCGCGCCGCCTGCTTGGCGGTCTCCTTGCTGCCACCGCTGACGCCGAGCTGCTCGGTCAGCGCCTTGTACCACTGCTCTACCTCGTTGCCGATCACCACCTGGAACTGACCGCCCTGGGTGAAGCTTCCCTTCACCGCCGGGATAGTTTCGATAGCCTTGCTGTCGGCCTTGGCCGGATCGTTCAGGACGAAGCGCAACCGGGTCAGGCAGTGGCTGACGGTGGCGATGTTCTCCTTGCCGCCGATCTTGTCGATCAGGGTGGCAAGCTGCTGTGCGTTGATCTTGGACATGGGTCTTCCCTCTGTGACGCCATTGAATAGTGGTCTGTATCGCCCTTTTGAGCCAGTCTGTCGGCCGGAGCGTTTTTGGTATCGTTCCCATTTAGCATGCCGACAATCTGGCCAGATCGAAATGGGAACGTTCCCAATTCGTGGCCAGCATCACAAAAAGCGTACTTTTTGTTCAGTCCGGAGTGATGGGGCTCACAGGGTTCGACAGGGGGCGATTGTCACCAGCGGAGGCTGATCCTGCTCAATCTGGTCGAGCAGCTGACGCGCCGCCTGCTCCCCCGCCCCTTTGTAACCAAGATCGAGACTGAGGGCGTTTGGGAAGAGGAAGCTGAGCATGGGATTGTTGCCAAGTCCGGTCACAAGCACATCGCTACGCCCTTGTTCTTGCAGATATTTTGCCGCACCGATGGCGAGGGTATCGCTGGCGCAGACCAGCGCCTGGGTGGAGGGCGTCAGCAGCTCGGCCGCCAGCCGGTAGCCGCTCTGCAGGCTGAGATCACCGAGGGCACTGCGCGGGCGCAACCCCTGCTCTGCGCAGTAAGCGAGATAAGCATCTAGGCGGCGCTGGCCTGTGGTGAGATCCGAGGTATCCACCCCCAGATAGGCGATGTCGCGGGCGCCACGGCTTGCCAGCTGCGCCAGCATGGTGCGCACCGCACCGGCGTCGTCGAAGCAGACCGAGGAGAAACCGGGGTATTCACGGGCGACCAGCACCAGCTTCTCTTGCAGCGGCGCCATGGCGGCATAGTCCAAGTCATTGAAGGCGAACAGGATAATGCCATCCACCCCGCGCCGCTCCAGCACCGCCAGATGCTCCTGTACCTTGGCGGGGGAGAACTTGCTCTCCATCAGCACGGCATCGTAGCCACGCAGGTAGAGGGTCTCCAGCATGCCGCGCACCGCCTGATTCTCCGAGCTGGAGTCGAGCCGCGAGACGATGATCCCCACCACCTGCTGGCTCTGGCTGCGCATGGCCCGCGCCGATTTGCTCGGCACGAAGCCGTGCTCGGCGATGATCTGCTCCACCCGCTCGCGGGTCTCCTGCTTCACCTTGGGATCCTGATTAAGCACCCGGGAGACGGTCGACTTGCCGACGCCACTCAGTCTGGCGATATCGAGGATGGTCAGTTTCTTGTCCATGAATTGGCTCACAGGAGGCTAGGCGGTGGAATTGCCCACATTGTTGTGATTAACCCCTGTGAATACAAGCCCATGGCGTTAGAATGCCCTTTTTGCCCCGCCGTCAGGGTGTGTGGGCACAGCACAGGATGCCCATCATGGATCTGCTGGCCAGTCTGCTCTTCTCCCTCTCCATCACAGGCCCCATCTGCGTGGTGCTGCTGCTCGGCATCTTGCTCAAGCGGTTGGGGCTGCTGCCGGATCCCTTCACCGAATCCGCCTCGCGACTGGTGTTTCAGGTCACCCTGCCCGCTCTGCTCTTTCTCAGTATTCTGGGTACCAACTTCGCCACCATGCCGAGCCTCTGGTTTATCGGCTATGGCCTGCTCGCTACCGTTATCAGCTATCTGGTGCTGGAGCTGCTGGCCGGGCGTTTTATCGGGGAGCAGCGGCTGCGCGGCATCTTCGTGCAGGGGAGCTTTCGCGGCAACAGCGCCATTATCGGGCTCGCCTATGTGCAGAACGCCTACGGCCACGAAGGGTTGGGGGCGGCGGCCTTCTATGTCGGCGCGGTGACCGTGCTCTACAACATTCTCGCGGTGATCACCCTCACCCGCAGTCTCGGCGGCGCCACAGGCATTCGCCCCATCCTGCTCGGCATCATCAAAAACCCCCTGATCATCGCCATTGTGGCGGCGCTGCCGTTTACCCTGCTCGGTATCAAGATGCCGCAACTGCTGCTCACCACCGGCAGCTACTTCGCCAACATGACGTTGCCGCTGGCGCTGCTCTGCACCGGCGCCTCCCTCAGCCTGGATGCTCTGCGTGGTGGTGCAGCCATTGCCGGGTGGGCCAGCATCATGCGGCTCTGTCTCATTCCAGCAGCTTTTACCCTGGGGGCGGCTCTGCTCGGCTTCAGCCATCTGGAGCTGGGTATTCTGTTCCTCATCAGCGCTACCCCGACTGCCGCCGCCAGCTATGTGATGACCCGTGCCATGGGGGGCGACAGCGTGCTGGCCGCAAACATCATCGCCACCACCACCCTCGGTTCGCTGGTCACTACCAGCCTCGGGGCAACTCTGATGAACTACCTAGGGTTGATGTACTAACGGCTTGACCTTGCCGGAGGCGGCAGCTTTAGGCTGGCGCCCATCAACAGAGGAGATATTCCATGACCATCGAACTCACAGTGTCCGGCATGTCCTGTGGTGGCTGCGCCGCCAGTCTGCAAAAAGCCCTGCTGGCCCAGCCTGCAGTCACTACCGCGACCGTCGATTTCGCCAACAGCAAGGCCGTCATCGAGAGCGAGCTGAGCAAGGCCGAGCTGATCGCCCTGATCGAAGCCAAGGGTTTCTCTGCGAGTTAAATTATCTCCATAGAGGTATAAAACAGGTTAAAAATCTGTACTCACCTGTCTTTTGGTGAGTTTTATCACAGACCCAGGTTATTAAACGGGCAAACTTGCTGCGATTATTCCAACCATAAGGATTTGCAGCATGACCCTACCGATCCGCAAGACCCTGCTCGCCGCCGTCGTCGGCCTGACCCTCTCCCCCATGGCCATGGCCCTGCCCAACGTCCATATTCTGGCAACCGGCGGCACCATTGCCGGGGCAGGCCAGTCGGCTACCCAGTCCAACTACGAGGCTGGCAAGGTGGCCATCGAAACCCTGATCGCCGCGGTGCCCGAGATGAAAAACGTGGCCGATGTGCAGGGAGAGCAGGTGGTGAAGATCGGCTCCCAGGACATGAACGACGAGGTGTGGCTCAAGCTGGCCAAGCGGGTCAACGAGCTGCTGGCCAAGGATGACGTGGATGGCATCGTCATCACCCACGGCACCGACACCATGGAAGAGACCGCCTACTTCCTCAATCTGACCGTCAAGAGCGACAAGCCGGTGGTACTGGTTGGCGCCATGCGTCCCTCCACCGCCATGAGTGCCGATGGCCCGCTCAACCTCTACAACGCCGTGGTGACCGCCTCCGACCCCGCCTCCAAGGGCCGTGGCGTGATGGTGGCGATGAACGACACAGTGCTGGATGCCCGCGACGTCACCAAGACCAACACCACCGGGGTGCAAACCTTCGCCTCCCCCAACTTTGGCCCGCTCGGCTACATCCACAACGGCAAGATCGACTATCAGCGCAGTCCGGCTCGCCTGCACACCAGCAAGACCCCGTTTGATGTGAGCAAGCTCGACAAGCTGCCACAGGTCGGCATCGTCTACAGCTACGCCAACGCCACCGATCTGCCGGCCAAGGCGATGGTGGATGCCAAGTTCGACGGCATCGTCAGCGCCGGGGTGGGCAACGGCAACCTCTACCACACCCTGTTCGACACCCTGGCTAAGGCGAGCAAGGACGGCATCCGGGTAGTGCGCTCCGCCCGCGTACCGACCGGCTCCACCACTCTGGATGCCGAGATCGATGATGCCAAGTACGGCTTCGTCGCCGCCGAGACCCTCAACCCGCAGAAGGCGCGGGTGCTGCTGATGCTCTCCCTGACCCAGAGCAAGGATCCGGCCCAGATCCAGCGCTGGTTCCAGCAGTTCTGATAACGGTTGTCTGACAAGTGATAAGCAAGGGCGGGACTTCCCGCCCTTTTCACTCCTGCAATGCTGCCTCGCCCATTACGCCGTTTGGCGGGGTCGTCCCTCTCTTTTCCGGCCATCTTTTTCAGCCATCGCAAAGCGCTGTCATCAAATTAGCGAGCCGGATCACCCGCTTTCACAAGCGCATCGCCGCCAAATTCATTACACTGCCAGCGATCTTATCCACTCAAGGAGTGCTGTTGCTGTATGGAAATATTGATCCTGCTGGGATTGATTTTGCTTAATGGCGTCTTCGCCATGTCAGAAATCGCCATCGTCACCGCACGCAAGGCTCGCCTCGGCAAGCTTGCCTCTGAAGGCAACCGCTCCGCCGCCATTGCCCTCAAACTGGGCGAAGACCCGACCCATTTTCTCTCTGCCGTCCAAATCGGCATTACCAGCATCGGCCTGCTCAACGGTATCTACGGCGAATCCCTGCTGGCCCAGCCCTTCTCCCTCTGGTTGCAGGAGTGGGGGCTCCCCGCCAAGAGCAGTGGCCTGATCGCCACCGTCATCGTGGTGGTGGTGGTTACTTACCTCTCCATCGTGGTAGGGGAGCTGGTGCCCAAGCGCCTCGGCCAGCTCAATGCCGAGCGCATCGCCTGTCTGGTGGCCCGCCCCATGCACTGGCTCGCCACCCTGACCCGCCCCTTCGTCTGGCTGCTGTCGGCCTCCACCAATGCCAGTCTGCGGCTGCTGCGGGTCAACCAGAACGGCAGCGCCAACGTTACCGAGGAGGAGATCCACGCCATGCTGGTGGAGGGCTCTGAAGCCGGGGTGATCGAGGATCATGAACACACCATGCTGCGCAACGTCTTCCGTCTCGACGAGCGCAGCCTCTCCTCCCTGATGGTGCCGCGCAGCGATATCCGCTATCTGGATCTGGCGCTGCCGCTGGAGACCAACCTGCAGCGGCTGGTGGAGTATCGCCACAGCTATTTTCCGGTCTGCGACGGCAACCTGTCAGAATTGGTGGGTATCATCAATGTCAGCAAGGTGCTGCACGCCTATATCAAGGGGGAGCCCATCGATCTGGCTGCCCTGACCCAGGAGGGCAGCCTGCTGCCCGAGACCCTCAACGGCGTCGAGCTGCTCAACCACTTCCGCACCCACAGCGAACAGATGGCGCTGGTGGTGGACGAATATGGCGAGCTGCAGGGACTGGTCACCCAGCAGGATCTGCTGGAGGCGCTGGCGGGGGATTTCCAGCAGGAGGATGGCGAGGACAACTGGGCATTCCGGCGCGCCGACGGCAGCTGGCTGCTCGATGGCCTGATCCCGCTGCCGGAGTTGAAGGACTGTCTGGAGTTAGTTCGTCTGCCAGAAGAAGAAAAACATCACTATCACACCCTCGGAGGGCTTATCATGCTGCTCCTTGGTCGTGTTCCACAAACCGGAGACCTGGTGACACTGGAACAGTGGCAACTGGAAATTGTTGACATGGATGGCCTGCGCATCGACAAGGTGCTCGCCATGCCCTTGACCGATCAACCCAGCTAACCTGCGGAGTTTGCAAGTATGGAGCAGTTTTACCAACTGGCTCACGCCTTTATGAATCACGATCTGAACACACTTTCCGATCCCAAGATGGCCTTCATGATCTGTGGTGTGATTCTGACGTTTCTGGTACTGGAAAACGGATTCATCCCTACCGCCTTTCTGCCCGGTGACAGCCTGCTGATCCTCACCGGCGTACTCATCTATCAGGATGTATTGTCTCTCGGGGTGATCCCGCTGTTGATCATGGCTACCTTTGTCGGCACCTGGCTCGGTTACATGCAGGGGCGCTTTCTCGGCCACACCCAGCTCTACCATCGGCTGATGTCCCACGTGGAAGAGCGACACCAGCAGAAGGTCTACCACCTGCTGGACAAGTACGGGATCATCACCCTGATCACCGCGCGCTATATCGCCTTCGTACGCACCGCCTACCCCTACATCGTCGGTGCCACCGAGCTGCCCCAGGGGCGCTTTCTCATCGTCAATCTGATCAGCTCCATCATGTGGATCTGCCCGCTGGTCGGGTTTGGCTACTACCTGAGCCACACCAAGCTGGCAGCCGAATACCAGACCCAGTTCTTCAACATCATCATCTATCTGCCGGTGGCCCTGCTGGTGGGTGGCATGGTGGCGCTGGTCTGGCGCTGGGTCAGCAAACGCAGGGCCGCGCAGCCGCGGGATTGACCCCTCGCCCAACGCCCGACCCGAAAGCCCTCGCCAGAGGGCTTTTTTGATCGCCTATTTTGCGCAAATAGCAGAAATAGTCCCGCTCGGCCCTTGTAAAGCCGGGGTAAAAATGAGTGAATCTAGCGCCTTTTTTTGGATGGGAACGGAGTCGGTTGTATGTGGTGTCGGATTCGCGCAGCTGCGCTGGTTGTCGGGTTGATGGGAATGCTGGGATTGCCTGCGGTCAGCGCGGCACCCAACCCAGCCAAACTGGAAGTACGCTCGAGCAGCGCCCTGGTCGTGGATGTAAAAACGGGCAAGACGCTCTACCAGAAGAATGCCACCAAGGTGCGTCCCATCGCCTCTCTCACCAAGCTGATGACAGCGCTGGTGGTGCTGGATGCCAAACAGAATCTCAACCAGACCATCACGGTCGACAAGAACGATCTGGATCGGGTCAAACACACTCACTCCCGCATCCGCATGGGCACCAAGGTGACCCGCCGCGACGCCCTGCATCTGGCGCTGATGTCCTCCGAAAACCGGATGGCCTCGGCACTGGCGCGTCACTATCCGGGCGGTCGCAGCGCCTTCGTGCGAGCCATGAACAACAAGGCCAGACAGCTGGGTATGCGAAATACCCACTTCTACGACTCCACCGGCCTCTCCACCCGCAACGTCTCTACCGCCCAGGATCTGGGCAAGCTGGCTGCTGCCGCCTATCGTCAGCCGCTGATCCGTCAGTTCACTCAGGATGAGAACCGGGAGATGCGCTTCAGCGCCCCCGCCTACAGCCTGATGTTCAACAACACCAACCCGCTGGTGAAAAACCCGGATTGGGACGTGCGCCTCTCCAAGACCGGCTTCACTGACGAAGCGGGTCGCTGTCTGGTGATGCGCGCCAAACCGGACAGCCGCGAGCTCGCCATCGTGCTGCTCAACTCGGTGGGCAAACGCACCCCCATCGGCGATGCCAACCGCATTCGCAAATGGCTGAAAAGCTGAGTAAATCTCTCAACACAAAAGGATGCTGCGGCATCCTTTTTTATTGCCCGCAAAACGCCTCTGCAGGCCTTGCAGGATGTAGATGAGCGAACCTTGAGTGATAAGCTACGCGGCATCTGCCGTTGCAACAGCAGGCATACAGGGCGCTTCTAGATAAGGCAAAGGGTGGCAAGGGGTTGCACCGTTCAGAAGAACTGTGCGCAATCACAGAAAGGGGAAGAAATAAGGACAAGAACAGACTGGATGGCCATCCAGGCGCTATAACGCGAACACGAATCTGTACCAAAAAGCTAAATATCGCCCATAAAAAAACAGCCCCGACCGAAGTCGAGGCTGTCTGTATGGTGCGCCCGAGAGGATTCGAACCTCTGACCACCTGGTTCGTAGCCAGGTACTCTATCCAGCTGAGCTACGGGCGC
>NZ_JAPDCH010000012.1:15498-139066 GCF_027705925.1 Aeromonas sp. Y289-2
TGGTGCGCCCGAGAGGATTCGAACCTCTGACCACCTGGTTCGTAGCCAGGTACTCTATCCAGCTGAGCTACGGGCGCAAATGGCGGAGAAGGGGGGATTCGAACCCCCGATGCGGGTATAAGCCGCATACTCCCTTAGCAGGGGAGCGCCTTCAGCCTCTCGGCCACCTCTCCGTTTGCGGGGCTGATAATACTTCACAGGGATTTTTAGTCAAACACTTTTTTGGAGAAAAAAGTGCGTTCGCTCAGCATTTGGTCAAAGCGTGGAATATTCAAACAATATCGGCACTTATCCCGCAGTTTCGCGCCCTGCAGGGCGATTTCAGGGGGCCGGAAAAACAAAAGGCGACACATGAGGTGTCGCCTTGTTACAGCCATGAAAGTGGCTTAGAAGCCCGGTTGGCCCGGAACTTTCTCGGCCTGGATGCGCTGGTAGATCTCTTCGCGGTGTACGGAGACCTCTTTCGGCGCGTTAACACCGATACGGACCTGGTTGCCTTTAACGCCCAGTACGGTGACAGTCACTTCATCACCAATCATCAGGGTTTCCCCAACACGACGAGTCAAAATAAGCATTCGCTTGCTCCTGTATCCTGTTTTGTTTTTATATCGATATGCGACATTATCTAACAAAGATACCGATATGGTAAATGGTTGAAACTAAATCAATCAGAGATTGTTAGCCCAAGGGCTGCTCTTGCGGTGCCTGATCCAACCCGAAAGCCGCGTGCAGGGCTCGCACCGCCAGCTCCAGATACTTCTCGTCAATCACCACAGAGATTTTGATTTCAGAGGTCGAGATCAACTGCATGTTGATCCCCTCCTCGCCCAATACCTTGAACATGGTGCGCGCAACACCGGGATGGTTCCACATGCCGACACCGACAATGGAAACCTTGGCAATTTCGCCATTTCCCTGCACGCAGGAGGCGCCAAGTTCGGTGGCGGTCTCCTCCAACAGAGCCCGGGCGCGGCGATAGTCGTCACGATTCACCGTGAAGGTGAAGTCGGCGGTGCCATCTCCCAGGGTGTTCTGCACAATCATGTCGACATCAATGTTGGCGTCGCTGATCGGATTCAGGATCTGCGCAGCTACGGTTGGTCTGTCCGGCACGCCCAGAATGGTCAGGCTGGCCTCGTTGCGGTTAAAAGCGATCCCGGATACCAAGGGAGCTTCCATCCTATCACCTCCATATGTGATTAAGGTTCCCTCTCCATCGATAAAGCTCGACAGCACCCGCAGCGGGACGCGGTACTTGCCCGCAAACTCCACCGAGCGGATCTGCAGCACCTTGGCGCCGAGACTTGCCATCTCCAGCATCTCCTCGAAGGTGATGGTGTCGAGACGACGCGCCTTGGGCTCGATTCGCGGATCCGTGGTGTATACCCCATCCACATCGGTAAAGATCTGGCACTCATCAGCCTTGATGGCCGCCGCCACGGCAACCGCCGTGGTATCCGAACCGCCGCGGCCCAGCGTCGTGATGGCGTTATGCTCGTCACGGCCCTGGAAACCGGCGATCACCACCACCTTACCCGCAGCCAGTTCGGCATGAACCAGCTCGGTGTCGATGTGGGTGATGCGCGCCTTGCCATAGGCGGAATCGGTGTGAATCCGTACCTGATCACCGGTCATAGAGACCGCAGGACAACCGCGTTTGTTCAACGCGATCGCCAGCAGCGCTATGGTGACCTGCTCACCGGTGGAGACCAGTACATCCATCTCCCGCCGGTTGGCATCAGGATCCAGTTGCTGGGCCATGCCCAGCAGCCGGTTGGTTTCGCCCGACATGGCGGAGACAACCACCACCACGTCGTGTCCCTGGGCGCGGGTCTGCTCGACCCGCTCAGCTACCGCCTCGATCCGCTCCAGTGTGCCGACCGAGGTGCCGCCGTACTTCTGTACATAGAGTGCCACAGATCACCTCGCCCGATTACAGGCGCTCTTCCAGCCAGGAGTGAACGGATTGCAGCGCTGCCGGCACCGCCTCAGGCTGGGTACCACCCGCCTGTGCCATGTCCGGACGGCCACCGCCCTTGCCACCCACCTGCTGGGCAACCAGATTGACCAGTTCACCGGCCTTGACCTTGCCGGTCAGGTCGTTGGTGACGCCGGCGATCAGGTTGACCTTGCCATCGGCACAGGTGGCCAGCAGTACGACACCGGACTTCATCTGGTTCTTCAGCTCGTCCAGCATGCCGCGCAGGGATTTCGGATCGGCCCCTTCCAGCGCTGCAACCAGCACCTTCTGACCGTTGATCTCGATCACCTGACCCAGCAGGTCGTTACCCGCCTGAGCGGCCAGCTTGGCCTTGAGCTGCTCCAGCTCGCGCTCCATCATCTTGGCCTTGTCCAGCATCTGGCGAACCTTGTCGGCGATGCAGAACTGATCACCTTTCACCAGTGCAGCAGCCTCTTCGATCTGCTCGCCAACCTGATGCATGAAGTCGATGGCCGCTTTGCCGGTCACCGCTTCGATACGGCGCACGCCAGCTGCGATACCGCTCTCGGCGATGATCTTGAAGAAGCCGATATCACCGGTGCGCTTGGCGTGAGTACCGCCGCACAGCTCGGTGGAGTAGTCGCCCATGCGCACGACACGCACGTCGTCTTCATATTTCTCACCAAACAGCGCCATGGCACCGGCGGACTTGGCCGCTTCCAGATCCATCAGCTGGGTGGTGATTTCGTGGTTGGCGCGGATCTGGTTGTTGACCAGCTCCTCGACCCGGCGAATGGTCGCCATGGTCAGCCCCTCGAAGTGGGAGAAGTCAAAGCGCATACGCTCGGCCCCAACCAGAGAACCTTTCTGGGTGACATGCTCGCCCAGTGCCTGACGCAGGGCAGCGTGCAGCAGGTGAGTCACGGAGTGGTTCAGGGCGATGGCCTGACGACGGTCAGCGTCTACCACGGCCTCGACCTCGGCCCCTTTCTCCAGGGTGCCCAGCTCCATGTAACCCTTGTGGATGATCGCCTTGCCCGCTTTCAGGGTGTCGGTCACGGCAAAGATGCCGTCGTCCACTTTCAGGGTACCGCTATCGCCGATCTGGCCGCCGGACTCGGCGTAGAAGGGGGTCTCTTCCAGCACGATGACCGCTTCGTCACCGGCGATAAGACCGCTCACCTCTTCCACACCCTTGTAGATACCGACCACGCGGGTACGCTCGGTCAAGGTCTTGTAACCGGTGAAGGGGGTCTCGAAGTCGAGCTTGAGCATCTCGTTGTAGTTCACGCCGAAGCTGGAGGCTTCTTTGGCGCGAGCACGCTGCTTCTCCATCTCGGCCTTGAAGCCCTCTTCGTCGATGCCGATCTCGCGCTCGCGCACCACGTCGGCAGTCAGGTCGGCCGGGAAGCCGTAAGTGTCATAGAGCTTGAACACCACTTCGCCCGGAATAACCTTGGCATCACCCAGGTTGGCCAGAGCGTCTTCCAGCAGCAGCAGACCGCGATCCAGCGTGCGGACAAACTGCTCCTCTTCGATGCGCAGCACGCGCTCTACCAGCGGCAGCTGGGCGATCAGCTCGGCAGCGACATCCTTCATCTGCACTGCCAGCTCGGCAGCCAGTTTGTAGAAGAAGACATCGGTCGCGCCCAGCTTGCGACCGTGACGCACGGCGCGGCGGATGATGCGACGCAACACATAGCCACGACCTTCGTTGGACGGCATCACGCCATCTGCCACCAGGAAGGCGCAGGAGCGGATGTGGTCAGCGATGACGCGCAGGGACTGGTTGCTCAGATCGGTGGTGCCGACAATCTCGGCCGCTTTCTTGATCAGCGCCTGGAAGATGTCGATTTCGTAGTTGGAGTGGACACCCTGCATGATGGCGGAGATACGCTCCAGACCCATGCCAGTATCCACGGACGGACGCGGCAGCGGCTCCATGGTGCCGTCAGCCTGACGGTTGAACTGCATGAACACCACGTTCCAGATCTCGATGAAACGGTCGCCATCCTCTTCCGGTGAGCCGGGACGGCCACCCCAGATGTGATCGCCGTGGTCATAGAAGATCTCGGTGCAGGGACCGCACGGGCCGGTATCGCCCATCGCCCAGAAGTTGTCGGAAGCGTAAGGGGCACCCTTGTTGTCACCGATGCGCACGATGCGATCGGCCGGGACACCAACCTCTTTTTCCCAGATATCGAAAGCTTCATCGTCAGTCGCGTAGACGGTCACCAGCAGGCGATCTTTCGGCAGCTGCAGCACCTCGGTCAGGAAGCCCCATGCAAACTTGATGGCATCCTGCTTGAAGTAGTCACCGAAACTGAAGTTGCCCAGCATTTCAAAGAAGGTGTGGTGACGAGCGGTATAGCCGACGTTTTCCAGATCGTTGTGCTTACCACCGGCACGCACGCAACGCTGGGAAGTCGTCGCGCGATTGTAGGCACGCTTGTCTGCGCCAAGGAACACGTCCTTGAACTGGTTCATACCCGCGTTGGTAAACAACAGGGTCGGGTCGTTATGCGGTACCAGCGAGCTGGAGGAGACAACCTGGTGCCCCTGGGAACGGAAATACTCGAGAAACGCAGCGCGAATCTCTGACGTGGACATATACATGGAAAATCCTGCTTGATTCGAATACGGACTTTTAACCGCATTAATGTAAGTTTTCTGCGGGGTAAAGTAAAACGGACAGGGCCGCCACGGGCGAAAAAGCGCACATAAACGGGCCAGAAAAGAGCGGCACCGCCTACAGTGGCTTTTTCCACTGTCGAGAGGCAAAAAAGCAGCGCATAAAGAGGGATGAGATGAACAAAAGGCGGCTTTTTCGGGATTGCGCTCGCAACCTACTGAGCTGGCAGGAAAAACCTGCCACAAGGATAGGTAAAACGACTGTTGCCACGCAGTGGCGTTACTCCTCCCGCTCCTGCAGGGCCGAGATGGCATAACGGGCCTGATCCTGGGTAAAGCCGCGCCCCAGCAGATATTTGAGCCACTTCATCCGCAGCTTGAAATCGGCCAGATCGGCAATTTTTGCCCGTCGCTCCAGCAGTTCGAAGGCAAGCTCGAACCAGTCCAGCTCGGGTTGCTCGAAGGCGGCATCGATCTGGCCATCGTCCAGCCCCTTGCGACGCAGCTCGAAACGGATCTTGAGCGGGCCATGCCCCTTGGCGGCACCGGCCCGTACTGCCATACCGCCGTAACGCTCGTCATTGACCCAGTTGTAACCGCGGCAGTAGTCGACCACCGCCTCGATCACCTCTTCATTGAAGCCCTGCTGGCGCAGCCGGTTGGCCAGCTCTGACTCGGCACTCTCGCGGCGGGCCAGGCTGCGCATGGCAAAGGCGCGGGCGGCGGTAAGCTGCTCTGCAAAGGTCGGTTCGGCAGGCTCGACCGGTTCGGTAACGGATTCATCAACCATCATAAATAACAAGGCCGGGTATCTACCCGGCCTTCCTTTGTTCCTTATTCGAACTCTTGTTCGCTTTCGGCATCGAACTCTTCTGCCTCAACCGGTGCAGCCTTGTCATCGACAGGTACGGCACCGGAGAGCAGCAGCTCGCGCAGACGAGCCTCCACTTCACCAGCCATCACCTTGTTCTCGGCGAACAGCTTCATGACGTTGGCCTTGCCCTGACCGATCTTCTCACCGTTGTAGCTGTACCAGGCACCGGCCTTGTCGATCAGCTTGTGCTTGACACCGAGATCCACCAGCTCGCCCTCTTTGGAGATACCGGCGCCGTAGAAGATCTGGAATTCAGCCTGCTTGAAGGGCGGGGCCACCTTGTTCTTGACCACTTTGACGCGGGTCTCGTTACCGACCACTTCGTCGCCTTCCTTGATGGCGCCGATACGACGGATATCCAGACGCACGGAGGCATAGAACTTGAGCGCGTTACCACCGGTAGTGGTCTCCGGGCTACCGAACATGACGCCGATCTTCATCCGGATCTGGTTGATGAAGATGCACAGGCAGTTGGCGTTCTTGATGTTGGCAGTCAGCTTGCGCAGCGCCTGGGACATCAGACGGGCCTGCAGACCAACGTGGGAGTCACCCATCTCCCCTTCGATTTCCGCTTTCGGCGTCAGGGCCGCCACGGAGTCGACGATGATAACGTCAACCGCATTGGAGCGAACCAGCATGTCGCAGATCTCCAGCGCCTGTTCACCGGTATCCGGCTGGGAGATCAGCAGGTCGTCGACGTTGACGCCCAGCTTGGCAGCATAAATAGGATCCAGCGCGTGCTCCGCATCGACGAAGGCACAGGTCTTACCTTTCTTCTGGGCTTCCGCGATCACCTGCAGGGTCAGCGTGGTTTTACCGGAAGATTCCGGGCCGTAGATTTCGACGATACGGCCACACGGCAGACCGCCAATGCCCAGCGCCACGTCCAGCGAGAGGGAACCGGTAGAGATGGCTTCGATATCCATGGTCTTGCTGTCGCCCAGACGCATGATGGAACCTTTGCCGAACTGCTTTTCAATCTGACCCAGCGCAGCCGCCAGTGCCTTCTGTTTGTTCTGATCCATGCCAATCTCCGCTGGAAATCGTGAGTAAGAAGTGAAGTTGGGCTAAGTATACTGTCTATTCATACAGTATCAAGCCCAATTTATCTGAGCAGAGCCAACAGACCCGACAAGGCCTGTCTCACCGCCTGCTGGCGTACCTGTCGGCGATCCCCGTCGAAGCGGGCGAGCAGGGAGTGGTGACGGCCGTTGCGGTCGGCCCAGGCGAACCAGACGGTGCCGACTGGCTTGCCCTCGGTGGCGCCGCCGGGGCCGGCGATGCCACTGATAGCAACGCTGATGGAGGCAGACGAGTGCGCCAGCGCGCCGCGGGCCATCTCCAGCACCACCGCCTCGCTCACTGCACCGTGCTGATCCAGGCTCTCGCTGCTCACCCCCAACATCTGCTGCTTGGCCTCGTTGGTGTAGGTGACAAATCCGCGATCGAACCAGTCGGAGCTGCCCGCGATGTCGGTGATGGCGCTGGCCACCCCGCCGCCGGTACAGGATTCGGCGGTCGCCGCCAGCCAGCCCCGCTGGCCAAGGGCCCGTCCCAGCTCGATGGCAAGGTGCTCTATCTCTGCATCCAGTTTCATCACGACTCCTTCTGATCCGCACAAGAGGCACATTATGCGATCCCGCTAGCGCCGCCCGCAACCACGGCAGACCCCCCTTGCCTGCCGCAATGTGAGGTGCCGCATCGGTGTCATGCCTTCAATAGTGCAGAACAACCGCGCCCGGAACACCCGCTCCCCCGTCGCAGCGCTTATGTGTAGAATGGCGCCATCAAGCTCAAGGCTCATCACCGCAGACACTGGCCCGCAGAGGCCCCTTCTGGAACAGAACATGACCGCACAACACCAAGCCAGCGGCGCCACAAGCTCCGCTCCCGGCGCCAATCTGAGCGCCCACACGCCCATGATGCAGCAGTACCTTGGCCTCAAGGCCGAGAACCCGGAGATCCTGCTGTTCTACCGGATGGGCGACTTCTACGAGCTGTTCTATGACGATGCCCGCAAGGCCTCCCAACTGCTCGATATCTCCTTGACCAAACGCGGCCAGTCGGCGGGCAGCCCCATCCCGATGGCGGGGGTACCTTATCACGCTATCGAGGGCTATCTGGCCAAACTGGTACAGCTCGGCGAGTCGGCCGCCATCTGCGAGCAGGTGGGGGATCCCGCCACCAGCAAGGGGCCGGTGGAGCGCAAGGTCATTCGCATCATCACCCCGGGCACCGTCTCCGACGAGGCGCTGCTCAGCGAGCGCCAAGACAACCTGATCGCCGCCGTCTATCACGATGGCCGCCGCTTCGGCTATGGCACAATGGACATCGGCTCCGGCCGCTTCTTCATCAACCAGTTCGAGAAAGAAGAGACCTTGCTGGCTGAGCTGCAGCGCACCAATCCGGCGGAGCTGCTCTACCCGGAATCGTTCGAATTCCTGCACCATATCGAGGGTCGCCGCGGCCTGCGTCGCCGCCCGGAGTGGGAGTTTGAGCTGGGCACCGCCCGCAAGCTGCTCTGCCAGCAGTTCGGCACCCAGGATCTGGTGGGATTTGGCGTCGACAAGAGCGAGACCGCCCTGTGCGCCGCTGGTTGTCTGATGCAGTACGTCAAAGATACCCAGCGCACCGCCCTGCCCCACATTCGCAGCGTGCGCCTCGAGCAGCCGGATCACGCGGTCATCATGGATGCCGCCACCCGCCGCAATCTGGAGCTGACCCAGAATCTGTCCGGCGGCTATGAAAATACCCTGGCCGAGGTGCTGGATCGCACCGCCACCCCCATGGGCAGCCGCCTGCTCAAGCGCTGGATCCACCAGCCGATCCGCGATCGGGTGATCCTGAAAGGTCGCCAGAGCACCATCCATACGCTTATCGAGCAGAACCTCTACGACGAGCTGGGCAACCTGCTGCGTCAGGTGGGTGATGTGGAGCGAGTGCTGGCCCGTCTCGCCCTGCGCTCGGCCCGCCCGCGCGACCTCACCCGCCTGCGTCAGGCCTTCGCCCAGTTGCCAGAGTTGCAGCGCCTGCTGGCGGACAACGAGCACGAAGCGGTGCAACAACTGGCCGAGCGGGCCAGCACCTTCCCCGAGCTGCTCGACCTGCTGGAGCGCGCGGTGATGGAAGTGCCGCCGGTGCTGATCCGCGATGGTGGCGTGATCCGTGACGGCTTCAATCAGGAGCTGGACGAGCTGCGGGATCTCGCCAACGGCGCCACCGCCAGCCTCGCCCGCATCGAAGAGCGGGAGAAGCTGCTGACCGGCATCAACACCCTCAAGGTGGGTTACAACAAGGTGCACGGCTTCTATATCGAGGTGAGCCGCGCCAACAGCCATCTGGTGCCGGCCCACTACATCCGCCGCCAGACCCTCAAGAACAACGAACGCTACATCATCGATGAGCTGAAAAAGTACGAGGACAAGGTACTCACCGCCCAGTCCCAGGCGCTGGCGCTGGAGAAACGGCTCTACGAAGAGCTGCTCGACGCCCTGCTGCCCCACCTCGGCGATCTGCAGGATTCCGCCGCCGCACTGGCGGAGCTGGACGTGCTGGCCAATCTGGCCGAGCGGGCCGAGACCCTCGACTACCGCTGCCCGACCCTCATCGACGAAGATCAGATCATCATCGAGGCGGGCCGCCATCCGGTGGTTGAGCAGGTGATGACAGACCCCTTTATCGCCAACCCGATCCGGCTGGAGCGGGAGCGGCGGATGCTGATCATCACAGGCCCCAACATGGGCGGTAAATCGACCTACATGCGCCAGACCGCGCTGATCGTGCTGCTGGCCCATATCGGCGCCTTCGTCCCCGCCGACAGCGCCCGCATCGGCCCCATCGACCGCATCTTCACCCGCATCGGAGCGTCAGACGATCTCGCTTCCGGCCGCTCCACCTTTATGGTGGAGATGACCGAGACCGCCAACATCCTCAACAACGCCACCGCCCGCAGTCTGGTGTTGATGGACGAGATTGGCCGCGGCACCAGCACCTACGACGGCCTCTCGCTGGCGTGGGCCTGTGCCGAACAGCTGGCGAGCAAGATTGGCGCCTACACCCTGTTTGCCACCCACTACTTCGAGCTGACCCGCTTGCCGGAGCTGATGAGCGGGCTGGCCAACGTCCACCTCGATGCGGTGGAGCACGGCGACACCATCGCCTTTATGCACGCGGTGCAGGAAGGGGCGGCCAGCCGCTCCTACGGTCTGCAAGTGGCAGCGTTGGCAGGGGTGCCGAAATCGGTGATCCAGCAGGCCCGCCACAAGCTGCATGAGCTGGAGAACGCCACTCTGGTCGCCGCCGGTGAAAGCCGCCCGGCTCCGGTGGCCATGGCCCCCCAGAGCCATCCGGTGGTGGAAGAGCTGGAAGCAGTGCGCCCGGACGAATTGACCCCCCGTCAGGCCCTCGACCTGCTCTATCGCCTCAAGCAGATGCTGTAACCAGCGACTGCCGCACAAGCATGCAAAAGGGGAACCGCGAGGTTCCCCTTTTTATGTTCAACGCATCACATTCAGCACCCGGCAAACCAGTCAGGCCACCGCCCGCACCTCTCCAAGGGCCCGCAACAGACTCTGACGCCCCTGCCAGTAACCCTGCAGATAACCGGACTCCAGCTTGACCGGATCCTGGGTAAAACGGGAGACCATGAAATCGGCCGGTGGCGCGATCACCTCGATGTCGCAATCGGCAGGGGGATTGGCAATGAAATCGAGCGCCCGGTTGTAGGCGCGATCCCGTTCCAGCATGGCTTGCGCCAGCGCTGGCTGGGTTTTCAGCAAGGCTTTGACCATCCAGCAGAAACGGGCCGGCTTCTTGCGATATCCCCAGGGTTCCGACAGCACCACCGTCATCCGCCGCGCCCCGCGCCGATAGGCCTCTATCACCGGGATCGAATCGCTGATCCCGCCATCGGCCATGGGGCGACCATCGACGCAGGGGGTGTCGTGCTGCACCACCGGCAGGGCGCAGGTAGCGGTCAGCACCTCATCCATGTTGTCGGGCCGCACCGGCAGATAGATGGCCTTGCCGCTCGCCACATCGGTCGCCACCGCGTAAAAGGGAATATCGCGGGCGCAGAAGGTCTCGAGATCCAGCGGGAAGCGATGGCGACTGGCCTGCCATAGCCAGCCGATGTCCACCAGATCACCTCCTTTGACGAAACGCAGGGGATCGAGAAACCGAGAGCTGCAAGCCAGCTCGGTGATGATGTGGTGACTGCGGCGCGGCTGCTCGCTCAGGTAGGAGACCAGATTGGTGGCACCGGCCGAGACGCCCATGACGAAATCGAACGGGTAGTGGTGACTTTCGACAAACGCATCGAGCACGCCGCTGGCAAAGATGCCGCGCATCGCGCCCCCTTCGACAATCAGGGCACAAGAGTGGGGATTAAACATAACAAGGCTCCGTCAGCTGTAATACCTGCCGGGATCGATCCCGGCCCAGTGATGGACGCCTTCATGCAGAACATCAAGACGCCGCAGCAGGACGATTCAGGCTCACTCGCACAAGCCAGAAGCGGGCAGGAGCAAACCTGAACCGTGAAGCGACCCCCAGTATATGCAGCGCGCCAACCTTCAAAAAATGAATTTAAATAATAAAAAACATGCCTTTTTGGCATGCTTAAGCACATCGGCAGAGACGGCCCTTTATCCGGTAACAGCACCATCAGGATCAAGGCAGCCCAGGCCCGAACGTCCCGTCGACGGGGTTGTAGTGGTAGGCCCGATAATCAAAATCCACCTTATCAAGGCGCGGATTGGCCAACTCGAACAACAGGCGCCTGGGGAGCTGCGCCTGCTCGAGGGAAGGTTTGAAGTGGCGCAGCCAGAGCTGTTGCAGCGAGCCATCCCGCCACGCCAGCTTGAGCCCGACCGAGAGGCGGCGGATGGCGGCCTGATTATCCTTGTGGGTGTAGAAGAGGTGGAGGAAGGGATAGTGCAGCGCCACTCGCCGATCCACGGTGAGGCCGGGCAGATCACTGTGCTGCTCCTGCTCGATAAAGAGCTCGTTGGCCCCGCGGCAAAACAGATCGATGCGACCGCGCGCCACCAATTTGAACAGCCGCTCGTAACCATCGATCTCCTGCACCTTGAATCCCCCATGACGCAGGATCTCCGCATCCTGCCAGCCACGCCCCTGCCCGTGCAGAAATTGCTGCAGCTCGGTCAGAGTATTGACCCTTGCCACCGCGTCGACCTGCTGCGGACTGACAAAGCAGATGCGATAACCGAGGATGCCCAGCTCCACCGGAAAACGGACGTAATCCAGCGCTCCGCTCTCTGCGGCCGGGCGCAGACTGTCGGCCACAAACAGATTGGGGTATTGCTGAGTCTGCACAATCTGTCGCATCCGGATACGGTTCATCGGTGGCGCGGTTCGCAGCTCGTAGTCACCGAAGCTATCGCGGGTCTTCTCCAGCGCCAGCTGCAACAGATCGCGAAAATAGAGGGTACGCAAGTCCCGATCGCTCTCGGGGCTGATATGAGTGATGACGTCGCTCGCCCTTAGGGGAGTGGCAAGGAGGGAAAGACTGCACAGCAGCAAGCAGGAAGCGAGGCGATGAAAGGTCATACTGCTCATCCCGGAAACACACGCTCACTAGAGTGTAGCGCCGGGGCGAGCAGCCTTCTAAAGGGAAACCCGGCCTACCAGAACATCCGGCCCAGCAGGGGCGCCAGCAGCACGGTCACCATACCGGCAATCATCATCACCATGCTGGAGACCACTCCCTCCTCATTACCCATCTGATAAGCCTTGGCAGTACCAGCGCCGTGGGCCGAGGCACCAAACCCCGCCCCCTTGCCGAGACGACTGCGAATGGCCAGCACGGTCAGCACGCTCTCCCCCACCGCCATACCAATCACCCCGGTCAGCACCACAAACAGCGCGGTGAGATCGCTCTGACCACCGATGGCGCGGGTCGCCTCCACCGCGAACGGCGTAGTGATGGATCGCATCGCCAGACTGCGTTGCAACATGTCGGAGAGATCCAGCCAGCGAGCCAGCAGCACGGTACTACCCACCGCCATGATGACCGAGGCGACCACCCCTACCGACAGCGACAACCAGTGGCGACGAATGAGCTGGCGGTTCTCGTAGACCGGCACCGCGAAGGCGACGGTGGCGGGGCCCAGCAGCCAGAGCAGCCAGTGGGATTCGGCCATGTAATCTTGATAGGGGATGTGGAACAGCAGCACTACCGCCACCAGCAGGGTCGGCGCCAGCAGCAGCGGCATCAGCGGCAGGATGCGCTTTTTGCCGTAGAGCCATTTGCTGGCGTAGTAGAAGAGCAGGGTAAGGGCAAAACAGATCAGCCCGAGCAGGGTATCAGACATGACGGCGACTCCGGCGGGCCAGTTTCAGTTCGAGGCGGTAGACCCGGTCCACCACTAGCGCCGTGGTGCCGAGTACCAGCGTGGTGCTC
Source organism: Aeromonas sp. Y289-2 (assembly GCF_027705925.1). Lineage (NCBI taxonomy): Bacteria > Pseudomonadati > Pseudomonadota > Gammaproteobacteria > Aeromonadales > Aeromonadaceae > Aeromonas > Aeromonas sp. Y289-2. The sequence goes on from NZ_JAPDCH010000012.1 coordinate 28,369, forward strand.
ACCAGCAGCACCACCATGATGCGCCACCCCTCCTGCAACAGCAGATCCTGATAGTTGACCACCGCCACCACAGCGGGCACGAAGAAGAGCAGCATCTCGGCCAGCAACCAGCGCGCACCCGCGCTGAACCACTCGGCCTTAACTACCCCGAGCAGGATACAGGCCAGCAGCAACAGCATGCCGGTGAGGTTGGCGGGCAGCGGCAGATGGAGGGTACGCACCGCGGTATCGGCCAGCAGCCAGATGGCTGCCAGCAACACAATCTGGAAGGGAGTCTGTAACCAGCGCAAGCAGAGGGCTTTCATGATCATCGTCTTTCTGTGAACCGGCTCACAGTATAGAGTTGAGCAAAACCTGCCAGAAATGAATTAAAATTATCGAATTTATGCCGCACAGGCATACTTCATCCCGCACCCGCCAACACGAGTCGAGAGAGTCCATGGATATTCGCGCCCTGCGCTATTTTGTCGAACTGGTGCGGGAAAAAAGCTTCACCCGCGCCTCTGAAAAGCTGTTCGTCACCCAGCCCACCATCAGCAAGATGATCCGCAATATCGAGGAGGAGCTGGGCCAACCCCTGCTCAACAGGGAAGGGCGCCGCTTCACCCTGACCGACAGCGGCCAGGTGCTGTTCAACCGTGCCCAGACCATCTTGGCGGAGATGCAGCAGCTGGAGGCCGAACTGGCGGATCTGCAGAGCCTGCAACATGGTCGCCTCACCCTCGGCATTCCCCCCATGGTGGGTCACGTCTATGCGGATCTGATCCGCGCCTACCGCACCCGCTATCCCAAGGTGGAGCTGACCCTGGTGGAGTACGGCGGCCGTCGCATCGAACAGGCGGTGCTGGAGGGGGAGCTGGATCTCGCCATCACCATGCTGCCGACCAAAGAGGGAGGCGCCCTCAGCGCGCTGGAGCTGGATCAATACCCGATCCGGGTGGTGCTGCCAGATCAACCGCGCTGGCATGGCGAAGCGCCGCTGCGGCTCGAGTCCCTGCAGGAGGAGCCCTTCCTGCTCTATACCCAGGCATTTACCCTGAGCGAGCGGCTGGAGCAGGCGTGTCAGGAGGCGGGCTTTGTGCCACAGGTGGCGGCGCGCAGCAGCCAGTGGGATTTTCTCACCGCCATGGTACGCAGCGGCATGGGGGTCGCCTTCTTGCCGGAGCCGGTCTGCAACCGGCTGACCCCGGATGGTCTGGTGCTGCGACCGCTGGAACCAGAACTGAGCTGGCGACTCGGGGTGATCTGGCCGAGCGAACGCTATCTGTCGCGCACCGCCGAGGCCTGGCTGGCCCTCTGCCGCCAGCGGCAGGCGCCTCAGTAATCGCCGAAGCGATCGGTTTGCGGATTGTAGAAGTAGGGGCGGTAATCGAAGCTGATCCCGTCGAGGAAGGGGTTATCCAGACGCAACATTCGGCGCTGGGAGAGCTTGGCAAAGGCGATGGCCGGGCCAAAGCTCTTGCGCCACAGCGCCTGTAGCGAGCCATCCTGCCACGCCAACTGCAACCCCCGCTCGACCCGCTGCAACGCCTCGCGATTGTTGGGATTGGTGTAGAAAACCCGGGGCAGCGGGTAGTAGATCAACAGCGCATCATCCACCAGCAGATCCGTCATCTCCTTGTGGGTAAGCTGCTCGCTGCGCAGCTCGCTCACCCCGCGGCAGAAGAGATCGAAGCGGCCGCGCGCCACCATCTTGAACAACTTTTCGTACCCCTCCACTTCCACCACCTCCATCCCGGCATAACGCAGGATATCCACATCCAGCCACCCCTTGCCCTGACCGAAGGTAAACTGGCGCAGCCCCTTGAGGTCGGTCACTTTGCTCACCGCCGCCTTTTGCTGCGGGCTGACAAAACAGATGCGGTAGCTGACGATGCCCAAATGGATGGGAAAACGGACATAGGCGAGCCCCAGATCCTCGCGGGTGCTGCTGTAGCTGTCCATTACAAAGAGGTTGGGATAGCTGTCGAGTTGCATGCTGAGCCGCTCGCGCGCCTTGGTCATGGGCGGCGCAGGCTCCAGCAGATAGTCGCCAAACTGGTCGCGGGTCTTGTCGAGGGCGAGCCGCAGCAGCTCCCGATCATAAGTGGTGCGCGGATCCCGCTCGCTCTCCGGGCTGATGAAGGTAAACCGGGTGGCCGCCTGTCCGGTCAGCGACAACATGCAGAACAGAGCGACGGCCAGCAGATGCAGGGGTGACATAAACCGCGCCTTGGCTGAAGGGGTACTTTCAGTGTAGCCCTGAGCGTGGGTGCCCCACCTTGGCGCGGCCTATGACGAGGATAAGCAACACGACAAACAGGAGGATGCGGGCAGATATCCTCACGAGTCACATCGCCTCCGAGCCACCACCGGCCCGGAGAGCAGGTTCACACCGTGCCCGGTACTACTCTTCGCCGATGGGAGCGGCGATCCACTTCATCAGCGTCAGCATATCCTGCGGCGCCACGCCGACCGAGAGGCCACGCTTGCCGCCGCTCACCAGGATCTCGTCAAACTGCAGCGCCGACTCGTCGAGCACAGTGGGCAACAATTTCTTCTGGGCCAGCGGGCTGATGCCGCCCACCTTGTAACCGGTCAGCTTCTCCGCTTCCGCCGGTTTCATCATCTCCACCTTCTTGAGACCGGTCGCCTTGGCCAGCTGCTTCAGGCTGCACATACCGGATGAGGGAACGATGGCCACCACCGCCTGCTTGTCGTGATGGGCGACCAGAGTCTTGAACACCTGCGCCTCCGGCAGCCCGAGCTGGGTCGCGGCATGCTTGCCGAAATCGTCGTGGGCTTCGCACTCGTAGGGGTAGAGTTTGTGGGGGATTTTGAGCTTCTTCAGCAGGTTGATGGCAGGAGTCATGATGGTTGCCTTGAATCGAATCGCATAAAAACAAGGCCAAACAGTCTGCGCCTCACTCTGGGGTGATGCAAGGGGGGATGGAAGTTGCAAGGGCCATTGACTGGCCGCCATGCCATGCACGCTGGCGGCGAACGTCCAGAACTCTTGACCAAACAGAGTCCAAACGGGTATTGCTTTAACCCTTTGACGCCGCCACAACCCATACCGCAGGAGCCCATATGCAACTAACCCCACCCCAACCGCCTCAGGACGATGATGTTGAAGCGCTGCGCATTGGCCTGACGGGCTACAACGTAAGCCAGGCAGGCACTCAACTGTTCGAACTTCGGCGCGAGCGGATCGCCAGCTTTATCAAGGATGAAGAGGGCAAGGTACACGGCGGCATCATCGCCGACATCAAGTGGGGCTGGCTGCACGTCGACTGGCTCTGGATCGACGAAAGCATCCGCCGCGACGGCTGGGGCGGCCGCCTGCTCGGCGCCATGGAGCAGTACGCCCAAAGCAAGGGCATCACCAACTACCATCTGGAAACCACCAGTTTTCAGGCCCTCCCCTTCTACCAGAAGCAGGGTTACGAGGTCTTTGGCCAACTGCCCGATATGCCGCCGGGGCATATCAGTTACTTTCTGAAAAAGCAGGATAAGTGATGGCACTCCCGCGCCTTGCCAACGCCAATATCGTGATCCGCCCATTCGAACCGGCCGATGCCGACGAGTTTGTCCGCGCGGCCCACGAATCCATCGAGACGGTCGGCAAATGGATGAGCTGGTGCTCCCGTTCATTTACCCGGGACAGCGCGCTGGAGTGGTTTACCCGCTGCGAGCAGGATTGTGCGGCGGGACGCGCCTTTGACATGGGCATCTTCTGCGCCACCACCGGCCAACTGCTGGGTGGCGCAGGTATCAACCAGCTGTCGCCCCATCATCGCTACGGCAATATCGGCTATTGGGTACGCCAATCCCGCCAAGGATGTGGTATCGCTCGACAGGCGGTCACCCTGCTCCGTGACTTTGGCTTTCAGCAGTTGGGACTATTTCGGCTGGAGATCGTGATGGGAATCGGCAACAGTGCCAGCGAAGCCGTTGCTATCGCAGCAGGGGCCGCCTTTGAGTGTCGGGCAAGGAACCGCATCTTGCTACATGGCCTGCCTATTGATGCGCATATCTATGCCCTTGTTCCCGAGTAGCTTAATTCTGTAGTAGAGACACTCTGCACAATTCTGGAGGATTAATAGTGATAGCCACCACACATGATGTTTACCCTTTACACATAGTTATTACTTCACTGTTGAAAACGTGGAGTTCATAGCATTTCGTCCAGTCCAAAAAGCTTCATATAAAACCCAATAAGAGTTAAACTAGTCAACAACATAAAAACATATTGCAAGAGATAAAATTGAAAATAAAAAGCATATATATAAACAACTTCAAAGCATATAGAAACACCATGTTTCATGCTGATGAAAGCCTTAACGTAATAACTGGCACAAATAATAGTGGCAAGACGACCATTCTTGAAGCAATTGCATTATGGCATGAATGCTTTTCTCTTCTGTTAATGATGGCAAAGAAGGCGACGCGTGGAACAACTATAAAATCAGGTTATTACCGTCTAGGGAAGAAAGCTCAGAATTACTTTGATTATCGGGCTATACATTCTGTACGGAGCTATCGATTTAGTGATATTTTCTATGAGTTGACCATTTCTAATCAAATTGAAATTGGATTGTCATTTTCTGATAATAATGGGACAACCAAAGAAATTTGTTTCAAAATTAGAGGGGCATCTGGCAGTAGTAATTATGAGATAATCCTTAAAGATCATGATGAATTTGATTTTGAGTGGTTCAACAGCTCATTTAAACATCTTCCCGAACCAATTGGCTGCTACTTTGCGCTTCCTATAGCAGTAATTCCAGCATATGAGGAATTTGCAACCAAGCCGATAATAAAAAACCGTATAACATCCCGTGAATCATCATCTTACATAAGAAATAGACTTTATCTTCTATCCAAACAAAAAGAAGTTTTTGATGCTTTCTCAAATGATGTGTCATTCATCTTAAGTAATAATAAGAGTAAGATATATTTCAACATTGAAAGTGATATTCACAGAGACACAAACATTAATGTCAGTATAAGGATGGGCATTGAGCTAAGTTATAAAGATGTATCTTTGCTAGGAAGTGGAACATTACAAATTATAGGCTTACTTCTGACATGTTATGAGGAAGAAAAAGATCTTAACTTAATACTCTTAGATGAACCGGATTCACACATACATAGAGACATCCAGAAAAGACTTATCCAAACACTACAGAAAAAAACGGCTGCAACACAAATTTTTCTGACAACGCATAATGAAGGGTTAATTCGTTCAACTAATCCTAAGAACATCTTTCATATAGAAGAGAATATTTGTACCTCAGATAAAACTAACATTTACCCAATCATATCAGAAAGTAATACCCAAAGACAAAAAGGAGCTGGCATAGATCATCACTCATCTATAATAAGTAAAATTCACTCAACGTCTTCCTTAGATATCATTGGCTTTATTGAAGCGGACTTAATTTTACTTGTTGAAGGCATTGATGACATCAAATACATTAAAAAATACTGGAAAAGCATGGCTTAGATATAAATTGTGCATTCTGGTCTTTCAAGGGAATTGACTCCTTGCTGCAGGAAATAAAGCATTTTAAATCTTTTCTGGATGGCATTGGTGCTAGCGAGCCACTATGGAAAAAATCCAAGATAATTATTGATAGTGACTATTTAACTCAAAAGCAAACCAGTAACCTTATCCATAAACTCAAGGAGGAGCTTTCTATCGATTGTTTTATATGGGAGAGTTACACAATTGAATCTTCCATGTTAACCAGCAAAGAAATATTTACTAATTTCATCATTTCACTTGCTAGAAACAACGGAACCATCTCTGAAACCATAACAGAATATATTAGTGGGGTAATTGATAATTATTGGCTGAAATATATAGAGCAACATAGAGAAAAACTAGCGAGCACAAAGCATTCAGAAAAAGTGACCGGGCAATTAATATCAAGATCCAATAATATAAAAAGATATCTTTTGAAAACTCCTTCAAACATAACCAAAATATTCGGCTGCCAAGATGCCATGTATTACCCTACATATATGGAATACTCCATTGAAAGGATGAATAAAAAAGACATTTCACATTTATGTGATAAAAGTGACTTTAGAGATATTATCTCTGGAGTTATGTCTCATATTATTCAAGAGCCTTCATATATAGAGGATTATTTTTATTTTGCCTTAGACAACATGTTCCTACATGGAAACATTGGTTTTCCTGAAATGCATAGACTTGTTTGTTTTTTGAAATCACACTGTAGAGTGCACCACACATCGTGATTGTGTCTCTAACAAGGCCGTAGCAAGACCATTAATTAGCGGTGTAATTCGCTCCGCTTATTGCATCCTACGATCCCCCTTAAGTTATGGCGGGCACGATCTTTATCCCCCCTCTTATTCGCTGAGGCGAGCCCGCTTGTCCAGGCCGCGAGACAGGATGTCGAGCGAGCGGCGCCGGGCCATGGATGGCCCGTCGGCGCGTGCCGCCGGACAAGCGGGTGAGCCGAAGGAACCCGACGAAGTCGGGCGAATAAGCGGGGGAGAAGACCTTTGGTGACTTTGGGTCTTTCCAAAGTCACTCGCCCCGGCCCGAAGGGCGGGCGAAACCCCTTCGAGGCCAGCGGCCTCGCGTCCTGCACGGCGAAGCCGTGCCACCACACAACGGCCCCTGCCGCCAGCGCCATACCTCGGAACGGACGATTACGCCTACCGGCTAATCGACCCTACGATTGCAGGCGCCGCCGTGCCTGCTTGCCACAGGCACGGAGTCTGGCTGGACGCCGGGATGCCACCGGCAAAGGGGGGCATGGCCGCCCCTATCGGCCCAAGAACGGCTCCCAATCTTTAAACACCGGCTGCAACCCCACCTGCCGGACGGCTGCGGCCACCTCTCCTACCGGCCTGTCGTCGTGGATGGCGAACTGCTCCAGCTCCTCTTTATCCCCCTCGGCATAGCCACCCGGCTGGGTGCGCGACTCGGCCGACATCTGGGTGATGCCAAGGCGCACCGCACCGTTGCGAAAGGTGGCGGACTCACGGGTGGATAGCGACAAATCCAGCGTGGGCGAGAAGAGACGCCAGGCGCAGATAAGCTGGGCCAGCTGGCGATCCGACATGACCACGGCAGGCTCCAGCCCACCGGTGCAGGGGCGCAGGCGCGGGAAGGAGAGCGAGTAGCGGCTCTGCCAGTGGTGGCGCTCAAGCCAGCTCAGATGCTCGGCGACAAAGTAGCTGTCGGCGCGCCAGTCCGAGGAGAGACCGATCAGCGCCCCCAAGCCGATTTTGTCGATACCGGCGCGGCCCAGCCGATCCGGGGTGGCAAGGCGCCACGCGATATCCCGCTTGTTGCCGCGCAGATGGTGGCGGGCGTAGGTGGGGGCGTGGTAGGTCTCCTGATAAACCATGACGGCGTCGAGGCCGAGGCTTTTCAGCTCGGCATAGTCGGCCTGCGAGAGGGGCTGCACCTCCATCCCTACCGTGCTGAAGTGGCGGCGGATGATGGGCATCACCTCGCGAAAATAGGCGAGCCCCACCTTGTGCTCGTGCTCGCCGGTCACCAGCAGCACGCTGTCAAAGCCGCGCGCCTTGATGGCCAGACACTCGCGCTCAATCTCCTCTGCATTCAAGGTTTTGCGCTTGAGGCGGTTGCTCATGGAGAAGCCGCAGTAGGTGCAGTCGTTGGCGCAGAGGTTCGACAGATAGAGCGGCACATAGAAGCCGACGGTATTGCCAAAACGCTGGCGGGTGAGGCGCTCGGCCTCGGCTGCCATCTGCGGCAGATACGCCTCGGCAGCTGGCGAGATCAGCACCATAAAATCGGCCAAAGTGCGGCGGGGTGAACCCAGCGCCCGTGCCACATCGGCGGCAGTTTTGGCGCGGATCTGCATGCCGATATCGTCCCAATCCAGCTCCTGCCATCGGTCGAGAAAAGTAGGCTCCTTAGCCCTCACCCCCAGCCCCTCTCCCATATTTTGTGAAGAGTCGAGAGGGGGGCTAAACACATCCGCCTCGGGAGAAACCGAGAAAGAGGACATGGCGATTGGCTCTTGCCCCGAGCCAGCATCATGACTCATAACGCCCCCAGAAAATCGGTGAGCGGGCTGGAGGCTTGCGCCTGCAGGGCGCGGGCGCCAAGGCCAGCTTCATAGGCGCTGCGACCGGCGGTGCAGGCCAGTGCAAAGGCGCGGCCCATGGCGACCGGGTCGCCGCTCACCGCGATGGCGGTGTTGACCAGCACGGCATCGGCCCCCAGCTCAAAGGCGGCGGCGGCGTGGCTCGGCGCACCTATGCCCGCATCCACCACCACAGGCACATTGGCCTGCTCGACGATGATGGCGAGAAACTCCCGGGTCACCAGCCCCTGATTGGAGCCGATGGGCGCGCCGAGCGGCATCACGGCGGCGCAGCCCACCTCTTCCAGCCGCTTGCAGAGCACAGGGTCGGCACCGCAGTAGGGCAGCACCACAAAGCCCTCTTTCACCAGCTGCTCGGCGGCTTTCAGCGTCTCGATGGGATCGGGCAGCAGATAGCGCGGATCGGGGTGGATCTCCAGCTTCAGCCAGTTCGTCCCCAGCGCCTCGCGGGCGAGGTGGGCGGCAAACACCGCCTCGGCGGCGGTCTTGGCGCCTGAGGTGTTGGGCAGCAGCTTGACCCCGAGTTGCAGCAAGGGGCTCAGGATATCGTCGTGGGCCTTGCCCGGTTCGAGCCGCTTGATGGCCATGGTGACCAGCTGGGAGCCGCTCGCCTCGATGGCGGCGGCCATCAGATCCGGGCGGGCAAACTTGCCGGTGCCGGTAAAGAGGCGCGATGAGAAGGTGTGATCGGCAATCTTGAGCATGTCAGCCTCCGGCAATGGCGGTGAAGAGGTGAAGTTCATCCCCGTCATTGAGACGGGTCTCGGCCCAGCGGCCACGGGGCAGCACGGCGCCATTAAGGGCCACCGCCACCCCTTGGGGATTGACCCCTTGCGCCGCCAGCAGGTCGGCCACGCTCTGCCCTGCCGCCAGCGGCTGGGCTTTATCGTTAAGTCGAATGGTGAGGGTCATGGGGTGATCTCCTTATCGTGTGTCGGGCATCGGCGCTGCCCGCAAACCGGGCAATCGGGGTCGGGAGCCAGAGTGAGGGTCTGCCACTGATGGGTCAACGCATCGAAACGGCGCAATGTGCCAGCGACCGGGCTTGGCATTCCGAGCAGCAGTTTCAGTGCCTCCAGCGCCTGCAAAGAGCCCATCACCCCGACCAGCGGACCGGTGACGCCGCTGGTCTCGCAGCTCTGGGCGAGCTTGGTATCCAGCGGATAGAGGCAGGCGTAGCAGGCGTGATCCGTGCTGGTGCGCGCCATCAGCTGCCCCAGCCAACCCACTGCGGCGGCGGAGATCCAGGGCTTGCCCTGAGCCACGCAGGCGACGTTGATGGCCTGGCGGGTGGCGAGGTTGTCACAACAGTCGACAACCAGATCCACCTCGGCCACAAACTCCGGCAGGCTGGCGGCATCGAGCCGCTGGTTGATGGCAATCAGCTCCACCAGCGGGTTGTGGGCGGCCAAGCGCTCGCGGGCCAGCTCCGCCTTGGAGTGGTTGACCGCCTCGCTATCGAACAGGATCTGGCGCTGCAGATTGCTTGAATCGACCGTATCGCCATCGGCCAGCCACAAGGTGCCCACCCCGGCCCCGGCCAGATAGAGGGCGAGCGGCGAGCCAAGCCCGCCCAAGCCCACGATCAGCACGGACTTATCCTTGAGCCGCGCCTGCCCCGCCTCCCCCACTTCCGCCAGCATCAGCTGGCGTCCGTATCGCAAATACTCTTTGTCACTAAGAGACGCACCATCAGAGCGCATGTTCCACCTCCCGTATAACAGTGGCCGAACGCGGCTCATCCCCCGCCCCCACGGCAGCGAGCAGCCGCTCGGTCGCCCCCTGCCAGTCATCGCTGGCCGTGATGGCCGAGACCAGCGCGATACTGCCGACCCCGCTTGCCTTGACCGCCGCCACCCGCTCCTCGCTGATGCCGCCGATGGCCACCGTCGGCCACTCAGCCATCAAGGCGCGGTAGCGATGCAGCCGCACCAGCCCCTGCGGGCGCGAAGGCATCGCCTTGGTATTGGTCGGGAAGATATGACCGAGCGCGATATAGGAGGGGGCCAGCTCGCGGGCCCGCATCAGCTCGAAGTAGCCGTGGGTGGAGATGCCAAGGCGCAGCCCGGCGGCCTGAATGGCGGCAAGATCGGCGGTCTCCATATCCTCCTGCCCCAGATGCACGCCCCAGGCGCCCGCCTCGATGGCCTGCTGCCAGTAGTCGTTGATAAAGAGCCGCGCCCCATGACGGCGACCGAGCGCGACAGCCTCGGCAATTGCCGGTGCTACCTGGGCGGCGGGCAGATTCTTGATCCGCAGCTGGATGGTCTTGACCCCCTGCCCCAGCAGGCGGCGCAGCCACTTGACCGAATCCACCACCGGATAGAGGCCGAGGTTGTGTTCGGTCGGCGCGAAGGGGCCCTGTGGCAGGCGGGCGCGGCTTGTCTTATAAAGGCCGAAGCGGCGATCGAGGGTGGAACCCGCCAATACGGCGCGGGGGAAGTGGGCCAGATCGGCTGGCCAACCGAGATGGGCGATGGGGCCCGGGCCTGCGCCCACCCCCTGCGCCGCCGCCAACCCCTGTTGCAGGTAGGCTCGCGCCAGGGTGATGGCGTCCTCCAGCGGATAATCCTGCGCCACCACGGCGGCGATGGCGCTGGCGTAGCAGCAACCGGTGCCGTGGCCATGGCGGGTATCGAGGCGCGGCGCCGCCAGCCAGAATTCGCGGGTCTCATCCTGGTAGTAATCGAGGCAGAGCTCACCGCTCCAGCCCAGATGGCCGCCCTTGACCAGCACGGCACGGGCGCCCAGTTCGCGCAGCCGCTGGGCGGCGAAGCGCACCAACACAGGGCTGGTCGCGGGAATGCCGGTCAGGGCCTCCAGCTCGGGGCCGTTGGGGGTGATGAGCGACAGACGTGGCAACAGCTGCTCGCGCACCGCTTCCAGCATATTGGGCTCCGCCATCGGGGTGCCGGTGCTGGCGATGGCCACCGGATCGTAGACAACAAAGGGCGCCTCGATAGTTGCCAGTCGGCGGGCCAGCACCTCGACGTGAAGCCGGGTCGGCAGCAGGCCTATCTTGATGGCGGCGGGCGGCAGATCGACGCCAAGGGCGTCGATCTGGGCGGTGAAGGTCTGCATCAGCACGGGGTCGACCATCTTCACCGCCACCGAGTTCTGGGCGGTGATGGCGGAGATGACAGAGCAGCCGTGCACGCCGAGGTCGTGCAATGTGTGCAAGTCGGCCTGAATGCCGGCACCACCGCCGGAGTCGGAACCGGCGATGGTCCAGACCACAGGCAGCGAGTCCGTCACGGGCGACAGGTCGGCGGGGCTGACAGCCCCGCTTGCGCTGCTCACGCCTCCTCCCCTGCGGCCTGTTTCAGCACCGCCGCCTGATGATAGATCTCGCCACCGGTCTCCTTGAAGGTTTCAGCCATACGAGCCATGCCGCTCTCCACCTGAGCCACTACCTGCTCCTGCTGGCCGTCCATGCCGACCAGCTTGATCTCAACGGCCTCCAGCTTTGCTGCGTAGTCGCGCACATCCTGAGTGATCTTCATGGAGCAGAACTTGGGCCCGCACATGGAGCAGAAGTGAGCCACCTTGCCGGACTCCTGCGGCAGGGTTTCGTCGTGGTAGGCACGGGCGGTGTCGGGGTCGAGGGCCAGATTGAACTGATCCTCCCAGCGGAACTCGAAGCGCGCCTTGGACATGGCGTTGTCGCGGATCTGGGCACCCGGGTGCCCCTTGGCCAGATCGGCGGCGTGGGCGGCGATCTTGTAGGTAATCAGCCCCTGCTTCACGTCTTCCTTGTTGGGCAGCCCCAGATGCTCCTTGGGGGTGACGTAGCAGAGCATGGCGCAGCCGTACCAGCCGATGAGCGCGGCGCCGATGCCGGAGGTGAAGTGGTCGTACCCCGGCGCGATGTCGGTGGTGAGCGGGCCCAGGGTATAGAAAGGAGCCTCGTGGCAGTGCTCCAGCTGCTCGGTCATGTTGCGCTCGATCATGTGCATCGGCACGTGGCCCGGCCCCTCGATCATCACCTGCACGTCGTACTCCCACGCAATCTTGGTGAGCTCGCCCAGGGTGCGCAGCTCGGCGAACTGAGCCTCGTCGTTGGCGTCATAGACGGAGCCCGGACGCAGACCATCGCCCAGCGACAGAGCCACGTCATAGGCGGCGCAGATCTCGCAGATTTCGCGGAAGTGCTGGTAAAGGAAGTTCTCTTTATGGTGGGAGAGGCACCACTTGGCCATGATGCTGCCGCCGCGCGAAACGATGCCGGTGAGGCGCTTGGCGGTCATCGGCACGAAGCGCAGCAGGACGCCGGCATGGATGGTGAAGTAGTCCACCCCCTGCTCGGCCTGCTCCAACAGGGTGTCGCGGAACAGCTCCCAGGTGAGGTCTTCGGCGATGCCGTTGGTCTTTTCCAGCGCCTGATAGATGGGCACGGTACCGATGGGGACAGGGCTGTTGCGCAGGATCCACTCGCGGGTCTCGTGGATGTAGCGACCGGTGGAGAGATCCATCACGGTGTCGGCGCCCCAGCGGGTCGACCAGACCAGCTTTTCGACTTCCTCTTCGATGCTGGAGGTGACCGCCGAGTTGCCGATGTTGGCGTTGATCTTCACCAGAAAATTGCGGCCGATGATCATCGGCTCCGCTTCCGGGTGGTTGATGTTGCTGGGGATGATGGCGCGACCGGCGGCCACCTCATCGCGCACAAATTCGGGGGTGATGTTCTGGGGCAAACGGGCACCGAAATCGCGGCCCGGATGCTGGGTGCGCAAGAGCTCGGAGCGCACCCGCTCGCGCCCCATGTTCTCGCGAATGGCGATAAATTCCATCTCGGGAGTGACGATGCCGGCACGGGCATAGTGGAGCTGGGTAACCCGACGACCCGGCTTGGCACGACGCGGTTTCGGCAGATGCTCGAAGCGCAGGTGATCCAGCCCCTCGTCGGCCAGCCGCTCCTGAGTGAAGGTGGAGCTGAGCCCCGGCAGTTCGTCGGTATCATCGCGCTCCAGCACCCAGTTTTCCCGCAGGCGCGGCAGACCGCGGCGCACGTCGATGGCGACCCCCTCCTCCCCGTAACGGCCAGAGGTGTCGTAGACCGGCACCGGCTCGTTGGGCTCGAACCGGGGATTTTCTTTGGTGCCGCCGACGAAAGTATCGGCCAGCTGGATCTCCCGCAGCGGGACACGAATATCGGCGCGGGAGCCTTCGATAAAGATGCGGCGGGAGTTGGGGTGAGCCATCCCCTTGAGGCTGTCGATAAAGGCCTGAGCGCTGGAGCGCTGCTCGCGGCGGCTGGATTTGGCGGTATCAGATACAGAAGTAGACATAGCAAAACTCACATTAACTGGTTGAAGTTATGGGTGTTTGCTTGTCTGGAGTTCGAGGAGAAGATGAACTTGCGGCGGGCTGTTTATCTCGGGAGGGAGTGCGCGCGGGATAGATCTCCGCGCTGCTGTTCTGTCGCTTCCCGCTCTCTGCACTCTGTGAGCAAGGCCCCCACGTGCTGGACAACCGGACGGGACAGACTCCCTCCTGTGCGCCCTGACCCATCAGGGTTACCCCTTCGATGAGCGGAAGAGGCTTGTTCCTCCTCCGGCGCGGTAACCCGCAAGTTACCCTTGTTCCCTTCGCAGGTTTTAACCTGATCAGGTTCCACGGATCCCGAATTAACGGTCTCAGCTTCGCGTCGTTCGACGGTCAGCACTCCGACAAGATGGCGCCAGTATAAGGGGGAAAATCTAAAGCACAAGCCGTTAACAATCTGGCCAACACGCCTCTTTCAACAAATGAGTGAACGATGCCTCGCTCACGGGGCCCCCCCAACTACAGGTCAAACCTGCGTAGGCATCACCTTGGCAAGCCATAGCTTCCTGTTGTGATCATTCAGGGACAAGAGGAGAAAAAGAGGGAAAATCGAGGGGCGCAGGGCAAACAGAAACAGGCCCCTATGAAAGGGGCCTGCGAGTGAGGTTATTGAACCGGAACTATGGTCAGGGATACGTTGCCAAAGCCTTCGTTGGCAAGGGCCTCACTGTCCAGATCCACACCGGTAAGCGCCACCTCATCGGCAGAGGCACTGCGCAACTGGGCAGACTTCGCGGAACGGGTCTGGGGCTGACCGATTTCGATATCACCGGCAAACTGGCTCTCGGCATAGAAGTCACCGGTCACCGCCGAACGGATCGGGCGCAGCACACGACCCAGGTTATTCTGCATGGTCGACAAACCATACTCGCTGATGGTCCAGTTCCAGTCCCACCACTTCACTTCACCCGGGATATAACGCTTGTCCCACTGGTAGCGGATGCTGCTCGCCTTGTCGCGGAACGGGCCGACGGCAAAGGTGTGCTCCCAGGTCGGACGATTCTCAGGATGGGTATACCAGGCATTGCCGCCCCAACGCAGGAAGCCCTTCATGGTCAGGTCATAATTGACCTCGGCCTTAAACTCGTAGGGGTAGGAGATGTTGGACTTGTAGAGCGCAACCCGTACCGGCAGGCTGGAGTGAGGCGGCACCGTGGGGCGCGCTTCAACCGAGACGGTCTCGGTCGTCGAGCCCCCTTTCTGGGAGGCCCAGCTCTGGCTCGCAGCGATCTCGATGGCCAGTTCGGTTTCACCCACCAGCGGCCACTGAAACTTGTTCTTGGTAGTCACCTTCTCGCTCAGGCTGTAGGTATCGGTCTTCGACCAGTTGGTGGCCTTATCGTACTTCAGGGTCACCACCACCTGCTGGGGCAGGTCGGTGTAGTTGGTCGCATTGGCCGTGATAGTCTTGACCAGCTGCTTGCCGCTCTCGGTGACCTGACCATGGCTGAAGGAGTCGGGTTCCAGGGTATATGAGAAGTTGCTTACCTTGATGGAGCTCTTCTCCCCGCAGCGATATCCGGAGCAGCCGCCGTCATTATTTCCCTTTATCAGCCAGCCATCGCCAACCCGGGTAACATCCATATCCTCCCCGACATAGGGGCTATGATTTCCACCCACCCAGGCGTATCCCAAATAATGGGCGAGATAACTGACCGGCTTGATAAAATAATTATTGTCGTGGACAAGACGCCATTGCACATCGACCTCATCACCCGCTGGAATATTCCAGTCAGAGAGTGTTGGTATTTCTCCGGAAACTGGTGAGTTGGGATAACACCAGGTTTCTCCGGCAGTGCCCTGTTTGATTTCGCCATTATATCCCGGCCCCATAATCACCCAGCGATCCGCCAGTCCGGTGATCTGCCACTGCCCCATGCGGCTGACCAGATTTCCCTTGATACTCATGGCTTCATCGCGGGTCAGAGGACGATAACCACTGGCACAGACGCCCGTCCCAAGACCCGCCCACTTGACCTGATCAGGGTAGACAGGTTCAGCCGCCTGCACCTGAGCGAGCATCAATGAAGACGCCAAAAACGCCAGATTGGCGGTAATTATTCTATTCATCATTTATCCCTCTTTCAGACATACGATAATTGTTATTGTGTAGAAATATCCTTTTTCATTTGACAGGTATGGACTCCGACAAAACCTGACACAAATAAAATAAACCACCAAAAAACATCCATGACAAACAAAATAATGGTGGTATAAGAAAATAATTAGAGTGATGACTTTATTGAGGAATAAATCATAAATATTGTGGCAGCCATTATTTAATGGCTGCCACAACATGGTGAAACTATATTAAATAAGAAGATGCTGAATTACTCTTCCGGATTGATCACTTCAATTCCCTGCAATATTCCATCCGCCGAACGGATCAATACCAGCTCGCTCCCGGCATGCAGATCGGCGGCCGAACCGTTGACCCAGCGCACCTGCGGATTGAGTGGCACAGTGCCCAGGGTGGCCAGCGTGAGCTGCCGGTCATCGAAGGATTGCAGGCGATCTTGCGCCCGCTGCCAGGGCTGATTGGCCCGCGGGGCTCTGGCGGCCAGCAGCTCAATCCGGGTGGCAACGCCATCGGCCACCAGCAGGGCGAGCTGGTCGCCGGGCTTGAGTGGCTGCGGCCAAATCTCCCCCTGCCGCCAGATGGCGGCACTGCCCTGTTCCACCTCGGCCCCCTGAAATTGCAGGCGGATGCCGTCGCTGTGCTCCAGCTCCACCAGCCACAATTCGTCGGCTCCCGCCTGCGCCGCCCAGAGCGGCATTCCCAGCATCCATGCACACCACTTTCTCGATTGTTCCATCTTCGTTCGTCCCTGAACAAAAAGCCCATGCTGGACAAGCATGGGCTTCATTCGGGAGCATTTCTAATCGGAACGCAGAGATCGGATCAGTCATCCTCGCGGCAGCGGCTCAGACGCATGCCGTCAAACTTGCACTCCAGCTCGAGCCAGCGCCCTTCGAACGGCGCCAGACTGTTGTCCGAAGTGGTGTAGCCCCAGATCCGCCCCCCTTCGACCGGCCCTTCCAGATCCATCTCGTCCTTGTCATCTTCGTCGAGGGCTTCGACCTTGCGCACATAGCGCACGCCGTTCTCCACCACCCCTTTCATCTCGACCCAGGTACCGCCGAGATCATCCTCGTTGAGCCAATCCTTGAAGCGGGTCTGGTCATCGATCACGAACGGCATGCCGTTGACCATCAACTGGCCAAGCTGCCAGGTGGTGCGGCCGGTCAGTTTGAATTCGGTCGCCTGTGCGGTGCCAAGTGGCAACAAGATCAACAGCAGGAGGGCGCAGAGAGACTTCTTCATCAGGGATCCTCGGGGTTACACTGGCAAACAGGATGCCGAATCCGGTGTGAAAAGAGCGTGAAACGCTCGCCAACCAGGAGAGCAAAGCATGAAGATTTTGGTAGTGGAAGACAATCCTCAGGTGGCGGAAACCATCATGGATTATCTGGAGCTGGCCGGTCACCGCCTCGATTGTGCCTATCACGGTCAGGCGGCGCTGCAACTGCTGGAGGATCAGCGTTTCGACGTCATCATCATGGATGTGATGATGCCGCGCCTCGATGGCCTCAGCACGGTGGCGCGCCTGCGCGAGCAGGGGATTGCCACTCCCGTGCTGTTTCTCACCGCCCGCGACAGCCTGGAGGACAAGCTGGCAGGCTTCAAGGCGGGAGGGGATGACTATCTGGTCAAGCCGTTCGCCATGGAGGAGCTGGAGGTACGGCTGCAAGCTCTGAGCCTGCGTGGCCCGCGCGGCGATGTGGGGGCCATCAGCTTTGGCGATCTGACGGTCGATGTCGCCAGCGGCCGCGCCACCCGTGCCGGTGAGCCCCTCAAGCTCGGCAAGATCCCGTTCCAAATCCTCGCCCTGCTGGCCCGCCGCGCCCCCGCCATCGTCAGCCGTCAGGAGGTGCTCGACACCGTCTGGGGGGATGAGGAGCCCGACTCCGATGCCCTGCGCAGCCACATCTACGCCCTGCGCAACGCGCTCGACAAACCCTTCCCCACTCCCATGCTGGAGACCCTCCACGGCCAGGGCTACCGACTGGTGAGCGCATGAGCCTGCCGAGCCTGCGTCGCCGCCTGATCATGGCGCTCGGCGGCGCCGGGGTGGTGCTGCTGATCCTGCTCTCCGGCCTGATGATGGTGGCCGAGGACAAGATGGAAGAGCTGAGCCTGCGCCACTGGCTGGAAGCCGAAGTGACCCGCTACAGCGATGACTGGCTGCGACTCGGCCCGGCTGCGGCAGCCCCGAGCCCCAGACAGTTCTCCAGCTACTGGACCGAGGCGGGCCGCTTGCCCAAGTGGTTGAAGCCCTACCAGACTCCCGGCTTTTTCGAGCACCAACTGGGCAAGGAGGACAAACACTTTCTGGTGGCCCGTCACCCCTCCGGCGAGGGACTGCTCTATCTGGTGTTCAATGACGACGCCGACGACTACCTCGACCCCTACGAAGACAAGCTGCATCTGGCGACCCGGCTGATCGGGGTGACCCTGCTGCTCGGCTGCCTCGGCTTCGGCATCTGGCTGGTACGCCATATCACGGGGCCGCTGCAACGGCTGCAACAGAGGGTCGCCCACCTCACCCCGGATCAAGCGGATTTCGAGCCCGACGCCCCCTGGCAGGAGCTGCGGGATATCGAGCTGGCGCTGCTGGCCGGCAAGCAGGAGGTGAGCGCCGTATTCGCTCGCGAGCAGGAGTTCAGCCGCTTCGCCAGCCACGAGCTGCGCACCCCCAACATGGTGATCCAGGGCTCGGCGGCCCTGCTCGGCAAGGTGACGGATCTGCCCGCGCCAGCCGCCCGCGCCACCACCCGCATCCGCGCCGCCGCCGACGAGATGGCACTGCTCACCGAGACCTTCCTGCTGCTGGGCCGCAAGGAGGCTGTGGAGCGACCGCTGCAACAGGTCACCCCGCTGATCCGCCAGGAGCTGGCCCGCCTCGCCCCGCTATTGCAGCGGGAGGCCCTCGATATCCGGCTTAATGTGGATGAGAGCAGCGAAGTAAATGCCCCCCTCTCCCTGCTCGCCATCGCCCTCGGCAACCTGCTGAAAAATGCCCTGAGCTATGCCGAAGGACATATCGACATCGAGCTGTGTGGCCCGGTGCTCACCATCAGCAACCCGACGGCGGCGGCTCCGGATCAGATCCTCGGCTACGGCTGTGGCCTCACCATCATCCAGCGCATCTGCGAGAAGCTGGGCTGGCAGATCGATACCCGGCTGAAGGACGGAATTTTCAGCGCCCGGCTGGCGATGATCACTGCCGAACAGTTCCCTCTCCCTTTGGGAGAGGGTTAGGGTGAGGGAGCAGTGGCACCGCCAGCCCACCAGCCAGATAGCAACAAGGCGCCCGAGGGCGCCCTGTTTCTATCTGACGGATGCAAGCCTGAGGCTCACTCCGCCGGTTTGTTCTTGCGGCTCGCCTTGAGTTCGAGGAACTCGATGATCTTGCCGGCCACATCCTTGCCGGAGGCGGCTTCCACCCCTTGCAATCCGGGGGAGGAGTTGACCTCCAGCACCAGCGGGCCACGGGCGCTACGCAGGATATCCACCCCCGCCACATCCAGCCCCATGATCTTGGCGGCCTGCACCGCGGTCGCGCGCTCTTCCGGGGTGATCTTGATCGCCTCGGCGGTGCCGCCCCGATGCAGGTTGGAGCGAAACTCTCCCGGCTGGGCCTGACGGCGCATGGCGGCAACCACCTTGCCGTTGACCACCAGACAGCGGATATCGGCGCCATTGGCCTCGCGGATATACTCTTGCACCAGAATGTTGTTGTTGGTCTGGATAAAGGCCTCGATCACGCTCTCGGCGGCCTTCTGAGTCTCGCAGAGCACCACGCCAATCCCCTGGGTTCCCTCCAGCAGCTTCACCACCAGCGGCGCCCCGCCCACCATGGTGATGAGGTCGGGCACGTCGTGGGTGCTGTGGGCATAGCCGGTGATGGGCAGGCCGATGCCATGGCGGGAGAGCAGTTGCATCGCCCGCAGCTTGTCGCGGGAACGGCTGATGGCCACCGAGCTGTTGAGGGCCATGGTGTTCATCATCTCGAACTGGCGCAGCACGGCGGTGCCGTAGGCGGTAATGCTGGCCCCGATCCGCGGGATCACGGCGTCATAGCTTCCCAGCTCCCCACCCTCGTAGTGAATGGAGGGGTTGTGGGAAGCGATATTCATATAGCAGCGCAGGGTGTCGAGCACCTCTACCTGATGACCGCGCGCCTGTGCCACCTCGACCAGACGGCGGGTGGAGTAGTTTTTCGGCTCACGGGATAAAATGGCGATCTTCATGACAATTCCGCTAGAAGGCTGTGCCTGGGCAGGATGGGGCGGGAGAGTATAAGGTGCCACAGCGCCAAGACAACGCCAATTGTTTATCCTGACAACAAGACAAACCACACCAAACAGCACTCTAACCTGTCACTATGACCAACAGGTTAAACGGCGGCTCTGCGCAGGTTGTTCAACCCGTGCAAGGATGCCGCCGTTTCTCGTTAAAGATCAACCGGTGTCACGCGGGAGTCAGTTCAGGTTTGGCCCCAACCAGCGTTCGGCCTCTGCCAGCGTCATCCCCTTGCGAACGGCGTAATCTTCCACCTGATCTTGCTGGATCTGCGCCACCGCGAAGTATTTGCTCTCGGGGTGGGAGAAGTACCAGCCCGACACCGCAGCACCCGGCCACATGGCGTAGGATTCGGTGAGCTGCATGCCGATAGCCTGCTCCACCTTCAGCAGCTCCCAGATGCTCCCCTTCTCGGTGTGCTCCGGGCAGGCCGGATAACCGGGGGCCGGACGGATGCCCTGATAGTTTTCGCGGATCAGCTCCTCGTTGCTGAGGGCCTCGTCGGGAGCATAACCCCAGTGCCGCTTTCGCACCTGCTCGTGTAGATACTCGGCAAAGGCTTCGGCCAGACGGTCGCACACCGCCTGAATAAGGATGGCGTTGTAGTCATCGTGCTGCGCCTTGTAGGCCTTGGCGATGGCCTCCTCACCGATACCGCCGGTCACCGCGAAGGCGCCGATCCAGTCGGGTTTGCCGCTCTCTTTCGGTGCCACATAGTCCGCCAGACAGTAGTTGGGGAAGCCCTGCTTCTCGCTCTGCTGGCGCAGGTGGTGCAACACCTTGATGACCTCGGTGCGGGACTCGTCGCTGTAGACCTCGATGCTATCCCCTACCGCGTTGGCCGGGAACAGGCCGACCACCCCGGCGCAGCGCACGCTCTGATCCTTTTCCAGCTGATCCAGCATGGCGTTGGCGTCGGCAAACAGCTTGGTCGCTTCCTCGCCGATGATCTCGTCCTCGAGGATGCGCGGATACTTGCCCGCCAGCTCCCAGCTGAGGAAGAACGGCGTCCAGTCGATGTAGGGACGCAGTACCGAAATGGCCACATCTTCGAACTTCTGCACCCCGAGCTCGCGGGGCTTGGGTGGCTGGTAGCCAACCCAATCCAGCTGATGCCGGTTGGCGCGGGCGTGGGCCAGACTGACCGGGCGGGAGCGCGGCTGCTTGCGGGCATGCTGATCCCGGGCGATCTCGTACTCCTTGTCGATGCGGGCGACAAACGCCTCCTTCAGATCCGGACTAAGCAGGCTCTGGGCCACCCCCACCGCGCGGGAGGCGTTGGAGACATAGACCACGGGCTCCGAGTAGTTCTGCTCGATCTTCACCGCAGTGTGGGCCTTGGAGGTGGTGGCACCGCCGATCAGCAGCGGCAGCTTGAAGCCCTGACGCTCCATCTCTTTGGCCACGTGCACCATCTCGTCCAGCGACGGGGTGATGAGACCCGACAGCCCGATGATATCGGCGCCGACCTCCCGCGCAGTCTTGAGAATGGTCTCGCAGGAGACCATGACCCCGAGGTCGACAATCTCGAAGTTGTTGCACTGCAGCACCACCCCGACGATGTTCTTGCCGATGTCGTGCACGTCCCCCTTCACGGTCGCCAGCACGATTTTGCCATTGCTGGAGCCGCCCGATTTTTCCGCCTCGATATAGGGCTGCAGATAGGCCACCGCCCGCTTCATCACCCGCGCTGATTTCACCACCTGCGGCAGGAACATCTTGCCCGCGCCGAACAGGTCGCCGACCACGTTCATGCCATCCATCAACGGCCCTTCGATGACGTGCAGCGGCTTCTCGGCACCAGCGCGTGCCTCTTCGGTATCCTCTTCGATAAAGTCGGTGATCCCCTTGACCAGTGCGTGCTCCAGCCGCTTGCCCACCGGCCAGCTGCGCCACTCCTGATCCCGCGGATCCTCAGCCTGGGCACCGGCACCGCGATACTTCTCAGCGATGGCCAGCAGCTCTTCGGTGGCGTTGTCATTGAGGTTGAGCACCACCGCCTCGACCTTCTCTTTCAGCTCCGCCGGAATGTCTTCATAGATGGCGAGCTGGCCGGCGTTGACGATCCCCATGTCCATACCGTTCCTGATGGCGTGGTAGAGGAAGACGGCGTGAATGGCTTCGCGCACCGGCTCGTTGCCGCGAAACGAAAACGAGACGTTGGAGACGCCGCCGGAGATCATGGCGTGAGGCAGATGCGTCTTGATGTCCTTCACCGCCTCGATGAAGTCCACCGCGTAGTTGTTGTGCTCGTCGATGCCGGTCGCTACCGCGAAGATATTGGGGTCGAAGATGATGTCTTCCGGCGGGAAACCGACCTGATCCACCAGGATCCGGTAGGCACGCTGGCAGATCTCGAACTTGCGGGCGCGGGTATCGGCCTGACCCGCTTCATCGAACGCCATCACGATGACGGCGGCGCCGTAGCGACGCAGCAATCTGGCCTGCTGGATAAACTTCTCCTCCCCCTCTTTCATGGAGATGGAGTTGACCACCGGCTTGCCCTGCACGCACTTGAGGCCCGCCTCCAGCACCTCCCACTTGGAGGAGTCGATCATCACAGGCACCCGGGCGATATCGGGCTCACCGGCGATAAGATTCAGGAAGCGCACCATGGCCGCTTCGGCGTCCAGCATCCCCTCATCCATGTTGATGTCGATGATCTGGGCGCCGTTCTCCACCTGCTGCTTGGCAACATCGAGCGCCTCGTCGTACAGCCCCTCCTTGATCAGCCGCTTGAACTTGGCCGAACCGGTAACGTTGGTGCGCTCCCCCACGTTCACGAACATGGATTCAGGGGTAATGATCAGCGGCTCAAGACCCGACAGGCGGCAGGCCACCGGCAGCTCGGGCAGCACGCGCGGCTTGATGCCCGCCACGGCGTCCGCCATGGCGCGGATATGGGTCGGGGTGGTACCGCAGCAACCGCCGACCAGGTTGAGGAAGCCGCTCTGGGCCCACTCGCGGATATGCTCTGCCATCTCACCCGCATCGAGGTCGTACTCACCGAACGCATTGGGCAGACCGGCGTTGGGGTGGGCGCTGACGCAGGATTCGCTGATGCGCGACAGCTCCTCCACATACTGGCGAAGCTCGTCCGGCCCCAACGCACAGTTGAGGCCGAACGATACCGGTTTGACGTGGCGCAGCGAGTGGTAGAAGGCTTCGGTGGTCTGGCCGGAGAGGGTACGACCGGAGGCGTCGGTAATGGTGCCGGAGATCATCACCGGCAGGCTGTAGCCCAGCTCCTCGAACACCCCTTCCACCGCGAAGGCGGCGGCCTTGGCGTTGAGGGTGTCGAAGATGGTCTCGATCAGGATGATATCGGCGCCGCCCTCGATCAGGGCGTGGGTCGATTCGGTGTAGGCCGCCACCAGCTGGTCATAGGTGACGTTGCGCTTGCCGGGATCGTTCACATCCGGCGAGATGGAGGCGGTACGGTTGGTGGGGCCCAACACCCCTGCCACGAAACGCGGCTTGGCGGGATCTTTTGCCGTCCACTCATCGGCCACGGCGCGGGCCAGACGGGCGGCTTCACGGTTGATCTCGGCCGAGAACTCTTCCATCTCGTAATCGGCCATGGCGATGCGAGTGGCGTTGAAGGTGTTGGTCTCGAGAATGTCGGCCCCGGCAGCGCAATACTGCTCGTGGATCTCGCGGATCACCGCCGGACGCGTCAGCACCAGCAGATCGTTGTTGCCCTTGATGTCGGTATGCCAGTCAGCAAACCGCTCACCCCGATAATCCGCCTCCCCCAGCTTGTAGCCCTGGATCATGGTGCCCATAGCCCCGTCGATGATCAGGATCCGCTCCCTGAGGCAGGCTTCCAGCTTCTTTGTTACGTCCGACTGCTTGCTCGGCTCTCTGCTCGACATTACGTTCGACACCGCGTGTTCCTCTTACATCCATGCAACTGCGTAAACAGCATCCTAACAGCAAACAAATAAAATGGAAATCTAGCCGTCTATCAGTCCAAATGCGCCACCATATACTCATTTATGGGTAATGAGTAACATAGGGCCCGAGAGTAACCTATGCCCGTCCTGCATAGGGATACGTGCTTGCTGTCTACCAACGAGAAAAAAATAACTATGAGCGTCTACTACACACTCTGTTTTCTGGCAGCGTTGGCGATTTTTATCGCCTTTGCCAACCAGTATGTTGTGAAGATCCAGACCACCATCGCCATTACTGCGGGCTCCATGCTGATCTCCGCACTACTGGTGCTGTTTGGCAAACTGGGTTGGTTCAATCTGGAACCTCTTGCCGTCAAGACCATGGAGAGCATCGACTTCCAGAACTTCCTGCTGAAGGGGATTCTGGGCTTCCTGCTGTTCGCCGGTGGCCTCGGCATCAACCTCAAGGCGCTGCGTAGCCAGAAGTGGGAGATCACCATTCTGGCCATCATTGCCACCCTGCTCTCCACCTTCCTCATCGGCTACGGCTTCTGGTTTATCGCCAAGCTGCTGGGCTGGGAGTTGCCGCTGGTCTACTGCATGCTGTTCGGCGCGCTGATCTCCCCCACTGACCCGATTGCCGTACTGGCCATCGTCAAGAAGATGAAAGCGCCACCCCAGATCGCCATCCAGATCGAAGGGGAATCCCTGTTCAACGACGGTGTTGGCCTCGTCATCTTCGCTACCGTGTTTGCCGTCGCCTTTGGCGGGGTCGAGCCCACCTTCGGTAGCGTGGCCGGTCTGTTCCTGCACGAAGCCCTCGGCGGCATCCTGTTCGGCGCCGTGCTGGGCCTCATCGCCCACGTGATGATCAGCGCCACCGATGACGGTTCATTGGAGCTGCTGCTGACCCTCTGCATCCCGACCGCCGGTTTTGCCTTTGCCAACATGATCGGCGTCTCCGGCGCACTGGCCATGGTGGTCACCGGCATCATGATCGGCAACTGGACCCGTCACTCCGGCTTCTCCGAGCAGAGCAGCCATCACCTGGATCACTTCTGGGAGTTGATGGACCAGTTCCTCAACGCCCTGCTGTTCCTGCTGATCGGTCTGGCGCTGGTACTGCTGGATCTCGCCTGGCGTGACTGGATCCTGCTAGTCATTGCGGTACCGCTCTGCCTGGGCGCCCGCTTTATCAGCGTGTCGCTGCCCTATGTGGCTTTCCGCCGATTCCGCAATTACAACACCTTCTCGGTACGGATCCTCACCTGGGGTGGCCTGCGCGGTGGTCTGGCCATGGCGATGGCACTGGCACTCCCCTCCGGCGTCATGATGATCCCGGAACATGGCGTCGATCTGCGTCAGGTCATCCTGGTGATGACCTACTCGGTGGTGATGTTCTCCATCGTGGTGCAAGGCATGACCATCACCCCGATGATCACGGCTGCCAAGAAGGCCTGTGGCGACTACTGAGTCGGCCCACTGTGCTGATTGCAGAATGAGAGAGGGCTCCCGTCGGGAGCCCTCTTGTTATGGCGGATAGCTGCGAATATTTGCTGCTGATAGCGTCTTGATTACACAGAGGAAAAGCGTACGGACTTCAACATCGGCAAATTATTGTTTGCTTTTTATTCATTTCGAGGAGAGAATGCGCGTCGGCTAGTTAATCAGCCTGTTTATGTTTATCCTGCAATGCTTCACCTCACGATGAATCCTGTCAGTACCCGCATAACCTTCTTCTGATTTACTCGCCTTGAGAACCGTCAGGCTGTCTGCCTGCGTTGCCCGGCTCTCACGGTGCAGACCCGATCTGCCCACCCAATTTGATTTATGCATCAGCATATTCCTTGAAAGTGCAGACGCCCTTTAACCGGGCTGGGTATTCCTGCGCGCTTGTCGTTCACCCAATCGACCGCGCCCATTGACCTGACATTTGCCAATACAAGGAGCAAACACCTAATTTATATAGAGAAATACCATGATGAAAGCAGTACAAACACACAAGCCCCTGCGTCGTAGCAAACCCATCAACCTGCCTGTGCAAGAGCACGACAATGATGCGTTTCTGATCCAGTTCAGCACCCGCTTCAGCGGCGGTTTCGCCATCTCCTGTGATGGTATCGCTGGCGAGTTCTCCATCGAAGACCTCAACTGATCCTGCCTGCCCTCCGGCAGCGCCCGATGCAGACAGGCCGCAACTCACGGCGGCCTCTTTGCTTCTCTCACGCCTTTAGCCAGATCCAGCCTCTTGCTTGTCACTCAGCCTGACAGCCACCTCGCCATTCGCTTTCCAGCTCTCTGACCTTGATCACTGCTCCAGCAGCAGGCACTCATCGGCATCTTCGCTCAATTTGACCAGTCGACTGCGCACCAACCCCAGTTTGGCCAGCAGGCCGATGGATCGCTCGTTGCCCGGAGTGACGATGGCAACTACCTGCCCGATCCCCAAGCGGCTTTTGCCATCGGCAAGGGCAGCCTGCGCCGCTTCAATGGCGTAGCCCTGACCGCGATATTGCGGCAGGAAGGCATAACCGATATCGACCTGCTCCAGGGTATCTCGCTTGATCAAACCGCAGATACCGAGGCTGACACCGTCCTCCTTGCGCTCCACCAGATAGAGTCCGTGACCATAGCGGGCATAGCTGACCGCCGGCCCCTGCTGGATATACTCCTGCGCCTGCTCCAGGGTGCGAATGCCCCGATCACCGATGTAACGATAAAAGTCGCCGTCATTGAGCAGCTCAAGGATGAAGGGGGCGTCGGTGGCGATCATTTCGCGCAGGATCAGGCGGGAGGAGGCAATCATGGCAAGGGCTCTCAAACGGAAAGTGAAGGGCAAAGAGTGCCCCGTCACCCCCGGGCTGGCAAGCCTGTGGCGCCATCGGCCATGAAAAAGGGGCCATGTTGGCCCCTGATGAGATGGGATAAACGGGCTCAGGCAGCCAGCAACCCGGCATAGCCATTACCCTGCTCGCGCAGTGCAGTGAACTGGGCGGCGCAATCGGCCCAGCTCAGCCCCAACGCGTCTGCCACCTTGTGGGGCCACTCGGGTGGCGCCTCTTCACCCACATCGGATTGTGCTGCCAGTACGATCGCCAGATGGATCAACCCTGCCTCGGCGGAGAACTCCTTGGCCAGCATGGGGTTGTAGTGATACTCCACCGCATTGCTGATGGTCTCGGGGAACTTCCAGTAGCGTGCCATAGCCGCCCCGACCTGGGCATAGTTGAAGCCGACCACCAGCTCTTCCGCCTTGGCCCGCCCCTTGTGCAGCTCCAGATCGTGAATGTGGTGGACGGTGTTTTCCGGCAGGCCTACGTGCATCACCAAGCGGCCGAGATCGTAGAGCAGGGCGCAGGTAAAGACCTCATCCCCCTTCATCCCCTTCTTCACCGCCAGACGACGGGCCAGCTCGGCCACGTTGAAAACGCAGCCCCAGAAATGTTTGAGGTCAATGCCGGGCACCGCAGTGACCGATTCGGTGAGCCCACAGGCCAGCACCATGTTGCGCACCATCGCCAACCCCAGCCGCACTGCGGCTTCATTGACGGTGCCGATCTGACGACTGCTGCCGAACTTGGCCGAGTTGGCCAGACGCAGCAACTTGGCGGAGATGACAGGGTCCTTGTTGATCAACTTGCTGATCTTGAGCAGATCCGGATCCTTTTCATTGAAGGTCTGGATCAAATCGCGCATTACTTCCGGGATCTGGGGCAGTAGCTTGGGCTCGGCCAGCAGGGAATCTATCGTGGGCATAGGCGTGTCCATCCATGTTATCTGTGTTCCAACCTGTTTGCCTTGGCAAACTCCTCCTAATTATGGGTAACAAATGGCCTCCCCATCGGATTGTTTATTCGCTGGTCATTCAAGGTGTTAGTCACATTCAGGCTATACTGGCCGCCACATTCACTGTTGCGGATATCCCATGAACGACACTCAGGAATTTTTTGATGAAGACGCGCTGCTGGAGATGGTGGAGAACCAGCTCAACGACGGTCACCCGCCCCATGTGAAGGCGACCCTGATGCGGCTGGTAATGAAGGGCACCCCGCGAGAAGAGGCGCTGCAATATATCGCCTGCGCCCTCGGTGCCGAGCTGATGGCGATGGAGGCCGATCAGGGCCCCTTCAATCTGACCCGTTACGGCGAGTTCCTCGACAGCCTGCCCGAGATGCCGTGGGCAGACGACTGACCCGAGCTGGATGACGGATGCAAAAAGGGCGGGTGCCAATGGCCCCGCCCTTTTGCATGGATCCACTCCGGATCAGAACTGGGAGTTGATGATCACCTCTTCCCCCAGCGCCCCTGCCAACGGCAGTGGCCGATAGCTGGAGTTGGCGGCCCGCAGCAGACGAATGCCGCGAATGCCGACCTCCTGCGCTGCCTTGATATCCCCATCGGCATCGCCGTAGAAGAGCTTCATCTGCTTATCCTTGAGCCACTGCACCTTGGTGTTCTGGCCCGGCTGATCACCGGCGAAGATCACCGGATTGAGCTGGTCGGCCGGAATATTCATGGTCTGCTGCAAGGTCTGGCTCACAGTTTCGGTCTTGGTGGCCGAGCGGCCGGTGACGAAATAGATGTGGTCTCCGCGCTTGAGATGCATGGCGATGAGCGCCTTGCCCACCTCTTTCGGCATGCTGAACGCATCCCAGCCATTGTTCATCTTCTCCCAGAAGGCAGGGTTCTTCAGGTAGCTCTCGTCGTTGGGGGAGAACTCCTGCTTGCCGCGATAAAAACCCGGGCTGGAGAAGAGCAGGGTATCGTCGATGTCGAAGCCGACTGCCATCGGGGGCAGGCCATCCAGACTCTTGGCAATCTGCTCCACTGACACCCAGTGGATCGGCGCCTGCTGGGCCAAGGTGACGGTGGTGACACCGGCAGGGATAGGCTGAACGGTAGCGGCTTGACCCGCGACTGCAGGCAGAGAGAGGGCGGCAGCCAGCAAGGAGGCAAGCAGCGCCGGACGAGAGACGTGTTTCATAAGGCAGGTTGTCATCTTGAATCAAAAGAGGGGGCCAATAGTGCCCCCATCCCGCCTCTCAAATCTGTGAATGCTCCAGCAAAAGGGAGCATTTGACGCCCGATAATTAATCTTCGATTGGCAGCAGATCGGTAAAGACAAAGCCATCGCGCAGCACTGTCTCGCCGACCCGAATGCCAAGCGGGCGGGAGAACATGGGGCCATCATAGGCCAGGGTGTGAAACTCGCCGTTCTCGCCGCACGGATCGACCCCCGCCGGCAACGCCGCCAGCAGTGCCTCGTCAAAGTTGTGGCCCCCCAGGCTGGCATCCAGCTTGTTCGGGTCGAGAGCACTGATCCGCGCCTTCAATCCAGCGGCCACCATCTGCGGCGCCAGTTCACGGGTATTGCTGCCCCACAGCGGGAACAGTGGTTCGATGCCTGTGCCTGCCAGCTGCTTTTCACGGTAGGCGCGCACATCCTCGAGGAATAAGTCGCCAAAGGCCATATGGCGGATCCCCTGTGCCACCACATCGGCGATAAAGCCGGTCATGATGCGGGCGTAATCCTCGTTGCTGCAGGGCCAGGGCAGATCGATGGTGGTGAGGGGCAGCCCGACGCAGGCGGCCTGCTCGGTCAACAGCTGCTTGCGCACCCCGTGCATCGCCACCCGCTCGAATGCCTGATTGAGGGTGGTAAACAGCCCCACCACCTCGATGGCGGGATCTTGCCGCAACTGATGCAGTGCCCATGCGCAATCCTTGCCGCTGCTCCAGGAGAGCAGTACCCGTTTCTTTTCCATCATTCCTCCGCCAGCGGGGCACTCGGATTGCCCCAAAAAGATGCAAGACAGTGTTGCGAATTGCGCGATTTACACACAAGAGGCAGGCAGCATACTCTCGATCACCTGTATATGCCCCTTGCACGGGGTGACAATAACTAAAAAAACCGATGGGAAACATACGGATATGACCACGACCACACAACAACACGATCACGCCCGCCCCCTCAATCGACAGGATTACAAAACCCTGAGTCTGGCTGCCCTCGGCGGTGCGCTGGAGTTTTACGACTTCATCATCTTCGTCTTTTTCGCCGTGGTCATCGGCGAGCTGTTCTTCCCGGCCGATATTCCCGAGTGGCTGCGCCAGTTCCAGACCTTCGGCATCTTCGCCGCCGGTTATCTGGCCCGCCCGCTCGGCGGCATCATCATGGCCCACTTTGGCGATCTCATCGGTCGCAAGCGGATGTTCACCCTCAGCATCATCATGATGGCGCTGCCGACCCTGTTGATCGGTCTGCTGCCCACCTATGCAGTGCTCGGCATCGGCGCCCCCATCGCTCTGCTGGGACTGCGGATCCTGCAAGGTGCCGCCATCGGCGGTGAAGTGCCGGGCGCCTGGGTGTTTGTCGCCGAGCACGTCCCTGCCCGTCGGGTCGGGGTCGCCTGCGGCACGCTCACGGCGGGATTGACGGCTGGCATCCTGCTCGGCTCCCTCATCGCCACTGCGGTCAACAAGAGCCTGACACCAGCCGAAGTGAGCGAGTGGGGCTGGCGAGTGCCCTTCCTGCTGGGCGGTATCTTCGGCATCGTCGCCATGTACCTGCGTCGCTGGTTGCACGAGACCCCGGTCTTCGCCGAGATGAAAGCCAACAAGACCCTGGCTGATGAGCTCCCCCTCAAGTCGGTACTGCGCAACCACAAGAGCAGCGTGATGGTCTCCATGCTGCTCACCTGGCTGCTCTCCGCAGGGATCGTGGTGGTGATCCTGATGACCCCCACCTATCTGCAGAAGGTCTATGGCATCAGCCCGGCCGACGCCCTGACCGCAAATTCGCTGGCCATCGTGGCCCTGACCCTCGGCTGCATCGTCTATGGTCGACTGATCGACCTGCTGGGCAGCGGTCTCACCTTCATGTTCGGCTCCCTGCTGCTGGCGGGCTCCAGCTACGCCTTCTATCACGGTCTGGCGGCCGGTACGAGCCAGCTGGTGCCGCTCTACATGCTGGCAGGCTTTGCGGTCGGGATTGTCGGCGCCGTGCCTTACGTGATGGTCAATGCCTTCCCGCCGGTGGTGCGCTTCTCGGGCCTGTCATTCTCCTACAACGTGGCCTACGCCATCTTCGGCGGCCTCACCCCGATGGCGGTGACCCTCTGGATGAAGAGCGACATGCTGGCCCCCTCCCACTATGTGGTAAGCCTGTCGGTGCTGGGTTTCGCCATCGGTCTCTGGCTCTGGTTCCAGCAACGGGCCATCCGGCAGCAGCAAGCACCGCAGGCGGCCTGACCCGAACAACAAGCCCCGGCATCTGCCGGGGCTTTTTTGTACTGCTTATGTTCAGTTTCGCCAGCATAAGATAGCCTCCCTCTGGGGCCTGCCACCCGCGTTGCCCCATGACGTCCAACTCTTTATCCGAGGCTCAAGATGTTCTTTCAGGTCGTATTACTCACCTTGCTGGCGCTGCTGCCCATGGTCAACCCGCCCACCACGGCCACCCTGCTGCTGGGACTGAGCAAGGGGATGTCGCGCGAACACGTGCGCCGTCAGGTCAATCTGGCCGCCATCTATCTGTTCTGCACCCTCTGCATCACCTTTTTTATCGGATCCTCGATCCTGGATCTGTTCGGGATCTCCATTCCGGGCTTGCGCCTGGCCGGTGGCCTCATCATCGGCTTTATCGGCTTTCGCATGCTGTTCCCCGCCCCCAGCCAGCAGAGCGGGGTCGATATAAACCAGAGCATTGCCTTCGTACCACTCACCATGCCCAGCATGTGCGGGCCGGGCACCATGGCGCTGGTAATAAGCGGAGCCGCCCAGATTGCCGAGCTGCCTGACGAGTACAACCGCCTCACCATCTACGTCGGTGTGGTAACAGCGTTTGCCCTGATGAGCCTGATCAGCTGGGGAGTATTGAAGCTGGCGGATCCGGTCTGCAAGATCCTGGGCGCCACCGGCATCGACGCCATGACCCGCATCATGGGCTTCCTGCTGGTCTGCATGGGTATGCAGTTTTGCATCAATGGCATCAAGGAAGTGGCACAGGATCCGGTCTTCCACGGCGGCCAGACCGTGCAAACCGCACCGGCGCTACCAAAGGCTTCCGGCACGTTTGATCAGTTGCCGCAGAAGCCCACCGGCTCTGATTGAAAACGGTATCAAAAAGTCCCTGACGATCTGCACTGATCTTGTCCCTGATCATGTTATTGACACACAAATGAGTTAGTTTGTTTTTCATACAGACTGTATTCAGATGGACGCTGATAGGTTTGTTGATGAACACCCACTCAACTTCAGGAGAGTATGCAGATGGACAAGATGCTGACCGAAATAGGGAGCCATAGCCTGTTTCACGAGTACCTGAACGTGGTTGGGATTGCGAGCCCATCCCTCGCCAAGATTGAGCAACGCTGGGAATATAAAGATCAAGAGCAGCTGGTAGCCAAAATCCAGATCGACAAACAGGGTAACGCTCGCTATTTCATCGACGCCCGCGCCATATCCGTCAACTGATACCGAATAACCCGCCAGCCCCGGTCCAACGACCGGGGCTTTTTGTTGCCTGTGGTTCCCTGAATAGCAAAACCCCGGCAAGAGCCAGGGTTTGAATTCATCGGGTTACGCCGCTGCGCGGCTAACCCAAACCTACGAAGTGCCACCCACGGTGAGCTGATCCAGTTTGAGGGTGGGTTGGCCGACACCGACCGGCACGCTCTGCCCCTCCTTGCCGCAGATGCCAACCCCGCGATCCAGCGCAAGATCGCTACCCACCATGGAGACCTGGCTCATCGCTTCGGGGCCGTTGCCGATCAGGGTCGCCCCCTTGATGGGAGCGGTGATCTTGCCATCCTCGATGAGGTAGGCCTCGGAGGCGGAGAAGACAAACTTGCCGGAGGTGATGTCCACCTGACCGCCACCGAAGTTGGGGGCATAAATGCCCTTCTTCACCGAAGCGATGATCTCCGCCGGATCATACTGGCCCGCCAGCATGTAGGTGTTAGTCATGCGCGGCATCGGCATGGCGGCGTAGGATTCGCGGCGCCCGTTGCCGGTGAGTGGCACGCCCATCAGACGGGCGTTCTGCTTGTCCTGCAGGTAACCCTTGAGGATGCCGTTCTCGATCAGCACGTTGTAGCCACCCGGTGTCCCCTCGTCATCGATGGAGACGGAGCCGCGCCGACCCGGCAGGGTGCCATCATCGACGATGGTACAGTGCTTGGAGGCCACCTGCTCGCCGATGCGGCCAGCAAATGCGGAAGATCCCTTGCGGTTGAAATCCCCCTCCAGACCGTGGCCCACCGCCTCGTGCAGCAGCACGCCGGGCCAGCCGGAGCCCAGTACCACCGGCATGGTGCCGGCTGGCGCGTCGATGGCTTCCAGATTGACCAGTGCCTGACGCACCGCCTCGCGCACATAGCCAAAGGCGCGGCTCTCCAGCCCGTCCAGTTCGAGGAACCAGTCGTAACCAAAGCGACCACCGCCACCGGCACTGCCACGCTCGCGGCGATCGCCCTTCTCGGCAATCACGGTCACCGACAGACGCACCAGCGGACGCACATCCGCGGCCAGGGTGCCGTCGGTGGCGGCCACCAGCACCTCTTCGTAGACGCCGCTGATGGAGGCCATCACCTGATTGATGGCGGGATCCAGACTTCTGGCGAACTTGTCCATCTGCTCCAGCAGGGCGATCTTCTGATGCTTGTCGAGGGTCTGCAGCGGATCCATGGCCGGATAGAGCAGGTTCGCTTCGGTGCGGGCCCACGCCTTCACCTTGCCGTGAGCACCTGCTGCGGCGATGCCGCGAGCGGCAGTCACCGACTGTTGCAGCGCCAGCAGGCTCAGCTCGTCCGAGTAGGCGAAGCCGGTCTTCTCGCCGCTGACGGCGCGCACCCCGACCCCCTGATCGATGTTGTAGCTGCCATCCTTGACGATGCCATCTTCCAGCATCCAGGACTCGTGCCAGCTGCGCTGGAAATAGAGATCGCCGAACTCGACCTGATGGCTCATCAGGCTGCCGAGCAACTGCTGCAGGCGCCCTTCGTCGAGATCGTTCGGGGCCAACAGGGAGGCACTAACCTGGCTCAATAGACTCAATCTTCTTCTCCACTCTCGTAACGAGCTGTTTTAAATCGTCTTGCCGACGGGTTGGCAACAAGCCACACCATCACAACAAACGGGCATGCTCCAGCACGGGCAAACGGCTGCGTTTCAATTTTTCACCACACCATCAGAGCAAACGGGCGTGTTGCAGCACTGGCATGGTGCGTTTCAATTCATCGATAAGCCCGGGCTCCATCTTCGCCAGCACTGTGCCGCGCCCGGACTCTTTGCTCGCCAGCACCCGACCCCAGGGGTCGATCACCATGCTGTGGCCCCAGGTCTGGCGCCCTATCTCGTGAGTGCCGCCCTGATTGGCAGCGACTACGTAACACTGGTTTTCGATGGCGCGGGCCCGCAGCAGCGGCTCCCAGTGCGCCTCGCCGGTCACGGCGGTAAAGGCGGCAGGCACCAGCAGTACGCGGGCACCGGCACGGGCCAACTGGCGGTAGAGCTCGGGAAAGCGCAGATCATAACAGATCGAGAGGCCGAGGGGACCAAAGGGGGAGTCCACCAACACAGGCGCCTCCCCCGGGCTGAAGGTCTCCGATTCACGGTAGCGACCGTGATTGTCCGCCACATCCACGTCGAACAGGTGGATCTTGTGGTAGTAGCCCCTGAGCTCACCGCTTGGGTCAAACACCAGCGAGCTGGTGTGAATATGGTCGGAATCGGCGATGGTGGTCGGCATTCTTGTCGGCATAGCCCCGGCCACCAGCCAGATGCCGTAATCGCGGGCCCATTCAGCCAGTTGCTGCTGGATCGGGCCCTCACCTATGGCCTCGGCACCATCCAGATAGCCCTGTCGTTCGCCAAACAGGGCGAAGTTCTCCGGCAGCAGCACCAGCAGCGGCCGCTCTTTGGGCAAGGCCGCCAGCTCGGCGGCGATCTGCTCCCGGTTATCCTGCCAGTGACGGCCAGATACCAGCTGTATTGCGGCTAACCACATGACGTTCTCCTTGTCGCTTGGGCCATCAGACGGTGACAGCATCCCCCGCCTGCAGGGTGTAATCCAGTACAATGATTCGCGCCAGCACTGGGCGAAAGATGGCCTTGAGGGCATCGTGATCAGGATGGGGCAGATAGCGCTGGCGGGCCGCTTCGTCGGCGAAGGTCATCAGTACGCTGTGGGTAAACCCATCGGCCCGCCCCTCCGGGCTGTCATCCCGACCCCACTCCACGGCGGTCACGCCGCTGACCTGATGGGGAATGGCGAGAAAGGCGGTACGCACCGCATCTATCCGGGCAGGCTGGGTGTCCGGCTTGAAGGCGATCAGCAGGATATGTCGGATCATGGCTCACTCCTTGTGATGGTGCCGGGCCGCTCGTTCAGCGCTGAGCAGGCCCCGCGTGTTTGGGGCTCAGCAGGAAAGGGGTCACCTCTTGGGTCGGCAGGCCGGGGGCAACGG
Source organism: Aeromonas sp. Y289-2 (assembly GCF_027705925.1). Lineage (NCBI taxonomy): Bacteria > Pseudomonadati > Pseudomonadota > Gammaproteobacteria > Aeromonadales > Aeromonadaceae > Aeromonas > Aeromonas sp. Y289-2. Next base: position 63,527 of record NZ_JAPDCH010000012.1, read on the forward strand.
CGTCAACCGCCTCTTTCTGCTGCTGGTTGAGCTTGATGCGCGCGCGATCTCGCCCCGCCTCGATCAGCTTGGGTGCGTCTAGCGGGCCCGAGATGCGAAAATCGATGCGGGTCACCACATCCACCACCGGCTCCAGCAGTTTGGAGAGGGCCAGCACATAGAGACCCGTGACCGGCGTGATGGAGAAGGCCGCCACCACCGGCAGGGTGCCCCCCAGATTGGGGGAGAAGCTCAGCTCGTAGTCGAGCTGCCAGCCCACCAGATCGGCGATCCCCTCGCCGCGCAGGTTGCCTGCCGCCCCCTTCATATAGAAATCATCGTTGCTTACCTGCCCCTGCTTGATGGTGGCAGAGGCGGACATGGATTCGAAGTAGAAGCCCTTGTCGAACACATCGCGAAAATCGAGCCGCAGCTTGCGCAGCAGGGAATCGAGGCTGAGCAGGGAGAGCAGCCGTGCCCCCTTGTCGTTGACCTCCCGCAGGGTGCCGCCCTCCAGCTGATAGTTGGCACTTCCCCCCAGAGTCGGCAGGTTCGGACGATAGGGCACATCCTGCCAGTTCAGATCAAAGGCGAGGGAGCCGGGGGCATCGCCGATGGGCGAGGTGTAGCCGAGCCGCTTGAGCAGCAGCTCGCTGTTATTGCTGGTTAGCTTGCCACGGGCGCGGGTCTCCATCCGGTTGCCATCAGCCAGCCAGTCGACGCTGCCGGTGAGCTGACTACCCGCCAGCCGCACATCCAGCCCCTTGAGGGTCACCTTGTTGGCGCCGGGCACCAGCTCCCCTTTCACTTCACCGAGCGGCAGCTCGCCAAAGCGGCAATCGACACAGCTCACCTTCAACCAGGGGATGGAGGCCATGATGGCGTTGTCCTGCTGCGCATCGGGATCCGGGCTGAGATCCGAACTCTTGCCAGACCAGTAGATGCGGGCAAACTTGGCATCCACCGGGCGATTGGCCACTGCGGGCAGGCGGATCACCCCCATCACGTCGGGGCTGTCGATCATCACTTCGGTCGCCTGATTGGTCGGCCCCACGGTGAAACGCGCCGCCTTGAGGGTGGCACTGCCGATATAGGCGCGAGCCAGCTGTCCATCCACCCACCACTCCTGCGGCAGGAAGGCGGGGCCAACCACCGCATTGCCAGTCTGGTTCTGCGCTGGCAGCCACTGCTTGAGTCGCGCCAGCCAGCCACCGACATCGGCCTCCTGCTGGTTGATGGCAAGCAGCATGGGAGCATCGCGCATTACCCGGGCGCCCGGCTGGCCCACATCGACCCGAACTCGGCTGAGATAAGGCACCCCTTCGCCGTAGACCAGTCGGGTCTGCATATCCACATCAGCCCCCAGTACGGCGCGAATGTCGGCGCTGCCATCCCGGCCACGGGCGATCACCTTGAGCGGCAGCCGGCTGGCACTGCTCTTGGCCAGCGGCAGCGGCAGATCCAGTCCCATCCCCTGCAGATTGGAGTCGAGCGCCAGCTGGAAGCTGAACGGCTTGCTCTCGGGCAAGGTCAACCCGAGCTTGCCGCCCCAGTTGCTGCGGCCGTTGAGAATGCCGTATGAAGAGATGGCGGCGGGCTGGCGGCGGCTATCCCACTGCCCCTTGAAATCGAGGTCGACCTGATAGTGATCCGGATGCTGGCGCCCCTGATAATCGAGGGTCAGCGGCTGGTTCCACAAACTCGCTTTGAGGTTGCTGAAGCGGGTCTGTTCGTTGTCATATTCAAGGCGCCCCTGCACCTTCTCCAGCGGCAGATCCAGACTGGCGACCCGCACCTTGTTGTTGCTGAAGGTGGCATCGCCACTCGCCTTGACCTCGCTCTCGCCATCGAGAGGAATATCGAGCTTGACCGAACCGGCCATCGGGCCGCGGATCTCGATCTCCCGCAGCGCCTGACCTACCGAACTGCCCAGCGGGGAGTCCTGCAGGTAGTCGCTGATGGCCTTGCCTTCCCCCTGCACCTTGGCATCCACATAGAGATGGGCACCGGGGGAGAGATCCGGGATCCAGGCATGCACCGAGTCGGAGCTCGCCTTGCCGAGTTTGGTGGAACGGCTGCGCATATCGAGGCCGGCATTCTGGAACAACAGATCGATCTGCAAGTCGGTGAGCGGTTGCCAACCGGGGAAGAACTCGTAGGTGGCCTGCTCCAGCGGCACCGCCACCTGGAAGATGCCCTTGCCGTTGTCGTAGGGGAAATCCCGAAACTCCCCATACCAGAGCAGGTCGGCCCCCTTGGCCTTGCCCCCCTTGATGGCGCCACTCAGGTAATCCACCAGCCCCTTGTCCATCGCCTGCAGCGGGAAGTAGCGATCCGCATGGCCCGCATTCTTCACATCGATGCGACCGGTCAGGGCGAGGAAGGGGTGCTCGAACAGATCGAGGCGGAAACGGCTGGCCAGGGTCAGATCCGGGTTATCCAGCGCGATATCCTGCCCGTAGAGCACCCAGCCCTGTTCCTCGCGCCACCAGTCGAGGCGGGCCGAGAAGCTGTCGACCGGGATCGGCACCTTGAAGTGACGGGCGGGATCCACCTTGTCGTTCGCCAGCGCCAATCTGGCGCTGCCGCCGGTCGGGGTAAGCCAGAACTCGCCGTTGAGATCCTGCATCCCGGGTATATCCTGCCACGCCTTGAGGCGCACCTTGCTGAAGCGGCCGCTGAGGGAGAGATCCTGCCAGTCGGCGTTGGCCAGCAGCGTCAGATCCTGCACCGAACCCTGCGGATTGGTCTGGCGCAGGGTCTCGCAGAGTGTGGGGTAGAGCGCCGAGACCAGCTGACTGATCTGGGTGATCTTGTCGAACTCTATGCTGGGCAGATAGCCCTGCACCCGATCCCCGATCCGCTCCAGCTGCAAGCGGCTCTGCAACCAGGGTTTGCCGTCCAGCTTGAAGTTGACGTTGTGGCTGGCCAGTTGCCAGTCGGTGCCCTCACGGCGCAGCTGGATCTTGCCACCATCGAGGCCGAAACGGTGCATCTCCCCTTTCTTGGGATCCTTCCAGATCAGGTAGTTGTTGCCAAACGCCAGCAGGGTATTGCCCAGCTTGCCGCTGTCAAACTCGCTCCAGAGCTGGAAGTCGAGCTGACCGGCAACCTTGGGTTCGCCCGCATGGATTTTGGCCAGGGTCGGTGTGATATCGAGCTGGCGGGCCCCCAGATAGAGCTGACCCTTGAGGCGATCGAGCCGGGCAGTCGGGGCGTCCACATCCAGAATCAGATCGAGGGTGCTCTCGCCCACCCCGTTGATGAGGTAGGCCTTGCCGACCCCCTGATGGCGCTTGCCACGGTTTTGCCAGCGCAGTTGGGCGATGTCGAGGGCACGCAGATCACCGAGGGAGGTGGTGACGCTGAGGCGGGTGTTGTGCACATCGAAGGTAGAGAGCTGGGTCAGCAGAAAGCGCAGCAGGGCGCCCTGCTGGGGATCGCCGGAGGGGCTGTCGTCAGCCGGTTGGCGCAAGTCGATGGTGATATCGCCATCGCTCAGGATCAGCTCGCCAAACACCGGCTTTAGCTCGTTAATGGTGCGCCAGAAGTCGAGATGCACCCAGGCTTTGCCGAGCTGTACGGCAAAACGCCCCGAATCCGGGGCGATGGCGAGTTGCTGCAGTTCGAGGGCGGGCCCGGACTGTGTCCAGTCCAGCCCCACTTGCTCCACGCTGACCTTGAGTTGTGAATCACCCAGCAGAGTGTGGATCAGACTCTCCCGGTATTGATTCAGCAAAGGGCCCCCGACCCGTACCAGGGTGACCAGCATGGCCATCAGTACGAACAGGACCCCCAGGGCCAACCAGCCCCGACTCAGCCAGCGATAGACCAATTACATCATCACCACGTCGAACTGCTCCTGACCACAGAGGGGTTCGCTCACTACCCGCACCTGCTTGCCGATGAACACTTCCAGCTCAGCCAGACTGTGGGACTCCTCGCCATGGAGGTAGTCGGCCACGGCCGGGGCCGCATAGACGGTGAACTGATCCGCATCGTAGGCACGATTGACCCGGATGATCTCCCGCAGGATCTCGAAGCAGACCGACTCCACCGTCTTGACCCGGCCGCGTCCCTTGCACTCCGGGCACTCGGAGCAGAGCACATGCTCCAGACTCTCGCGGGTGCGTTTGCGGGTCATCTCCACCAGACCAAGCTGGGAGAAGCCGTTGACGTTGGTCTTGGCGCGATCCTTGGACAACGCCTGCTCCAGGCTGTGAAGCACCCGACGGCGATGATCTTCCGACTGCATGTCGATGAAGTCGATGATGATGATGCCGCCAAGGTTGCGCAGGCGCAGATGACGGGCGATGGCCGCCGTTGCCTCGACGTTGGTGTTGAAGATGGTCTCTTCCAGATTGCGATGGCCGACGAAGGCGCCGGTGTTGATATCCACCGTGGTCATGGCTTCGGTCTGGTCGATGATGAGGTAGCCGCCGGATTTCAGCTCTACCTTGCGCTCCAGCGCCCGCTGGATCTCGTTCTCCACGTCGTAGAGATCGAAGATCGGCGACTCGCCGGGGTAGTACTCCAGCTTGCTGGCCAGCTCAGGCACGTACTCCTCGGTGAAGCGCTTGAGCTGATCGAAGCTCTGGCGCGAGTCAACGCGGATCTTGTCGAGCTCGGCACCGACAAAGTCGCGCACCACCCGAAAGGCCAGGCTGGGATCCTCGTAGAGGATCTTGCAGGGGGGATACTTCTGTTTGCGCTCGAGGATCTTGCGCCACAGCCGCTTCAGGAAGGCAGCATCCTGCTCCAGCTCCTGCTCCCCCACCCCTTCGGCGGCGGTGCGAATGATGTAGCCACCCAGCTCGTCCACATAGCCAGCTACGGTACGCTTGAGGCGCTCCCGCTCTGCTTCGGACTCGATACGCTGGGAGACGCCGACGTGGGCACTGCCCGGCATAAAGACCAGATAGCGGGATGGCAGGGTGATATCGGTAGTGAGACGGGCACCCTTGGTACCCAGCGGATCTTTCACCACCTGCACCATGATGTCCTGCCCCTGACGCACCAGCTCGGCGATGTTACCGACCTGGAACTGCTCCTTCTCCTTCACCGCCACACACTCGGTGTGAGGGACGATATCAGAGGCGTGCAAAAAGGCTGCCTTGTCCATGCCGATATCGACGAAGGCTGCCTGCATGCCGGGCAGCACCCGACTGATCTTGCCTTTGTAGATATTGCCGACAATGCCGCGCTTGGCCTGACGCTCTACATGCACTTCCTGCAGCAGACCGTTTTCGACCAGAGCGACCCGGGTTTCGGAGGGGGTAACGTTAACCAGCAGTTCTACCGACATAAGTAACCTTGCCTGTTCCAGTTTTGAATTCTATAGAGCCAATCCGGTACAACGCGCGCAAGGGAGAAACGCAGCAGAGCACAGCTGACGGGAAATTATTTGAGCTGTTCCAGATGATGCTTGATCAGCAGGTCTGTCTCCAGCAGGGGCAGGCCGACCACGGCGCTATAGCTCCCTTCGATGCGGCTGACAAACTTGCCGGCAATACCCTGAATGCCATAAGCCCCGGCCTTGTCACAGGGCTCACCGGTCTGCCAGTAGGCCTCGATCTCGGCCTCGTCCAGCTTGCGAAACGCCACGTTGGTGGTGACCAGACGCACGTCACAACGATCCTTGCTGGCCAGCGCCACCGCCGTCATCACTTGATGCACCTTGCCGGAGAGGGACTCCAGCATATCTTTGGCATCCAGCAGATCGGACGGTTTCTCCAGCACCCGGTCGCCCAGCACCACTATGGTGTCGGCACCCAGCACCGGCAACGCCGTCGGCGCACACGCCACGCCCGCCATCGCCTTATCACGGGCGAGGCGGCAGACGTAATCCTGCGCCTTTTCACCCTCTTCCCGCTGCTCGGGCACATCCAGTTTCAGCACCTCGAAGCGGTAGCCAATCTGGGTCAGCAGTTCACGGCGACGGGGAGAAGCCGAGGCGAGATAGAGTTGTGGTTCGTTGTTTTTGTTCATATTTACCTGATATTGAAGCGGCGCCGCACCTTGCGCAGTACCAGAAACACCCAGGGCCATATTAGCATCGTCGTCAACGTCGACCAAAAGTAGGAGAAGTTGAGACTGGCCTGGCTGAACAGATGCTCGGCCCAGAATACCGTCATTTTACCCACCAGCGAGAGGCCACCGATGATCAGCGCCTGCTGCCAGAGGGAGAAGTTGCGGATCTTCTGGAACTGGAAGGCCGCCAGATAGGTGGTGATGGCCATCGCCATCGCCCGCACGCCGAGGGTGCTGCCAAGCAGCACATCCAGCAGCAGACCGGCCACCCAGGCGGTACCGACGTTGGTCCGGTGCGGCAAGGCCAGTGCCCAGTAGATGAGCACCATGGCCAGCCAGTCCGGGCGGAAGGGGTCAAATTCGAAAGGAAGCGGCAGGATCGACAGGCTCAAGGCCAGCAGGATCGAGATCCAGATCCAGATCCTGCCGCTGGCGGGTTCTAGCATTAGCGGGTGGCTCCTGCGGCGGACGCAGCGGGAGCCGCCCGTTCGCCATCCTCATCATGTACTTCAGGCTTCTTGTCGGTCCACAGCAGCAGCAGATAGCGCAGTCTGTCCAGCTCCACCAGCGGCTTGGCCTCGACCTGGGCGAAGGGCTTGCCCTCCACATACTCGGAGCGGGTCACAGTCGCCACCGGATAACCTTCCGGGAAGCGGCCACCCAGACCCGAGGTGACCAGCAGGTCACCCACCTGAATATCGGTGTTGCGCGGCAGGTTGCGCAGCTCAAGCTTGTCGAGCTCGCCACTGCCGGAAGCAATGGCGCGCAAGTCGTTGCGCAGCACCCGCACCGGAATACCGTGGCTGGAGTCGGTGATCAGCAGCACGCGACTGGTGGTGGAGCCCACGTGGAGCACCTGACCAATCACCCCCTGATCGTTGATCACCGCCTGACCGTTGTAGACGCCATCCAGCGCCCCCTTGTTGATCAGCACCTGATGGCTGAAGGGGTCGGAATCCACCGACAGCAGCTCGGCCACCATCTTGCGGGACTCCTTGTGCACCGGCGAACCCAGCAGCTCACGCAGCCGCTGGTTCTCGTGCTCCAGCTGATCCATTTTGAGCAGACGGGCACGCAGGGTGAACAGCTGTTGCTCCTGCTGCTTGGTCTGCTCGATGAGATCGGCGCGGGTCTGCACCTGGGTCGACATGGTGTCGAGCAGGGTACCGGGCGCATTGGCCATGTACTGCAGGGGACTGACTAACGAACTGAGGTAGACGCGGACATGGGTAAACACACCGAAGCGGGAATCCGCGACGATGGCAGCGATGGAGATGATGACGGCGAGAAACAACCGTAACTGAAGCGAAGGGCCTCTACCAAAAATGGGTTTCATGGGTCGTCAAAAAAGAGCCGGCACGCTGGCCGGCTTTGGGTCTTATTCGTAGTGGAACAGATCGCCACCGTGCATATCGATCAGCTCCAGCGCCTTGCCGCCGCCACGGGCCACACAGGTGAGGGGATCTTCGGCCACGACGACAGGAATGCCGGTCTCTTCCATCAGCAGACGGTCGATATCTTTCAGCAGTGCGCCACCACCGGTCAGCACCATGCCGCGCTCGGAGATGTCGGAAGCCAGTTCCGGCGGAGACTGCTCCAGCGCCACCATGACGGCAGCCACGATACCGGACAGCGGCTCTTGCAGCGCTTCCAGAATTTCGTTGGAGTTGAGAGTGAAGCTGCGCGGTACACCTTCAGCCAGGTTGCGACCACGGACTTCAATCTCGCGCACCTCTTCGCCCGGATAGGCGGAGCCGATCTCGTGCTTGATGCGCTCGGCAGTCGCTTCACCGATCAGGCTGCCGTAGTTGCGACGGACGTAGCTGATGATCGCTTCGTCAAACTTGTCGCCACCGATACGGACGGACTGGGAGTAGACCACACCGTTCAGGGAGATGATGGCCACTTCAGTGGTACCACCACCGATATCAACCACCATGGAGCCGGTCGCTTCGGATACCGGCAGGCCGGCACCGATGGCAGCAGCCATAGGCTCGTCGATCAGGTAGACCTCACGGGCACCGGCGCCCAGTGCGGACTCCTTGATGGCGCGACGCTCAACCTGGGTTGAACCGCACGGTACACACACCAGCACGCGCGGGCTGGGGCGGAAATAGTTGTTGTCGTGAACCTGCTTGATGAAGTGCTGCAGCATCTTCTCGGTCACGTAGAAATCGGCGATCACGCCGTCTTTCATCGGGCGGATTGCGGAAATGTTGCCCGGGGTACGGCCCAGCATCTGCTTGGCGGCATGACCGACAGCAGCGACCGATTTGGCGTTCCCGCGCTCTTGGCGAATGGCGACAACTGAGGGTTCGTTAAGGACGATCCCTTGATCTTTTACATAGATCAGGGTGTTGGCAGTTCCCAAATCGATCGACAGATCGTTGGAAAAGACGCCTCTGAGCTTTTTGAACATGGCTACGGGAAATCCTAAGAATTTGGAGGTGCAGAAAACCGGCTAACTTTACCAATGCCCACCCCAATGGGCAAGCGCTCAAACTGTCGCCAATCAATCAGGCGCGACAAAAATGCGAGTCATCACTCACTCGCACACGCTTGCAAACACTAATAAACAAGGATTTAGGGGGATGCTGTTGAGCCAACCCCCCTTACACATCAATTACTGCAATACTTCGCGCCGATAAATAATTCTGTCATTACCCCGGCTGGAGCCGAAAATGGCCTCACCTTGCAGGTTGCCGTCATTGGCACTTGTTGGGTCAGACAACCAGAGTGGCGATGATGGCTGTTTTGCCAATTCGACCTTGTAGGGAATGCGCACCGAGATGTCCGGCTTGGCAAAGTGGAACAGGATCTCCCCGTCTTTCGCCAGTGCAGCATCCCCACCTGGTGCAGAACTGCCCAACCCCAGCTTGATCTTGCGACCCGCCCCCAGATTCAGCTCGCGAGTCGCCGCATCAAAGGTGTGACTCGGATTGAGGAAAGTGAACCCCTGATTGGCCAAAGAGAGCTGGGTACATTTATCTTCCTTGTTTTGCAGCCAGTTGCCCGCTTCGTAATATTGCATCTGCAGTGGAATGGCCAGCGGCGCCGAGGCCAGGCCCGCCGCCGTACCCGCCTGCAGGCGGCCGTACAGCAGCTTTTGAGTACCCAGCAGCACCGCATTACACCCCGATCCGGAACATGTCCCAGCGACAGCAGTATTCATATTTGGATTAGCCAACAGTGTATTGCCGCCATCCTGATCATCGACTTTGATACCAAAGCTCAACGTGGCGAAAGGTGCTTCTGGACTCGCTGCACGATCAAAGCGGGTATTCAGCCCCAAAGGTGACTGCTGATTAACGCTCGCAATACCACTTGCCCAGCTGAGCGAGGGCGACAGCGTGATACGCTTGTCACGCGCGATGCCATCGAAAGCATTAGCCGCCACCATCTCAGCAACCCCTTTAGCGAACGCCCCCTTATAGTTCTGTGTCGTCTCTTTCTGCAGATTGCGTGCAGTGAGGACAAAACCACTGGCAAAGGGCTGGCTCATGTATGTAAAGGCATTGCAGGCAGGTGTGATAAAACCATTACTCAAACTGTAATCCCAAGGTACGAAACGACCGATGGGTACGCTCCATCGCAACACAGTCTCAAGTTGGGGTAATTCATCCTGATAAGCGGGATAAGGCACAAAATTGCTGACGCCTAACCGGATCACCCCGACCTCAGACCAATTCGCCGTCACGTTTGCTTCCCCGCTCGCCAACGTGATCGCTGTCGGCGAAAATGCTCCAGTGCCGCCAGCTGCAGGCGCTAACAGCGCCCAAGAGACCGCCTTATTACTGGTCGCAAAGCCAGGGGTTAGCTGATCCTGCTCATTCAGGGCTCGCGCTTGCAGAGTAAAGGACTCGCCCGCTTTACGATAGACAGGGCATGCTGCATATGTGTTGTCGTTACTGCCCGAGCAGCCACTTTGTCCTTGTGCCTGGAGTGCGATCGCTTTAGGAATCACAGCAACCGTATCACTACCGGTCAGCTTAAGGGTGCCGGTGACATCATTCTTCTGGAAAGTAGCATCCAGTCGCAACACCCCCGCATCCGGGTACTGTACGGTCAGTTGACCCACCCCATCACTGTTAAACGCAACCTTAACGTTTCCTGATGGCGCGAGCGTGGTGCTATTGACCGTCGGCACGGCAGTGCTGCTCTCAGAGACGACCTTGCTCGAGGTAAATTGGAGAGTCTGATCTCCAGTCAGTAAGGGCACGCATACCTTGGTCGCCCCCACATCGTTTGATTTGATGGCGCGGATCGAGGTGACTCCCGAGGTACCGGCATAGAAGGTGGGGACATTGAAACGCAGTGCAGCATCGGCAAACGGGAGCGTGCAATATTGTTTAGCAGGCCCCAATGAACCGGACCGACATAAGGTATCACTCTGCGGCCGCAGTGGCGGAGTCGAGCTGGACACGCCCATAGTGATGGAACTGGCCGAATAATTACTTAGCATCACCTTAGTGGTGCCGCCAGTTATAGTGACAACACCATTATTCACGTTATTTAAACCACTACCTGACGACCAACCACCATTCGTAAAGGGGTTAGGAGTGAGCGCTGCCGTAACAGTACCCGACATTAGTTGTGAACAATCCTCATTGGCACAAGCTTTAATTGTGATCTCTTCAGGCTGGCAGGTGATTGCCTGCCCTGAATGAGCGAATTCGAAATGATGTACTTGAACCCCGACCGGATTCACTTTCAATGCACATATCTTTACGTTATCAATATCATGTATATTGTTTGAGCCACCTGTTGAGCCGGTGAACGAAAGGTAAAAGTTTTCTGGTATAGGTGACTGACCTAAACCATTAGCGGTAGCATCAAATGTAGGTATCCCAGGCACTGCTGCATAACCAGCACCAGTATTTCGATCTATTGACACCATGGTTTTATTTCCCGAACGGGAATCTACAGTCAAACGGTAGCGATGAGGGGGATTAGGGTAATTATTGCCATTGTGGATCGACGGGTTCAAGGTCGGTGAACCATAAAGATAGCGATATCCAGTTGTAGCAGAGCCAGAACCTCGAATAGCAATTGAATTCTTGCGGCGAGTTTGATTATTACTACCGCCTTCTGCAGAAAAGTTACCAAATTCGTCAATGCCAACACCCAACCAGCCACCTGCAAATCCGGGTGCAGCACTGCCTTTATGGCCATACCCCAGCGGTCCACCAAATGCCCCTGGTTGAGGGGTTATCTTGGCGTCTGACAACACCATGGCAATACCATCTGCACCAGTGCCACCATAAGCGGAATGATCGAACTCTACCGTCACCAAGTTATTAGCAGCAGGAAATAACTTAAGGTAAGTCAATGAGGTAGCTTGGTCATTCTTATTTTCAGTTAAACGCAAACGCCCCTCTTTAATTGAAGGGGTAAATGGACCTTTACTGGTTTTTACCACCCATTCTGGTTTGAGTGATGATGAATCAAAATTATCATTGAAGCATTGCAGTTTTGGCTGTCCATCATCATATATAACTTTACTACTACTTTGCATTGTAACATTTTTTGCACTAAGACGCCCAGTTAATACAACTTGCTCCTGCAACACCGCATCTCCTGCGACATAATAGCTGCCCTGAACATTGGCATTTCCTTTCACATATAGGGCACCACCAACGAATATATCCATGTCGCTCGCACCAGTGAATACCGAGTCCCTTTCAATAGTGAAATCACCTCTGACATAAAAACTTGTCTGACCAGAGCCGACTAGTGTTACCACCCCAGAATTAAGGTAAAAATCGCCATCGATAATATATGTTTTACCCGCAGTCAAAACCAAGCTGGAGTTATTAAAAAGGGTCACTCCTTTTAATACGTATGCTGTATAACTGTCCGACACGTTCATCGCACCATCATTCAAAGTGACGGGCCCTATATCCCAACGCGTAGAGCTCACTCTCAGACCATAATTTACAGTAGTTCCTAACGTCACGGTTGGTAGCACCCATGGTGCAATAGTGTAACTTTTTGCATCTGTGCTACTAAGCATGCTTGGCGCTGAACGAACTTGACTAGCGATATTTGTTATAAGGCACTTACCTATTCCACATGCTTGATCATACATCTCCCATTCATTCTTCAAACGTCTAAAGCAGACATCCTGAGAGTTATAATTTTCAATTTTTGCATTTTCTTGCATGTAAAGAGTTCCTCCGGTGGAGTAACTCTGAATTGGTCCGGGGAAAATGCTGTTGCAATCAATTGCAGCCCAAACTGGTGAAACCATGATGTATAAGCAAATGATCAGAAATAAATTGCGCATCAGGGAGTTCCTCCATCATAAGCTTCGGCCATCAGGGTTCGGCTCACTACAAAATCAGGATTGGCACTGCTAAGGTCGGAGCTGCCACAGGTTCCGACACTCTCGAGACGGTAGCCCGTGTTGCTCTGGTTGTTATAGGTCACCGGTACCTCCCGGCAGCTAACCACAACCTGACAACCAGCCAAACCGATGTTGTCATTAAACTGCTGTGTGGCAAGTACCAGACCACAACGATTAGGTGATGACACAGCCGGTCTGTTAGGGAATAGCTGATATAGAGCAATCTCCAGCCCGCTCTGGGCGGCCAGCAGGGCACGCACGCTGCGCACCTCCACCGTATTTTTCTCACCACTATCGACCAGAAAACGGCCCATGGCAGCCGCCAGCAGCGCCATCACCACAATAACAAACAGGGCGATCATCAAGGCACTGCCTCGCATCCGTCCGAAAGCGTGTGGATCAGGGCACATTGAACACCTCTATCTTGTGGTTAAAGGTGACCGACTCCCCCTTGCGCTCGAAGACAAAGCGCATGCCAAACTCCCCTTCGGCGTTAAACGCCGAGGTTTCACGATAGAAGACATTGCCAGGCCGAAGTGACTCGGCCATCAGGACTCCTAGCGGTAAGGTGCTGCCAGCGGCACTGATCCCTGCACTGGTTCGGTATAGCGCCCCTCCAGATACGCAGTAACGCACCTGCTCGCGAGCAAAATACACTCTCATGCCGGGAGATGTACCATCCAGCAGCGCACCGCTATACCCGATTGATTGGGCTCCAGAGATCACCGGACCCACAGCCTCAACTTGCGCCACGCAACGACCATAATCACAGCGGTCCCGTATCGACTGCGTACCGCTGGAAACGGGTTGGGGAAACACCACTAACCAGTCGTTTACCGGCTCAACTGCAACAGGAGGCGCAACCATGACCAGCTCAAGTGTGGACGAGGCGCCAGACGGGCGATTGAGGGCAAGATAGCGCCCCGAGTTGCTGATGGGCCAGAACCGCAGACAGGGGCCTTGGTCCAGCCAGTTACCATTCTGATCTTCAATGCGCTCCGATCCCGGCACCGCATCGCGCAGTTCGCGGTTAAGCCGCTCCATGGCGAAACGGGCATCACTCATCAACTGTTCACGGCTACTGGCATCGCCATAAATCTGGGTGCCGATTCCGATAAACTGGCTGGTAAAGGTCGCCATAATCCCGAGCAACAGGATGACCATCACCAGCTCGACCAGAGTAAAGCCACTGTTACCCCGAGGCTTGCGGTAGGTTCGATTAGCAGCTAGGCGTAATCGGACGTCGGAAGTAGCAGCAGGAGCAGACATTCGGACAGACAAGCAGGAGCGTTCCATCAGTAGTTCCCCCGATAGAAGGAGAAGTCGAACACACTCCCATCCGGCAGCTTCACCTGCAACAGAACTCGCTTGCCGATAGACTCTGCCTTAAGACCCGGGCTGCCAAACAGGTCATCCGGCGTCACGGCGATCCTGACCTGGTAGTTGCGATACTCATCGCTTGCGACCTTGGAATCGGCTTGAGTAAAGAATGCCGCCTCAATCCAGTCACTGTTCAAGCAGTTAACCTCAGCCCATCCCTTGGCACAAATGACGCTGGTCTGATAATCATCCACATCATCAAAGGTATAGGGCTCCCGTTCACCACCATCCGGGCCATACTGGCTGGGCTGCCAACCCGCAATCGCCGGAGCAGGAGGATTCTGGGTACAGGTCACACCGACAGGGCAACTGCAATCCCCATAAAATTGGCCATTGAAGGTCTCGCCACAACGATAACGACCACCGTTATGATCCGAATGTTCATCAAACGACTTTTGCAAGATCTCGCCGGAGAGGCGCTGGGCCAGCTGGGCGGCGCGTACCTGCTGCACCGGGTCTACCGCCTGCGGCGCCTGATTGATAAGCAACCCCAAAATGCCGGTCAAAGCCACCGCCAGCAGCACTATGCCAACGATCAGCTCAATCAGGGTGAAACCGCGCTTAAGGGATCTCATGAATAAACCCCTCTGACTCAATCTTGATGCGGCTAGTTTCGCGACCATCACTCACCAGCAAGGTACAACCGGTGGCACAGCTGCTGCCTAGCGGTCTGCCCATCTGATCGAAGCGCAGCACGAAGCGGTTGTTGTTATCAAGGGAGATGGAGATACCGACAGAGGGCGTAACCAGTCGACCACGGGTCTCCAACTGGGGAGTCCAGCCACTACTGGTATCCAGGTCATCGCTGGCGGGACACGCCGCATAAGTACGGTGGGCAAAACGGGGGGAGGCAACCACCAGCTGGGTGCAGCGGTTGGCGGGCTCATGCATATTGACGGTCTGCACCAGCCGCAAGCGGGTCAGCAACTCGTCACGTACGGTTTGAGTTTCAAAGCCGCCTTTGCCCAGCCATTTTGGCACGGCAAAGGCGGCTAGAATCCCGAGTAACAGGATCACCAGTACCAGTTCAATCAGGGTAAAGCCCTTGGTTGCAGGCATGGGATTTCTCATCAGGAAAAAGAGAAAGCGAGGCCGAAGCCTCGCTCGTCACAACAATCAGTTAGTACAACCCGAAACAACCACACTATATGAACCACCAGCAGCAGATGCTTCATTGTATTTGACTTGGCAATTCGCATTATTGCCAGCAGCCTGAGGTTTGAACGTACCTTTGGATGCAGATACTTCACTCCAACCATCCAACGTAACGGCATTTGCAATAGTATTTGCTGTCGGATAACCATATATGGCCTCAACAGTGGTGCCAGCAACTGATACTGCAACAGAAGATGCTTCAATGCCTTGAATCGCAGCTTTGCTGTAAATCATCTGAGCAGAGCTCTGCAAGGATGCTTTAACACCATCAGCAGCTGCTTTACGAGCATCATCCTGCAGATTCAGGAACTTGGGTGCAGCGGTAACCGCCAGAATACCCAGAATGATGATCACGATAACCAGTTCGATCAGGGTAAAACCCGCCTGTTTTTTCATTTCACTTTCCTCTGTTAATTAATATTTGTGGTCACCTGACCGGACGCCGGACGGTAACTGAAACTCATAAATGCATCAGTCTTGCCTTGCGGATCCTGATACTTGCCATCACTGCCCTTACTCAAACTATTGACCAGATAGTAACGGCAGACCGAATCCAGTCCATTACTGCTCACTGTGGCATAGTATTTCAGGTCATTGCCGCTACCGCGCACTTCATTGAAGCTGGCCGTAGCCTTGGGCGGGTTTTGCAGTAACCCCTCCCAAATATTGAGACAACGTTCGGCGGTCAGATTGGCCGGATCCACATCGGGATTACCACTGGCAACGGTATCCATGGGATAGCCCGGCGACAGCTCGCCGTTACTGATCTGGGTCTCGGTCGGCGTGGTCAGATAGAAGCGACTACCGTCATAAAGCACGGTATTGAGGCTGTCCTGTTTGGCGCGACCTTCCGCCTCCCATTGCGCCCGCACCAGTGAAACGCCGGTAGCAAAACCGCCTGAGACTCCCTCGACGCTGGCCTTTTTCGCTTCGTCAGTCACATCGAGAAAGCGCGGCAGCGCAGTCACCGCCAGGATCCCCAGGATCACGATAACGATCACCAGCTCAATGAGGGAAAAGCCGGCAGACCGTCTTCTCATCCCGTTTTCCGGCATTGTTGGTGCCATTGGTTTCATTGTCATGCTCCCTCCGTAATGCCCCACATTATTTCATGCAGGCCCAAAAAAATCATGTAGTTGGGTCATATGATTAGTTTCATTCAAGGCTTTTTCATCACCCGCCCGTCAGAAAACTGATAAACCAGCCAATAACCATCCCACCCCATCTCGCAACCACTGCCATCGGGGCGGGCCAGAACCTGCAGGGGAGGCATGCCCCCCTTCGTCTCACCCATCAGTGCCAGCCACAACTGACGGCAATTTTCCGAAGGAGATTGCAGCGGCACCAGCCCCAAGGGCCACCCTCGGGCATCAAACTGCCACCCCTTGCCGGCGACATGCAGTGTCTGCGGGCGCCGCTCATCGAGCCAAATGCCGTGCAAACGCTGTGCCCGCTCGGCAAATTGCTCCCCCAACAAGGTGAGGGTGAGCTGCTGCGCCTCTTCCCGGTGGCCCTGATAGCTACGCACCAACGTAGCAACAATCACCATCAACAGGATGATCACGGCGATCCGCCGATATCCGGTCAGCCAGCGATCATCTTGCTGCGTCTGTCTGTTCATCCCGCCCTCGACTCCACCGCTCACTTGCCTCTTACAGCTCCCATCATGTCCCACCACTCAGGCGTGAAGATGCCGAGTTACTTGCCGCGAACTGCGCGCATCATGTCCCACATGGGGGTGAAGATACCCAGCGCCAGGATCAACACCATTACTGCCACGATCCCGATCAGGATCGGCTCGATCCGAGCGGTGAGACTCTTGAGGTCATAATCCACCTCCCGCTCGTAATACTCGGCCGCTTCGTGCAGCAGGTCATCGACCTGACCGGTCTCCTCCCCCACGGCGATCATCTGCATCACCAGCGGGGTGAACAGGCCGCTGCTGCTGGCGGTGCGCAGCAGGCTCTCGCCCCGCTCGATACCGGCGCGCATATCCCGCACCCGCCCCGCCATATAGGCGTTATCCACCGCATCGGCCACCAGGGTCAGCGCCGTGTTCAGCGGCACCCCTGCCTTGAGCATCATGGAAAAACTGCGGGCAAAACGGGCCAGCAGGGAGCGCTCTATGATAGTGCCGACGATCGGCAACTTGAGCTGCCAGCGGTGCCAGGTCAGCTTGCCCTTGGTGGTGGCGACCCAGCGGCGCCAACCGAACACCATCCCAGCCAGAATGGCGAGCAGCAGCCACCAATAGTTGACAAAAAAGTGCGAGGTTGCGAGCAGAATGCGGGTCGCCAGCGGCAACTCCACCCCGAATTTGGCGAACATGCCGGCAAACACCGGGATCACCATGATATTGAGGATCACCATGGCGATACCGATGGCGATCATCACGAAGCTGGGGTAGCGCATCGCGGTCTTGATCCGCTTGCGGGTCTCCAGCTCCAGCTCGAAATAGTTGGCGAGCTGCAAAAAGGACTCTTCCAGCTGACCTGTGTTCTCACCCACATGGATGATGGCCACGAACAGGCTGCTGAATACCTTGGGGTGCGCCTGCATCGAGCTCGAAAGCGGGCGACCGTTGCCGAGATCTTCCCCCAGCGAGTGAAGCGCCCGCTTGAGCGGCTTGCTGTGAGTGCTCTCCTCCAGCCCGGCAATGGCGCGCAGGATCGGGATCCCGGCCCGGGTCAGGGCATACATCTGGCGGCTGAAGATCACCAGCTCATCCAGCTTGACGCCCCCTTCCAGCAACAATGACCAGTCTATGGCAGCGGATTTGGCCTTGCCCGGTTTGAGCTCGGTGGGCATCACGCCACGGCGCATCAGCTGCTCGGCGGCCGCCATCTCGTTGGCCGCTTCTACCACGCCACTGGTGGCGTTGCCCTGGCTGTCACGCCCCTTATAGGCAAAGTTAGCCATCGCTTACCCCAAATCCTCGGCCAGTCGCAGCACCTCGTCCACCGAGGTGATCCCCTGACGGGCATAATCGAGGGCTGTGAGGGCCAGCGGCCGATAGTGTTCGTGTTGACGGGCCGCCTTGGCGAACCCTTCCGCATCGTTGCGGCGCAGGGCATCCATCATCGGCTGATCCAACTCCAGCAGCTCGTAGACCCCGATCCGGCCGGAATAACCGGTAAAGTTGCAGCTCTGGCAACCCCGGCCCTTGTGATAGGTGTATTGGCCAAGCGCCTCGCCGGAGAGTACGGTGAGCCAGGTGGCCTGCCCTTCGTCGGGCGCCTTCTCCTCAACGCAGTGCTCACATACCCGCCGAACCAGCCGCTGGGCGACCACCGCCCGCAGGGCACTCGCCACCAGATAGCCGGGCGCCCCCATGTCGATAAGGCGCAAGGCACTGGTCACCGCATCGTTGGTGTGCAGTGTGGTCAGCACCAGGTGACCAGTGATGGCGCCACGCAGACCGATCTCAACCGTTTCGTTGTCCCGCATCTCCCCCACCAGCAGGATGTCCGGATCCTGACGCAGGGTGGAGCGCAGCACGTTGGAGAAGGTGAGGCCGATCTTGGGGTTGACCTGCACCTGATTGACGCGGGAGAGACGGTATTCCACCGGGTCTTCTACCGTGATGATCTTGTTGCTGGACTGGTTGAGCTCGGAGAGAGCGCCATAGAGGGTGGTGGTCTTGCCGCTACCGGTCGGGCCGGTCACCAGGATCATCCCGTGTGGCCGTTTGAGCTGGCGACGGAAACGGGTCAGGATCTCAGGCGGCATGCCGGTCTCGGTCAGCGACAGGATGCCGGAGGATTGATCGAGCAGACGCATCACCACTGATTCACCATACTGCACCGGCATGGTGGACATCCGCACATCCACATCGCGACCGCGCACCTTCATATTGAAACGGCCATCCTGCGGCAAGCGCTTCTCGGAGATATCGAGCCCCGCCACCAGCTTGAGGCGCAGCACCAGCGCCTGGGCGATGCGCACCTCGTTGAGGATGTTCTCGTGGAGGATGCCGTCGATCCGCTGGCGAATGCGCAGCACCTTCTCGTCCGGTTCGATGTGGATATCCGACGCACCTACCTGCACCGCATCCTCGAACAGGGAGCGCAGCAGCTTGGCCACCGTCGCCTCCCCCTCGTCATTGGCTCCCAGATTGCTGGAGCCCAGCTCGAAGCCGGAGTCCTGATACTCCTCCTGCAGTTGTTCGGCGAAGCTCTCGATCTCGCGGGTACGGCGATAGAGGCGGTCGAAATACTCCAGCAACTGCCCTTCCCGCGCCACCGCCAGCACCATGATGCGCGGGCTGAGCAGGGCGGCGATGGCATCCAGTGCGCTCAGATCGGCAGGATCCGACATCGCCACCGTCACCTTGTCGTCGGTAAGGTTGACCGCCAACGCCCGATAACGGCGCGCCTGCACTTCGGGCAGCAGCGGCACCGCGGCGGCGTCGATGGTGAGGTTGTTGAGATCGAAGAAGGGCACATCCAGCTGGCGGGCGAGGAACTGCAACAGCTGCACCTCGCTGATAAAGCCGAGGTCGATGAGAGTGGTGCCCAGCTTGCGGCCGGTCTGACGCTGCTGCTGCAGGGCAAGCTGCAGCTGATCATCAGAGATGATCTGCTCTTGTACCAGCAGGTCGCCGAGGCGCATTTTCAGTCTGGGTTGTGCCATGTTTGCTCCGATCTCTGTTACTTCACACCCGTTGCCGCATCCGATTAGGCTTAGCTAATCTAACCTGCTGTTTATCAAGGGGTTAGTTGACCAATTCGTTGTTCCAGCCAGTTGGTCGACGCCTCGCCGAGGTTGCCGTGCAGCAAGGCGTTGCGATAGGCATCGAGCGCCCGCTGGCTGTGGCCCTGACCATCCTCGGCCACACCGAGGCCAAGCCACCAACGACCCTGATCCGGCTGCTGACGCAGCAGCTTCACATAGAGCGCCGCCGCATCGGCATTCTGGCCCAGCTCCTGAGTCAGTCCTGCCCAGGTGGCGTAGTAGTCCATGTTGCTGGCGAGATCCGGCTGATAGCCGGACAACCAGCCAAGCGCCTGCTGCTGCTGCCCCTCGCTGATGGCAAGGCGGGCCAGCAGCAGACGAAAATCGGCCTGTTGGGGATCGAGCCGGATCCCCTCTTCCAGCAGCTGACGCGCCTCGGTCAGGCGGCCCTCGCCGTAGAGCAGCCCCGCCAGCTGCTCGCGCGCCCCCTGGTTGTAGGGGTCGTGGGCCAGCACCTGATAGTAGTTGTCCTGTGCATCCCGCAGGCTTCCCTTGGCCATGGCGGTGGTCGCCTTGCGCTCCGCCAGTGCCGCCAGCTCCTTGGCCGACAGCTCCACCGTCTCGATCTTCAATACGCTCGGCTTGCGCGGCGCGCTGGCGACTGCCTGCTGCTCTGCCGCCAGTTCGGCGTAAAGCTCGGGCTGCAGCTCTTCATCGGTCGGCTCCGTCTCGTCAACATCGCTGGAGGCATCAAAGGGCGCACCGTCGGCCATGCCATCCGAGTCACTCTCGCCTGCCTCATCATTCACCTCATCCTGACTTGGCAACGGCAGCGCGGCCGCCACCTCGACCGGCTCGGTCTGGCTGACCGGCGCAGCGGCCCTTGCCACCACATCGGGAGTCACCGCATCGGGAGCTAGCACTTCACTGGCAGCCGTCACGGTATGGGTCTGCTGCCAGTAGATCCAGGTTCGCCAACCGAGGATCCCCAGTGCCAGACCGCAGATCAGGGTCAGCAGCAACATCCACCATCCCTGCTGACGCGCAGGGGCAATATAGACGGCAGCACCTTCGGATCCTTGCTGGCGCCGATCCAGATCTTTCAGCATCTGGTTGATAACGCTCATGGCCAGACTCCATAAGCCAGGGCGCACCCCAGCAACAGTAACAGGGGCCACCAGCGCCGTGGCGCAAAGCGGCTGGCATCGTCGGTATCGCGAATGGCGAGCCGTACCAGACGGCTATCGACCTGACGCACACCCTGACCATAGGCCAGCATCAGGCACTTCTGCGCCAGGATATTGATAAGTCTCGGGATCCCTCGCGATGCGCGCCACAACAGACGCATGGCGCGACCAGCAAACAGCGGTGCCCCGCGGTAACCGGAGACCTGCAATCTGTGCTCCAGATAGGCGCGGGTCTCGTCAAAACGCAGCGGCCGCAGGCAGTAGGAGAAGCCAATCCGCTGGCGCAGTTGGCGCAGATGCGGCTTGGCCAATCTGGCATCCAGCTCCGGCTGGCCGAACAGCACGATCTGCAGTAGCTTGCTCGATTCGGTCTCGAGATTGCCGAACAGGCGGATCGCCTCCAGTGTCTCGTCCGGCAGCGCTTGCGCCTCGTCGATCAGCACCACCACCCGGCTGCCCTGCTGGTGCAGGCTGATCAGGTGACGATGGATACGATCGGTCAGATCCAGCTCGCTCTGATCCCGTACCGCCAACCCCAGCTCCAGCGCCAGCGCGATGCGCAGCTCGGCCGGAGTGAGGTGGGGATTGGGCAACCAGGCAAGCCGCACCGGACGCGCTTCCGAACCCAGCTCGCTGAGCAGCTTGCGGCAGAGCAGTGTTTTGCCGGTACCCACCTCGCCGGTCACCTTGATAAAGCCCTCCCCCTGCACCAGCGCCCAGTTGAGTACCTGCAGCGCCTCTTCGTGAGGCGGCAGGCCGTAGTAGAAGCCGGTATTGGGAGTGAGGCTGAACGGTGCCTCCTGCAGGCCGAAGTGGGTCAGGTACATGAGACCTCACCTGCCACGGCAAGCAAGCAGCCTGTGCTGGCAAGGCAGCACAGGCCGTTCGGGATAAGGGTGACCGCATCTGGTGTCATGGGTCAGCCCTTGGCCGGATACCACTTGTCGAGCAGCTCGGAAGAGCGTTGCAGCTCGTTTTGCCAGGTATCTTTCTCCACCACGGTCGGTTTGAGCATGATCACCAGCTCCACCTTCTTGGTGCTCTCGCGGCGGTTGGTAAAGGCTTCACCCACCCAGGGAATATCCCCCAGCAGCGGTACCTTGCTGACGATCTCCTGCTTGTCGGTCTTCATCAGGCCGCCGATAACGATGATGTCACCGTTATTGGCCTGCACTACGGTATCGGACTCTCGAATGGAGCTTTTCGCCAACGGCAACACCAGCGTATCGCTGTCTGTCACCTTTATGGTCTTGGTTTGCTCTTCAGTATCGATAACGGAGGGATGGATATGCAGCAGCACCTTCCCCTCTTCATCGATCTGTGGTGTTACATCCAAAGAGATACCTGAGAAGAAAGGGGTCAACTCTACATTGGGAGTTGTTCGGTCACCGCTCGTCGTGCTCACGGTTGTTGTCGATGCATTGGTGACAAAATATTCGTCCGTCCCCACCTTGATCACCGCCTTCTGGTTGTTGGTCGCGGTGACACGGGGGCTGGAGAGGGTATTCACATCGCCCTGAGTCTTGAGCAGGTTGACCGCCACATTGAAGTTGCCGTCAGAGACCTTGAAACCGGCGCCGCCACCCAGTGCAGTGAAGATCTGATTAGGGGTGGTGGGTAACTGGGTATTGGCCAGTGAACCGCCACCGGTAATCCCCTTGTTGCCATCCCAGCTGGCGGAGAGACCGCTCCAGTCCACCCCCTGCTCATACCCTTCGTTGAGGGCAACTTCGATGATCCGCGCCTCCAGCACCACCTGCCGCTTGAGGTGACTATCGGATTGATTCAGGAATTCACGCACTGCCTTGAGCTCTTTCGGGTAGGCGCGAATGGTGACCAGACCCGCCTGCGGGCTGGTGATCACCGCGCGACCATCACCCGTGCCAATCAGGGTCTGCAGAGAGTCGCGCAGATCGGTCCAGTAGTCGCTGTTGGTATCGGTCTCGATACGGGTGCCATTGCTGCTGTTGCCGTTCGAGTTGTTGCCGGAGGAGTTATTGGTGCTGTTGTTGTTCGATGCACTGTCAAAACTGCTGTCGCTGCTGTTATTGCTGTCATTGGCCGTCACCCCGCCGGTACTGACCGAGGTGCGGGAGAGACCACGACGGGACATCATCAGGTAGTTGACCGGGATGGTTTCGGTACGCAGACCCGCCGGATAGATATGGAAGACATTGCCCTTGCGCTGCACGTCGAAGCCGTACATGTCGCCCACCACCGCCAGCACCTCTGGCAGAGTCACATCCTTGAGCTCGACGGAAACCAGCCCGGCCACCCCGGGGTGAACCGCCACGCTGTAGCGGGAGCCCTTGAACAGGGAACCGAAAAACTCCACCGCCTCCACGTCGTGAGCCGCGATACGCAGCCGCTTCTCCGGCATGCCGACCGGCATCTGCGGCCGGTTCAGCTGCAGCAATTCACTTTGCACCGATTTGGGCAACGCGGTCAGAGGGGCAGCCTGTTTCTGCTGTTCGTTCATGGCCTGTTTGAGAGCATCCTTGGCCTGGGTCGGCTCGGGGTGCTGATACGTGGTACAGCCTGCAGCCATCATGGCCACGGTGATCAGACAGAGACGGTGTTTTTTCATGTAATTAGGGCACCCTGACTTGCAATTAAACTCGATAAAGCCGATTCACCTCTCGAGAGGCAAGCACGACTCAAACCCGGATCTTGCTGGCAAACAGTGTTACCGCATGGCGTTTTCCCGCCTTTTCCAGCACCACGGCATCGGCATTGATGGCCACCAGCGTATAGCCGTCCACCTGTTGCCCGACCCGATAACTCTTGCCATTGAGTACCGCCAGTGCCGGGCCATTGCCCAGCACCACACTCTGCAGCTTCGGCAAACCGGCGCTGCTCTCGCCGGTCGCACGGGCGCCAACCGCCACATCAGCCAGCGGCGCAGTAGGATCCTGCAATACCTCGACCTGCTCCGCCTGTGCCAGCAAGCTGAACAGGCAACAGCACAACGCAAACACTCTAGCCACGGATAAACTCCTTGCTGGTACTCAGGGTGTAGATCTCCATCTCCACCACCGCGCCGGGATAGGCTTTGACCTGATAGTCGAACTGCTTCCAGTAAAAGTGGCGCGGCAAGGCTTCCAGCGCTTTAAGATATTGATACACATCGAAATAGCCGCCTTCAAGCTGAAGCCGGATACCATGCTTGTAGAGATTGACCTTCTGCTCTCCCGCCATCAGCGGGGTCGGCTCCAGCGAACTGAGGGCCAGCATGTGAAGGTTGGCGGAGCGGGAGAGCAGCGCCTCCAGCACCAGCGGCATCTCGTGCGCCGGGATCAGATCGACGGTCTGGGCCTTCAGCTCATCGTCGATCCGGGCCAGATCCGCTTCGACCTGCGCCAGCTGGTCGCGAACTCCCTGATTGGGATCCCGCTTGAGCCGGGCCTGCTTGCCGAGGTTTTCCAGCTCCATGATCTCGAGGTCACGCTCGGCGGCACTCAGGGCCATGCGATCCTGCTGCAGGCGAGTATCAGCGCCATCGAGCCAGCCGTAGAGTCCAGCCGCGCCCAGCAGCACCAGACCAGTCAGCAGGATCAACACCCGCTCCCGCTGGCTCAACAGGGCGATACGCTGGCCCCATGCCTGCCACTGTGCTTTCAGGTTCATCAGGGTTTCTCCCGCGCAATGCCGCTCAACTGGAAGGTCAGACGGCCCTCCTTGTCACGGCCAAGGGTCAGTTCACCAAACTCCTTGCCCACCAGACTCGGGGTCTGCTTGAAGCGATTGACCCAGGCCGGCACATCCTGACTGCGTCCGGCAAAGCCGGAGAGGTTGATCCGCCCTTCGTTGATCTCGATGCGCTGCAACGAGAGGTTGCTGTTGCGAATGCGGGAGAGATCCGCCATCACGCTGGCATAGCCCTGGGATTTTTGCAGGGTCAGGCTGCCCAATTGGCGCATCAGCCCCTGCTTGGCCGTCAGCTCATCCTGCTTGTTGACCAGTTGCTGTTGCAGCCGGGGATCCGCCTGATGGCGCGCCAGCTCGGCATCGAGCCGCTGCGCCTCGCTGCGCTTGAGTTCCAGCTCGGCAGAGCGCTGCGCCAGCGCACGGCTGACCTGCTGCTGCTGCCAGCTGTAACCGACACCCGTCAACAGGATCAGCAGCAGCGCAAAGCCCCATACCAGCGCCATCTGATTGAGGCTGGCCCACTGCCGCTTGGGTCGAAACTCGGCGCCATAGAGGTTTATCTGACGTTTCATCACGCATCCTCCCCGATGGCGGCTGCGTAGGCCGAAAGGTATTCGACGCCAGCCAGCACCGCCTTGTTGGCCATGGCGGAAACGGCAAAGCCGAAGGTCTGCTCCATGTGGCGCACCAGGGTACCGATAAAGGGCGAGGCGACGGCAAACTGCATCTGTCCCAGCTCGGGCAATTTCAGCTGGCCCGCCAGATAGTCGAGGGAGCGCTGGATCTCCAGCGCCAGCGAATCGAGCAGCATGCTGTCCGGCTCATGTTCGCCAGTCAGGCTGGTAAAACCGCGCAGCTGGCGAGAGAAGCAGAGCCCGCCCTGATGGAAGACCAGCAGCTGCAGATCCTGTCCCTTGGGCTGCCAAAGCAGCATGCGCACCGTGTCATCCGCGTCATAGAGAGAGGTGAGCGCCAATTCGTCGCTGATGATGGATTGCAGGGTGGCGATGCCGTTGATGGCATCGGCCAGCTGTTGCACCCGGCTCTTGGGCAGGCAGATCACATTGATGCGCGGGCGACCGGCCGGCGGGGTGGGCAAGTCCACATAATCCATCGCCAGTTGCAGCACGGGTTCGCTGACATAGTCCTTGATGGCCCAAGGAAGCGCCCCCGCCATCTCGGCGTCAGGCACGGCAGGCTTGTCGATCTGGATCTGTTGATAAAGGCTGGCGGCGAGGGCCACCCGCACCGTAGACTTGGCCAGCCCATGACGGCTGAACAGCTCGTTCATGGCCACTGCCCACTCCTGTGGGCCGTTGATGGTGCGCGTCGCGAAGACGGGGGGATTGCCCACCGCAGCCAGCATGATCCTGTCATTGGCCAGCAAGAGCCCGACCTGGCGGCTTGGCGTCGACCGTCTGAACAGTTGTTTCATGTAAGCCCGCCCATCAATAGTGATTAAATGTATGAAATATTAACATAAACAGCAGATTAGCCTCCAGATTAAAAGACGGACTCACCATTGCAAGCCATCCTTTCCGCCGAGTCAGAGGGTCAAGCCATCCTCCCTTCCCCCCTGCAACGCCTCCACCATCCGTTGCTGACCCGCTATGGCGTCGAGCTGTGGTGCAAGCGGGATGATCTGATCCATCCGGCCATCTCCGGCAACAAGTGGCGCAAGCTCAAGTACCACCTGCAGCATGCCAAAGAGCACGGCAAACGGCACCTGCTCTCGTTTGGCGGCGCCTACTCCAATCATATCCACGCGCTGGCGGCAGCGGGGTGCCAATCTGGTCTTCGTACTACCGGTATCATACGGGGCGAATATGACGCCGTCAGTAACTCTACCCTGCGGGATGCCCTGCGCTGGGGCATGGATCTCGTTTTTGTCGACCGCCAGAGTTACCGGCGACGGCAGGATCCCGACTGGCTGGCCCAATTCGATGCACCCGATACCCTGATCGTGCCGGAAGGGGGTAGCAGCCCGCTGGCCATCCCCGGGGTGGCGGAACTGGTCGGCGAAGTACCCTTCTCGCCGGATCTCTGGGTACTGCCCTGCGCCAGCGGCGGCACTCTGGCGGGCCTGATCGCTGGCAAACGGGATCGGGAGCAGATCCTCGCCATTGCGGTACTGAAAGGAGGCGGCTTTATCGCTGACGAGGTGTGTCGCCTCCATCACGCGGCTGCCCATATCCCCGGCTGGCGCATCGCGCTCGATCACCACGATGGTGGCTATGCCAAGTTCAGCCCGACCCTCTGGCAGTGGGTGCAGGATTTCAGCGCCACAACCGATCTGCCCCTTGAGCCTATCTACAGCGGCAAGGCAATGTGGGGTCTGTTTCGCGAGCTGGCGGCAGGCCGTATCGCCCCCGGCAGCAGAATCGTCTTTATCCACACCGGCGGCATGCAAGGGCTCGCTGGGCTGCGGGAGCAGGGGCGACTGTGATCCCTGCCTTACGGCAACCGCAAACAGCATCGCAAACAAGAGAGGGTCGCCCCAAGGCGACCCTCTCTTGTTTATCTCAATCACCAGCCGGTTCCAGCACCAGCCGCTGGGGCTCGGCAAACCAGGGTCCCTGCCCGGCATGCACCCCGAGGTGGCGCAGAATCTTCCACTCGTCGCCACTCTCCACCCCCACTGCCAGCACCCGGGTGCGGGTATTGGCGCAGCCCCCCACCAGACTGCGCACCGCCATCTGGTTGACCTGACGGGCATGGATCTCCCGCACCAGACTTGGGTGCAGCTTGAGGAAGTTGATCTCGAACTCCTTGATGTACTGGGTGCTCACCACATCCTGACCGGCATGATCGATGGCCAGCTGGCAACCCAGCATCCGCAAAGAGCGCAGCGGCCGCTTGAGCGCCTCGAAGTGGCGGGTCACCTGGGATTCGGAGAGTTGCAGGATCAACCGCTCGTTGGTGCTGCGCGGCAGCTGGAACAGGGCGAAGAAGAGCCAGCGCTGGAACTCGCGATTGAGCAGGCTCTGGGCACTGAGGGTCAGGCTGATGGGGCAGCTCTGCTCGGAGCGCTGGCGCAGCAGGGTGAGGGTCTGCTCCGCCACCAGCCGATCCAGTTGCAGCAACAAGCCCACCTTCTCCGCCATCGGCATGAAAATACCCGCCTGCAGGGCACGCCCCTGCTCGTCGTGCAGATAGGTGAGCAACTCCTGCTGCAGCACCACCTGCCCCCGCTCCTGCTGGATCGGCTGGGTATAAAATTCGATGCCGTGCTCTTCGAGACGGCGGCTGATCAGGGTGCGCCAGCGTACCGTCCCCTTGCTGCTCTGCTCCTCATCCAGCTGCTTCTCGTAGAGGAACCAACCGTTGTGGCCCTGTAGACGGGCGCTCTTGAGGGCCAGCTCCGCCTCCTCCTGCACCTTGAGCAGGCTGTCTTCTGCCTGATAACAGACGGCGCCGAGATAGACCGCAGTCTCGGGGTTGACCTCCTGCGGCCAGTGCAGCCGTTGCAGGCTCTTGAGCAGCTGGCTGGCGCTATCCACCATCTCGCTCTCGGACATATTGGGCAGCAACACCGCAAAAACCTGACCGGCGTAGCGGGCCTGCAGGGCACCGTTGTGTTTGCGCACGAAGGCACCGATGGTGGCGCTCGCCTCCATCATCAAATCGTGCCCCAGCAACTCGAACTGATCGGCCTCCAGCTCCTCCAGACAGGCGAGATCGATCAGCAGCACGCCGCCGCTCATCACGCTCGCCTCCATGATGGCGCTCTCCAGCCGATTGTCGAAAAACAGCCGGTTGCCGATACCGGTCATCTTGTCGACGAAGGCGTTGCTGCGAATGAAGTTGTCGAAGCGGCTGCGCTCCTTGCGGGCATCCGCCAACTCGGCGAGCAGATGATCGAGGGCCTGACTGGCGGCCACCGGCCACTCTTCGCCGGGGTCATGACTCAGTTTGGAGAGTTTGTCATCGAGGATCAGCTGGGCACGAATGCCCAGCAGCTCGGCCCCGCGCAACTGCTGGCGCAGCCAGCGGATGGAGTACCAGAGACCGAACACCACGATAAAGATGCCCAGCGAGATGCCGGACATCGCCTTGATGGAGTATTCCGCCTCCTTGAAGGGGCGCTCCAGTTTGAAGTTAGCCTGCATGCCGGCCTGATGGGGCAGCGGGTGGCTGTATGGCACCAGCAGCTGCTCGTCGACCGGATTGCGCACATCGCGGAACCAGTAGACCCGCTGGTTATTCTGGCGCACCTCCAGCTCTACCACATGGGCAGCCCGCAGCAGGGTAGGTAGCCAGTGGCTCATATCTTCCATGTCGTGAGCAACATCGAGCTGCTTGTCGATCACTTCGACCAGCGCATCGACCTTCTTTTGCTGCAACTCCATGCCCAGCTCGCGAAAGCTGAACACCCCGCCAATCAGCACGGTCGCCATGGCTGCGATCACGCAAAGGGTGATAAATGAGACAAGCTGTGTAGTGAGTTTCATGCGCCTTTCCGTATGCCCAGCATCATCCATGTCGCCTCATGGTAGCAGCGGCGATCGGGCCACAGCTATGGATGAAGATCCCGCTTCTGCAATTTAAGCGGGCAAGCATAACCCAAAGCAGAGGGAGAATACCAAGGATGACAGGCTGCAGACGCGGGAAAGGGCGGGATGACAGACAGAAAAATGGTCCCTCAAAGGGGACCAAAAGGAACACTCATATCAAAACTAACACTCTGTGCTACTGACAAAAAACAGATACAGGAGTATTGAACACACGGTGAGTCAAACCGCAGGGCTACTCTAATGCAGTTCGGATAAGCTGAGCAATTGTCATTTATGACAGGTCAGCGATTGAATCTAGCCAAAGTTAATAATAAACACATTTAAAATCATGCAGTTAAAAAATCAATCAACAAGTGTGACAACTCGGACTCAAATTGATTGCACTAATGCTCTATGATGGCAAAGTCCATTTGTGTCTCATGAAACTGGCAGGTACTTCCTTTGCGTAAATCACCCGTCTGGATCGCTCTGTTGCTGTTCGTCCTGCCTGTCGTGGGCAGCCAGTTTCTCGGCCTGTGGTTTGCCAAGCCGATGGCCTTTCATCTGCTGGAAGAGAAGGTTGCCGAGCTCAAGGGAGCCATGGCCGTACGCCACCGGGAGCTGGATGCAGCCATCAACAAACAACTGGCACAATTTGAGTTCAACTGCGGCGCCAAAGACATGGAGCTGCTGCGCGATCCGCGCTTCTACAGCGCTCATATCCGCCTGCAAGGGTTGGAGCTCGCCTCCGGTAACAGCTGCTCCAGCCTGGGGGTGGAGATCCCGCTGATCAAAGAGCTCCAGAATAGCGGGCAGAAGTTTGGCAAGTTGGGGATCACCGCCACCGTGGCCAAATACAATACCGAGCAGGAGCTGGTGGCCTTTTACCGATCCGGCGACAACCTCGCCTACTGGGTGCTGGATAACAGCTGGAGCCACGACCTGCTGCAACACCCCTGCAGCCACTGCTTCTATCTGGAGTTCAGCCGACAGGATACCGATGCAAGCACAGTCCACTTTCCCCGTGGCGACCAGGAGATCAAACAGGAAGAGAGCAATATCAGCCTCAGTTTCTTCGATCCCAATGAACTCACCAAACAGACGGTCTGGGCGGGAAAAGCGCTGGAGCAATATGCCCATGACCAACTCAATCACTACGGTCTCTGGTTCGGAATCGCGCTCGGCGCCCTGTTAAGCGTCACATACTGGCTGCTGCGCAGCTATCGGCGCTCCCTCAAGGGACTGCTGCAAACAGGGTTGATCCGCAAGGAATTTATTCCCCTCTACCAGCCGATAGTGGATGCCCGTACCCATCAAGTGGTGGGATTCGAGGCGCTGCTGCGCTGGCAGCGGGGAAACGAGCTGATCCCTCCGGGCACCTTTATCGAATATGCAGAGGAGCAGGGACTGATCCTGCCGATGACCGAACAGTTGCTGGAGCAGGTGATCACTGACCTGCCGCAGCTGGCACCGGAGCAGTGGGTCAGCGTCAATCTGGTGGCGGCCCATATCGAGCAACCCCTGCTGCGCACCTTGCTCGCTCACAGCCAAAACCCCTCACCCACCCGGCTCACCTTCGAGCTGACGGAGCGCAAGCCGATCCTCGACATCAAGGCGGCCACCGAGGAGATCACCCTGCTGCAACAGATGGGGTATCACTTCAAGCTGGATGATTTCGGTACCGGCTACGGCGGCTTTGCCTACCTGCAGAGCCTGGGGATCCGCCAGATCAAGATCGACAAGATGTTCGTCGATACCATAGGCACCAACGACCTCAAGCGCAGCGTACTGGACGCCATCATCGTCTTCGGTCGGGAATCGGGCATGGAGATGATCGCCGAAGGGGTCGAGAGCCAGTTGCAGGTCGACTATCTGAGCCAGCACGGCGTCTATCTGATCCAGGGCTACTTCTTCGGCAAACCCATGCCGCTGAAGATACTGACCCACTGGCAACGGGAGTGGCAGTTGCAACACCAGAAGGCCAGCTAACGAAGATCTGGCAGGATTTGGCCGCGAAATGGCCTGGCTATACGCTCGGCATCACCAAAGAGGTGCCGATGGCCGGTAGCCCCCAGCAGACCCGGGCCCAGCTCCATGGTGAAATCGAACCACCTCCTGCCACCCCTTATTTACATTCAGCAACAAAATGATCTGCCCTGACGGGGATAACAACCTTTATCATAAGGAGCCGGTTATTGCGCAACCGATAACCGAGCAGCCTGTTTATGTCATCCGGTCGTCAAGACCCCCAATAGAGAGAACCATTGCCTATGAAGACAGTTATCCGGCAAGAGATTGCCCTGCCCGTTGGCCTGCTGACCCTGCTCTTTTTCAAGACCCTGGGCAGTGACCTGCTGACAGAGACAACTCCGCTCGGGATCTATCTTCCGGTTTCGGCGGCACTACTGGCCATCGTCACCTGGGCCATCTTCTCGGTGGTGCGCCACTCCGATGCCCTCGCCATCAAGCTGGGCGAGCCCTTCGGCACTCTGATCCTCACCCTGTCGGTCATCTCGCTGGAAGTGGTGATGATCTCCTCGGTGATGCTGACCGGTGAACCCAACCCCACCATGGCCCGCGATACCATGTTTGCGGTAGTGATGCTGGTGAGTACCGGTCTGGTGGGCTTCACCCTGCTGTTTGGCGGCTGGCGCTACCACACCCAGAGCTTCAATCTGGACGGAGTGAAATCCTATCTGGTGGCCATCATCCCGCTGGCCCTGCTCTGTCTGGTGCTGCCCAACTTCACCGAGGGCGGTGCAATCGGCAGTATGTCGCGCGCCATGTCGTGGATGCTGATCATCATCTCGATCCTGCTCTACGGGGTCTTTCTGCTGATCCAGACCCGCAGCCACAGCCACTTCTTCGTCGACAGCGATCACGAGGATTATGAGGAGCACCACGGCCCGCTGCAGAGCAACGTCTATCACACTATTCTGCTGCTCGCCTACCTGCTGGTGGTGATCCTGCTGGCCAAGACCCTGGCCATCCCCATCAACTACGGGGTGCATGTGATGGAAGCACCCGCTGCACTGGGCGGATTTATCGTGGCCTGCATCGTGCTGGCCCCCGAAGCAGTCGGCGCCATCAAGGCCGCCTTCAACAACCAGTTGCAACGGGCCATGAACCTCTACTTCGGCTCGGTGCTGGCCACCATCGCCCTTACCGTGCCTGCCGTGCTCTTTATCGGCTCCATGCTGGATCAGGAGGTGCGCCTCGGCCTCTCCCCCGCCGATATGGTGCTGCTGGTCACGACCCTGATGGTCTGTAAAGTAACCTTCAGCAGCGGCCGCACCAATGTGCTCCATGGTGCGACCCATCTGGTGTTGTTCGTGGTCTATCTGTTCCTGATGTTCGAACACGAATAACCGCGTTCAACCAACGTCAGAAACGCCAAGACCGCCCGATTGGGCGGTCTTTTGTTATCTGCTCCCGGCTGTCACCGGCGCCTGTGAAGCGGCTTCCCCCTCATCCCCAACCCTTCTCCCGCCAGGAGAGAAGGGGGATCAAGGCTTACAGGCTGGGCAGCACCCCGACCGGGATCAGGTCGTTGTAGCTGGCACGGCCCAGCAGGGCGGCGGCAGCTTCGATATCCGGCGCGAAGTACCTGTCCTTGTCGTAGAAGCTCACCTCTGCCCGCAGTCGTCCCTTGGCCAGCTCGATCAGCTCGGTACTACGCAACGGCGCACGAAAATCGAGCCCTTGCGCCGCCGCCAGCAGTTCGACTGCCAGAATACCACGGGTATTCTCGGCCATATCGGCAAGCCGGCGGCCAGCGAAGGTCGCCATGGAGACGTGATCCTCCTGATTGGCGGAGGTCGGCAGGCTATCCACCGAGGCGGGATGGGCCAGAGTCTTGTTCTCGGAGGCCAGCGCCGCCGAAGTGACCTGAGCGATCATAAAGCCCGAATTCACCCCGCCGTTGTTGACCAGAAACGCCGGCAGACCGGACATCCGAGAGTCGATCAGCAGCGCCATTCGCCGCTCGGAGAGGGAACCTATCTCGGCGATGGCCAGCGCCAGATTATCGGCCGCGAAGGCCACCGGCTCGGCGTGGAAGTTGCCGCCGGAGAGGATCTCCTCGTCATCGGCAAACACCAGCGGGTTGTCGGAGACCGCGTTGGCCTCGCACGCCAGCACCTCGGCGGCGTGGCGGATCTGGGTCAGGCAGGCACCCATCACCTGCGGCTGGCAGCGCAATGAGTAGGGATCCTGCACCTTCTCGCAGTTGTGATGGGACATGCCGATCTCGCTGCCATCCACCAGCAGGTGGCGGTAGCAGGCGGCCGCGTCGATCTGGCCACGCTGACCACGCACCGCGTGAATGCGAGCATCGAACGGCCGACGACTGCCAAGGGCCGCCTCCACGCTCATGGCGCCGATGGTGATGGCACCAGCGAACAGATCCTCGGCATGGAACAGCCCTTCCAGCGCGAAGGCGGTGCTCGCCTGAGTGCCGTTCAGCAGCGCTAATCCTTCTTTGGGTGCCAGCGCGATAGGCTCGAGCCCGGCAATTTTCAGCGCAGTAGCGGCGTCGATCAGCTCGCCCTTGTGGCGAGCCTTGCCCTCCCCGATCAGTAGGCAGCTCATATGGGCCAGTGGCGCCAGATCGCCGGAGGCACCGACGGAGCCCTTCTTCGGCACCACCGGATAGACTTCGGCGTTGATGAGGGTCATCAGGGCCTCAAGCACCGTCAGCCGGATGCCGGAGAAGCCTCGCGCCAGCGAGTTGAGCTTGAGCACCATCATCAGCCGTACGGTGGCGTCATCCATGTACTCGCCAATCCCTGCCGCGTGGGAAAGCACGATGGAGCGCTGCAACTCGTCCAGCTGCTCCACCGGAATGCGGGTGTTGGCCAACAGGCCAAAACCGGTGTTGATGCCATACACCACCCGGTTCTGTTCGATCACCTTGGTAACCACGGCAGCGGAGGCGTGGATCCCCGGCAGCGCGGCCGGATCCAGTGAAACATGTACCGGCTCGCGGCTGACGCGGCGCAGGGTGGCAAGATCCAGCTTGCCCGGAGTAATAGTCAATTCAAACATGGTGTTACACCTTTCCTTTGACACCGTTGGCGCCGTCAATCATCGGCAGATCCAGTTTCGCCTCATGGGCACAGTTGATGGCAATCTCGTAGCCGGCATCCGCGTGGCGCATCACCCCGGTGGCCGGATCGTTGCGCAGCACCCGACCGACGCGGCGGGCCGCGTCATCGGAGCCGTCGCAGACGATCACCACGCCGGAGTGCTGGGAGAAGCCCATACCGACCCCGCCGCCGTGGTGCAGCGACACCCAGGTCGCGCCACCGGCGGTGTTGAGCAGGGCGTTGAGCAGCGGCCAGTCGGAGACGGCATCGGAGCCATCCATCATCGACTCGGTCTCGCGGTTCGGGCTCGCCACCGAGCCGGAATCCAGATGGTCGCGGCCAATGACGATGGGCGCTTTCAGCTCGCCGTTTTTCACCATCTCGTTGAAGGCCAGACCGAGGCGCACCCGATCCTTGACCCCGACCCAGCAGATCCGCGCCGGCAGCCCCTGAAACGCGATGCGCTCGCGGGCCATGTCGAGCCAGTTGTGCAGGTGAGGATCATCCGGGATCAGCTCTTTCACCTTCTGATCTGTCTTGTAGATATCTTCCGGATCGCCGGAGAGGGCCACCCAGCGGAACGGGCCAATCCCCTCGCAGAACAGCGGGCGAATGTAGGCGGGGACGAAGCCGGGGAAGTCGAAGGCGTTCGCAACCCCCTCCTCCAGCGCCATCTGGCGGATGTTGTTGCCGTAATCCAGAGTCGCCGCGCCGCGCTCTTGCAGGGTCAGCATCGCCTCCACCTGACGGGCCATGGAGCGACGAGCGGCCAGATTCACCTCCTGCGGGGCACTCTGCTGTAGCTCGCGCCACTTGGCCACGCTCCAGCCCTGCGGCAGGTAGCCGTGCACCGGGTCGTGGGCGGAGGTCTGGTCGGTCACCACATCCGGTGTGATACCTCGGGCCACCAGCTCGGCGAAGACGTCGGCGGCGTTGCCGAGCAGACCGATGGAGATGGCGGTGCCGCTCTGTTTGGCCTCTTCGATCATGGCCAGCGCCTCATCCAGACTGTGAGCCTTCTTGTCCACATAACGGGTGCGCAGACGAAAATCGATGCGGGTCTCGTCGCACTCGACGGCGATCATCGAGAAGCCGGCCATGGTGGCGGCCAGCGGCTGGGCGCCGCCCATGCCGCCGAGCCCACCGGTGAGGATCCAGCGGCCCGCAGGCGAGCCGTTGAAGTGCTGGTTGGCCACCGCGAAGAAGGTTTCGTAGGTGCCCTGCACTATCCCCTGGGTGCCGATGTAGATCCAGGAACCCGCAGTCATCTGGCCGTACATCATCAGGCCCTTCTTATCGAGCTCGTTGAAGTGCTCCCAGTTGGCCCAATGCGGCACCAGATTGGAGTTGGCGATCAGCACCCGCGGCGCATCCTTGTGGGTCTGGAACACCCCGACCGGCTTGCCGGATTGCACCAGCAGGGTCTGATCCTCCTCGAGCCGGGTCAGCACCTCGACGATCTTGTCAAAGCAGGCCCAGTTGCGGGCAGCGCGACCGATGCCGCCATAGACCACCAGCGACTGGGGATGCTCGGCCACCTCGGGGTCCAGGTTGTTCATCAGCATCCGCAGCGGCGCCTCGGTGAGCCAGCTCTTGGCGGTCAGCTCGGTACCGCGCGGGGCACGGATCACGCGGTTAGGATCATGACGGGGATCCTGCTGTTGCACAGACATACACACTCCTTGTTGTATCAATAGGGTGCCTTCGGCGATGGGTGGCCAAAGGGTTAACGGGTCAACAGATGAACCAGCCGCGCGGCCACGCGGGCACTGCGGTTGTCCTGATCCAGCGTCGGGTTATACTCGGCCAGATCGGCGAGCCGCAGCTTGCCGCTGGCCCGGATATGGGCGATCAGCGGTTCGATCACCGCCAGCTCCACGCCGCGGGCGGCGGGGGCGCTCACTCCCGGCATCACGGCCGCCGGCAGCACGTCGAGATCGATGGTCAGATAGAGGTGATCACAATCGGCGATAAAGGCATCCAGTCCGCTTAGCAAGGCTGGCAGTTCGGTCTGGGTCATCGCCTCGTCCAGCACATGCCACACACCCAGCGCCTTGGCACGGGCAAACAGGGCTTGGGTATTGGCGGTCTCGGCCACCCCAAGGCAGGCGTAGTGAAACGGCGTGCCCTGAGCGGCGCACTGCTCGGCGATCT
This sequence comes from Aeromonas sp. Y289-2, assembly GCF_027705925.1. Taxonomy (NCBI): domain Bacteria; kingdom Pseudomonadati; phylum Pseudomonadota; class Gammaproteobacteria; order Aeromonadales; family Aeromonadaceae; genus Aeromonas; species Aeromonas sp. Y289-2. The sequence goes on from NZ_JAPDCH010000012.1 coordinate 99,660, forward strand.
GGAAAAAGGGGGTGCCGGAGCTTGCCAATTCCTGCTTCATGCGCAGGTCAAAATGAGCATCGAGGTTGATAATGCCGACCCTGCCACTGCCGCCCAGATGACTGTTGAGGCCGCTCCAACTGCCGAAGGCCACCTCGTGGCCGCCCCCCAGCACCAGCGGGAAGTGGCCCAGATCGAGCGCAGAGGCGACCCGCTCGGCCAGATGGCCGTGGGCTGCGTCGAGATTGCCATCGGGGCAGCTCACATCCCCGCCATCATAGACGGGACGATTCAGGTGCCAGGCGGTATTGGCCAGCAGCTTGCGGACCACCATCGGCGCCCCGGCGGCGCCGACACGCCCCTTGTTGCGGCGTACCCCTTCATCGCAGGCAAAACCGAGCAGCACTACACCGGCAGTGTCTTGTGCTCCGGCGGTCCAGGGCAGCATCTTGTCATGCCAGCGCAGTGCCAGTTCACCATCTTCCGGATCCTGCCGCCCCTGCCAGAGCGACATGTCGATCGGGTTGAACTTATCCATGGAGGGTCTCCTCGCCGTTGAAGATGCGGCCTGCCAGCTGATCGACGCCGACCATGTAGCTCAGCTCGGCCGGATGGGCGCAGTGCCAGATCAGGAAATCGGCCGCCATCCCCACCCTGAGCTGGCCAAGGCGATCCTGCTCACCGAGCGCTTTGGCGGCGTGACGGGTCACCCCGACCATGGCCTCCAATGGGGTCAGTCCAAACAGGGTGCAGGCCATGTTCATGGCCATCCGCAGCGAGACAATGGGGGCGGTACCTGGGTTGATATCGGAGGAGACCGCCATCGCCACCCCCGCCTTGCGCAGGGCGGCAACCGGCGGCAGCTTGGTCTCTTTGAGGAAGTAGAAGGCGGTGGGCAGCAGGGTGGCGACCACGCCACGGTGGGCCAGCGCCAGGATCCCTTCCGGATCCAGATACTCCAGATGATCCACCGAGAGGGCGCCAAAGTTGGCAGCGAGGGTGCTGCCACCGAGATTGGAGAGCTGATCCATATGCCCCTTCACCGGCAGGCCGTACTGATCCGCCGCCAGATAGACCTGCTCGGTCTGGGCCAGCGAAAAGCCGATGTGCTCGCAGAAGACATCTACCGCATCGGCCAGACCCGCCTCGGCGGCGGCCGGGATAATCTCCTGACAGATGGTCTCGACCCAGCTGTCGGGATCGTCGCGATACTCCGGCGGCACCGCATGGGCCGCCAGCAGAGTGGTTTTGACCCGGATCGGCAACGCCTCTCCCAGTCGGCGGGCCACCCGCAGCATCTTGAGTTCGTCATCCAGCGTCAGGCCATAGCCGGACTTGATCTCCACCGTGGTGACCCCTTCGCGGATCAGGGATGTCACCCTCGGCAGCGCCAGCTCGAACAATTGCTCTTCGCTGGCGGCACGGGTCGCACGCACCGTGCTGATGATGCCGCCACCCCGACGGGCGATCTCCGCATAGGGCACCCCTTTCTGGCGCAGTTCAAACTCTTCGGCACGGCTGCCGGCGAAGACCAGATGGGTGTGGCAATCGATAAGGCCGGGGGTAGCCAGCTTGCCCTGCATATCCTGCCAGTGAGCAGGATGGGGCCCCTTAAGCTCGGTCATCGGCACCAGCGCGTGGATCTTGCCATCCTTCACCCCGATGGCGTGGAGCGGCAGCAGGCCGTAGTCGGCCAGCTCATCATTCAGGGTAGCGGGCGTCACGTTGAGCCAGACCCGCTCGCAGTTCAACAGTTCCTTGTTCATAGCGACCTCAAATGTATATACATATTCTTATAGTCGATCTCTATGACGAAAGAAAGAGCGGCGTTCACATCCTGATAACAGCATCAAAATTAGAGTTTAAGCACAAAAAAGCCCACCAGGAGGTGGGCTTTGCAAAAATCGATTTGTATAGACATTCACTCCAGCTGAGTCTTGGAGCTGAGCTTGTAGCGGGAACCGGGGGAGAGCAAACGGGCGTAGGAGACGAGATGCCCCTCCGACCAGGTACGCCGGTGCAACAACAGGCAGGGGGAATCCACGCGGATCTGCAACAATCCCGCCTCACCGGCGCTGGGCAACACGGCTTCCACCACGTGCTCCATCTCGGAGAGGGGGCAGACATCCATCAGATAGCGGTTGGGGGTCTGTTGGGTAAAATCCTGCTCGCCATAGCCCGGCAAACGCCCGGCATCGACGAAGCGCTCCTCCAATTGCAACGGCTCCCCATCGGCCTGATGGACGATCAGGCTGTGAAAGATGGGGGCGCCAACCCGCAGCCCCAGTTGTACCGCCACCTTCTCGTCGGCGGCCAGCCGCTGCAGCCGGATCACCCGGGCGCTGTACTCACCGCCACGCTCGGCGATCTCGTCGGCAATATTGCGAATAGCCAGCAGCGGCGACTCGGTGCGCCGGTCCGCCACGAAGCTGCCGGAACCGGCGGTACGCACCAGCCACCCCTCAGCCACCAGTTCCCGCAGCGCCCGGTTGACCGTCATCCGGCTCACGGTGAACTGCTCGCACAGGGCCGCTTCGGTCGGGATCCTGTCCCCCGCCTGATAGTGACGTTCGCGGATCCCGTCCAGAATATGCTGTTTGATCTGCAGATAGAGGGCTGGCGCCACCATGAAGCACCCTAGCGCCGACGGTGGGGCGGACGCATGTCCGGCCAGGCGCGGTAGACATCGGGGATCTGATCCGGGCCGCTGATGCAAAGATCGAGATCGTGCAGCAGACCGTCTTTAATCCCGTAGATCCAGCCATGCACCGCCAGCTCCTGCCCCTTGCGCCAGGCGTTCTGGATGATGGTGGTGTGGCAGACGTTGGCGACCTGCTCGGCCACGTTCAGCTCGCACAGGTAGTCGAAGCGCTCATGCTCATCCTCGATGGCCTCGAGCTCTTCACCATATTTGAAGTAGACATCCTTGATGTTGCGCAGCCAGTTGTCGATGAGACCCAGCTCCTGGTTCTGCATCGCGGCCTTGACGCCGCCGCAACCGTAGTGACCGCAGACAATGATGTGCTTCACCTTGAGCACTTCCACCGCGTATTGCAGCACGGAGAGGCAGTTGAAATCGGTATGTACCACCAGATTGGCGACGTTGCGGTGGACGAAGACATCCCCCGGCAGCAACCCCATCAGCTGGTTGGCGGGGACCCGGCTGTCGGAACAACCGATCCAGAGGTATTCGGGGGCCTGCTGGGCAGAAAGAGTGGCAAAGAAATTGGGATCTTCGGCTTTGATCCGTTCGGCCCACTCACGGTTGTTGGTAAACAGGTCGTTCAACAGTTTCACTTCTGCTCTCCCTAATGTGGCAGTGGCGGCAACATAACACACTCAAGGGTAACCAAAGCAAGGCCGACCAGATCCTTGCGAAACAAAAACAGGGCCATCAGGCCCTGTTTTTATGAGAGGAAGCATCAGGCTTCCATGGCATCTTTCAGCTTCTTGAGTGCGTTTTTCTCAAGCTGACGCACACGCTCGGCAGAGACGCCGTAGGTATCGGCCAGCTCCTGCAGAGTGGTCTTGCTGTCATCATCGAGCCAGCGGGCGCGGATGATGTGCTGGCTGCGCTCATCCAGGGTGGCGAGGGCCGAGCTCAGGCGACGGGTCGCGTGATCGTCCCAGTTGTCATTCTCGATGGTCGCTGCCAGATCGGAGGATTTGTCCTCCAGATAGTGAACCGGAGCGAAACCGCCCTCTTCCTCATCATCACCAACCAGATCGAACGCCTGATCGTAGTTGGCCATCCGCGCTTCCATCTCGGTCACGTCAGCGGCAGATACGCCGAGATCGGCCGCCACGGCCTGAACCTCTTCGTGGTTCAGCCAGCCCAGACGTTTTTTGGATTTGCGCAGGTTGAAGAAGAGCTTGCGCTGGGCCTTGGTGGTCGCCACCTTGACCATGCGCCAGTTGCGCAGGACATATTCGTGGATTTCGGCCTTGATCCAGTGCACGGCAAAGGAGACCAGACGCACGCCGACCGTCGGGTCGAAGCGCTTGACCGCCTTCATCAGGCCGATGTTGCCTTCCTGAACCAGATCGGCCTGAGGCAGACCGTAACCGGCATAACTCTTGGCGACATGAACGACAAAGCGCAGATGCGACATAACCAGCTGGCGGGCAGCCTCGAGATCGCCATCCTGCTGCAAACGCTCAGCCAGTTCACGCTCTTCCTCTGCGCTCAGCACAGGAATAGAGTTTACTGCCTGGATATAGCCTTCCAGACTACCTTGCGGAATCAGAGCCATAGTGCGCTGCAATGAAGTTCCCATCTGTTACCTCTTACTTTTCAATCGAATCAGTCTAACACCCTGAGAGGGTCTGTCTACTGACCGGATGCCATTCTGCGGCGTGTATCAAAGAACATGCCCAGTTTTAGACCGGCTTATCTTAAGCCTGCAGGATGAATCATGAATGAACAGTCAAAAAAAGGGGGTCACAATGAAGGACCCCCGAAAAGTAGCATGCTAAGTCCATTGTTGCGGAGCTCGCAACCTTCACATGCTTGCCAAGTCTGACGAGCAAGGCAGAGGGGCCACACCCGTATAAATGCTTCAGCTTTAATAGACTGCTTATAAATCAGAAGGTTCACTGGATCTAGCGAAGATCCGGAAGATCATTGTTATTCAGAATACTCTGACTATGGGGGCCAAGCCAGAAACGGCCCCTCTTTTACTTGATCTGCCTCTCAAAATCCAGCGATTTACTTTGATGACAAAGTAATCAGGATGGTTCGATGTCACGAATGTGGCGATGGACCGAGAACCAGGAGGCAATCAGCCCCAGCAGGGCGCCCAGCAAGATCAGATTGATCCCGTCTACCGCCCCCATGCCAACCAACCGGAAGTTACTGTTATACAAGCCCGCCAGCTCCTTCACCACCCCTTCGCTCCAGATCACCATCACTTCGGTCAGCCACCAGGCCAGCATGCCGCCGATCACCCCGAACCAGATACCGGTATAGAGGAAAGGGCGATGAATAAAGGAATCGGTCGCCCCCACCAGCTTGAGCACTTCAATCTCGGAACGCTGGTTGAGGATGTTGAGACGCAGGGTATTGCCGACGATCAGCAACACGGCGGAGAGCAGCAGCACCGCGATACCGGTAATGGTGTGGCGCAGCAGGTTCATGATCCCCTGCAACCGGGTCAGCCACTGCAGATCCAGCTTGCCCTGCTCGACCCCCACCTCGTTGTTGAGCTTGCTGAGCAGCTCGGCGGCCCCTTCCGGGTTCTGCCAGCGCGGATCCGGAATGACGCTCAGCACCGGCGGTAGCGGGTTGCTGTCCAGATAATCGAGCGCATCGCCGAAGCCGGAGATCTCGCGAAACTCCCGCAACGCATCGTCACGGCTCAGGTAGGTGACCGAATCCACCTCGGGATAGAGCAGGATCCTGTGTTGCAGATCGAGAATACTCTGCTCCGGCAGATCCTTGCGCAGGTAAAGGGAGATCTGGGAACTGCTCTGCCAGCTCCCCTCCACGACCTCGGCGTTTTTCAGCAACACGTGGAAACAAGAGGGCAGCGCCAGACTGACGCCAAGCACCGCCAGCGTCATCAGGGAGGCGAGCGGATTGCGCCACAACTCTCCGAGACTGGCAAACGCCTGCCGCACATGGTCAACCCCGTACATCATCAGACGGCGCAGCGGCGGTTGTTTATGACGAACGATAGCCATCAGAGCTCCTCCCCGGCCGAATACATGCGACCCGCCTTGAGGGTCAGGGTGCGATAGCGCATGCGAGCGATCAGCCCCAGATCGTGGGTGGCAATCAGTACCGATACCCCAAAATTGTTGAACTCCTGAAATAACCGCATGATATCCATGGAGAGCTGGGGATCCAGGTTGCCGGTCGGTTCATCCGCCAGCAGCAGCGGCGGCTTGTTGACGATGGCACGGGCGATGCCGACCCGCTGCTGCTCACCACCGGAGAGCATGCGCGGCTGGTAACGCTCCTTGCCGAGCAGCCCCACCTTGTCCAGCGCCGCAGCCACGCGCTTGTTGATGTCTGCATGGCTGTAACCATCAATCACCAGCGGCAGCGCCACGTTGTCGAACACGGTTCTGTCCATCAGCAGGCGGTGATCCTGAAAGATCATCCCGATCTGGCGGCGAACATAGGGGATCTGGCTGCGCTGGATATGGCTGACATCATCACCATGAAAGAAGACGCGACCATCGGTCGGACGCTCCATCACGCTGATCAGTTTGAGGAGGGTACTCTTGCCCGCCCCCGAGTGCCCGGTCAGAAAGGCCATCTCTCCCTTGCGCAGGTGAAAGCTGACCTTTTGCAGCGCCTGATGGCCGCCGCTGTATACCTTGCTGACCTTGTCAAAACGAATCATAACGGTTCCCTGAAATTGACAAACCCCGACCGGAGTCGGGGCATGGAACACTTACTCATCACGGCTGAGCTGACTCATCGCGGCCGGACTTATTCATCGCGGCTAAAGAGCGCCTCGATGAAGTCGTTGGCAACGAAGGGACGCAGATCGTCGATCCCCTCGCCCACCCCGATATAGCGGATCGGGATCTGGAACTTGTCGGCCACCGCAAAGATGACGCCGCCCTTGGCCGTGCCATCCAGCTTGGTGAGAGTGATACCGGTCAGGCCAACCGCCTCACTGAACAGCTTGGCCTGGCTCAGGGCGTTCTGGCCGGTGCCGGCATCCAGCGTCAGCATGATCTCGTGGGGCGCCTCTTCATCCAGCTTCTTCATCACCCGCACCACCTTCTTGAGCTCTTCCATAAGGTTGCTCTTGTTCTGCAGGCGACCGGCGGTGTCGGCGATCAGCACGTCAGCTCCGCGGGAGCGGGCAGCCTCGATGGCGTCATAAATGACGGAAGCGGAGTCGGCACCGGTATGCTGGGCAATCACCGAAATGTTGTTGCGCTGACCCCAAACCTGCAGCTGTTCGACCGCAGCAGCACGGAAGGTGTCACCCGCCGCCAGCATCACGCTCTTGCCTTCAGCCTGGAACTGCTTGGCCAGCTTGCCGATGGTGGTGGTCTTGCCGACGCCGTTTACGCCGACCATCAGGATCACATAAGGCTTCTTGCTGGTGTCGATCACCAGCGGCTGCTCGACCTTGGCCAGCATCTCGCCCATGTCCTGCTTGAGCAGGCCGTAGAGCGCCTCGGCATCCTTGAGCTGCTTGCGATCCGCGTGCTGCACCAGCCCCTCGATGATACGAGTAGTGGTATCCACACCGAGATCAGCGGTCAGCAGCTGGGTTTCCAGCTCTTCAAACAGCTCATCGTCGATCTTCTTGCCACGGAACAGGCCGAAGAAACCGGAGCCGATATTCTCCTTGGTGCGTACCAGACTGCGCTTGAGGCGAGCAAAGAAGCCCTCCCGCTGCGGTTTGTCCTGGGTGTCGTCGTCCACCTTGGCGGCCAGCGGCAGAGCGGCCAGGGCGGCGGCCTCAGCCTCCATCGCGGCGACCAGGCGCATATCTTCCGCTCGCTGGGCCTCTTTGGCGATACGGGCTTCTTCCGCAGCCTGAGCTTCAGCGGCAATGCGAGCCTCCTCCGCAGCGCGAGCTTCGGCAGCAATGCGAGCTTCTTCCGCAGCACGGGCTTCGGCAGCAATACGAGCCTCTTCCGCAGCGCGAGCCTCGGCGGCAATGCGAGATTCTTCCGCGGCGCGAGCCTCGGCAGCAATACGAGCCTCCTCCGCAGCGCGAGCCTCGGCAGCAATACGAGCTTCTTCCGCAGCACGGGCTTCGGCAGCAATACGAGCCTCTTCCGCGGCGCGAGCCTCGGCAGCGATACGGGCCTCTTCCGCAGCACGGGCTTCGGCAGCAATGCGAGCTTCTTCCGCAGCAAAAGCTTCGGCAGCAATACGAGCCTCTTCCGCGGCGCGAGCCTCGGCAGCAATGCGAGCCTCTTCCGCAGCGCGAGCCTCGGCAGCAATACGAGCCTCTTCCGCAGCAAAAGCTTCGGCAGCAATACGAGCCTCTTCGGCTGCCTTGACCTCAGCGGCTTGCGCCTCTGCGGCAGTGCGAGCGGCGTCAGCGGCACGCTCCTCTTCGGCGATCAGCGTTTCGTTGACGATCACCGGCTCCAGATCGGAGGCGCACTCCTCCACCACTAGCGGGCCGTGGTCGTCCAGCTCGGTCGGCAGGCAGCAATCATCTTGCAAAACGGGATTCTGTGCGCTGGCAGGCACTTCGGGGGCAACAGCCGGCGTACTATCGGAAACGGGAGCGGGGGTAGCAGTGACCTCGGGCTCAACGGTAACGAGGGTGGCTTGGGGTGTCTGTGGTTGGACAGCCTCAGCCTCTTCTTTCTTGCGGCCGAAACCCAGCCAGGAAAACAAACCTTTTGCCATCTAAAAATACTCACATCAAAGGCTGACTGCTATGATAGCCGTCCCTTGGCGGGTCGGCATAAAAATGAACCGCCTTATACTACCACTTTATTTTCTGACGATGAAACGCGATGCCCAGAGTGAAATCCAGCCGTAGCAACCCGAGCAAGAGTCCCGCCCCGCAAGGAAAATCGGGCTTTGTAAGAATCATCAGCGGCCAGTGGCGAGGCCGCAAATTGCCGGTCAAGGATGTGGAGGGGCTCAGGCCCACCACGGATCGCGTCAAGGAGACCATCTTCAACTGGCTGGCCCCCCACATTCGCGGCACCCGCTGCCTAGATCTGTTTGCCGGTAGCGGCGGACTCGGACTGGAGGCGCTGTCGCGCTATGCCGAGCAGGTGACCCTGATCGAGATGGACAAAGGGGCCGCCGACCAGATCAAGAAGAACCTGACCGCCCTCGGTAGCAGTCAGGGTCAGGTGATCCAGTCAGATGCAGTGAGCTGGCTGCAAGGCCCGGCCACGCCGTTTGATCTGGTGTTCCTCGATCCGCCGTTTCGCCGCGACCTGCTGCCGCAGGTGTGCGAACTGCTGGAGCAGCGCGGCTGGCTGGCACCGGACGCCCTCATCTATCTGGAACGGGAAAAAGAGATGGCCGATCTGGCGCTGCCCGCCAGTTGGCAACTACTCAAGGACAAGCAGGCAGGTCAGGTCTGTTATCAACTCTATCTACGGGAGGTAAACAATGAAGCGGGTCTTTAATCTGTTGGCGATGGGGCTGATACTGTTCTTCTGGTTTGGCGTACTGGTGAGCCTGATTGCCCCGCTACCCGGCAAACTCAACGGCTTTCTGCCGGTCTGTGGCGTGATCGTCGCCCTGCTGCACTGGCTGCAGGCCAGCATGATCAAGGCAGCTTGCAAACGCTACTTCGCGGTCACCAAAGCCGAATTTGTCACTGTGCTGATCTTTGGTGTGTTTGGCATGGTCGACATTCGTCAGCGCCTGCAAGAGATCGTCAACGCCGCCCAGCGCGGCAATCTCTCGGGCAAACCATAAAAGAAAAGGGGACGGCGGTAGCCGTCCCCTAGAGTCGTGTCGTCCTGTCCGTAGAACTGCAATGCTCCCTGCAATCCCTGACGTTATCCTAATCCTTTGGAATATCCCCTTTCCAATCCGTTGGCGTGTCCTGCGGCGTTCCTGGCCTGGCAATTCATCCTGAACTGCTTCACTGTCTCCATCCTGGAGGTGTCCATTACCACGTCCTGTGGGGTTCCTTACGTCTTCCTGACAGATAACCATCCGGGTTATCTCACTTCATCCTGAAGTATTCCTCTCGCATCCGGCGAGGTCCTGTTCATCCTGAAGAACGAGGTTCCGTTCGTTCTGCTCCCATCCCGAGAGTGTCCTGCCGCATCCCGCGGTGTTCCTTTATTCATCCGTGACGATAATCATCCTGATTATCGAGCTCATCCTGAGGTGTCCCTTGTCCACATCCTGCGGACTATTCCATCTTTATGCGCTGCACTGCATCCTGCCGAACCAGCTCCGTCCTTGTGAGACCCATACTAAGGAAATGCGCACCCCGAACAAGGGCCATCCGATGATAAAGATCCGATGCAGCTCCCATTTCAAAAAACGAACTTAAAAACTAACCCTTTAATATCAGAAACTTATTTAGTTTCACGGGAAAGCTCGATCATTCTGGCATGGCTTCGCGTACGGCTCAAAGCGCCAGCCTCTTACAGTCGCTATGGCAGATCTCTTACACGGGTTTCGCCCCCAAAAACGGGGCAGGAAAACGGTTCAATCCTGACGTTAAGACTTAAAAATTAGTTGAATAAATATGCTTAAAAAAACCGCAAAAAAAAAGAGCCGAGACCAGGCTCGACTCTTCAACATTCCAATTTTTTAATCAGCTCAAACGGTTGGCCGGATTGAGATAGGCCTTGCGTAGCGATTCCGGTGCCAGCACTTCCAGTTCACCGCCGATGTTGTTCAACCAGCTGCGAAACTCCGGGGTGTCCTGCACTTCGGTCTCCACCACCACGCTGCGCTTGTCATAGCGGGTCATGCGTGGATTGTTGCCAGGGATCTGGTTATCCACCAGCGACTGGCTGTTGGCATCGATCCGGCCGACGAAACGGATCGGGCCGCTCACATCCTGATAGCCCTGATCGCGGATCAGCTTCTGGATATTGAAATCCTTCGGCTGGGTGGCGCTGAAGTTGGTCAGCTCCACGTTCTTGATATGGTCAAACGGGATGCCGTAGACCTTGGGATCCAGCTCGGACAGAGTGCAGAGCAGGATCGGACCGTCCGGCTGATTGAGAATGCCGAGCGGGTTGATACGGTCGTAGCAGAGCCACACAGTGCGCTCTTTGATCACGCGCTGGATCTCGGCACTGAACTTGCGACCACGCCAGAGCGCATCGCGGATCAGGGTGCTGCGGCGGATCTCCGGGTTGCCGGCAAACGGACGCGGTGACTGGTGGACACTCTCCAGCCAGCGCTCGGCCAGTTCACTCTGGCTGTCACGGATCACCTGGCTCGCCTTGTCGACCAGCGGGTTCAATTCGGTCAGTACGCTCGCTGGCAACAGTTGGCTCGCCTGATCACTCCAGGTTTTCAGGGCCACCGCCAGCGAGAGCGGCATGATATTGGCAAAGTCGTTGAGGCCGTGGCGCTCGAAGCACCAGCCATGGGGTTTGCTGCGCTCGTCCGAGGTGAGGTCGAACAGTCCCATGCCGGACATCTCCTCCAGGTCCCGTTGCACGGTACGCAGACTGACGTGGATGCCTTCCTCTTCCAGTTTTACCTGGAGTTGGCTGGCGGTCAGCTTGTAAGGGCGGTGCGGGATGCAACGCGCCAAGGTCAGTTGTCGTAACAGCTTCTTGCTCATGGTGCTTGCCTTCACTGGTTTAGCGTTGACTGTATGCTAGTCGTGACTTGCGACAGTCTATGTCGCAAGTTTTGCTGCGACAACTGTCGCCATTTTCATACAAAACACACTAAAGAATTGATTTATAAAGACAATGCACTCAAAAAAGGAGCCGCTAGAGGCTAAAATTAGCCAAAAATCCCTCAAATGAAAGTTCTATGTTGCGATTTATTGCCAGCATAAAACTCCGATTAATTAATTCATCACAGAATATGATTTCAGGGGAGAGCATAGCTCTCCCCTTTTGCTCACATCAGCCACGACCAGGCTGACTTGGTGATGGCCGCACCGACCATGTAGCCAAACACCGCCAGTGCCGCCACACCGGCCACCAGCTTCTGACCGCGGGCCGGGCGCTTGAGCGCCATGACACCAAGACCGATATAGAGTACCAGTGCCATCAGCTTGGCCATCAGCCAGGGTTGTTGACCCGGGCTCAACTGCAAGGCCACCGCCAGCAACACACCAAACAGCAGCAGGAAGGTGTCGTTGATATGCGGCAGGATCTTCAGCCACTTCTGCTGCAACCGATCGCTGCCGGCCAGCGCCAGACTCCAGCGATAGATAAAGAGCAGCAGACTGACCAGCGCCAGCGTCATATGCAGGTGTTTGAACATGGGATAATAGGCAATCATTTTGCTTCCTTGTCGTCGTCGGGTAGCCCGCTGTTCCAGTTGTGGGCATGGATACGCTCCTGCCCCTCCTCGTCGTCTTGCAACAGATCGGAGAGGATCTCCCGGTATTGCAGGCTCTTGTTGATATAAGTGTGTTCGTCGTCCAGATAGTTGACCTGCTCGCGCAACAGCCAGTTATCGTGCTGCTTGAAGGTTTGCCCCGCCCGCCAGGCCTGGTTGGCCCGAAAACCGAGCTGGGTCAGGGCTTCCACCCCCAGATCGACCGCCGAGCCGAGGGTTTCCCGGTGCACGCTCTCGACCCCGTGTCGCAGGATCTCGTGGGCGTGGGGCCGATCCAGCGCTCGCGCCAGGATCTTCAGGTGCGGGAAGTGCTTCTGCACCATCTCGATCACCGCCAGCGAGGTAGCCGGATCGTTGATGGAGAGCACCAGCAACTTCGCCTTGTGTGCCCCGGCGGCATGGAGCAGATCGATCCGGCTGGCATCGCCATAGAAGACCTGATAGCCGTACTTGCGCAGGGTCTCTATCTGGCTGGCATCCTGCTCGAGGATGGTGGTACCGATGCCGTGACCATGCAGTAGACGCCCCACGATCTGGCCGAAGCGGCCGAAGCCCGCGATGATCACCGGATGCTCCACCAGCTCAGGTTGCTCATGCTGCGGTGCGTCGCTCTGGTTACGGTAATCGAACCAGGGCTGGATCACCCGATCATTGAGGATCAGCAGCAGCGGGGTGAGCGCCATAGAGAGCGCTACCACCAGCGTCAGCAGCGAGATGGTCTCACCGGGCAGCACCCGGTTCTGGGCGGCAAACGAGAAGAGCACGAAGGCAAACTCGCCCCCCTGCGCCAACGCCAGCGCGAAGGTCCAGCGCTGGCTCGGCGAGATTCGGATGATGAAGCCGAGCGCCATCAGCACCAGCCATTTGAGCACCATCATGCCAACGACCAGGGTTGGTATCAGGAAGGGGTGCTCGGCAAACAGCCCGAAGTCGATCCCCGCCCCCACCGACATAAAGAACAGGCCGAGCAGCAAGCCCTTGAACGGCTCAATGTCGGCCTCCAGCTCATGGCGATATTCGCTGTCGGCCAGCACCACACCGGCGAGGAAGGAGCCGAGAGCGGGCGAGAGCCCCACCGACTCCATCAGCACCGCGATGGCGATCACCAGCAGCAGGGCGGCGGCGACGAAGATCTCCCGCATGTGGGACTGGGCGATGGCACGAAACACCGGCCGCATCAGATAGTGGCCACCCAGCACGATGCCGGAGATGGCCGCGACCACCAGCAGACCATGCTGCCAACCCGCCAACTCGGAGCCACCACTGCTAGCGACCGGCGCCATGGCCAGCAGCGGCAGGATCGCCAGGATCGGAATGACCGCAATATCCTGAAACAGCAGCACCGCAAAGGCGGAGCGACCGCTCTCGCTCTGCATCAGCTTGCGCTCCTGCAGACTCTGCAGAACGATGGCGGTCGAGGAGAGCGCCAGAATCAGGCCGATGGCCAGCCCCTGTTGCAGCGGCAGACCGATCAGGTGCGCCACGCCGGTCAGTGCCGCCGTAGTGAGCAGCACCTGCAGGCCGCCGGTGCCGAGGATCGGCCCCTTCAGCTGCCACAAGAGGGCCGGACGCAATTCAAGACCGACCAGAAACAGCATCAGCACCACGCCAAACTCGGCGAAGTGCATCACATCCTTCTGCTCCCCCACCAGCCCCAGCAGAAAGGGGCCTATGATGATCCCCGCCAGCAGGTAGCCGAGCACCGAGCCCAACCCCCAGCGTTTGGCCAGCGGCACCGCGATAACGGCGGCCGAGAGATAGATAAAGGCATCAAACAGGATCCCGTGGCCCATCAGTCAGCCCTCCGTGTGAACATCTGGTCCGGCTCATAAGCTCGGCCAACAAGCTGCCCATGTGTCATCAGAGCACCTCCAGCAAGTCGCGCAGATAAGGGCGCCCGGCCAGTTGCTCCGGGGTCAGCAGATCATCACGCAGGGCGCAAAGCAGCTGGCGGTAATCCTGTCCACAGCGGCGCAGGGCGGCGGGATCCTTGATCTTGTGGAACGAGTGGAGCACAAAGGGCGGCAACCAGTTCATGCCGCACAAGGTGGCAGCCTGCTGAAATGGCAGCAGAAAGTCGAGCAGCGGTCGGCTGTTATACCCCTCGCTGCAGTAGGACTCCGGCGCCCCGCCCGTGGTGATGGCGCTCAGCCACTGCTTGCCCTTGAGGGCATGAGCCTCGGGGCCGTAGGCATAGCCATACTCCAGCACCAGATCCATCCACTCTTTCATGATGGCCGGGCAGGAGTACCAGTAAAACGGGTGCTGAAAGACAATGATGTCATGCTCACAGAGCAGCGCCTGCTCCCGCTTCACATCGATAAACATATCGGGATAGTGCTGATAGAGGTCGTGAACCTTGACCCCCTCCAGCCCCTCAATCGCCTGCAACAGCTGCTTGTTGGCCCGCGAGCTCTGCAACGCGGGATGGGAAAAAATAACCAGAATGCGTTTCATGACCACATCACCCGAACAAAGCCTTGCGGTGCAAGGCGCGGTAAACAGAAAAGGGGAGTCTGGGGAGCTGCATCGTAAAGGTGCACAGGAAAGCGACCTTATCAGGAAGCGCCATAGCCTGCCAACTCGGGGATCAGCTCCCGCAGCGCCGGATTGAGGGTCTGGTGGGCGGGATAGCAGAGCCCAATCCGGCGAAACATCCGCGGTCCGCTCACCGGCAGGGTGCAAAGCCCCGCCTCATCCTCGACCAGCCCGTCCGGCAGAAAACTGATGCCGACCCCCGCCAGCACCAGCGCCATCACCAGCCCCTTGCTCTCGGCCTTGGCCACCAGATTGAGGGTAAGGCGGTCACAGGCCAGCAGGCCGATAGTCTGCTGATGGGCTTCGCAGGGCGGGCACTCAATAAAATCATAATGTTGCAGCTCGGCGAGCTCGATCCTTTCGCGACTTGCCAGGGGATGGTCGACCGGCACGCAGAGCACGTAATCCTCTTCCCAGAGCGGCAGAAAGACCTCGTCCTCCCGGCGCAGAGCGTCCAGCGTCAGCCGACAGTCGGCTGGCGTGCCGTAATCGGAGAGAGTGAGATCCAGCTCGGGCAGTACCGTCTGTACCCGTTGCAGCAACCCCGCCACCCGACGCCGGCTCAGGTCGGACATGATGGCGATATTGAGCCTCGCACGCGTCGCTTTCTGGCGAAACAGCTCCGGCAGACGGCGCGCCTCCTCCACCAGCTTGACCGCGTGGGGATAGAGATAGTGGGCCGGATCTTTCGCCACCACCCCCTTCTTGCCCCGGACAAACAGGCTGTCACCGAGCGCCTCTTCCAGCTGGCGCAATCCCGCCGAGAGGGAGGGCTGGCTGACGTGGCAGCGCTCGGCCGCCGCCGTGATGTTCTTCTCTTCATAGATGGCGATGAAGAAACGCAGCAATCTCAAGTCCAGCATAAACCAACCATAGTTTTTTCAGATGATAACCAGCGGAAAACAATATTTATCACTTATAGATGCAGTGACTATAGTGATTGGGTTCCGTGCTGGCCAGCCACCTGTTTGCTCAAACCGACTCTTGAATCAGAAGGAAAGACCCATGTCAAAATCTCTCGTCGTGATCACCGGTGCCTCTGCCGGGATCGGTGCCGCCATCGCCCGTGCCTTCTCTACTGCCGGTCATCCGCTGCTGCTGCTGGCCCGCCGGGTCGAGCCGATGCAGGCACTGAACCTGCCCGATACCCTCTGCATCGGGGTCGATGTGACCGACACCGCCGCCATGAAAGCCGCCGTCCAGCAGGCAGAAGCCAAATTTGGCCCGGTCGGCTGCATGGTCAACAACGCCGGCGTCATGCTGCTGGGTCAGGCCGATGTGCAGAATCCCGCCGAATGGCAGCAGATGCTCAACATCAACGTGATGGGGGTGCTAAACGGCGTCCACGCAGTGCTGGCAGGCATGAAGGAGCGCCGCAGCGGTACCATCATCAACATCAGCTCCATCGCCGGTCGCAAGACCTTCCCGAACCATGCTGCCTACTGCGCCACCAAGTTCGCCGTGCACGCCCTGACCGAGAACATCCGGGAAGAGGTGGCCGATGTCGGCGTGCGGATGGTGACCATTGCCCCGGGTGCGGTCGAGACCGAGCTGCTCAGCCACACCACTGACGAGAGCATCAAGGCCGGTTACCACGACTGGAAAGATCAGATGGGTGGCGTCATTGCGCCGGAAGTGATCGCCGATGCCGTGCTCTACGCCTGGAACCAGCCTGCCAACGTCTGCGTGCGCGAGATCGTGCTGGCGGCGACCCGTCAGCAACCTTAATCCTGGCTGACTGACACCATGGGGAGGGCTTGACCCTCCCCCGGGGCACAGGGTTACCATGTGCCCCTTGTTTTTTCCGAGTCATTCCATGGTTCTCACCCGTCGCCAACTCGCTCACGCCCGTCGCTGGCTCCCCTTGTGGAGTCTGGTGCTGGTGTTGATGTCGTTTGGCAGCCGGGCCGCAACCGACCTCTGTACCCTGACCACCCACTGCAGCCAGAGCGAGCGTACCCTGGAAAAAGCGATGCCCTGCGGCAGCTTTACCACCGCCCTCTCGATGACGCTGGTAGGCAGCGACAGCCTGACGGTCGCCGTGCTGGAACCGGATACCCCCGACTTCGCCCCCCCCTCTCTCTTTATGCCGGACGCCCCGTGCGAGCGGCTCGAACGCCCCCCACGCACCCGGACCTGAAACGCATCCCGTATCGGGCATCTTTTCTTTCAATCTGAGGTGAGTGATGTACAAACCCCTGTTACTGGCCATGCTGGCCGGTACCGTCAGCTTTTCGGCCCTCGCGGCCGAGAAGATGACCGTCTACAAATCCAAATATTGTGGCTGCTGCCAAAGCTGGAACGAGCACATGGAGCAGAATGGCTTCGAACTGGAAGTCATCGAAACCGAACAGCTCGGCGCAGTGAAGCAGCAATACGGTATCGCACCGGAACTGGCCTCTTGCCATACCGGTATCGTAAATGGCTATGTGATCGAGGGGCATGTACCGGCCGCCGATGTACAAAAGCTGCTCAGGGAAAAACCGGCGATCCGTGGCCTGACCATTCCGGGCATGCCCCAGAGTGCGCCGGGCATGGATATTCCGGGCCATCCCTATGAGGTACTGAGTATCAGCAACGAGGGCGCGACCAACCGCTGGTCGAGCTACCCAGGCTGACGAAAACTGGTCATGAGAGGGCACTCCCATATCATGTGAGGCACACCTGAGCGGACTCTTGCCGCTCATGGCCAGAAAGAGGGCCGCTATCGCGAGATAGCGGCTTTTTTTGATTACATTTCCTGCAATAACAAGGGATTGCTTGCAACCACCGGCAACAAGGGGCAGATTTAACGCCAATTCATGGAGCCGATGCTCAGGTCTACCAACCCTTTCCAGCGCCAAGGATGCGACATGTTTACCTTTTCCCGAGGAGTTCTGCTGCTAGCCTTTCTGACAGTTCTCCCCCCCACTTATGCCAATGAAGAGCCCGCCATGCTGACAAGCGAACATCCAATCCAGCCGCCCGTGGCCGCCAAACATCCCCGCACTCTGAAAAAACACGGGGATACCCGCATCGACAACTACTACTGGCTGCGTGACGACGAGCGGCAGAAGCCCGAGGTGTTGGACTATCTCAAGGCCGAGAACGCCTATACCGAGGCCATGCTCAAGCCGACCCAACCCCTGCGCGAACAGCTTTACAAAGAGATGGTCGCCCGCATCCCCCAGCAGGATGAGTCGGTACCCTATGTGAAGAACGGCTACCGCTACCAGACCCGCTATGAGCCGGGCAAGGAGTACGGGATCTACTCGCGCACCAAGCTCGGTGAAGAGCAGTCAAGTCTGCTGCTCGACAGCAACCTGCGGGCTGAAGGGCACGAGTTCTATGCCCTCGGCGCCCTTGAAGTGAGCCGCAACAACCGCTGGCTGGCGGTGGCGGAAGATTTCCTCTCCCGCCGTCAGTACCAGATCCAGTTCCTCGATCTGGAGAGCGGCCAGTGGGCCACCGACAAACTGGAAAATACCTCCGGCAATCTGGTGTGGGCCAACGACAACAAGACCGTCTTCTATGTGCGCAAGCACCCGCAGACCCTGCTTCCGTATCAGGTCTATCGCCACACGCTAGGGACGGATCCGGCCACGGACAAGCTGGTCTACGAGGAGAAGGATGACTCCTTCTACATCAGCCTCTACGCCACCACCTCGGAAGATTTCATCGTCATCGCCCTCTCCAGCACCACCACCGGCGAAGCGCGGCTGATCGATGCCAACCAGCCGGAGCACGCCCCCCGCCTGTTCCTGCCCCGCCAGGTGGATCACGAATACAGCCTGGATCACTACCGCGGCCGCTTCTATGTGCGCTCCAACAAGGACGGCAAGAACTTCGGCCTCTACGAAACCAAGGAGAGCCCGGTTGATCGCTGGAAGGCGGTGATTGCCCCCAATCCGGACGTGCTGCTGGAGAGCTACGCCCTGTTCAAGGATTGGCTGGTACTGGAAGAGCGCAACAAGGGGCTGACCCGACTGCGCCAGATCAACTGGCAGAGCGGTGACGAGAAGGAGATCGCCTTCGACGATCCCGCCTATGTCACCTGGCTCGCCTACAACCCGGAGCCGGATACCAGCGCCCTGCGCTATGGCTACTCCTCCATGACCACCCCCGCCTCTACCTATGAGCTGGATATGGCGAGCGGCAAGCGCACCCTGCTCAAGCAGCAGCCGGTGGCCGGCTTCAAGGCCGACCAGTACGCCAGCGAGCGGCTCTGGGTGACCGCCCGCGACGGCGTATCGGTGCCGGTGTCGCTGGTCTATCGCAAGGACAAGTTCAAGAAAGAGCAGGCCGATGCGCCCAAGAATCCGCTGCTGGTCTATGGCTATGGATCCTACGGCGCCAGCATGGATCCCGACTTCAGCAGCTCGCGCCTGAGCCTTCTGGACAGAGGCTTCGTCTACGCCATCGCCCATATCCGGGGTGGTGAAGAGCTGGGCCGTCACTGGTACGAAGATGGCAAGTTGCTGAAAAAGCAGAACACCTTCAATGACTTTATCGATGTCACCAAGGCGCTGGTTGAGCAAGGCTACGGGGCCAGGGATCAGGTCTACGCCATGGGCGGCAGCGCTGGTGGTCTGCTGATGGGGGCCGTCATCAATCAGGCGCCCCAACTCTATCGCGGCGTGGTGGCGCAGGTGCCATTCGTCGATGTGGTCACCACCATGCTGGACGAGTCGATCCCCCTCACCACCGGGGAGTATGACGAGTGGGGCAACCCGAACCAGAAGCGCTACTACGACTACATGAAGAGCTACAGCCCCTACGATCAGGTGAAGGCTCAAGCCTACCCCAACCTGCTGGTCACCACCGGGCTGCACGACTCGCAAGTGCAGTATTGGGAGCCCGCCAAGTGGGTCGCCAAGCTGCGCGAGCTGAAGACGGATGATAACAAGTTGTTACTGAACACCGACATGGACGCCGGCCACGGCGGCAAGTCGGGCCGCTTCAAAGCTTACGAGGATATCGCGCTGGAATACGCCTTTATCCTGGATTTGGCCACCCCGGCCAACTGATCTCTCATGACTCCGGCCCTTGTCATTCAAGGGCCGCATAAGAATCCTCTCGTAGTTTTTCCCTCTTCCATTTCCCTCCATATCAAATTAATCTTCGGCAAGAAAATGAATGATCGAGGTCATGTTTCTCAAGATTTAACTCCGCTATTTTGCCATTTCGTTTGATTTATGTTGGGTGAATGTGCTTAATCGGAGTGCTTGCAACTTTTTATTTGGCCCCTCAGGGGCCAATTTATCTTCGACCGACAGGAGGTCGGTAGCCTCACCACAGGATGAGGGTGACAGCCGGAAAGGGGGTGATCAACTCCCCCGCTTTCGCGCAACGAGAAGAGCGGGCAAGCCCGGCGCAGAACGGGATTGCCATCAATTTATCCGGGGATCGGATAAACAAAATCAAAGAAAAGGGAGAAAAAATGAAAGGATTAACTTTGGCATGCGCCCTGTCGGCGGCTCTGGTCGGTGTTTCATTCGGTGGTCCGGTACAAGCGCAGGAGCGCTTCGTGACCATAGGCACCGGCGGTCAGACCGGCGTCTACTATGTCGCTGGCCAGTCCATCTGCCGCTTCCTCAATCGCGGCGCCGCCGATCACCAGATCAAGTGCAACGCCCCGGCCAGTGGCGGTGGTGTTGCCAACGTCAATGGCATCCGCAGCGGTGAATTCAACTTCGGCATCATGCAATCCGACCACCAGTTCAAGGCGATGAAGGGGCTGCCACCGTTCCAGGCCGAAGGGGCCATGGACGATATGCGCGCCGTCTTCTCCCTGCAGAGCGAGGTGTTCACCATCCTGGCTCGCCGCGATGCCAAGATCGCCAGCTTCGACGATCTGAAGGGCAAGCGCGTCAACATCGGCAACCCGGGCTCCGGCCAGCGTGACACCATGGAAGAGATCATGGCGGTCAAAGGCTGGAAGAAGGGTGACTTCGGTCTGGTCTCCGAGCTGAAGCCGGCCGAACAGGCCTCCGCCCTCGGTGACAACAACATCGACGCCATGAGCTACTTCGTGGGTCACCCGAACGGCGCCATTCAGGAAGCTTCCACCACCACAGATGCAGTACTGGTACCTGTGACCGGCGCCGACATCGACAAGCTGCTGGCCGAGAAGAGCTACTACAGCAAGGCCGAGATCCCAGGCGGCATCTACAAGGGCAGCGACAAGCCGACCCCCTCCATCGGTGGCAAAGCGGTGCTCTCCACCAGCGCCAAAACCGATCCGGAAGTGGTCTATCAGCTGGTCAAGTCGGTGTTCGACAACCTGGATCGCTTCAAGCGCCTGCACCCTGCCTTTGCCGACCTGAAAGAGGCCGACATGATCAAGGTGGGTCTCTCTGCACCGCTGCATGAAGGGGCTGCCCGCTACTACAAAGAGCGCGGCTGGCTCTGATTGAAGGCCCCGGGGCCTTTGTCACTCTCTTCGACACCCGTCTGCCGCCTGATTGCGGGGGCGGGTGTCGCTCTTGTTGTACTCGTTGGCACAAGTTAACCCTATGCAAGATAAACAACTCTCTACCGAGGAACTGATCGCCCAGGATGTGGGCGCTCGCCTGCCGCTGGGCATCATGGGCTGGCTCATCACCGCACTGGCGCTGGCCTGGTCCCTGTTCCAGCTCTGGATCGCCTCGCCACTCCCCTTTATGGTGGGGTTTGGCGTACTCAATGACACCGAAACCCGCTCCATTCACCTCACCTTTGCCCTGTTGCTCGCTTTTCTGGTGTTCCCGGCATTTCGCTCCTCGCCGCGAGATCGGGTCCCCCTCGGTGATATCGCCCTCGGTCTGATCGCTGCTGGCGCCGCCTCTTACCTGTTTGTGATGTATGAAGCGCTGGCACTGCGTCCCGGCACCCTCACCACCGCCGATCTGGTAACCGCCTGCATCGGCATTCCGCTGCTGCTGGAAGCGGCGCGCCGCGCCCTGGGGCCAGCACTGGCGGTCATCGCCATCGTCTTTCTGGTCTACAGCCTGGCGGGCCCCTGGATGCCGGGACTGCTGGCACATCGCGGGGTAGGTTTCACCGCGCTGGCCAACCACCAGTGGATCACCACCGAAGGGGTGTTCGGCATTGCCCTTGGCGTCTCCACCAGCTTCGTGTTCCTGTTCGTGCTGTTCGGCGCCCTGCTGGAGCGGGCCGGTGCCGGTCACTACTTTATCCAGCTCGCCTTCAGCCTGCTCGGTCACCTTCGTGGCGGCCCGGCCAAGGCGGCAGTGGTCGCCTCCGGCCTGACCGGTCTGATTTCCGGCTCGTCGATTGCCAACGTGGTGACCACCGGCACCTTCACCATCCCGATGATGAAGAAGGTAGGCTTCAGTTCAGAGAAAGCGGGGGCGGTCGAAGTGGCCTCCTCGGTCAACGGCCAGATCATGCCGCCGGTGATGGGGGCAGCCGCCTTCCTGATGGTCGAATACGTGGGCATCCCCTATGTGGAGATCATCAAGCACGCCTTCCTGCCTGCCGCCATCTCCTACATAGCGCTGCTCTACATCGTCCATCTGGAGGCGTTGAAACTGGGCATGCAGCCCATCGGCAACCATCAACCCAAACCCTGGTTGCGTCGCCTGACCGGTTTTGCCTTTGGCACGGCCCTCATCAGCGGCCTGTCACTGGCGGTCTACTATGGCCTCGGCTGGCTCAAACCTGCTTTGGGTGACTACGCCCTGCCGGGGATCTCGGTACTGCTGGCTGCCACCTATGTGGCCCTGTTGAAGATCGCCGCCAGCAATGAACCACTGCCTGCCGAAGATCCCGACAAGCCGCTCACCGAGCTGCCCAACACCCGCGCCGTGCTGCTCTCCGGCCTGCACTTCCTGCTGCCGGTGGTGGTACTGGTGTGGTGCCTGATGGTGGAACGCCTCTCGCCGGGGCTGTCGGCCTTCTGGGGGACCGTGATGCTGGTGATCATCCTGCTGACCCAGCGCCCGCTGCTCAACTGGCTGCGCAAGGACGGCAAGCACGACTACGGCACCGTCGCTGACGGCGTGGTGGATCTGCGGGAAGGGCTGGTCGCCGGTGCCCGCAACATGATCGGTATCGGCATTGCCACCGCCACCGCGGGAATTATCGTGGGTGCGGTCTCCCAGACCGGGGTTGGTCTGGTGCTGGCGGATCTGGTGGAGTTCCTCTCCATGGGCAACCTGCTGCTGATGCTGCTGCTGACCGCCCTGCTGAGCCTGATCCTTGGCATGGGGCTGCCCACCACCGCCAACTACATCGTGGTGTCCAGCCTGCTGGCACCGGTGGTCGTGACGCTGGGGCAGCAAAACGGGCTGATCGTGCCGCTGATCGCGGTGCACCTGTTCGTCTTCTACTTCGGCATCATGGCGGATGTGACGCCGCCGGTGGGGCTGGCCTCCTTCGCGGCAGCCGCTGTCTCCAAGGGCGATCCCATCAAGACCGGGATCACCGCCTTCTACTACAGCCTGCGTACCGCAGCGCTGCCGTTCCTGTTTATCTTCAACACCGATCTGCTGCTGATCGACGTGGACTTCGCCCACGGGGTGCTGATCTTCATCGTGGCGACCATCGCCATGCTGATCTTCGCCGCCGCCACCCAGGGCTGGTTCCTGGTGAAGAGCCGCTGGTACGAGAGCGTGCTGCTGTTGCTGGTCGCCTTTACCCTGTTCCGCCCGGGTTTCTGGATGGACATGGTGCACGACCCCTATCGCGAGACCCCGCCTGCCCAGCTGGCCCAAACCATGGGTGAAGTGGAGGCGGAGAGCACCCTGCGGCTGCGGATCCTCGGTGAAGATGCAGTGGGCAAACCGCGCAAGTTCACCCTGCTGGTCGCCGTACCGGATGGGGCAAATGGCGAAGAGCGGCTGGCCAATCTGGGGCTGAGCCTCTATGAGCAGGATGGCAAGACGCTGATCGACAACGTTGCCTTTGGCAGCCCGGCCGCCACCATGGGACTGGAGTTCGATCAGGAGATCCTCACCGTCAAGGCGCCGACCGAGCGCTGGACCAAGGAGTGGATGTGGATCCCGGGCTTCCTGCTGTTCGGGGCGATCGTCTGGCTGCAGCGTCGCCGCAGCGTCAAGGCCGGCTAACCCACTGGGCAGATGAGACCGAGGGCCGCTATTGCGGCCCTCTTTTTATTGCCTTGCCCTCTGCGGCTCTTGTGATGAGCAACAGTCATGGAAAAAGGTAAACGGTGGCGAGCGGCCAAAAAAGTGGGGTGACATGTCCATGTCACCCCCTCGCAAATAGCATGTTCCATATTGGAGTCCGGCCGCTCCGGGTCTCTGTTTCACTTTCCGATAGTTCGCGACCCATCTGAAGTGCGCACCAATTGCAGCGATGCAACTGGCCAGCAACCCGTTACAACCTTCGTCCACACGGCAGACAGGCCGCCGTGTTTGTCCTTGCAACTGAAATATTACGCATAAAAACAAAATAAAAAACGTTTTTATGCTAATTCCATTCACATCAGAGTATAAAAAACAGCCTTATCATCACCACTAAATTGTTATAAAACAGCAAGATAGATTCATGCATGGTTATTCACCCGCAAGGGGCATCAGCAATGGCTTACAAGGCTTTGCGAGATCTCGCACAAAAAATGGCCGCCTCACAGCCAACGCCGCAGTGGCAACCAGTCGCTCAGGCGGGCTATCAGCCGCCTTGACCACCCTTCGGGTTTGCGCGGCAATCCACCCGCCTGCTCCTGCCAGCGAGCCAGCCACATTCGCAGCGCCTCGCAGATCGGCGGGCAGTGCAGATGCAGCATCAGCTCGGTATTGAGAAACAGCGAGCGGGGATCGAGGTTGAGGCTGCCAAAAAGCGCCCGCTCCTCCCCCAGCAGGATCAGTTTGGCGTGCAGGCTGCCGTGGCCATGGTCAAACTCGGCGACCCGGATCCCGCGGCGCAGCAACCAGCCGAGATAACGTTGGTAGGCGCCATAGACCAGCGGCACATCGGTGCTGGCCAACGAGTTGGTGAGAATGTCGATGGCGACCCCCTGCTGGCGCAGCCGCGCCAGACGGTGCCGAAATCCGCGAGTAAGGATGAGGTAAGGGGTCACCAACCCCAGCGAGCAGGGATTGTCAGCCAGCTGGCGCCAGAGCTGACGGGCAGTGGTGGGACGGGAGATAAGCCCCTTGCCGGGACGGTCGAACCACACCTCGGCCCGCCCCTCATGCCATTGCAGCGGCAAATCGCGCTCGTCAAACAGCGCCGCAGGCAGATCGTAGACCGTCGCCACCGCCGGATCCGTCATGGTAAACAGGAAGTCGTTGACCACCTCTATTTCGGCGGGCAGCAGCTCGCGGCGCAGCAGATGACGGATGGGGTGACTCCAGCGGCTGTGCCAGAACTGCTCGAACCCCTGCGCCATCTGCTGGCACAGTCCCCCCTGACAGGCGAGATCGAGATCCACAAAGGGGGCTTGCGGATCCAGACCGAAGTAACGATCGCCGATGTTGCGCCCGCCAATCAGCGCCAGCTTGCCATCCACCAGCAGCAGCTTGTTGTGCATCCGGTGGTTGATGCGGCGAAAGCTGAGCAGTCCCTCCAGCAGCAGTGCCAGCGGGCGCCAGCCCCGCAGCCAGAAGGGGTTGAACAGCCGCACCTCGATCCCCGGGTAGTGAGCCACCATCTCCAGAAAGCGGTTGTCACCGGCATAGAGATCATCCACCAGCAGCTGTACCTTGACGCCACGCCGGGCGGCGTGGAGCAGCTCGCTCAGCAGCAGCTTGCCGCTGCTGTCCTCTTCCCAGCTGTAGTACTGCGCCTGGATCCGCTCGCGGGCATGACGGATCCAGTGGCAGCGCACCTTGAGCGCCAGCAGGGGATCGTCGATCAGGGCAAAGGATCCGGGGATCATGGTGTCATCCTGCTGTCATGGCCGGGTGTCATAACGCTGGCGAGCCTCTTCACATATTCAAAAGGAGTTGCTGATGGAACTGCATGATACCCCGATGTTGCGCTATCTGGGCCAGCTCAGCCAGCCAGATCTCATCCCGGCCACCGGCCCTGCTCACTGGTTTTTGCAACACAGGGACGGTGGCTGGCAATTGCCGACCGTGCAGGCGACCCTGCCGGTCAACCGGCTCAGGGCTGAGCCGCTTCGATAGCGGCAGCCTTGCCCTCGATCTGGGGCAGGCTGAAACGATAGGCCACGTAGTACTTGTAGATGGTGCCGACATAGTTGATCGGCCCCTGTCCGACTTCGTTGGCCACCAACTGATCCACGTTGCCGAACCAGACGTTGGGATCGAGCCCCAGCTTCTCCGCCTTGCCTCGCAGCACCTGCACCCGGTTCGGCCCGGCGTTGTAGGCGGCGAGGGCAAACAGGTGGCGATTGAGCCGATCCAGCTTGGGATCATTGAAGTAGGTATCGAGGATCAACCGCATGTAGCGGCAGGCGGCCTCCACATTTCCCTCCAGCGTGGTGAGTCTGGCGCCGTTGATGCCGACTTCCCGCCCTGTGCTGGGCAGCAGCTGCATGAGGCCCACGGCCCCCTTGGGCGAACGCGCCTTGGGATTGAGGCCGGACTCCTTGTAGCCAAGCGCCGCCAGCATCAGCCAGTCGAGATCGTATTGATTGGCGTACTTCTCCAGCACCTTGCGAATGGTCGCGAGGCGCCCCATGGGATCCGGCGCCAGGATATTGCTCATCTGATCGCTGCGAACCAGCAAGCGGCGCAGGGTCATGTCACTGTAGAGGCTGTTGCGGCTGACACTCGCCAGATAGCCATTGACCGCCTTGAGCAGCTCGGGGCTGTTCTTGCGCAGCGCCCAGGCACTGGTGCCGTTGCTGCGCAGGGGGATCAACTTGTGGGCCTTGAGGCCGGAGATCATGCCACCCAGCCAGATCCTCCCCTTGTAGCTGTCGGTCACCGTCAGGGGAATAATGCCAGCGGCCACCATCTCCAGCAGATCGCCATCCTGCAGATATTCGGGCACCGTTTCGATATAGACGGGGGGCAACCCCAGCTCGCGAAACAACCAGTTGAGCTGGCGCAGACTCTCGTAGTAGCTGGAGCTGGCGCGCACCCAGACCCGCCTGCCGGAGAGCTGGGTAATACGGCTGAAGGCGGGCAGGCTCTGCTGGCTCACCACCCACTCCTCGATGGAAGAGATGAGCGGCCGGGAGAAGGCCACCTGTTCACGCCGGGTCGGGGTCACCGTCATGGTCGCCGCCACCAGATCGCCGCGCCCCTCGGTCAGATAGTCCAGCAGCTTGTCCTGACGCACCGGGATGTAGACCACCTTGAGTTTGACCTTCTCTTTGGCGAGATAGGTCTTGTTCAGCCAGCGTTCGAACCCTTGCAGCTGATTGACCAGAATACCGTACTGGGCGCCGCGATCGAGAAAGTAGAAGCCGCGCTCATAGACCACCAGAGCCCTGAGTTCGCGCTTTTGCAGAATGCTTTCGAGGTCCCCGGGTTGGGGCAGACGCTGTGGCTTGAGTTCAGCCGCGAGCAGGGGAAAACAGCAGAGGGCCAGCAGCGCCCAGATCCAGCGTCGCATCACGATGGCTGCCCCTGTGCTGAGGTCACGCCTGCTGCCTGTTGGCAGCACGGATCACGATAGAGGGTGGGATTGGGGGCAGAGATCCATCGCTGCGTCATGATGTTTGCGCCTTCTGTTGGCCGACTCGCGCCGGGCAAAAACGTCTGTGGGATAGAGTAACTATAGAACGCCGACCCACAGCAGAAGGGTCAACACGGCAGGCAAACCTGCCGCGTTATCAGACAACTCAGATAGAGCGAGCCCGCATTTCGAAAATCAGTTTTTCGGCGGTGCAGGTGAATTGCAGGCGGGCTTTCAGGATCACGCCATTAGCGCCCTGAGTCAGTTCGCTGCTCACTTGAGCTTCGGCAGTGACCTGTTTGGCCAGTGCTTCATAGGCAGCCAGCTTGGCGCGGGCATCAGCCTCGGCAGCGGCTTCAATCACCAGATCCATCACATCGTCGCCTTCGCCGATGATGGTGCCGATCTCGGCAAAACAGCCGCAGCTGTCACAGGTTTCGTTCAGTTCAACTTTCTCGTCTACAGACATTTTCTACTCCTACTGCTTATTTCGGATGATTTGCGTCGTCACGCATCGCCTTGCGAAAATCTTTGATGGCGGTACCCAGATCCTCACCTGCACTGGCAAGACGCTTGCTGCCGAAGACCAGCACAACGACCAGCAAGAGGATCAGCATATGCCAGATATGAATTCCACCGAGTCCCATAGGGATACTCCCTCACAAAGAGATATCTGTTACTTGTATCAAAATAGAGCGCAGGGATTGTTGGGCAAAATCAAGGCAGGTGCAAGTGAGCAAATAAATCATAGCCAAAAAATAGGGCGACCCTGAGGTCGCCATATTGATTGTGCTACATGTCCCCTCAACCGCTACATCCTGTACCAGTGGTTCATGCGAACCTGAGACCATTCGAGGATAAGATCGCCAAGATATGAAAACAAATGGTATAAATTCATCTTAGAATTGAAGAGGATTCATATCATGCTGCTGGAACAACTGGGTCGCATCGACCTCAATTTGCTGATTATCCTGCAGGTACTGCTGGAAGAGCGCAACGGCAGCAAGGCGGCACGCCGCCTTCATCTGAGCCAGTCCGCGGTCAGTAAAGCCCTCGGCCGTCTGCGCGATACCTTCAATGATCCCCTCTTCATCCGCTCTGCCTACGGGCTGGAACCCACCGGCCGAGCCCTTGCGCTGCAACAACAGTTGCAACCCATCCTGCTGTCGCTGGACAACCTGATCCAGCCGCCCGAGTTCGACCCCGCCAGCTCGGAGCGGGAGTTCGTCATCGCCAGCATGGACAGCGCCTTCACCCTGTTTGCCCCGCTCTACCTGAGCGAGCTGAAGCGGCAGGCACCACGGATCCGCTTGCGTTACGAGGAGTGGACCGAGAACAGTCTGACCGAGATGAGTCAGGGTCAGGTGGACATCGCCTTCGCGGTGCGGGAAAACTGCATCAGCTCCGATTATCGGCTCGATACCCTGCCCGACAGCATCTGTCAGCGAGTGCTGGCGGTCGATGATCTCACCTGTCTGGTGCAGCAGCACCACCCCGCGCTGCGAGAGCCCAACTGGAATCTGGAGCACTACCTCAGCTATCCCCATGTGCAGACTTACTGCGAGGGGCGAGACCGCTGGATGCTGGATCACAAGCTGGCAGAGCAGGATCTCTACCGGCGTATCGAGGCAACCGTCCCCTCCTTCGAGGCGGCACTGCGGATGGGGATGCACTCCGACATGATAGTGACCCTCTCCAGGCTCTACGCTCGCCACGCCACCCAGGTCTATCCGCTGTTGCAGTTGCCGCTGCCCATCGGGTTGGACAGCATCTCCCATCTGCTCATCTGGCATCAGCGTCACAGCGAGGATCCGGGCCACCGCTGGCTGCGGGAATTGCTGCTCTCCCTCATCATGAGCAAACTGGAACCCGCTGCGACCACTCACGGGTGACGGCACGCCTTCTCGGCGGCACAAAAAACGGGGCTCTGCGTAGCCCCGTTTCATTCACTTCAAGATGTAACTCACTCAGCCCTGACCGGTCACCGCCAGATAGTGATGTACCCCGTCCAGCAACATCTGGACCGAGATCATCACCAGCAGCATCCCCATCAGCCGCTCCACCGCAGTGAGCCCCCGCTCACCCAGCAGCTTGTTGAATACCTCGTAGAACATCAGGATCACCGCGCTGGCAGCCCAGGCCAGAAAGAGTGCCAGCGACCAGTCCACCATCCGGGTCGGCTCCTGATTGGCCAGCAGCATCAAAGAAGCCAAGATAGAAGGACCAGCGATCATCGGGATCGCCATCGGCACCAGGAAGGGCTCCTCGCCCGCCGCCAGCCCGGTCACGCCCCCCTCACTCGGGAAGATCATCTTGATGGCGATCAGGAACAGGATAATGCCCCCCGCAATGCTGACCGCCTCCTGCCGCAAGTTGAGGAAACCGAGGATCTGCTGACCGACGAACAGGAACAGCATCATGATGGCCAGCGAGAAGATCAGCTCGCGCACCATCACCTTGCGGCGTCGCTTGGGATCGATATGACGCAGAATAGAGAGGAAGACCGGCAGGTTGCCCAGCGGGTCCATGATCAGAAACAGCATGACTGCGGCAGAAAAAGTATCCATACAACGCCCGGGCTACGCCCTGAATAGGGAAAAGAGAGGGGGCGAAATATAGCAAAGGGCGAAGAATTGAGCGAGCGCCATGATGCGCTCGCAGCGGGATTAACCGTGGTTGCAGATCTTGTCGGCGCGGGTCTGGAAACCCTCGGCGGAGTCGATGAATTTGCCGCGGGCAGCCAGAAAGTCGATCAGCGCTTCTGCATCCATCTCGCTGGCGCTGCAGGTATGAAAACGGGCCTCGGCACCGAACCGCTCGGCCATCGCCTGCTTCAGGCTGGCACGGGTAAATTGCCCTCCTTGCGCCAGCATCATCTCCATCACTTCGTGACCATGAACCGATTGCGACATCTCTCACCTCAATAATGAACATATTTAATGCCAATTAAATATCTCCCCGCCCGAAGAGATCTTGATATAGGCCAATAAATTGCGCATTTCCTGGTCAGGGGAGTGGTCACCGCCACCGCTTTGTCGATAATGTGGCAACCCGCGTCAGGGATCGCTACACTGGCGCCCCTTTTTGGCCATCGCAGACAATGTATAAGGATATTGGCGTCATGCTGTTCCATGGAGAGGCTCTCAAGCCTTGGCAGATCTGGACCCGCCGACCACTCTGGCTCAAGACCCTGCTCGGCATGCTGACAGGGGTGGGTCTGGGTGTCGGCTTTGAAGAGCAAGCCCTGCTGCTCAAGCCCCTTGGTGTCTTGTTCGTCAACACCATCCAGATGCTGATGGTGCCCCTCATTTTCTGCTCGGTCATCGCCGGCCTCACCTCGCTGCTCAAGGGCAAGGCCCTCGATCGCATCGGCAGCAAAGCGATCTGCCTCTACTTCTGCTCCACCGCCATCGCCATTTGCATCGGCCTGATGATGGGCTGGCTGCTGGAGCCCGGCATGGGCGCCGACATGGGCCCCTATGAGCGGATCGGTATGTCGGAACCACCCACTCTGGCCAGCGTGCTGAGCCATCTGGTGCCGAGCAACCCGGTACAGGCGATGGTGGATGGCAAGATCCTGCAAGTAATCGTCTTTGCGGTGGCGCTGGCGGTCGCCCTAAACGCCAGCGGTCGCCGTGGCCGTCCCGCCATCCTCTTCTTCACCTCGCTGGCCGAGGGGATGTTCAAGCTGACCCAGATGGTGATGGCGCTCGCGCCTTACGGTGTCTGCGCCCTGATGGCCTGGATGACCGGCAAGTACGGTCTCGACCTGCTGCTGCCGCTGCTCAAGGTGATCGGCGCCGTCTACCTCGGCTGTCTGCTGCACGTGCTCGGGGTCTACAGCACCCTGCTGCTCCTGCTGGCACGGCTCAATCCGCTGCACTACTTCAAGAGCATCGTTGACGCTCAGGCGGTGGCCTTCACCAGCAGCTCCAGCAACTCCACCCTGCCCATCAGTCTGGCCTGCGCCGAGAAGCGGCTGGGAGTCTCTCCCGCCATCACTGCCAAGGTGCTGCCCATCGGCGCCACCATCAACATGGATGGCACCGCCCTCTATCAGGGAGTGACTGCGCTGTTCGTAGCTCAGGCATTCGGTGTGGATCTGCACATGGTCGATTACCTGACCATCATCAGCATCGCCACCCTGGCCAGTATCGGCACCGCTGGCACCCCGGGCACCGGGTTGATGCTGCTGACCCTGACCCTGACGGCGGTGGGCTTGCCGCTGGAAGGGGTGGCACTGATTGCAGGCATTGACCGGATCCTCGACATGGCGCGCACCACGGTCAATGTTTCGGGGGATATTCTGGTGTCGGTACTGATCGCCCGCAGCGAAAACGAGCTGGATCTGGCGACCTATCACGATGCCAGCGCAGGGGAAGATATCGAGTTCCCGCCGCGCTAGCGGAAGAGAGATCAGCTGTCGTGGGGATCGTGGTGACAGCGCCAGCAGACGTCGAAGTTGGCGCCGTTCTCCTCCCCGCACTGACCGCACAGCCAGCCGTTACCCTGACGCTGCTGGTAACGCTCGATGACCCGTCCTGCCTTGCTGCGATCCTCGGCCCGCACCATCAGGGTCACCTGCAACATGTCGACCGGCAGTTCGCCAAGGGCGCCAGACAGCCCCTCGCCATTGAGGCGCACCAGCACCCCTTCCGCCTCCAGCGCCCCTTTCAACGCGTGCGCCTCCAGGGTGTGTGAGGCGCGATAGAGATTGATCCAGTTATCCATAGCTCCCCCTTACAACAACTTGTCGATGCCAAACTCGGCACCGTTCTCAATCATGAAATCGATGAATGCCCGCAACTTGCGCGGCATCAGTTGCCGCTCCGGAAACAGCAAATAAATCGGCACCCTGGGCTGCTGCCACTCTGGCAGCAGGATCACCAATTCGCCGCTGGCCAGCTCATCCTGACAGAGCATAGCGGGTAACGAGGCCAACCCCAGCCCCGCCTTCGCCGCCTCCCGGGCACAGGTAATATTATTGACCCGAAAACGGGATGGGGGGTCAACCAGCACCTCTCTGCCATCCAGCTCGAAACACCAGTGAGAGGCGAGAAACCCGCTACTTACCGTCACCCGCTCGTGGTTGGCCAGATCCTCCGGCCGCTCGATGACCGGACTACGGGCCAGATAGTCCGGGCTGGCACAGAGCAGCCTCCCGGTGCTCCAGAGTCGGCGCGCAGCCAGATTGGAGTCGCTCATGTCGCCAATCCGCACCACCGCATCCAGCCCTTCACTGATGGGATCCACCACCCGGTTGGTCAGTTCCAGCTCCACCTGCAGGGCGGGATAGGCCTGCAAAAACTTGGCGACCAAGCGCCCAACCACCAGTTGCCCCGTCTCGATAGGCACCGCCAGTTTGAGCGTGCCGGTTACCTCCTGCTGGCTGGCGCTCAGCATGAGCTCGGCTTCGGTCAGGGCATCGACCGCCTTGCTACAGTGCAGATAGTACTTCTCCCCTTCCTCGGTCAAAGTGAGCTGACGAGTGGAGCGATAGAGCAGACGCACTCCGAGCCGCTGTTCCAGTTCGGCGATGCGGCGGCTGACCATCGCCTTGGTCATCCCCAGCTCGCGGGCGGCCCCCGTAAACGAGCCCTTGTCGACGATACGCACCAGAATTAACGCGGCATTGAGATCCATTGTTGCACCAGTGAAACTGTATATCTCGTGAACCAATACTAATCGAAACAGTTGACCAGTGTTAGCCTGCGCCCCTTAAGTTCAGGAATCACAAAAATGAGTCAACACAAGAAAATTCCCCTGCTGGCAGCCATGATACTGGCTCTGCTCGGTCTGCTGTTCGCCGGTTACTGGTATCTTCACGGCCGCTATTTTGAAAGCACCGACAACGCCTATCTGCAAAGTGAAGTGACCGGGATCAGCTCCAAGCTGCCCGGTTATATCCGCGAAGTGCTGGTCACCGACAACCAGCCGGTCAAAGCGGGCCAACTGATTGCTCGGCTCGATGATCGCGAATACAAAACCAGGGTCGCGGAGGCCGAAGCCGACCTGCGCCTCAATCAGGCGACGGCCGAAAATCTGGCTGCCACCCGCACCCAACAACTGAGCCTGATCCAGCAAGCCGAGGCCAAGGTCGCCTCCGCCAAGGCCGAACAGCTGCGTGCCAGCCAGCAGGTCAACCGGATCAGTCAGCTCAACCAGCGCCACTACAGCTCGCAAGACAGTCTGGACGAGGTGCGTGCCGGCCTGCAGGTCAATCAGGCGCAAGCCCGGGAGGCCCAAGCCGCCCTGCAGGCGGCCCGTGAACGACTGCTGGTACTGGATGCCGAGCGCAAACAGAATCTGGCCAAGCTGGCATTGAGCGAAGCACAACTGGAGCAGGCCAAGCTGGAGCTAGGTTATACCGAGCTGCGGGCGCCGGCCGATGGCATCATCGGCAAGCGCAGCCTGCGGGAAGGGCTCTACGTCCAGTCCGGTATGCAGGTCGCCAGCCTGGTGCCGCTGCAGCAGGTGTGGGTCGAGGCTAACTTCAAGGAGACCCAGCTCGCCCATATGCAGCCGGGCCAGAAGGTCGAAGTTGTGCTCGATGCCTACCCGGATCAACCGGTCGAGGGGATCATCGACAGCCTGGCCCCGGCCACCGGCGCCAAGTTCGCCCTGCTGCCACCGGAGAATGCCACCGGCAACTTCACCAAAATCGTGCAGCGGGTACCGGTCAAGATCCGCATCCCCGAGCCGGGCCCGCTGGCAGGCAAGCTGCTGCCGGGTCTCTCCACCGAAGTGATCGTGGATACCCGTACCCCTGATCCCGTGGTGGCTGCCAACTGATGGAACCCATTCCACGTCGCAACTGGATCGCGGTCATGGGGGGCCTTATCGGCGCCTTCATGGCCATCCTCGATATCCAGATCACCAATGCCTCCCTGAAGGATATTCAGGGTGCCCTGTCGGCCACCCTGAGCGAAAGCTCCTGGATCTCCACCTCCTATCTGGTGGCGGAGATGATCGCCATCCCCCTGAGCGGCTGGTTGAGCCGGGGGTTGAGCGTGCGCCGTTACCTGCTCTGGACCACCGGCGCCTTTATCGCTGCCTCCGTGCTCTGCTCGTTCAGCTGGAACCTCACCAGCATGATCGTCTTCCGGGCGCTGCAAGGCTTCACTGGCGGGGCGCTGATCCCGATGGCCTTCTCCCTCATCGTCACCCTGTTGCCGTTACAGAAGCGGGCCACCGGCATGGCGCTGTTTGGCCTCTGCGCCACCTTCGCCCCCGCCATCGGCCCAACCCTCGGCGGCTGGCTCACCGAGCAGATGTCGTGGCACTACATCTTCTATCTCAACGTGCCGCCAGGATTGCTGGTGATGGCCATGCTGGCCCACGGGCTTGATAAAAAACCGGTGGACTGGGCCGTGATCAAGCGGGTGGATCTCATCGGGATTGTCACCATGGCGCTTGGCCTCGGCTTGCTGGAGGTGGTACTGGAAGAGGGCAACCGGGAAGACTGGTTCGGCTCAAGCTTCATCGTGCGACTGGCAGTCATTTCGGCGGTGGCGCTGGTGTTCTTCGTCATCAGCCAGCTGATCCGCCGTCACCCGCTGGTCAATCTGCGGCTGCTGCACAACCCGCGCTTCGCGCTGGCCTGCTTCGCCTATCTGATCCTCGGCATGGCGTTGATGGGCTCCATCTATGTGCTGCCGCTCTACATGACCCAGATCCACAACTACAACGCGCTGGAAATCGGCGAGGTACTGATGTGGATGGGGCTGCCGCAACTGCTGGTGTTACCGCTGGTGCCCAAACTGACCCACAAGATAGACCCGCGCTATCTGGTGAGTTTCGGCTTCCTGATCTTCGCCGTCAGCTGCTTTATGAACGTCAACATGAGTGCCGACTACGCCGGGCCGCAGCTGATCCAGTCACTGATCGTGCGGGCGCTGGGGCAGCCCTTCATCATGGTGCCGCTCTCCCTGGTCGCCACCGCCAGCCTGAGCCACGACGAGATCCCCTCCTCCTCGACCCTGCTCAACGTGCTGCGCAACCTCGGTGGCGCGTTCGGTATCGCCATCATCGCGACCCTGCTCGACAACGATACCCGCACCCATGTGCTGCAGATTGGCAGCACTCTGGCCGCCAGCAGTATCGAGGGGCAAAACTATCTGCTGCAACTGGCCCAGAGCATGATGGCGCAGGGTTCAGGCCCCGAGATTGCCCAGCAGCAAGCACGGGCCATGCTGGCCAATACCATCAACCGGGAGGCGGCCATCATGGCCTACAACCAGGTGTTCTACATCATGGGGATCTTCCTGCTGATCGCCAGCGGCCTGATGCTGTTGCTCAAATCCCCCGCCCCACGGGCAGCGGATGCCGAACCGCTAGAGGCGTGAAAAACGCCGGGCATAAAACGAAAAACGGGCCAATGCCCGTTTTTCGTTATCTGTTACCTGCACTCAACCAGAAGGTGTTATCCCGCCAGCGACCCTGCAATCAGGAATTGCGCTGCGAAGTAGCTGCTCATCACCCAGGCGCGGGCGTGGGGAAAGGGGCGACGGAAGCGATCGAGCGCCAGCATGCTGTCGGAGAAGAGGAACATCAGCGCCCCCACCAGAGCGGCGGCCGAACCAGCAGTGAGAGAGGCGTGCCAGGCACCTGCGGCCACCCAGGCCATGCCGATGATCACCAGCATGTAGCAGAAGACCGGGATCCGCATCTCCCCCAGCTTGCCCCACAGCAGGCCGAATACCATGCCGGCGATCAGCAACAGCAGCAAACCATCCACCAGATTGAGCAGCAATGGTCCTTGGGCAAAACCGACGATATAGCAGAGATGCGCGACAAGAAATGCCGCCAACCCCTGAATGAAGCGATCGCTTGGCAGCATCAGCAGCACATCGCCCGCCAGCGAGAGACAAAGGCCAAGCAGGATCCAGGCGTGTGAACCGTCGTGGTCATAACTCTGGTAGCCGAACGCCAACGCGATGATAAGCAACATGGTCAGTGGCTTGCTGATATAGAACTGGCGGCTGTCTGAACCGTAGGCAGCACGGATGTGCCACCAACCTGAAGCGATGATCAAGAAACTCAATAACATGCCCTGCTCCTCACCTGTTGCTCGCAGTCATACGGCAACCGTTTTTATCATGGTGCAGGGTAACAAATTCCCTCCCCCAGTGGCAGGGGTGCTTATCAAATGGGCAGGCTAAGCCTAAAGTCTAATTGCCGCACCGAGTGGTTCAGGGCATAAGTGACGGGTCTGGAGGATCACCATGGAAGAAGCTATGAAGAACTATCTGCCCGCCATCGATATCATGATGTGCCATCTGGGGATCAGCTTTGAGCAGGCCTGTGAACAACTGGGTCTTAGCCAGCAGGAGCAACAGGCACTGGATCAGCTGCAGCAGCAACAGCAGAGCCAAGCCAACTAAGCCCTCCCGTTATTGGATATCATGATGCGCCATCTGGGGATCTGCTTTGAGCAGGCCTGCGAACAACTGGGTCTCAGCCAGCAGGAGCAACAGGCACTGGATCAGTTGCAGCAACAGCAGAGCCAAGCCAACTAACTTGAGTTGAATCATGAAAGAGAAGACCGCCAGCAGGCGGCCTTCTCTTTTAGTCTCGGTGATAACCAGACGGCATCATGCAATACCTGCCAGCAGGCGACTCCAGTTGCGTTTACCTGCGATAAAGCCATCCCGCAGAGCCCGGTACTCTAGTTGCAGCTTGAGGCGGTCATAGCGCGCCAGCGCCTTGCGCTTGCGCAGCTCCAGCAGCCGCTTGCGACTGGCGTAATAGTGTTGCAACTGCTGGCTCAGCTTGTCGTACTCCTCCTGCAGCAGCGCCTGCCACAGTTCGCGATCTTCCTGCTTGCGCAACTTGGCTTGTGCCCGTTTCAGCTGCATCTGCAGCCGGGCCTGCTCGATACGCTCCTCCGGCGAGGATCTGAGATCCCCCGCCAGACCACACCAGGAGGCGAGCCGGATCAACCACTTGGTCGGATCGAACTGCCACCAGTGAATGCCGTTGCGGTAGTCATTCTCGAACAGGTGGTGAAAGTTGTGGTACCCCTCGCCAAAGGTGAAAAAAGCCAGGATGCCGTTATCGCGAGCGGTATTGCGGTCGGTATAAGGCTGACTGCCCCAGATATGGGCCAGCGAGTTGATGAAGAAGGTGGTGTGGTGAGTCATCACCATCCGCAGTACGCCCGCCAACAGCAACATGCCGAGCAGATCTCCGTGGATCAGACCAAACAGCAGCGGCAGCCCCAGATTGGTCGCCAGCACCAGTGTCAGATAGTGACGGTGCTGAAACGCGACCACCGGGTTGTTCTGCAGATCACGCACATTGCTGTAATCGCCATAGCGATCTCCTTGATGCTCCCGCAACATCCAGCCGATGTGGGAATACCAGAAGCCGCGCCCCGCGCTGTAGGGGTCTTTATCGTTGTCATCCACATGACGATGGTGACGGCGGTGATCGGCCGACCAGTGCAGGGCAGAATTCTGCAGCGCCAACGCACCGCCGATGGCAAACAACCACTGCAAAGCGGGGTGCGCCTTGTAGGCCTTGTGCGACCAGAGCCGGTGATAGCCTGCGGTGATGGAGAGACCACTCAGGCAGAACAACAACAGGAAACTGGCCCACTGCCAGAGATCGTAACCGTGGCTCATGCCGTACCAGGGTACGACAATCAACGCCACTATCCCGGAGAGGGAAAACAGCAGGGTATTAGTCAAAATAATGGGGGGTCTGGCCATCTCATTGCATCCTTTCAGCGAACAGCTGTTAGCCATTTTCTATGGTGATTTCCTCACGGTCAATGGTAAAAAAGTAGGATACAAACCTGATCCTGAGGCGCCTTCGGGTTATCATTTGTCCTCGTTAAGCTGAAGGTGACTGATTTCGTGGGTATTCGCGCTCAACAAAAAGAAAAAACCCGGCGTACATTGATCGATGCTGCGTTCAGCCAACTGTGCGCCAATCGGAGTTTCTCCAATCTCAGCCTGCGGGAAGTCGCTCGCGAAGCGGGTATCGCGCCCACCTCTTTCTATCGCCACTTTCGCGATATGGAGGAGCTGGGCCTGACCCTGGTTGACGAAGGAGGCCTTACCCTGCGCCAACTGATGCGCCAGGCACGCCAGCGCATTGCCGGTGGTGGCAGTGTCATCAGCACCTCGGTGCAGACCTTTATGGAGTTCGTCGAGAACAACCCCAACATCTTTCGGCTGCTGCTACGGGAACGCTCCGGCACCTCGGCCGCCTTTCGTCAGGCGGTGGCTCGCGAAATCCAGCACTTCATTGCCGAGCTAACCGATTATCTGGAAGCCACCACCGAAGCACCACGGGAAGATGCCTACATCCAGGCAGAAGCCATGGTTACCATCGTCTTCAGTGCCGGTGCCGATGCGCTCGACATGACCAGCGAAGAGTGCCGGGCACTCTCCGACCGAACAATTCGCCAACTGCGGATGATCGCCATGGGCGCCGAGGTACAAAACCAGAAGCGCCGTGAACCTCACCCATGACCACAGGATGGAGAACGACATGCCTGAACAGCTTATGATCCCGAAAAAACCGCTCGCCATGGCCATGCTGATTGGTATCTGTGGCGATGCCTCTCTGGCCGTGCTGACCAACTCGGTCGTGCCCTTCTCCTTCTTCCCGCTGATTGCCCTCTGGCTGGCGGCCTATCAGCTGTTCCAGCACTATCGCCATGAACCCATGGTGGGCAACACCCCCATCTGCACCCTGCTCTGCTTCTTTATCGGTGTCTTCGGCCACTCCGCGCTGCTCAAGGTGCAATACCCGGAGCTTGGCAGCAACTTTTTCTCCCTGATCATGATGCTGCTGTTACTGGCGGCCCTCTCCATCAAGCTCGGCCTGAGCATTGGCAACAAAGAGAAGCGCTGATAAATCGACCGAGTGATGGTAATCAGTTGATAGATAAAGCAAAGAGGCCTTCCCGTCGGGAAGGCCTCTTTGCTTGAACGGTACCTGATTAATCCGGCAATCTCGGTATTCCCAACCTAGCCAAACGGCTTGGCTTCAAGATCGACGTGCAAATGGAAGAGGGGGGGGTCAATATGGAGCTGCCCTGTAGTCAGCAGGCAGCAGAAGCCTGATTTGGCCGCCTCTAGACTCGCTCAAATGGCTGTGAATGAAACTGATAGGGCTCGGATATAGCCAGAAAATGATGGAAATAACCGGCTATCTGGCACTCTTACTTGTCAGGGAAAAGCCAGATATTGGTGGTTTAACGCGCTAAAAATACAAAGGCCCGGTCGTGAAGCCGGGCTTTTGTATTCGTTCTGGTATGCAAACCTGTGGGTCTTATGGACAAAAACGCCCATAGCAAAAAGGCCTTCCCAATCGGGAAGGCCTTCAAATTAGTGGCGGAGCGGACGGGACTCGAACCCGCGACCCCCGGCGTGACAGGCCGGTATTCTAA
>NZ_JAPDCH010000013.1:0-127064 GCF_027705925.1 Aeromonas sp. Y289-2
CAAAAGAGAGTAATAGATCAGAACGGCCGATCGCCGTCAAGCACTGAAAATAGCAAAATCAGGTGCGGAATGACGGCAATATCACTCATTGTTTACGATTAATTTTGTCGTGCAGAATTAACTGCGTGATATCGCTTTTTGTATGCGTCGTGCAGATATGCGCTTCGGATATGTCTCTCACGATTCACGGGGCGCCGCTCGGCGAGAGTCGAGCTCTCTGCTGATGGAATATCCGGTAATCGTTATCTCCACAGGGTGCGTGAGGTATAGAGGTGGTCTCAAGGTATGGCCGGGATATTCTGGGTCGCCGATGCATGTAATTGGATCGGCTGCCGTAACTGCCCCTGATGATGAGCAATGGCGTTCGTCTGCCGTGTGGGCGAGGGAATTCGGTGCGGTCGATGGCGATGGTATTCCCCACTCTACAGGCAGAGTGGGGAATATTGGGGGGAGGCGTTATCGGGGCGCCACGCTATCGCTGCCACCCAGGGCGCGATAGATTTTGGCAGTGGTGGTGAGCTGCTCTTTTTGCTGGGCCAACAGGCTCTGCTGGGCATCCCACAGTCGGTTCTGCTCATCGAGCCAGGCTTGCACGCCGGTCGCACCCGCCTGGAAGCGAGCCTTGGCAAGGCGTTCGGCCTCCCGGGCATAACTCAGCTGCTCCTGCAGATAATCGAGTCGCTGCTGGCCATAGTGGCGTGCGGCCAGATTGTCTTCCACCTCCACCAGTGCGGTGTAGAGCTGTTTGCGAAACTCGGTTTCAGCAATCTGGTAATCCAGCTCTGAGCTTTCGATGGCGAGCTGGGTGCGGTTGTATTCAAGAAAGGGGAGGGCGAGGCTGGCTCCCAGCGTACCGACCGGATTTTGCAGCACCTGCGCCAATCTATCGGATGCGGTGCTGGCACTGCCGGTCAGGGTCAGGCTGGGGTAGAAGCTGGTGCGGATCTCATCACCTTTAGCCAGCGTCTTGCGCAGCCGCAATTCGGCCGCTTTGACATCGGGGCGGCGTGCCAGCACATCGGCCGGAATACCCACCGCAAGTTCAGGAATGGTCTGTTTTGCAAGTGAAGCGGGTGCATACTCCAGCGGCCCGCTGCTGCGGCCCAGCAACAGACGCAGGGCATTGCGAGCCTGCTCCTGCTGCGCCTTGAGGGAGGCCAGCTCAGCCTGTTTTCCGGCCAACTGTTGGCGTGCCTGCGCCAGATCGAGCCGGGTGATGGCGCCTGCCTGGTATTTGGTCTGGGTCAGCTGCTCGGTACGGATCAGATTGGCCAGCTGCTGTTCCCCAAGGGTGATGGCAGAGCCGAGATAGCCGAGCTGCCAATACTGCTCCAGGGTATTGCCGATCAGCAGTAGTCGGGTGCTGGCGAGATCCTGCTCGCTTGCCGCCGCCTCCCAGCTTGCCTGATCTCGTACCGAGGCAAGCTTGCCCCACAAATCTACTTCGTAACTGAGGCTCAGCGAGGGGCCCAGACTGTTGGTGCCTTTGCCGGTTTTCAGATCCTTGTTGCCACTGGCTGCGATAGTGCCATTGACCGAGGGGGTGAGGTTGGTATCGGCCTGCTCGGCGCCCAGTCTGGCGCTTTTGAGCTTGAGGGCCGCCACATGCATGTCCGGGTTGGCGGCTAGAACCGCCTCGACCAATTTGTCGAGTTGGGGATCATGAAATTCCTGCCACCATTGGCCTGCCTGCGCAGCCAGTTGGGCGCCCTCTGCTTGTTGCCATGTGGGGGCGATCGCCAGTTCGGGTCTTTGATAGGTGCTGTGCTGACTGCAGCCGCTGAGGGCCATAGAGAGAGCCAGCCAGGAGAGTTTGTGCATCGTTATTCCCTCGCCAGTGCGACAACAGGGTCGAGCCGCGCCGCATTGCGTGCCGGCAGGTAACCAAACAGGATCCCGATGAGTGACGAGCAGCCAAAGGCCATCAGGATGGAGAAGAGCGAGAACTGCATCTTGATGGAGTCCACCAACAGTGAAAAGAGCGCACCAATGCCTAGCGAGAGGCCGACGCCGAAGATCCCCCCCAGCAGGCTCACCATCACAGCTTCAATCAGGAATTGCTGCAGGATATCCGACTGGCGGGCGCCCACGGCCATGCGAATGCCGATCTCGCGGGTGCGCTCGACCACTGACACCAGCATGATGTTCATCACGCCCACCCCGCCGACGATCAGCGAGATCACCGCGATGGCCGAGACCATTAGGGTCATGGTGGCGGTGGTTTTTTCTACCGATTTGATGATGCTGTCGCTGCTAAAGGTGAAGAAATCCTTCACCCCGTGGCGCTTGGTGATCAGCTCGATCACCGCCTGCTCGGCCAGTGCCGGTTGTACCCCGTCTTTGACCCGGATGGTGATCTGGCTGAAGTGGTGCTGCGAGATGAGGCGACTCATCACCGCGCTGTAGGGCAGCCAGATATTGACCGACTGGCTGGTGGGGCCAAAGCCGGTCTCCTGCGAAACCACCCCGACAATCCGCACCGGCAAGGTGCCGACCAGTACTACCTTGCCGACAGGATCCTCCTTGCCAAGCAGGCTGGTGATGCTCTTCTTGTCCACCACGGCGACGGCGGCACGCTGCTGGATATCTTGCCACTCCAGTAAGCGACCACTGACCAGCGTCATCCCCTTCACCTTGAAATAGTCGTTACCAACCCCGGTCACGTTGCCGCTGTTGGTCTTGTTGCGATAGCGCAACTGGCCGGAGCTGCCGATCTCGGGGCTGGCGCCCGCAAGATAGGGTTGCCCCAGCAGGGCATCGAGATCTCCCTTGTTGAGGGTCTGGATGCTGGCCATCTTCTCATCGCCCCATCCCTTGCCCGGGAAGATTTCGATGGTGTTGGTGCCCATCGCATTGATCTGGTCGATCACCTTGGCGCGCGCCCCTTGCCCCAGCGCCACCACGCTCACCACGGCGGCGATGCCGATGATGATGCCGAGCATGGTGAGGAAGGTGCGCATCCGGTGGGCGAGCATGGCATGCATCGCCATCCGTCCCGCTTCCCGATAGCGATCCCAGTCGTGACCCATGGCACCTTTAGTGGACACTATTTTTTGAGGGGGTGTGGCGGTGGCTGGAGCCAACACGGCCGTTTGGCTGGGGCCACTATCTTGTTCAATCCGACCATCCTTGAGAGTGATGATCCGGTCGGCATGGCTGGCCACGTTCATATCGTGGGTGACCAGAATGATGGTGTGGCCCTGAGCGTGCAGCTCCTTGAGGATTGCCATCACCTCCTTGCCGCTCTGGCTATCCAGTGCGCCGGTCGGTTCATCGGCGAGGATCACTTCGCCGCCATTGGCCAGCGCCCGGGCGATACTGACCCGCTGCTGCTGACCGCCGGAGAGCTGGCCCGGGGTATGGTGGCTGCGATCGGCCAGACCCAGTCTGCCCAGCAGCTGACGCGCACGCGCCTGGCGATCCGGGCGGCTGGTACCGGCATAGACAGCTGGGATCTCCACGTTGGCGGCGGCATCGAGATGGGGCAGCAGGTGGTAGCGCTGAAAGATAAAGCCGAAGTGGTGGCAGCGTA
Source organism: Aeromonas sp. Y289-2 (assembly GCF_027705925.1). Taxonomy (NCBI): domain Bacteria; kingdom Pseudomonadati; phylum Pseudomonadota; class Gammaproteobacteria; order Aeromonadales; family Aeromonadaceae; genus Aeromonas; species Aeromonas sp. Y289-2. Next base: position 3,533 of record NZ_JAPDCH010000013.1, read on the forward strand.
GTCGGGCCAGCGCCAACGCATCCATGCTGGCTGTGTCCTGACCGCGAAACAGGTACTGGCCGCCGCTCGGGCTATCCAGACAACCCAGCAGGTTCATCAGGGTCGACTTGCCAGAGCCGGACGCGCCGACAATGGCGATCATCTCTCCTGCCGTGATGGTGAGGTCAAGAGGGTGGAGCACGGTGACTTCGCTGTCGCCGCTCTGGTAGCGTCGCTCGACCCCTTTCAGCTGGATCAACGGCAGCTGGTTCAGGGGCTCACTCATAGCATCACCGCCTTCTCATCATTGTCGGCGGGGGCTCCGTGATTGAGCTGCACCTCCTCCTTCTCACTCAGCCCGCTGATCACCTCAATGCGGATCTCGTCCTTCATACCGGTCTTGATATGACGGGTTTCGGTTGTCTCATCGTCCTTGATCACGGTGACTTCATACTCGTTGTCACCCAGCGACTTGCCGAGGGCGGTTTGCGGCACAGTGATCACCTGCTTGCGCTCGCCGAGCACAATGGTCACCTGGGTGGTCATTGCGACCCGCAGGGTATGGTCGGGATTGGGTACATCGAACAGGGCGTAGTAGTAGACAGCCGCATTGCTGGTGGTGGTCCCAGTGGTGGCCTGATCGTTGATGTTGGTAGGCGCTAACTCCACGGCGCGAAGCGTACCCTGATAGCGGGTATCCGGATCGCCGATCAGGGTGAAGTAGACCGGCATGCCGGCTTTGACCTTGGTGACATCGGCTTCGGAGATCTGCGCCTTGACCGTCATGGTCTCGAGGTTGGCCAGCTTGAGCACGGTCGGCACCGTCTGGCTGGCAGCCAGGGTCTGGCCCTGACGGGTCACAATGCTGATGACGGTGCCATCCATCGGCGCCAGGATCTTGGTGTAGCCCAGCTCGGTCTTGGCCCTATCAACCTTGATCAGGGCGTTGTCGATATTGGCCTGGCTGTTTTGCAGTTCGGCGCGGGTGACTGCCAGCAGTGCCTCGGCACTTTCCAGATCGGCCCGTGAGCTCGCCTCCTGTTTGAACATCTGCTGCTGGCGCCGCCAGGCGAGCTCGTTCTGTTTGAGTTGTGCCTGCTTGATCTTGAGCTGGGCGCGGTTGCTGGCAAGCTCCGCCTCGGCCGTCTTGAGGTTGTTCTGGGCAATCAGGGGATCGATCTCGGCCAGCAGGTCTCCCTGCTTGACCTGATCTCCGGCCTCGACGGCCAGCTTGGTAACCTGACCGGAGACTTGGGCCCCCACATCCACCTGCTCTACGGCCTGCAGCACACCACTGGCCAGCACGGTCTGGGCAATATCCTCGCGGGTCACCTGAGCGGTCAGCATCGCCTTGGGTGGTTGACTGGGCCAGAGCAGCCAGCCGAGGAGCACCACGGCGATCAGCATGGTGATGGCCAGTGTTCTCTGCTTGGGGGTTATGTTCATCGATCACCTGAATGGAAACGGAAAAGTTTGTGCGCGGCGATTATCCTGCAGCAAAGCCCTGTTGACATCCTCCTCTCCCTAAAGGGAGGGGATTCCGATTAGTCACCTAACCGGGTTTCCTGATTCAACGAGAACTGCTGAGGTAACATGCGTTACACCAGACTGACATTCTCTCCACAGGCTTTAACGGCGAGCCCCGCCGCAAGAATATTCTTGGCCGCATTGTGGTCACGGTCGTGGTGTTCCCCGCATTCAGGGCACTCCCAGTCACGCACTGACAGCGGCAATTTTGAAAGTGTGTATCCGCAACAAGAGCAGCGTTTTGAGCTGGGGAAAAATTGGTCTATGGCAACCACCGAGCGCCCCACCCATTCGCCCTTGTACGACAGCTGGCGCACAAACTCACCCCAACACGCATCGGCTATCGCCTTTGCCAGTTTGGGGTTGCGGATCATGTTCTTCACCTTGAGGGATTCAACGCACACAACTTGGTTCTCGTTAATCAGTGTGCGGGACAGCTTGTGCAAGTTGTCCTGTCGGCAATCGGAGATTTTGGCGTGAATACGGGCAACCTTGGCTTTGGCTTTCGCACGATTGGCGGAGCCGAGTTTCTTTTTACTCAGGCGGCGCTGGGCGCGGGCAAGCAGGGTTGCGTATTTTGCCGTGTGACGGGGATGGTCGACCTTATTTCCATTGCTGGTTACAAATAGGTCTTTTATGCCGAGATCAATGCCGACCATTTTGGGTGTGATGGGCAGCGCCTCGGGGTCGAAATCACAGAGGCAGGAGACGAAGTATCGGCCAGCTGCGTCTTTGGAGATTGTAACGGTGCTGGGTTCGCAGGGGAGCGGGCGGCTCCAGCGGATAGCCAGCGGCTCCTTGCTCTTTGCCATGTAGAGCTGACCTTCCCGATACTTAAATGCGGCATCGGTCAAAGTGGCCGATTGCTTATGGTGCTTGCTTTTGAAAGTTGGGTACTTGTTTCGCCCTTCAAAGAAGTTTTTGAATGCCGCCTGTTGGTGACGCAAGGCTTGCTGGAGCGGGACGCTGGACACATCATTGAGCCAAAGATATTCGGGCTCTTTCTTGAGTGCGGTCAATCTGGCGTTGGCTTGGGTGTAAGCGATTTTTTCCTGATGCTGATAGAAGGCATCGGTACGCCAGCGAAGGATGTGATTATAGACAAATCGGGTACAGCCGAACGTCTGAGCAAGCAATGTAGCTTGTTCAGAGGTGGGGTAGAAACGGTATTTGTAGGCGCGCTTTGTCATCCTTACATGCTTGCGCAGCTAATGTGGGATATCAAGATATTTTACCTCGCTTATATCCCCGCCCTGAAAGGACGGGGTTTTACGCTCATTCAGATAAATAACAGCCGCAAATATGTAAGCAAAGTGATGGCGTTAACGGCAATACGCCGAAAAGGAGTCAGCGAGCGACCGCAGTGGTGGGCGAGAGAGTCAGCAAGGTAGGGCAAGAGTGCGGCTGGCGGTGGCGATGAAAAAGCCCTGCGCAGGGGCAGGGCTGTGGCATAGGTGATGGTGAGGGAGGATCAGGCCTTGGCCAGCAGATCCATCACCCAGGGCAGGCCCTGCTTCTTGCGGCTGACAAAGCCTGGGTGGTAGCTGGACTGGGCCGGTACTTTCGGGTGCGCGGTAAAGTAGATGCGGCTGGCGGCAGCCGTCAGGTCAGTGACCATCAGCACGAAGAAGTCGAGCCCTTCGCTCGCCACGCGCTGGGCCATCTCCTGCTGCAGGGCTGGCAGTTGCTCGGCAAGCTGCTGCTCGCTGCCCACTTCGATCTGGCTCATGATGAAGTTGCAACCTTCCGCCTGGAACGCTTTCTCGTCCTGCTGCAGCAGTTGAGCCGGAGTCAGACCGCTCAGGTCGGTTTTTGCCATCAGCAGCTGTTGGCCGAACTCGGCCAGTGATACTTCGGCCAGCGGAGCCAGACGCTCACAAGCGATCTTGTCATGCTCGGTGGTGGTCGGCGAGGTGAGACAGAGTGTGTCGCTCATGATGGCACCCAGCATCAGGCGAGCCTGGCTGCGGGTCACGGTACCTTGCTGACTCAGCAGATCGAAGGCGATGGTGCAGGTGCAGCCGACGGCACGGATCCAGGCATCCAGCGGAGACTGGGTGACCAGAGTGCCGAGACGGTGATGATCCACCAGACCCAGTACATTGGCTTGTGCCAGTGTGGCAGGGCCCTGTTCCAGATCACTGAAATCCACCAGCCAGACATCTTCACCGGTCAGATCTTTGGTCAGCAGCTCGGGTTCGCTGACGCCAGCCTGCTCCAGAATAAAACGGGTTTCGGTGCGCAGGTCACCCAGACGCCATGGGGTGGCCTGATGGCCCTGGCCATTGAGCCAGTCGGTGATAACCAGCGCACTGCAGATACTGTCGCTATCAGGATTCTTGTGACCAAAAACGTGGATCATAGACAAAGCCTCACAATTGGATACCCATAAAGGGGGGCAACACTATGCGAAATCCGCTACATGAAGGCAACCGGATCCACGCCCATGTTGCTGCCAGCTTCGCCTAACTCGCCATTTTATTGATCTGGGTCGGTAATCCTGACGCGAGTTCGGTGCTCACAGTTGGCTATTGGCTATTGGCTATTGGCTATTGGCTATTGGCTATTGGCTATTGCTGACTGTGGAGGCTATGGCGCTCGCCTGTGCCTGCGAAGTCAGCATGTTCGGTCAGCCCTGTCAGTCGCCATCGCTGCAAATCGGCGTTTTGGCCTGATTCAACGGCGCAGCAGCTCGCGAGCATTGGCCAGGGTGTTGTCGGTGATCTGGTCGCCACCGAGCAGGCGTGCCAGCTCATTGAGGCGGGCATTCTGGTCGAGTGCATCCATCCGGGTTTCGGTGGTTTTGCCATCGGTATGCTTGCTCACCACCATATGCTGGTGTCCGTTGCCTGCCACCTGAGGCAAGTGAGTGACCACCATCACCTGAGTGGACTCGCCGAGCTGGCGCAGCAGGCGACCCACCACGGCGGCAGTCGGGCCGCTGATCCCCACATCCACTTCGTCGAAAATCAGGGTCGGGGTTGAGATCTTGCGAGCACTGATCACCACGATGGCGAGGCTGATGCGTGACAGTTCACCGCCTGAGGCCACCTTGCCAAGCGGTTGGATCGGTTGGCCCGGGTTGGTGGTGACCATAAACTCCACCCGATCTATACCCAGCGGAGAGAGGCTGCTCTGGGCGTCGGGGCGCACCTCGATGGCGAAACGGCCATCAGGCATCGCCAGTTCGTGCATGCTGCTGGTCACCTTGGCGCCCAGCTCCTCGGCATAACGCTGACGGCTCTGACTCAGGGCTTCGGCGGCCTGGACAAACGCCTGACGGGCCTCGGCCAGCTCATCTTCCATCCCCTCTAATCGCTCCTCATCGGAGTTGAGGCGGGCGAGATCAGAGGCCAACTCCTGATGGTACTGAGCCAGATCTGCCGGTTTGACATGGTGCTTGCGGGCCAGATTGATCGCCTTGGAGAGGCGGGCCTCCAGCTCGTTGAAACGTTCGGGATCCAGCTCCAGCCGATCGAGATAGCTGCGCAGTTCGCTGTGACTCTCCTGCACCCCGATCAGGGCTTCGTTCAACATCTCTAGTACCGGAGTGAGGCGGCTGTCCATGCTGACCAGCCCCTCGGCTCGATCGACGGCTGATTGCAGCAGCCCTGCGATAGTGGTCTCTTCGTTGTCATAGAGCAGATCGAGGCAAGCCCCGCACTCTTGCATCAGTTCTGTGCCGTTGGCGAGACGCTGGTGCTCCTCTTCTATCTCTTCGAACTCCCCTGGTTGCAGGGCAAATTCGTCCAGCTCCTGCACCTGGTACTCGATCAGCTGGCGGCGGGCTTCCCGCTGCTGCTGCTCGGCCTTGAGCCGGTTCAACTCGTTTTGCAGTTGGCGCCACTGCTGATAGTGCTGGCGCACCTCGTCGAGCAGCAGATGGTGACCGGCATAGCCGTCGAGCAGGGCGAGCTGGTAGTCGGGTTTTAGCAGCATCTGGTGGGCATGTTGACCGTGCACGTTGACCAGCAGCTGGCCCAGATTCTTGAGCTGGGTGAGGGGGACAGGCACGCCGTTGATATAGCTGCGTGAACGCCCCTCGGCGGAGATGACTCGCCGGACGATACACTCACCTTCGTTTTCCAGCTCGTTGGTGGCGAGCCAGGCGCGGGCGGCCGGGTTGTTGTCGAGCAGGAAGCGGGCGCTGACCTCGCTTTTATCGCTATCGGGTCGCACCATGCCTGCTTCGGCCCGCTCTCCAAGACAGAGGCCGAGGGCGTCGATGGCGATGGATTTACCGGCACCGGTCTCCCCGGTAATGCAGGTCATGCCCGCTTGCAGATCGAGTTCGAGAAACTTGACGATGGCGAAGTTGTTGACGGTCAGCTGGGTCAGCATGGTCTCATCCTGTATAGGTCAACATTACTGTGTATGCATCCAGTATATACTGGTCTTATATACAGTAAAGAGGTGGCCACCATTTTTAAGCGAAAACGGGCCACCAGAGTGGTGACCCGTACAGGACCGAGAGGGGGCGATGAGAGGCGTGACGCCGCTCAGTGGAAGGCTGACATCAGATCCGGATGGGCGGCGATCACCTCGTCCAGTGCCTGCTCCAGCCGACTGCCACTGGTGATGAGCGGGTTGAGCACCAGGGCACGCCAGGCTGCGTGGCGGTTGCCGGTGATGGCGGCCTCGATGGTGAGCTGCTCGAACTCTTTCATCAACTGCAGCAGGCGCAGGGTGTCTTGCGGGAAGGGGGCCACGTTGAGCGGCAGCGGGCCTGACTTGGTGATAAGGGAGCTGACCTCCACCGCGCACTCATCCGGCAGACCGTTGATGGCGCCATTGTTGCGGGTGTTGACGTGCATGATGATGCGCTTGTCGTTGTGGATGGCGCTCATCAGCTCGCATGCGGCTTCCGAATAGTATTGGCCGCCGCGTCCTTCCAGCGCCTTGGGCTTCTCGGCGAGATCCGGGTTGCGATAGAGATCGAACAGCTGTTGCTCGATGACCTTGACCACCTCGCCCCGGGTACCTTCGCCATTGGCCTCACCGAGCTCCTGCTTGAGGATGTCGTCGCTCATGTAGTAGTAGCGCAGATAGGCACAGGGGATCATGCCCAGATTGGCCAGCAGGTCCTTGGGCCAGGCAAAGGGGGGAATATTGCGCGGCACCAGCGGATCCTGCCCTTGCGCGAGCCGGGCAATCACGTCGCCGAGTCGGTCCTGGCCCTGATGCTGGATCTGGCGTACGAAGATGAAGTGGTTGAGCCCGGCCACCTGCATGATGAACTCCTGCTCATTCTGGGTCTCCAGCAGGGTAGCGACCCCTTTTTGCATGATCACCGGCACGTTGCACAGCCCTACCGCTTTGATCTTGCTGTGACGCAATACCGCTTCGGTCACCATGCCTGACGGATTGGTGAAGTTGAGCAGCCAGGCATCGGGGCAGAGGCGTTCCATGTCGGCGGCGATCTGCAAGGCGATGGGGATGGTTCGGCAAGCGTTGGCAAAGCCGCCCAGTCCATTGGTCTCCTGACCGATCAGACCATATTTCAACGAGATCCGCTCATCGCTGATGCGGGCTTCCAGACAGCCGGCGCGAAACTGGGAGCAGACGTAGTCGGCGCCTTGCAGTGCCTCTTCCCGATCGAGCCGGGTTTCAACCCGTACCGCCAGCCCGGCTTTGGCCAGCATGCGGCGGGTGAGGGCAGCGATGATCGCCATCTTCTCGCGGCCATCGTCGATGTCGACCAACCAGAGTTCGCGCATTGGCAACTCGTGCTGACGCTGGATCAGCCCTTCAATCAGCTCCGGGGTATAGCTGGAGCCAGCACCGATGACCACAATCTTGAGTCCGTTTTTCATTGTCCACCTCATGAACAGGGATAGGGGTTGCACCTATTAAAGAGGGGCGTGGATGGCCAGACAAACGAAATAAGGGGCACTATGGATTAGCCAGTTTCATCCATAAGTGGAAGTGGCATACTAATGCCCTGCACCGTAACGATCGTGATCACGAGGTTATCCATGCTGGTACAACAGAACACCCTAGCCCTGCTGCACACCTTCGAGAGCACGGCCCGTCATCTCAGTTTCACCCGCGCCGCCGAGGAGATGAACCTCACCCAGGGGGCCATCAGCCACCGTATTCGTCATCTGGAAGGGCTACTGGGGTTTCGCCTGTTTATTCGCCTGACCCGCAAGCTGGCGTTGACGGAGGAGGGGGCGAGACTGTTGGCGACCCTGAGCCACTCCCTGCGCCAGATCAACGAGGAGATCGAGGATATCCGGGCTCAGGATCTGCGGGGGACGCTCCACGTGGGGGTTGCGCCTACCCTGGGGCTCAACTGGCTGATGCCAAGGTTGCCCCGTTTCCAGCAGCGCTGGCCCGGGCTGAACGTCATGATGCGGGTACGGGCGGGGGCAGTGGATTTCAACGAGGAGCGGGTGGATCTGGCCATCTACTACGGCGCCACCCGTTGCAGTGATCTGCACCGGGAGCTGTTGATGGAAGAGCAACTGGTGCCCGTCTGTTCTCCCGAATATGCCGAGCGGCTGGGATTGCTGGCGGATCCGGCCCGGCTGGCGGAGGCCTGTTTTATCCACGCCTCCGAATCGACTGATGTGCAGCAGCTCTTCTCGGAGTGGCGCCACTGGTGCGAGGGCGCGGCCATGGCTCTGCCCTATGAACAGCGTCACTACGGCTTCAATCACTATCAGATGGCGCTGCAGGCGGCGCAGGGCGGCATGGGCGTCGCAATGGGGCGGGAGGTGCTGGTGTGCAGCTTGCTGGCGCAGGGCTCGCTGGTGGCAGTGGGTGGCCCGCGGGTGCCAGCCGGGCGCAATTACGAGCTGATTTCGCCGCGGGAGAACCGCGAGCGACCGCGCTTTCGCGCCTTTAGCGACTGGCTGCGCAGCGAGGTGGCGCTCAGCCAGTCAGGCCCTGAACCGGTTCTTTAAAACAGCTTGCTACCCCAGCCGAGCTTGTTGCGCAGCACATGGAAGTAGCTGTAGTCGAGGGGATGCACCAGATGGAGCTGGTGGTGGCTCTTTTTGATGAGGATCTCGTCCCCCGGGTGTACCGCCAGCGTCACCTGACCGTCACAGCTCACCTGCATGGCGTCATCCTGATTCTCTGGCGAGACCAGCAGTCGCACTTCACTGTCGGCATCCAGCACGATGGGACGGCTGCTCAGGGTGTGCGGGAACATGGGCACCAGCGTGATGGCGTTGAGCTTGGGGGTGAGGATGGGACCACCGGCCGACAATGAATAGGCGGTGGAGCCGGTCGGGGTGGCCACTATGATGCCGTCCGAGCGCTGGCTATACATAAAGCTGCCATCGATATAGACCTCGAACTCGATCATGTGGGCGATCTTGCCCGGGTGCAGTACGGCTTCGTTGACCGCCAGATTGCTCGATTTGCGCTCGCCGTGGCGATAGACCGAGGCTTCCAGCAGGAAGCGGTGTTCGCTCTTGTAGTGACCGGAGAGCACCTGCTCCAGTGGCAATAGATAATCTTGCGGCGAGAGGTCGGTCAGAAAGCCGAGGTTACCCCGGTTGACCCCGATCACTGCCACATCGAAGCGCGACAGCACCCGTGCCGCCCCCAGCATGTTGCCGTCACCGCCGACCACGATGGCGAGATCGGCCTGCTGGCCCAGTTGTACCAGATCCATCACGTTTTCATCGAGGATGCTCAGGGTCTGGGCGACCCGGCTCTCCACCAGTACCCTAAAGCCGCGGGCGGTCAGGTATTGATGCAGGCCGGTCAGCGTCTGGTTGGCCCCCTCATGGTGGGGTTTGCCAATCAGGGCGATGGTTTTGAACGGAGAATCCATAGTCAGTCAGATCTGGGATGGGTATTGCGGGCCAGTATACAGTGCTTTGCTCCGCTTGTGACGCTCTCCCGTGTGACGGGGCTGGCTATCCCCTTGAGGCTACTGGTTAAACGGTGAGCGGTAACCCGGATAAACCGACGGTTGCTGCTATTCAGCAACCCTGATTGCCCTTTACCCCTTGAAAGCCGGGGATGCATCCCCATAATAGCGCCAACATAGTCGGTCTGTTGTCGTCCGGTCGCTCAACCAGACGTCAGGGCCCTCATAAGTAACCCCGGAATTGGAGATGTCATGAACCACGAAGAGCAAAAGGTTGAAGCGATGGAGCAAGTGGAAGCCCAGCCAGTCGAGCCGACCGATGTAGACAGTGAAGTGACAGCCGAGCAGGCCCGCATTGCCGAACTGGAAGCGCAGCTGGAAACCGCCATCCAAAAAGCGGCGGAAGAGCGTGAACGCGCCCTGCGTACCGCCGCCGAGATGGAGAACCTGCGCCGTCGTACCGAGCTGGATGTGGAGAAGGCGCACAAGTTTGCTTTGGAGAAGTTCGCCAACGAACTGCTGCCGGTGCTGGACAACCTTGAGCGTGCCATCGAACTGGCCGACAAGGAGAACGAAGCCCTCAAGCCGATGATCGAAGGTGTCGAGCTGACCCTGAAATCCATGCAGAGCGGTGTGGCCAAGTTTGGTCTGGTGGCGCTCGACCCGATCAACCAGCCGTTTGACCCCAACGCCCATCAGGCGATGAGCATGGTGCCGAGTGCCGATGTGGCCCCGAACACCGTCATTGCAGTGATGCAGAAGGGCTATGACCTCAACGGTCGGGTGATCCGTCCGGCCATGGTGATGATCGCCAAAGCGGTCGACTGATTGGCTGTGGGTGCCCGAGCCCGCCCTGTGGCGGGCTTTTTGTTTCGCAGTGCAGCACCTGTTCATCTTGCCCGGTTTACGGCTCAACGTGACCGCGCAACCATGACAAAGGGTGTGGTTTTTTAGGGTTGGGGCTTGAAGCTGCGTCTGGCGACCCCATATAGGTAGCAAGGCCGCGGCGGCACAAAAAATTTGATGCCGGGAGCTTGAAAGCCAGATTGGCAGCCCCCACCTAGCCGTTAACGCATTAAGGCGAGTTCCTCGCCAGTTTATTCAAAGTATTTGGAGATTCGTCAAATGGGTAAAATCATCGGTATTGACCTGGGTACTACCAACTCCTGCGTCGCTATTCTGGATGGCGACACTGCTCGCGTGATCGAGAACGCAGAAGGCGATCGTACTACTCCGTCCATCATTGCCTATGCCGATGATGGCGAGATCCTGGTTGGTCAGCCGGCCAAGCGTCAGGCCATCACCAACCCGAAAAACACCCTGTTCGCCATCAAGCGTCTGATCGGTCGTCGTTTTGAAGATGAAGAAGTGCAGCGTGACCTGAAAATCATGCCGTACGCCATCGCCAAAGCTGACAACGGCGACGCCTGGGTTGAAGTGAAGGGCAAGAAAATGGCACCGCCGCAGATCTCTGCCGAAGTGCTGAAAAAGATGAAGAAGACCGCCGAAGACTACCTGGGCGAGCCGGTAACCGAAGCCGTTATCACTGTTCCAGCCTACTTCAACGACGCCCAGCGTCAGGCTACCAAGGATGCCGGTCGCATCGCCGGTCTGGATGTAAAACGCATCATCAACGAACCGACTGCTGCTGCATTCGCTTACGGCGTGAACAAGGTCAAAGGCGAGCGCAAGGTTGCCGTATATGACCTGGGGGGCGGTACTTTCGATATCTCCATCATCGAGATCGACGAAGTTGAAGGCGAAACCACCTTCGAAGTACTGGCGACCAACGGTAACACCCACCTGGGTGGTGAAGACTTCGATAACCGCGTCATCAACTATCTGGTAGACGAGTTCAAGCGTGAGCAAGGCATCGACCTGCGTAACGACCAGCTGGCTCTGCAGCGTCTGAAAGATGCCGCCGAGAAAGCCAAGATCGAGCTCTCTTCTGCCCAGCAGACCGACGTCAACCTGCCGTACATCACTGCAGATGCCACCGGTCCGAAGCACATGAACATCAAGGTGACCCGCGCCAAGCTGGAATCCCTGGTAGAAGACATGGTGAAGGACTCTCTGGAGCCGGTTCGTGTCGCCCTGAAAGACTCCGGTCTGGCTGTTGGCGAGATCGACGACGTAATTTTGGTTGGTGGTCAGACCCGTATGCCGCTGGTTCAGAAGACCGTTGCCGAGTTCTTTGGCAAAGAGCCGCGTAAAGACGTCAACCCGGACGAAGCCGTGGCCATGGGTGCTGCCATCCAGGGCGCCGTACTGTCCGGTGACAAGACCGACGTACTGCTGCTGGACGTCACCCCGCTCTCCCTGGGTATCGAAACCATGGGTAGCGTGATGACTGCGCTGATCGAGAAGAACACCACCATCCCGACCAAGAAGTCCCAGGTGTTCTCGACTGCCGAAGACAACCAGTCTGCCGTGACCATTCACGTGCTGCAGGGTGAGCGCAAGCGCGCCAGCGACAACAAGTCTCTGGGCCAGTTCAACCTGGAAGGCATCCGTCCGGCACCGCGCGGTCTGCCGCAGATCGAAGTGACCTTCGACATCGATGCCAACGGTATCCTGCACGTCTCTGCAAAAGACAAAGAGACCAACAAAGAGCAGAAGATCACCATCCAGGCCTCCTCTGGTCTGTCTGATGACGAGATCGAGCGCATGGTACGCGAAGCCGAAGCCAACGCGGCCGAGGACAAGAAGTTTGAAGAGCTGGTACAGGCTCGCAACCAGGCTGATGGTCTGGTCCACTCCGTACGCAAGCAGATCACCGAAGCCGGTGAAGCCCTGCCTGCCGACGACAAGACCAAGATCGAAGCTGCTCTGAGCGAGCTGGAAGCGGCCATCAAGGGTGACGACAAGGCTGCTATCGAAGCCAAACAGCAGGCTCTGCTGGAAGCGTCCCAGAAGCTGATGGAAATTGCCCAGCAGCAGGCTCAGGCCCAGGGTGCAGCCGGTGCTGATGCCGGTCAGTCCTCCTCTTCTGCCAAGGCTGACGACGACGTAGTCGACGCCGAGTTCGAAGAAGTGAAAGACGACAAGAAGTAAGCCCTACCCAGATGGGCGAAGTCCGCTTCGCCCATCGGCTTGGTCAATGAATTCACGGGCGTTGGGTAACCAACGCCCGTCTGCGTAACCACAGGATGAGTATGTCGAAGCGCGATTTCTACGAAGTACTGGGTGTGGCGAAAGATGCCGACGATCGCGAGATCAAGAAGGCGTACAAGCGCCTGGCCATGAAGTATCACCCGGATCGTAACCAGGGTGATGCCGCATCCGAAGAGAAGTTCAAAGAGGTCAAGGAAGCCTACGAGGTCCTGACCGATGCCAACCTGCGTGCCCGTTACGACCAGTACGGCCATGCCGGTGTCGACCCGAGCCAGGGTGGCGGTGGCCACGGTGGCTTTGGCGGCGGTGCCGACTTCGCCGACATGTTTGGTGACGTATTCGGTGACATCTTCGGCGGTGGCCGTGGTGGTGCCCGTCGTGGCCCGGCCCGTGGCTCCGACCTGCGTTACACCATGGAGCTGACGCTGGAAGAGGCGGTACGCGGGGTCTCCAAGGAGATCAAGGTGCCGACCCTGGTTCACTGTGAAGTCTGTAACGGCTCCGGTGCCCACACCGGCAGCAGTGCCCAGACCTGCCCGACCTGCCACGGCTCCGGCCAGGTGCAGATGCGTCAGGGCTTCTTCGCGGTGCAGCAGGCATGTCCGCACTGTCACGGTCGCGGCAAGATCATCAAGGATCCGTGCCGCAAGTGCCACGGTGAAGGTCGCTACCAGCGCACCAAGACCCTGTCGGTGAAAATTCCGGCGGGCGTCGATACCGGCGATCGCATCCGTCTCTCCGGCGAAGGGGAAGCGGGGGAAGCAGGGGCACCGGCAGGGGATCTCTACGTACAGGTGCACGTCAAAGAGCACGAGATCTTCGTGCGTGACGGCAACAACCTCTACTGCGAAGTGCCCATCAGCTTCACCGCAGCTGCGCTGGGTGGCGAGATTGAAGTACCGACCCTGGATGGCCGCGTCAAGCTCAAGGTCACTCCGGAGACCCAGACCGGCAAGATGTTCCGCATGCGCGGCAAGGGCGTGAAGTCAGTACGCTCCGGCCAGGTAGGGGACCTGATGTGCAAGGTGGTGATCGAGACGCCGGTCAACCTCACCGAGCAGCAGAAAGAGCTGCTGCGCCAGCTGGACGAATCCTTCAGCGGCGCCGCTGCCAAGACCCACAAGCCGAAATCGGAAGGCTTTTTCGAAGGGGTGAAACGCTTCTTCGACGATCTGACCAGCTGATTTCAGCGACCCGAATAAACAGAGCCGGCCTTGTGCCGGCTCTTTTTTTGCCCGCCGTTTAGCCAGGGTCCGCCCTATTGAGTGGATCCTGATGAGGGATCCTCCTCACAACTCCCGCCAATTCCTGCTGTACAAATGTTATCCCGCTCACACTATTGCTGAAACGGTTTAGTTGCTGTATTGAGTTGGCTAAAGCGGTTTAGCTATGCTCTGGCTGTCGATAACAACAGCGCCCGTTCGGGCTACAGATGACAGGTGAGGAAGATGATGATGTTCAAGAGCAAGTTGGCGCTGGCGGTAGCGCTGGGATTGGGGATGAGCAACCCGCTGTGGGCGGCGGATGGCGGTATCGAGGCCCGTCTGGCGGCGCTGGAGGCGCGGGTACAGGCGGCTGAAGCGAGAGCCGAGGCAGCAGAGAGCCGTGCCAGTCAGGCGGAAGTGAAGGCGAGCGCGGCGAGTGAGCAGGCGCAGGTGGCCGACAACCGCAGCCAGAAGGTGGATGAGAAGACCGCCGGTGCCCAAGGTTTCGAGTTTCACGCTTACGCTCGCTCGGGCCTGTTGGTCAACAGCAATGGCAACGGTGGGCGCGGCGGCCCCTACATCACGCCAGCCGGTTCGGTGGGCGGGGCTGTCGGTCGTCTTGGCAACGAGGATGACACCTACATGGAGGCCAACCTGCTGAAAACCCAGACCTTCGAGGATGGCAGCTGGGCCCGCTACAAGCTGATGCTGGCTGACGGGGTGGAGACCAGCAACGACTGGACCGCCAGCGATTCGAGCCTCAATACCCGTCAGGTGTTTGCCGAGATCGGCAATCTGGCGAGCTTCGACGGCCCCTTCAAGAATGCGGTGCTGTGGGCGGGTAAGCGCTTTGATCGGGACAACTTCGACATCCACTGGCTCGATTCCGACGTGGTGTTCCTGGCCGGTACCGGCGGCGGTGTCTACGACGTGCAGCTGGCCGATAGCTGGAAGGCCAACTTCTCCCTCTATGGCCGCGATTACGGCGACATCAGCGCCAGCGGTCTTTCCGATATCGAGAGCTACATCCTCACCATGAACAACCGCGTCGGCAACTGGCAATGGATGGTGAACGGTCTCTCGGCCAAGGACAATGATGCCCGCATCAATGACAAGGGGGCGGGCAGCGAGGCGGCGGACAAGGGGGCACACACCCTGCTGGCCTACCACGGCGAGAGCTTCTTTGGCATCAACCCCGGTTTTGCCAAGGCGGCGGTGCTGTACGGTCATGGGCTGGGGGCCGAGGTCAAGGGGCTGGGCTCTGACAGCGAGCTGTTGCCGGACGCCGATGCAGTGCGGGTCGCCGTGTTTGGCGCCACCGATCTCAACTCGCGCTGGCGTTTTGCCCCGGCCCTGCTAGCCGAGCAGAGTCAGGATCGCTACGTGAAAGGGGACGAGTACCGCTGGCTCACCTTCAATACCCGGGTGGCGCAGGTGCTGAGCCAGAACGTCGAGCTGGTCTACGAGGCGGCCTGGCAGTACATGGATCTCGACCCCAAGGGTTACAAGGGACGCCAGGCGGTGAACGGCAACTTCACCAAGCTCACCTTCGCCCCCACCTTCAAGGCGCAGACCGCCGGTTTCTTCGAACGTCCCGAGCTGCGGGTGTTCGCCAGCTGGATGGACTGGTCCTCCGAGCTCGACAACTACGCCAGCGACGATGCCATGGGCCAGAGCAACTTCACCGCCGGTGGCGAGTGGAACTTTGGCTTACAGATGGAAACCTGGTTCTAGTTCGTTATCCCGATCACAAAAATGGCAGCCGGTGCCGAGATCTGTTGGTTGGCTAAAACGGTTTAGCTGATAATGCCAGCCAACAGAACAGAGTTCGGGTTTGACCGTGGATCCGATGCAGCAGTGGAGTAGCAAGGTGACGAATCGAGTGTGGGTAATGGGGGATGCGGTGGTGGACTTGATCCCGGAAGGGGCGTTGAACTACCTCAAGTGTCCGGGTGGTGCGCCCGCCAATGTGGCGGTTGGTGTGGCACGGCTGGGTGGCGATGCGGCCTTTATCGGCCGGGTTGGTGCTGACCCGTTCGGCCGCTTTATGGCCGACACCCTGAGCGGGGAGGGGGTGGATATCGGTGCGCTACGGCTCGATCCTGACCATCGCACCTCTACCGTGCTGGTGGCACTGGATGATGAGGGGGAGCGCAGCTTCACCTTTATGGTGCGCCCCAGTGCCGACCAGTTCCTCACCCCAGATGAGTTGCCCCACTTCGATGCCGGTCAGTGGTTGCTGACCTGCTCCATCGCGCTCGCCAACGAGCCGGTGCGCACCAGCTGCCTGCAGGCCATGGCGGACATCAAGGCGGCAGGCGGGCGGGTCTGCTTCGACCCCAACCTGCGCCCCGAGGTGTGGGGCAACCCGGCCGAGATGCTGCCGCTGGTGCGTCAGGCAATTACACAGGCGGATGTGGTCAAGCTCTCCATCGAGGAGCTGCAACTGCTGAGTGGCGAGGATGAACTGGCCGCCGGGCTCGCCACTCTCTCTGGCCCGGCGCTGGTGCTGGTGACCAGAGGGGCGGCCGGGGTGGTGGCTCGCCTTGATGGCGAGTTGCTGGAGTGGGTGGGGCAGAAAGTAACGCCCATCGACACCACGGGGGCGGGGGATGCCTTCGTCGCCGGTCTGCTGGCGGCGCTGGCCGGGCGCTCGTCGCTGCCGACTCTGGCCGAGCTACCCGCCATCCTGGCTCAGGCCCACGGTTGCGGGGCGCTCGCCACCACCGCCAAGGGGGCGATGACGGCGCTGCCGACCCGCTCCGAACTGGATGCCTTTTTGCGATCAAGCGCAAGCGGCTGTTGAGCTGAGGCTAGAAGCTCGGCTCGACAGCCCCTACTCTCATGTGACAAGGGCCCGCCAGCGTGGCGGGTCATAAGAGGAAGAATATGAATATCAGTGCGATAGCCAAGGATCTGGTGCCCCTGCTCGGGGGCAAGGAGAATATCGTCAGCGCAGCCCACTGCGCCACCCGGCTGCGGTTGGTGCTGGCCGATGACAGCAAGGTAAACAAGGCCGCCATCGACAAGCTGGAGGGGGTCAAGGGGTGCTTTAGCAACGCGGGCCAAATTCAGGTGATCTTCGGCACCGGTCTGGTCAACAAGGTCTATGCGGAGTTCGTGGCGCTGACCGGTACCGGCACCGCCAGCAAGGCGGAGCTGACCGACATGGCGGCGGCCAAGCTCAACGTGGCCCAGCGGTTGGCGCGAACCCTCTCCAACATCTTCGTGCCGATCATTCCGGCCATCGTCGCCTCGGGCCTGCTGATGGGGCTGCTCGGCATGGTGCGCACCTACGGTTGGGTCAATGCCGACAGCGCCCTGTTTGTGATGCTCGACATGTTCAGCTCGGCGGCCTTTATCATATTGCCGATCCTCATCGGCTTTACGGCGGCGCGGGAGTTTGGCGGCAATCCGTACCTCGGGGCGACCCTCGGCGGCATCCTCACCCACCCGGCGCTGACCAACGCCTGGGGCGTGGCCGGTGGTTTCAAGACCATGGACTTCTTCGGGCTGGATGTGGCGATGATCGGCTATCAGGGCACCGTCTTCCCGGTGCTGCTGGCGGTCTGGTTTATGTCCCATCTGGAGAAACAGCTGCGCAAGCGCATTCCGGATGCGCTGGATCTGATCCTCACGCCGTTTCTCACCGTCATCATCACCGGCTTTGTAGCGCTGCTTTTTATCGGCCCGGCGGGTCGGGTGCTGGGGGATGGCATCTCGTTCGGTCTGAGCGCCCTCTATGAGCAGGCTGGCTGGCTGGCGGGGCTGGTATTTGGCGGCACTTACTCGCTGATCGTCATCACCGGCATCCATCATAGCTTCCACGCCATCGAGGCGGGGTTGTTGGCCAATCCGCAAATTGGCGTCAATTTCCTGCTGCCCATCTGGGCCATGGCCAACGTGGCACAGGGTGGGGCTTGCCTCGCGGTCTACTTCAAGACCCGCGACGTGAAGATCAAGGCGATTACCGTGCCGGCTGCCATGTCCTGCCTGCTGGGTATCACGGAAGCGGCGATCTTCGGGGTGAACCTGCGTTACATCAAACCCTTCCTCGCCGGTCTGTTTGGCGGGGCCTGCGGCGGTGCCTACGTGGTGGCGGCCAAGGTGGGGATGACGGCGGTGGGGCTGACCGGTATTCCCGGCATGGCCATCGTCCAGCCCATGAGCCTTATTCATTACATCATCGGGCTGGTGATCGCCTTTGGCGCCGCTTTCGCCGCTTCCTACCTGCTCAAGTACAAGGTGGAGTGATGAAGGAAAGCGATCTTCTCAACCAGATTGTCCGGTCGCTGCTGGCCGGACAGCTCAAGGCGGCGGCCGATCCCCATCGGCCCCGCTGGCATCTGGCAGCCCCGGTGGGGCTGCTTAACGATCCCAACGGTTTTATCGAGCACGACGGGCGCTACCACCTCTTCTACCAGTGGAATCCGCTCGGCTGCGAGCACCGCAACAAGGGCTGGGGCCATGTCACCTCCACCGATCTGCTGCATTGGCAGCACGAGCCGGTGGCGCTGTTGCCCACCGAAGCCTATGAGAGCCACGGCTGCTATTCGGGCTCGGCGGTGAGCGACGAGCAGGGGCGCCTGACTCTTATCTACACCGGCAATGTCAAATACCCGGATGGCAGTCGTACCGCTTATCAGTGTCTGGCCCGCGCCGACGGTGAGGCCGGTTTTGCCAAGCTGGGGCCTGTGCTGGATCTGCCCGCAGGCTACAGCGGCCATGTGCGCGATCCCAAGGTGTGGCACGACGGCCAGCAGTGGCTGATGGTGCTGGGGGCTCGCACTCTGGGCGACAAGGGGGAAGTGCTGCTCTATCGCGGCGAAACCCTGCAAAGCTGGCAGTGGGTGGGTCCCATCGCCGGTAGCGGGCGAGGGGGGCTGGGTGAGTTTGGCTATATGTGGGAGTGCCCGGATCTCTTCCCGCTGGTCGATCGCCATGTGCTGATCAGCTGCCCGCAGGGGATTGCCCCGGTGGGCGAGGATTATCGCAACCTCTACCAGTGCGGCTGGCTGGCGGGAGATTTCGACGGCGAGCGCTTCGAGCACGGGGCTTTCCACGAGCTGGACCGGGGCTTTGAGTTCTATGCCCCCCAGACCACTCTGGATAGCCAGGGTCGGCGCTTGCTGTTTGGCTGGCTGGGTCTGCCGGAGGCGAACGAGATGAGCCAGCCCACCATCCCCTATGGCTGGATCCACCAGATGAGCTGCCCGCGGGAGCTGTTCTGGCAGGATGAGTGGCTCTGCCAGCGGCCGGTGGCGGAGCTGGCGGCATTGAAGGGAGAGCAGACCCGCTTCGAGGGGACGCTTGGCGAGTTTCCGGGGCTGGCCATCGACTCGGCCTGGCTCGATATGGGGCTCTGCGGTGAGGGGAGTCTCTGGTTCGGCGCCGTGGCCGAGCTGGTGTGGCAGCCGGGGCGCATCACCTTGCGGCGCCAGAACTGGCAGAGCGGGGCGTGGGAGACCCGCAGCAGCCCATGGGCTGGCGGGCGGATCACCGTGCTGTGCGATCGCTCCAGTCTGGAGTGTTTCATCGATGAGGGTCGCCACACCCTGTCGGCGCGCTACTTCCCCGGGGAGAAGCCGCAACTTTCATCAGGTAACGGCGATGATGGCTGCAAAATTTGCCTCAATCACTGGCCGCTGTCGGCGTGCTTAGTACAATAGCCCGGTTCTAGTCAGCCGGGAGGCCAGGTGGAGAAGAAGAAACGGATCACGATTGCCCAGATCGCCGAACTGGCGGGGGTGTCCAAGGCGACCGCCAGTCTGGTGCTCAACGGGAAGAGTGCGGAGTACCGGATTGCCGACGATACCCGCAAGCGCATTCAGGCGGTGGCGGAGGAGTGTCACTACCTGCCGAGCTTTCATGCCCGCTCCCTGCGCGAGACCCGCAGCTACACCTGGGGGCTGGTGATCCCCGATCTCACCAACTTCGGTTTTGCCCGCATTGCCCGTGCCCTCGAGGCGCACTGCCGGGAGGCGGGCATCCAGCTGCTGATCGCCTGCTCCGAGGATGATCCCGCCCTCGAGCAGCGGGTGGTGGATAACCTCATCAGCCGCCAGGTGGATGGGCTGATTGTCGCCTCCAGCGGCCACAGCGATGACATCTATGCCCGCATTCACGACCGCCTGCCGGTGGTGCAGCTCGACCGCCATATTGGCGAGTCGCGCCTGCCCATGGTGATCTCCGATGCCTGCAAGGCCACCGCCGAGCTGGTGCGGGACATGGCCAGCGAGTGCGGCGAGGAGATCTACTACTTCGGCGGCCTGCTGGATCTCTCCCCCAGTCGTCACCGGCTGGCGGGCTATGAGCTGGGGCTCCATCGCGCCGGTTTTGAAGCCGATGTAGCCCGGGTGCGTCATCGCGACTATCAGCCGAGCTCCGGTTATCAGCTGATGGCCGAGCTGGTGGCCGAGCTGGGAGCGCCTCCCAGGGGGCTCTTTACCGCCTCTTTTACACTGCTGGAAGGGGTACTGCGCTACCTCAATGAGGCGGGGCTGATGGAGACAGGGATGCGCCTGTGTACCTTCGATGATCATGACCTGCTCGACTGCATTCCCATGCGCATCGACTCGGTGGCGCAGGATTGTCCGGCGCTGGCTCTCGCCGCTTTCGAGCTGATGCAGCAACTGATTGCGGGCAATCCCCCGGCGCAGACTGCCCAGGTGATCACCCCCAGGGTGCGCTGGCGCAGCCGCCGCTAGCCACTCTTCGCCCATCCCATATGAGAAAGCCCCGCCATTGCTGGCGGGGCTTTTTGCTGCGGGCGGATGGTTCGTTCCTCTGACCAACGGCTCAATCGGTGGTACTGGTGCGCCAGAACACCTGCTTGATATGAGGGTGGATGGCCAGCTTTTGCATCAGGGCATCCAGCTCGTCGCCATCGATGGAGGTAGCCAGCAGCACCGCCGAGATCTCCAGATCCCCCGCGCCAAACGGCTCGATATCGAGTTCGCTCAAGGGGTAGTTGGCCTGCTCCAGCATCTCTTCCAGCCAGTGCAGCACCTCTTTTTGATGCTCGCGCGGGGTCAGGGCCGTCACCTTGTAGGTCACTTCGGTATCCAGATTGTCCACCGGGCGACGGTTGATCTGATTGACCAGCGGTCGCAGCAGAGTGTTGGCGGCCAGCACGAACAGGGCGCCCAGAATTGCCTCCATGGCCAGTCCTGCACCACAGGCGGCGCCGACGGCGGCCACTCCCCAGAGAGTGGCGGCGGTGTTGATGCCGCGGATATTGCCCGATTCGCGCATGATGACGCCAGCGCCGAGAAAGCCGATGCCGGAGACGATATAGGCCACCACATGGACCACGTTGTAGTTGCCGCCGTGCAGGTCATAGATGCGCTGGGCCAGACTGACGAACAGGGCGGCCCCCACGGCGACCAGCACGTTGGTGCGCAGGCCCGCGGTACGTTGGCGGTATTGGCGCTCCAGCCCGACCAGACTGCCAAGCACAAAGGCGAGCAACAGGCTGGCCAGGGTGTCGAGCAGGGAGATCATGTCAATTTGTTGCCACATCTTCATGGCGTACTCCTTCTGATAAGCGCTGGCTTGGCGCAATCCATGATGAAACGCCGGGAGGCGGATGGATCAGGAGATGATTGCGCGGATGGCCAGCAGAAAAACAAAAACGCGGCGTCCCGGGGCGCGAGCATCATCAGATGCCCTGACGCTCGGAGAGGACGCAACAAGCGGGGCCAGCGTGGCTGGCCCCTTTCACAGTGGTTAACGCAGGTGTGCGGTCAGTTGAGTTCGGGAGCGCAGTCGATGCGCGGGCGCAGTTGCCAGCGTACCGGATGTGCTAATCCGACCTGATGAACGAACTGCACCAGATAGCGTCGCTGGGGCGGGGTGCACTGCAGGTTGAGCACCAGCTCACGCCCGCCGCCGCGACCCGGCTTCATTGATTGCATCGGTTGCAGCCCGGCCGGTTGCAACGTGTGGTTCACCATATCCAGCACCTGCTCCATATCGGCGCGATCCTCACAGCGGATCTGCAGCCGGTAGTGGTGCTGACGCTGTTTGCCGCCCAGCCAGCGTGGCAGCATGCCACGGCCGAGCCGGCTCAACAGGGGGTGAGCCTGGGTAGCAACAGAACCTGTTGCGACCGCGCGATCCGCAGCCGGTTTGATTGAGATAAAACGCATAGCAGCCTCCTTGTGGGAAGCAGAAACTATGCAGGCATGGCGACCGTGGCGATTGGCCTCTGGTTGCCAGACGTCAAGTGTAAAAAGGGAGAAGAGGGGAGTGGATTTCCGCTTCTCGCAGGGTTGCGAGTTGCGGCAGAGAAAGACCTGCGGCTAGCTCGCGACCTTGGTACCGACGATGAGGGTCGGTCTACAACTGTCACTTGATGAGTTGCCCACTGATGGTCTCCGCTATTGATAAGAGGCTCGAATGATAGCCGAGGCGGCAGGCAGGGTAAACCCCGCGCTGCCCGCAGCAACATCTTGAAACATAATCGAAAGCCCCGTTTTGCCGCGCAGGGCCGCCAAAAGCAGACCCGGCGAGGGCCGGGTCTGCGGGGTCATTCGGTCTTGTCGATGCCGAGGTATTTGAGCATCAGTTTCTCGTAGATGGGCTCGGTATCCCCCACCTGCATCTTGTGCAGGAAGTACTTCTCAAAGGCGATCTTGGCCAGATGGACCCACTTTCCTTTCTTGAACCAGGCGACGTTGCGCGGCGGGATCTGCGGCATGGCGACGAAGGCGGCGCCTGTGTCCCCCATGTCTGCCAGACAGATGGCATTCCATACTGCCTTGGTCACCGGCGGCTGGCCGCTGAGCTCCGCCTTGATGTTGTGGCTCAGGGTGCGCACCATCGCCTCAATCATATAGCCGGTCTTGGGCACCCCGGTTGGTACCGGCGTCTTGTGCGGCGGTGCAATGGCGATGCAGACACCGGCGGCGTAAATCTGCGGGAAGGCGGGGTTGCGCTGGTGCTCGTCGACGATGACAAAACCGCGGGGATTGACCAGCCCCTCGATGCCCCGCAGCGGCGCAATGCCGACAAAGGCGGGCAGCATCATGGCGTGTTTGTAGGGCAGGGTGTGAGTGCGTTTGATGTTGCCCTCATCGTCCAGCTCCTCCACCTTCATCTGGCCATCTTGCGCCGCCACGGTGCGGGCATTGCAGATCCACTGCACGTCGCGCATCCGCAATTCGCTCTCCAGCATCCCCTTGGAGTCGCCCACACCGTTTAGACCCAGATGGCCGATGTAGGGCTCGCTGGTGACAAAGGTCATGGGCACATTTTTTCTCACCTTCTTGTCGCGCAGGTGGCGATCGAGGATGAACGCATACTCGTAGGCGGGACCGAAGCAGGAGGCGCCCGGCATGGCGCCGACAATCACAGGGCCGGGCTCATCGACCAGTGCGCTGACACTGTGGCGGCACTCTTCGGCGTGGGAGAGGGTACAGACGCTGGTGGTGCCACCGGATTCGGGGCCAGCCCCCGTCACCTCGTCAAAGGCGAGGGCCGGGCCGGTGCAGATCGCCAGAAAGTCGTAACGCAGGGTCTGGCCATCGGAGAGGGTGAGCTGCTGCGCCGCCGGTTGCAGCTCGGTCAGGGCGGCATGGATAAAGCGGATCCCCTTTTTCTTCACATGGGGTTCGATGGGGATCGAGGTCTCCTTGCGCTCCCGCCACTGGACGGCAATCCAGGGGTTGGAGGGGGTAAATTCAAAGTCCGGTTTGTCATTGATGAGGATCACCTCATGCTGCTTGCCCAGTTCGGCCTTGAGTTCGTAGGCGGCAGACATGCCCCCGAGACCCGCGCCGATGACGATTACCGTTGCCATGTTCAGCCTCCTGCGTTTATTACACGCTCATATGAGCCTAGGTCATCCGACCCTGTTATTTAAATCCTATCCGTTTGAGGATCATCGCTGCCGGGCAGAAACCGGTGAATGCGCTCTGGATCAGGTTGAACCCGACAAAGGCACTCAACCAGACAAAGCCCGGATGAACCCAGGTGGTAAGGATAAGCGAGAGCAGCAACATGCAACCCGCGACGATTCTGACTCCGTTATCTACTGTCATGGTCTTTCTCCTCATCTACTTTAGATGTTGCTAATTTAGTGTTGTTTTATACAATAGAACAAATATCAGCAATTGCTAATTTACTCTTATGAGCCAATTCGACGAGATGAACAGACATGCGACAGCCGCCGCCTCCCTGCTCAAGGCGTTGGCTCATCCCGAACGCCTGATGGTGCTCTGCCAGCTGGTGGAGGGGGAGAAGGGGGTCGGGGAGCTGCTGGCCCATAGCCAACTCGGGCAGTCGGCGTTTTCCCAGCAGTTGTCGGTGCTCAAGCGCTACGGCCTGATCCGTTCGCGCAAGGTCTCCCAGCAGATCTACTACTCGCTGGTGAGCGAGGCGGCGGCCGATGTACTGGGAGCGTTGCAAACCCATTTTTGTCACTCGGAAAATAAGGAATCTTGATGATGGAAAGCCAATGGCTGCTCTCTTTGGGCGGTGGCATGCTGGCGGGGCTGTCGGCCCTGATCCTGATGTTGTTCAACGGCCGGGTGGCCGGGATCAGCGGCATTTTGGCCGGTGCGCTGCAACACCGTGCACCTTGGCGGGTGCTGTTTCTGCTGGGGCTGGGGGCGGGCGCCTGGTTGGCGCTGACCCTGGGCTGGGCCACCATGCCTGCATTCACCACCTTGCCCGGCTGGCCCGTTGTGCTACTGGCCGGTCTGCTGGTTGGGGTCGGTACCCGTCTTGGCAATGGCTGCACCAGCGGCCACGGCATCTGTGGCATGGGGCGGCTCTCCCTGCGCTCCATCGTCGCCACCCTGACCTTTATGGCGGCAGGCTTTATCACCGTCTTCGTCACTCATCATCTGCTGTAAGGGGCTGATCGCCATGAAGTTGCTGACAAGTTTGTTTGCGGGTGTGTTGTTCGGGCTGGGGATGGCCATCTCCGGCATGATGGATCCCGCCCGGGTCACCGGTTTTCTCGATCTGGCCGGGGCCTGGGATCCCAGTCTCGCCTTCGTGATGGGAGGGGCTCTGCTGGTCTTTATGCCGGGTTATTTTCTGCTGGTGAAACCCCGTCGCCAGAGTGTGCTGGGGGAGCCCATCGTTGCCGTACCAGCCCCCAGGCTGGAGCGCCGGCTGATCGGCGGGGCCGCGCTGTTTGGCATCGGCTGGGGATTGGTGGGCATCTGTCCGGGGCCTGCTCTGAGTCTCATTTCCAGCGGGCAGCCCATGATAATGTTGTTTATAGCGGCCATGGTGGCCGGGATCTTGCTGTTTGACAGAGGGCTGGCCAGGTTGCTGACCAAGGCGCCAGCTCGGGGAGTGGATAAGGTGCGCCAGTCCCATACCGCCTGATCCCGTGAAGTGATTGATGATGCCAGGGAAGGAGAGTGATGATGGAAAAGATCCGGTTGCTGGGGATCACCTTGTTGGTGATGACATCGCAGGCCATGACATCCCCCCGGGCCCTTGCCGCTGAAGGGGAGCCAGAGCCCTTGTTGACAGTGGCGCCACAGGCGGTGACCGACTGGCTGACGCTGGATGGCACCGTCAGTGCCATCAATCAGGGGACGGTGGCGGCCCAGACCAGCGGCCGGGTCTCCCGCATGCTGGTGGATGTGAACGATCAGGTGCAGGCGGGGCAACCGCTGCTGGAGATCAGCGGCAAGGAGCAGTTTGCCGCCGTCACGGGTGCCGAGGCGCGGCTGGCGCGGGCGCAGGCTCAGCAAGTGGAAGCCGAGCGCCAGCTCGCCCGCTTTCAGGCGCTGATTGCCAAGGGGGTGATCACCCGCGCCCAGCTCGATAATGCCCAGGCGACGGATCGCGCCGCCCGCGCCGAGGTGAACGCTGCCGATGCGGCTCTCACTCAGGCCCGTGAGGCCTACGGTTATACCCGCATTCTGGCCCCCTACGCTGGGGTGGTGACCAAGCGGTTGGTCGAGCTGGGGGAGACAGTTGCCCCTGGTACCCCGCTGCTCTCCGGCTTCTCTCTCGACACCTTGCGGGTGGAGGTGGAGTTGCCCCAATCCGCCCTGACGCTGGCTCGTGAGCCTGCGGATGTGCAGGTGCTGCTGCCCGATGGCAAGTCTGTTACCCCGGTCAAACTGACCCGCTTCAATTATGCCGACAGCCAGAGCCACGCCTTCAGGTTGCGCCTCGACTTGCCGCCGCAAACCGCCGGGGTATTGCCCGGCATGTGGCTCAAGGTGCAGCTCAAGCAGGGTGAGCGTCAGGTGTTGCAAGTGCCGGAGCGCGCCCTGCTGCGGCAAGGGGAGTTCAATGGCGTCTATCTGCAGCAGCCTGCTGGCTGGGCCCTGACGCCGGTGCGGGTCGGCCATTGCTTTGAAGGGCAGTGCGAGATCCTGGCCGGGCTGCAAGCCGGTGACAAGCTGGCTCCCGATGCCTGGGCGCAGCAGCAGGAGGTGGCCCATGAGTAGCGAGCTGAACGGCAACAAGGAGAGGCTGGGGCCTGCCGGTCGGCTGGCTGCGCTGTTCCAAGGCTCGGCCATCACTCCGCTGCTGGCGCTGGTGGGGCTGTTGCTAGGTCTGTTTGCAGTGCTGGTGACCCCCAAGGAGGAGGAGCCGCAGATCGATGTCACCTTCGCCGATGTCTACATTCCCTTCCCGGGAGCCAGCCCGGCTGAAGTGGCCTCTCTCGTCACCACCCCTGCCGAGCAGGTGGTTTCCCAGATAAAGGGTATTGATACCCTTTACTCTTTTTCCCAACCTGATGGCGCCCTGCTGGTGGTGGTGTTCAAGGTGGGGGTGAGCCGCGAGCAGGCCATCGTCGATCTCAACAACCAGCTCGACTCCAACCGCGATTGGTTGCCACAGGGGATCGGAGTCGGTCAGCCGCTGGTGAAACCCCGGGGGATCGATGATGTCCCTATCGTCAGTTTGACCTTATGGAGCAAAGAGGGGAGCAAGCAACTGGGGGCTCCCGAGTTGACCCGGGTCGCCCATGAGCTGGAGACCGAACTCAAGCGCATTCCCGGTACCCGCGATATTTACACGCTGGGCAGCCAGAGCGCCGTGTTGCGGGTGATGCCGGATCCGGCGGCCCTCAGCGCCCACGGCATCAGCTGGGGCGAGCTGAGTCAGCGACTGGCGGCCGCCAATCAGGTAGGCACCACACAGGCTATCGAGCAGAACAACAGTGAGATTAAGGTACAGGTGGGGCAGTTCCTGCAAAATGAGCAGGAGGCTAGAGAGCTGGTGGTGGGGCTGCACGACGGCAAGCCGGTCTATCTGGGGGATGTGGCCAAGGTCTCTCTGGGTCAGGAGACTCCGACCAAACGCAGCTGGATGGGGCTGGGGCAAGCCAGTTATCCGGCGGTGACCCTGGCCATCGGCAAGCAGCCGGGCCAGAACGCGGTCGATGTGGCCAAGCGGGTAGAGGCGCGGGTCGAAAGTTTGCAGAACCGACTCATCCCTGCCGGGGTCGAGGTGACGGTGACCCGGGACTACGGCGTTACCGCCGAGACCAAATCCAACACCCTGATCGGCAAGCTGATTTTTGCCACCACGGCGGTGGTGCTGCTGGTACTGGTGAGCATGGGTTGGCGCGAGGCGCTGGTAGTTGGCGTTGCCATCGTCATCACCCTGGCGCTGACTCTCTTCGCCAGCTGGGCCTGGGGCTTTACCCTCAACCGGGTGTCGCTGTTTGCGCTGATCTTCTCCATCGGCATTCTGGTGGATGACGCCATAGTCGTGGTGGAGAACATCCACCGCCATCGCGGTTTGGGCAAGGGGTCGCTCAAGGAGCTTATTCCGGGGGCGGTAGACGAGGTGGGGGGGCCGACCATACTGGCGACCCTGACCGTCATTGCGGCTCTGCTGCCGATGGCCTTTGTCAGCGGGCTGATGGGTCCTTACATGAGCCCCATCCCCATCAATGCCAGCATGGGGATGCTTATCTCCCTGCTGGTGGCCTTTATCTTCTCCCCCTGGCTGGCGAGCCATTTGCTCAAAGGTGAGGTGCACGCTGCCCACGGCGAGGCCAAGGCGGGTCTTTTTCACCGGCTGATGACCCCTTTCCTGATCGGTGATGGCGCCAAGCGCGCCAGACGCAAACTCTGGCTGGGGGTGTTGCTGCTGGTCGGGGCCGCCACAGCCATGCCGGTGGTGCAGTGGGTGGTGCTCAAGATGCTCCCCTTTGACAACAAGTCGGAATTTCAGCTGGTGCTCGATATGCCGGAGGGGGCGACCCTGGAGCAGACCGAGCGCACCCTGCTGGCGGTCGGGCGGGAGCTTGCCAAGGTGGAGGAGGTGAAGGATTACCAGGTCTACGCCGGCACCGCCGCCCCCATCAATTTCAACGGCCTGGTGCGCCACTACTTTATCCGCAGCGGCGCCAACGTGGGGGATATTCAGGTCAATCTGGTGGACAAGCATGAGCGGGATCGCAGCAGTCACCAGATTGCCCAGTCGGTTCGGGAGCCGCTACAGGCCATCGCCAGTGCGGCAGGGGGCAACCTGAAAGTCGTTGAGGTGCCGCCCGGCCCGCCGGTCTGGTCACCTATCGTTGCTGAAATCTATGGCCCGACTCATGCCGCCCGCGAAGCGGCCGCTCGCGCCGTACAGGCCCGTTTTGTGGCCACGGCGGATCTGGTGGATGTGGATATCTATCTGACCGACCCGCAGCCCAAGTGGCGGCTGGTGGTGGATCGCAGCAAGGCGGCCCTGCTCGGGGTCGATCTCGGGGATCTGGTGAACACCCTCAATGGCGGGGTGGGTTATCAGGATGCCAGCTGGCTGCAGGGTCACGGCGCCAAGTATCCGGTGCCGATCCGTATCGAATTGGCTCCCGGTGACAAACGGGATCTGGCGGGCGTACTGGCCCTCAAGGTGCGCAGCCAGAGCGGCCAGCTGGTGCGGGTCTCCGAGCTGGTGAGTCGCCGTGATGAGGTGGCCCCCAGCTATATCATGCACAAGAACATGCAGCCCATGGTGATGGTGGTGGCCGACATGGGTGGCCATACCGACAGCCCGCTCTACGGCATGTTTGCCGCCGGTGCCAATATCGACCTGCCCCAATATTACGTACAGCAGCCGGATAAACTGGGAGAGGTGGCGCTGTTGTGGGACGGGGAGTGGAAGATCACCTACGAGACCTTCCGCGACATGGGGCTAGCCTACGGAGTGGGGATGATCCTCATCTATCTGCTGGTGGTGGCCCAGTTCCGCTCCTATCTGGTGCCGCTCATCATCATGGCTCCCATTCCGCTCACCATCATAGGGGTGATGCCGGGCCACGCCCTGCTGGGAGCCCAGTTTACCGCCACCTCGATGATAGGGATGATCGCCCTGGCCGGGATCATCGTACGCAACAGCATCCTGCTGGTGGACTTTATCGAGCAGCAGCGCAGCGCCGGGGTGGCGTTCGAGCAGGCGGTGATCGAAGCGGCGCAGGTGCGGGCCAAACCCATCATGCTGACGGCGCTGGCGGCGATGATCGGGGCTCTGTTTATCCTCGATGATCCCATCTTCAACGGACTGGCCATCAGCCTGATTTTCGGGATCCTGGTCTCCACTTTGCTCACCCTGGTGGTGATACCCTTGCTCTATTATGCCCTGCTCTCCCGACGCACATGACGGGAGTCACTAGCGAAAGGATGCGCGATGAAGAGAGGTTGGTTGTGGTGGGGAAGTGGCGCCGTGGTGGCGGTGGCTGCGGCAGCATGGTGGTGGCGACCGCAGCCGACGCCGATCAGGCTGGCTGAGGTCGGGCGGGGGGATGTGCTGGTCACTGTGGTCAACACCCGGGCCGGCACCATCAAGTCGTGTCAGCGGGCCGGACTCAGTCTGCCCGGTGGCGGCGTGGTGGAGCAGATCGCCGTCAAGGCCGGGGAGCGGGTAGCCCGAGGAGATCTGCTGCTGACCCTCTGGAGTGACGATATCCGCGCTGATCTCGCCCGCGCCCGCGCCCAGCAGGCGCTCGGCAAGACCCAGCGCGAGGAGCGTTGCAGCGAGGCGGCCTACTACGAGCGGGAGGCCAACCGGCTGGCCACCTTGCTGGCCAAAAACCTCACCTCCCGCACCCTCGCCGAGCAGGCCCAGAATCTGGCCGATACCCGCCGCTATGTCTGCCGCGCATCCCGTCAGCAGGAGCGGGTTGACGAGGCGCAGGTCGCCCAGGTGGAGGCCCGCTTGAGCGAGCGCCGCCTGCTGGCGCCGTTTGCCGGGGTGGTGGCGGAGGTCAACAGCAAGCTGGGCGAATACATGACTCCCTCACCGCCCGGAGTGGCCATGCCTCCGGTGATCGATCTCATCGACGATCGCTGTCTCTATGTCTCAGCCCCCATCGATGAGGTGGATGCCGCCCGCCTCAAGGTGGGCCAGTCTGCCCGGGTACTGCTTGACGCCATGCCCGGGCGCGATTTTGCCGCCACTGTCACCCGTATCGCCCCCTATGTGAAGGAGCTGGAGAAACAGGCCCGCACCGTCGAGGTGGAGGCAGCGCTCACTGCCCTGCCCACCGATGTGCCCCTGCTTATTGGCTACAGTGCCGACCTTGAGGTCGAGGTGACCCGCGCCACCGATGTGCTGCGGGTAGCGGCCAGCAGCCGGGCTGACGATGGCAGCGTGCTGCGGCTGGAAGGGGATAAGCTGGTGCGGGTGGTACCCCGCTGGGGTGTGGAGAACTGGAACTGGATTGAGGTGGCCGAGGGGCTCGCCGCCGGTGATCGGCTGGCAGCCCAGCCCGGACAGATTGTCGGGGAGGGCCCTTTCAGCGCCGATACGGAGCAGACGGATGAGTGATCTCATTCGCCTTGATGTCGTCAGCCGTCGTTTCACTCTGGGGGGGAGCGAAGTGGCCGCCCTCGATCGCGTCTCCCTGCGGGTTGCCGAGGGGGAGTATCTGGCGGTGATGGGCCCCTCGGGCTCCGGCAAATCGACCCTGCTCAATGTGCTGGGGCTGCTGGATCGGCCCGACGAGGGGCGCTACTGCCTGGGAGGGGAGGATACCGCCACCCTGTCAGAGCCGGCGCTGGCCCAGCTGCGCGGCCATCGCATCGGTTTCGTGTTCCAGTCGTTTCACCTCATCTCCCGCCTCACCGCCCGTGAAAACGTCGAGCTGCCGCTGATGCTGTGCGGGATCGCCCCCGCCGAGCGCCATCGCCGCAGTCAGCAGTTGCTGGGGGAGCTGGGGTTGGAGAACCGGGCCGGACATCGCCCAGCCGAACTCTCCGGCGGTCAGCGTCAGCGGGTGGCCATCGCCCGGGCCATGGCGATGGCGCCGCGACTGATCCTGGCCGACGAGCCCACCGGTAATCTCGACTCCCGCTCCGGGGAGGAGGTGATTACCCTGCTTGAGGGGCTCAACCGAGAGCAGGGGATTACGCTGGTGGTGGTAACCCACGATCCGCGCCTCGGTGAGCGGGCGGGCAGGCGGATCCTGATGAACGATGGCCGCATCAACATTGATAGCGGCGGTGGCTGAATGCGGCGGCCCGATGTGATCCGCTTTGCCGCCGTGGCGTTATTGCGTCAGCGTTCACGGGCGCTGGTCTTGATCCTGGCGGTGAGTCTGAGCGTCACCTCGGTGCTGCTGCTCACCGCGCTGGGGGAGGGGGCGAGGCGCTATGTGGCCGACCAGTTCAGCTCCCTTGGCAAGGATCTGCTGGTGATGTTCCCGGGCCGCAAGGAGACCACCGGCGGGCTGCCGCCGGTCACCGGCAACAGTCTGCGGCAGATCACTCTCGATGATATGCACTACCTTGGCCAGCATCAGCCAAACGTGCGGCTGGTGCCGCTGGTGATGGGCTTTGCCGAGGCCAAACAGGGGGCGCGGTTGCGTCAGACCATGCTGCTTGGCAGCAGCAACGGGCTGCGCGATACCCACGGGCTGGAGCTGCTCTCCGGCCGCTGGCTGCCGGGGGATGCCGCAGAGGATCGCTCGGCCGTTCTGCTCGGGGCCAAGGTGGCCCGTGAGCTGTTCGGTCAGGTCGATCCGGTCGGACAGTGGCTGCGTTTTGACAATCGCCGCTTTCGGGTTGTGGGGGTCTTCACCAGCCAGAGCAGCAATCTGGGGATGGATATGGCCGAGGCCGCGCTGATCCCGGTCGGTAGCGCCATGCGGCTGTTCAATACCGAGGGGCTGTTTCGCCTGCTGATCCAGCCGCTGGCGGGGCAAGCGGTGCCTCCGCTGGTCAAGCGACTGGAGCAGCTGATGCAGGGGCGCCACGGGGTACTCGATGTGACCGTGGTGCGCCGTGACGCCATGCTGGCCACCTTCTCCACCATTCTCTCGACCCTTACTCTGGCAGTTGCCGGTATCGGCGCCATCAGCCTGCTGGTCTCTGGCATCATGATGATGAATCTGGCGCTGATCAGCACCCGCCAGCGCACCGGCGAAATCGGCCTGCTCAAGGCGCTGGGGGCCGACAGTCGCCAGATCCGCCAGCTGTTTTTGTGGGAGGCGCTGCTGTTGAGCGGCAGTGGCGCGCTGTTTGGCACAGTGTTGGGCTATGCCCTGGTTGGCCTCGCCGGAGTGATTTGGCCCGGATTTCCGGCGGCGGTCCCCTTGCTTGCTACTTTCTGCACCATACCGGCGGCCCTGCTGACCGGGCTGTTTTTTAGCTGGCTGCCCGCCTCCCGGGCGGCACGGCAAGATCCGGTCAGCAGCCTGCGCAGCGGGCAGTGGAGCGGTGGCTGATGCGCGCCGCGGATCTGCTGTTCTGGCTCTGGCGCGCCTTGCTGGCGGGGCGCAGTCGCAGCCTGCTGTCGGCGCTCGGCATCGCCATCGGGATCGCTTCGGTGACCCTGCTCACCGGCATCGGCGAGGGGCTCAGGCTCTATCTGCTCGACAGCTTCTCCCAATTTGGCACCCGGTTGATCGCCGTGACCCCGGGCAAGACCGAAACCGCAGGCGGCCCGCCCGGCATCCTCTCCAGCAGCCGTCCCCTGCTGCTGGAGGATGCCGATGCCCTCGCCAGATTGGCAGGGGTAGAGGCGGCGCTCCCTGTGGTGCAGGGGCAAGGGGAGGTGCGCAGCCGCGGATTGACCCGCAGCACCGCCATTCTGGGCACCGGTCCGGCTGCGCTCTCAGGCTGGCGGCTCACCCTAGAGCAGGGGCGTTTTCTGCCTGCGGATGACAGTGCCATGCCCCGCGCCTATGCGGTGCTGGGGGCCAAGGTGGCGGCTGAGCTGTTTCCCGGTGGCGATGCGCCTGGGAGTCTATTGCGCGCTGGTGATCGCCGTTTTCGGGTGGCCGGGGTGCTGGCGTCCAAGGGGCAATTTCTCGGCTTTGATCTGGATGACATGATCTATCTGCCCGCCGCTCACGCCCAGGCGCTGTTCAACAAGGAAGGGCTGCAGGAGATCGACGTCATCTATCGCGCCGGGCAGACGGAGGCCGACATCACCGCCCAGATCCGGCGAGTGTTGATCGCCCGCCACGGCGCCGAGGATTTCACCCTCACCTCCCAGCAGGACATGCTGACCAGCCTCGACAAGATCCTCTCCATCATCAAGCTGGCGGTTGGCGGGCTCGGCATTATCTCTCTGCTGATCGGGGCGGTCGGCATCTTCAGCATCATGAGCATCGCCCAGCAGGAGCGGATCCCCGAAGTGGGCTTGCTGATGGCGTTGGGTTGTCCACGGCGGCGCATTCTATTGCTGTTCCTGCTCGAAGCCGTGGTGCTGGCGCTGCTGGGCGGAGCCATGGGGCTGGCCCTGCTCGGCGGGCTCAAGCTGCTGCTCACCCTGCTGGCGGCTGGCTTGCCGCTCACCCTCCATCCTCTCTATCTGCTGCTGGCGCTTGGTTGCAGCGCCCTGGTTGGCCTGCTGGCCGGGGTCGCTCCTGCGCTGCGGGCAGTGCGTCTTGACCCAGTAGTTGCCCTGCGCGGTGACTAGGTCGCTCCTTTCGCAAGAGGCGCGTTACGCTCGGGTCTGAGCAGAGGGGGACTAGGCGACCACCTCCGCAACCGACAGGCTGCGCTCTGATCTGAACAGGGGAAAGTAGCGGCGATCGGCCTGACTCATGTGGCCGACCACCAGCTCCTGAATGATGAAGTTGAGCAACTCGTCGTTGCCCAGAGTCCCCGCTTTGGCAGCGTGCAGCAGCTGGCCTGCTTTGTTGAGCAGGCGCTGGTGATCCTGACGGTGGCTGACGAGTTCCCGATAGTCGATCTCCGCCAGCATCTGCTCTTCAAAGGCGAAGTGGTGACGAGCCATGTCGAACAGGCTCTCCAGACTCTCCAGAAACGGGGCCGGATCCTCGTGCTGATCTTTCATCCGCTCCAGCAGCCGGTTGGTCAATACGAAGAGCTGGCGATGCTCGGCATCGATGCGCGGGTGACCGCACT
This sequence comes from Aeromonas sp. Y289-2, assembly GCF_027705925.1. NCBI lineage: Bacteria > Pseudomonadati > Pseudomonadota > Gammaproteobacteria > Aeromonadales > Aeromonadaceae > Aeromonas > Aeromonas sp. Y289-2. The sequence goes on from NZ_JAPDCH010000013.1 coordinate 37,483, forward strand.
CGTGGCCGGGTTGCCACAGCAGGGCGCCCTGCTCGGGATCAAGGCCTTCGGTATAGAGGCAGACCCGGCCGCGGCCGCGATTCTTCGCCTGATACATGGCCTGATCGGCGTGGTGCATCAGGGTTTTGGCATCCTCGCCGTGCTCCGGATAGAGAGCGATCCCGATACTGCTGGAGATGCGCAGCTCCTGCCCCTCCAGCTGGAACGGATGGCGCAGCTGCTGGTGCAGCGTGTCGGCCACCGCCAGCACTTCGTCGCCACTCTCCGGCAGCAAGATAACGAACTCGTCGCCCCCCAGCCGTGCCACCAGATCCTGTTTGCGCACGCAGTGGCTCATCCGCTCGGCCACCATATTGAGCAGAATATCCCCGGTCTCATGACCGAAGGTGTCGTTGATCGGCTTGAAGTGATCGAGATCGATAAACATCAATGCCAGCGGACGGGGCGTCTCCTGCTCCATCAGCTCCTTGAGCCGTTGCTGCAGCAAGCGGCGATTGGGCAGCCCGGTGAGGGGGTCGTAGAAGGCGAGGCGGCGCATCATCTCCTCTCGCGCTGCCCGCTCGGTGATATCCCGGGTGACCCCTAGGATCGCCTCCGGCTGGGCATTGTGGTTGCCATGGAGGGTGGTGATGGTCTCGGTCGCCACCAGATGGCCATCCTTGTGGCGCAGCTGGGTGCGAATGACCCGGCGGGTCTGGTCATGTTCCCCCCGCTGCCAGGCCTCCAGGGTGGCGGAGATCTCCTCGCGCAGCAGTTGCCTTGAGGCATCCGGCAGCAGCTGTTTGAGAGGGAGGGCAAACAGCTCTGGAGCCTCGTAGCCGCTTAGAGGAGTGATGGCCGGGCTGACATAGCGAAAGCGCAAGCTGGCGGCATCCATGGTCCAGATCACATCGGCACTGTTCTCCGCCACGAAGCGATAGTGCTGTTCGCTCTGGGCCAGTTCACGGGTCAGCCGCTGGCGATCCCGCGCCTCCTCTCGCAGGCGCAGATAGAGGTGCAAGAAGATGCCGAGCAGGGTCATCAGGGTAAAGGTGATGAGCATGGCCACCGCCACGCTCTTGTCGAGCAGTTGCCGTTGCTGGCGCAGCCGCTCCTGCGCCGGGTCGTAGATAAAGCGGTCGAGGTTGGGCAATACCGTGAGCATGCCCGCCTCCAGATAGGTTTTGGCGATCTGCAGCCAGCGCTCCTGCTGCATGTAGCCTGGTTCGATCGGATCCGGTTGCATCAGCTCTCTGGTTTCGCGCGCCTCGAACTCCAGCTGTTCACGGCCAGCCCCGGTCGGGTACTGCTCCATGATCAGGTTGATCATCTCTTCGGGGTGGTCCATCGCATAGCGCCACCCCTTGAGGCTGGCCTGCTGGAAGGCGTAGACCCGATCCTGTCGGGTGAGCAGCTCCCGCTCGGAGGTAAACAGGTTGTCGCCGTAGAAGTCGAAGTCGATGGTGCGCGGACTGAAGACCCGATAGGGGATCCCTTTTTGTTGCAGATAGAAGGGCTCGGTAGTGCTGTAGGCGCTGATGGCATCCACCTTGCCCGCCAGCAGTGCCTGAATCCCCTGTTTGTAGGGAAGGGTGACCCAGTCGCGGCTGCGGGTATGGTGGGAAAGGTAGGTCAGCAGCTCGTTGGAGCCCGGCTCCAGCATCAGTCGCTTGTTGGCCAGATCGGCCGGGTTGCGAATATCTGGCCGATCCAGCGTGAGCAGGATCAGCGGCGAGTGCTGCAGCAGGGCGGCGAGCACCACCACAGGACGACCGGCAGCCCGATCCAGCAGCAGATCACTGCCGCTGATGCCAAACTGGGCCTTTCCCGAGATCACCTCGCTGACCACATCGGTGCGGGAGTCCGCTTCGCGCAGGGTGACATGCAGACCGGCCTCCCGATAAAACCCTTTGGCGATGGCCGCGTAGTAACCGGCAAACTGGAACTGGTGTTGCCACGGCAACTGGACGATGACCTGCTCGCCGGCTCGCACCGGGGGAGAGGTCAGGGTCGCGATGACCATACCGACCAGCATTGGCAGAAACCAGCTGAGGGGCTGGCGGGGGGCTGCGTTCTCCGTCATACAACGTTTCTCTCGGGAGCGGTGTCTAGGCTAGATTCAAGCAATTTTGTGTCACCTGCAAGGGGAGAAAAGGCTTTTGCAATGGGGTATAGGGGGGTTGGGAAGTCATTTTTGTGTCGTTCATCACACGGGATGGATACATGCCGTTTTTTTGCAAGTTATGTGACCAATAAGAGAGTCATATGGCCTATCGAAGTGGTCGCATTCTAGCCACTTTTTCCCGTTTTTATCGTTGTCATTGTGGCTTGACTGCATTTTTTCCGTGGTTGCACGTCAAGCTGTGTCGTTATATCAATAGATACTTTTATAGGGCAGTCAGGTGTGACGCAAATGTATCGCGGCTGCTGCGCACCGGTTAATGTGCAACGGCTCAGTGATGGTACCCCGTCAGTGTTATCATGCTGCCCCCAGTTCCGGATAAGGTCTTTTTATGTCCCGCTTGCGTCTGCTTCTCTCCGACTCTCACGATCCCCTGTTCAATCTGGCCGTTGAGGAGTGCATCTTCCGCCAGATGGACCCCGGTCAGCGGGTGCTGTTCCTCTGGCGCAACGCCAATACCGTGGTGATCGGCCGTGCCCAGAACCCGTGGAAGGAGTGCAATACCCGCCGGATGGAAGAGGACGGGGTGACCCTGGCGCGTCGCAGCAGCGGTGGCGGCGCCGTGTTCCACGACCTTGGCAACAGCTGCTTCACCTTCATGGCGGGCAAGCCGGAGTATGACAAGAGCGTCTCCACCGCCATCGTGCTGGACGGGCTCAAGCGATTGGGGATCGAGGCGTTTGCCTCCGGTCGCAACGATCTGCTGGTGGCCACCCCGGACGGGGAGCGCAAGGTATCGGGGTCGGCCTATCGGGAGACTCTGGATCGCGGGTTCCACCACGGCACCCTGCTGCTGGATGCCGATCTCGGCCGCCTTGCCAACTACCTCAACCCCGACCCCAAGAAGCTGGCGGCCAAAGGGATCACCTCGGTGCGCAGCCGGGTGGCCAATCTGTGCGAACTGCTGCCGGGGATCGACCATCAACAGGTGAGCAAGGCGCTGCAGGAGGCCTTTTTCCACCATTACGGCGCGCGAGTTGAGCCCGAGCATATCTCCCCCGAGCAGATGCCGGATCTGCCGGGCTTTGCCGAGACCTTCGCCCGTCAGCGCAGTTGGGAGTGGAACTATGGCCATGCCCCGGCGTTCAGCCATCTGCTGGAGGAGCGGTTCAGCTGGGGCGGGGTGGAGCTGCACTTTGATGTGGCGAAAGGGGTCATCACCCGGGCACAGCTCTTTAGCGATACTCTGGAGCCGGCCCCGTTTGATCTGCTGGCGGCCGAACTGGCGGGTTGCGGCTATCGACCGGACGCTGTCGCCGCGCGTCTGCAGCCCTGGTTGGCGGCCTTCCCGCAGCAGCAGAGCGAGCTGGCGGAGTTTGCCCGGTGGCTGTTGGCCTCCCTGCGTTGAGGGGGCGCTGTGCTGATGGCGGTCCGTTAGTGAGGGCGCTGTCAGCCAGGATGGGAGCAAGATCACGAAATATAAAGAGGCGCCTCAAAGGCGCCTTTTTGCCAGCCCTTGTGATGACTGATACATGACAAAAAGTAGGGTAGGCCATTAGATATTGTCACTGTCGGCCCCGCTGGCTCAGGGGTATAACGGCCGCACATTTGCTGTACTAATGGTATAAAAATGAGTGACTTAGTTTATCTGAAAGACGAAAGCGTCAATGCCGTCCACCCCGATTTCTCCGCCCGTTTCGCCACCGTCAAAGCCAACTTTTTCTCGCGCAATCCCGATCTCTGGCCCGTTTTTCGCGAACCCGGATTTGCCACTCTCAACGAATTTCGGGCCCGTGGCCTGGCCCCCGATACCCGTTTGAATGCCTGGCCTGATGGCCGTGCCCGCCTGGCCGACCTCTGCGAGACCATGCCGGTGCCCGCCACCATGCGCACCTCGGACGAGCCGATGGCCGAGCTGCTGTTTGCCGCCGCGCTGTCGAAGGATTGGGAGAACCCCTCCAGCGTCGAGAACGTCATCACCATGTCGGCGGATCCCGCCATCTACGGCGCCCAGCTGGGCATTCTTGCCAACCCCAATCTGGTCTACTCCGAATACGCCGGGGTGGCCGAGGAGCTGGAGAAGAAGGTGGTGCGCCAGATTGCGCTGCTGGCGGGTTACGACCCGGCTCGGGCCACCGGCATCTTCACCCAGGGGGGGACCTTCTGTAACCTCTATGGCTACTTGCTCGGCATTCGCAAAACCTTGCCGGAGGCCAAGCACAAGGGGCTCGGCCACTATCAGGATTACCGCATCATCAACTCCCAGGGCGGTCACTACTCCAACATCACCAACCTCTCCCTGCTTGGGGTCGATATCGAGAACAAGACTATCCGCATTCAGGTCGGCGAGAACAACGACATCGATCTCGACCACCTCGAACGCACCCTGACCGCCTGTTTTGCCCTGAAACACGTGGTGCCCACCATCATGCTCACCATGGGCACCACCGACACCTTCGGGGTGGATCAGGTGAAACCCGTGTTCGAGCTGCGCAATCGCCTCTGCGAGCAGTTCGAGGTGACGGTCAAGCCCCATATCCACGTCGATGCGGCCATCGGCTGGTCGATGATCTTCTTCCTGGGTTACGACTTTGCCGCCAACCCGCTCGCCATCAACAGCGCCACCCTGGCGGGGATCGAGCGCAACGTGACACGCTTTGCCGAGCTGAAATATGCCGACTCCTTCACCGTCGATTTCCAGAAGTGGGGCTATGTACCCTACACCTCCAGTCTGGTGATGATTAAAGAGCAGGATGACCTCAAGGCGATGGAGAATGACCCGGAGAACTTCTCCTACTTCGAGCGGGACATTCAGGGCCAGACCCACCTGCAATCCACCATCGAGTGTTCCCGCGGCGCGAGCGGTCTGTTTGGTGCCTATGCGGCGCTCAACTATATGGGGGTCGAGGGGTATCGCACCGTGCTGGCCCACTGCCTGCAAAATGCCAACTACTTCCGCTATCGCCTGAGTCAGCTTGGCAACGTCAAGCTGGTGGCGCAGGAGAATCAGGGGCCGAGTGTCGGCTTCAAGATCTACAACCCCGAGTGGGTGAGCGATCCGGAGGCCGAGTTCGCCTTCGAGCTGGCCCGCTCCGGCGATCCTGCCTACAAGGCGCGGCTGCAGCGCAACACCGACTACCACCGCAGCCTGTTCAAGGGGCGCGGCAAGGTGGGGCTCTACACCAACTGGGTGGAGGCGGTGGCCCATTCCGACTATGACGCCCGCGGCAAGTACTCCTATATCGCCGGAGAGAAGGCTGTCTTTATGAACCCCGCCTGCACCCGCGAGCAGATCGACGCCTTTATCGACCATATTCGCGGTTGAGGGCGGTTGCCCTGACTGCCGAGCGCGGCCTGTGATGGCAAGAGGCGGTCAGGGTACCTCGCCAACAGATAAACAAAGGGCAAGCCAATTGGCTTGCCCTGCTGTTTTTGCGGCTCTGTTTTTGCAGCACTGTGCGTAAGTAGTGGGGAAGGCCGGGTTCAGAGGGTCAGCAACTGCTCGTTCTCGACAATCTCGCACCCAGCGGGTTGCCGGGAGAGGGTAATCATGGCATGGGCCACCTGACTGGCCTCGATGGCACGCCAGCGGGCGAGCTTGCCCACCAGCAGCGGCCGAAACAGCGGGTAGATGGTCTGAAAGATCTGCTCGGAGAGGCGCGGTGGCTGGCGCTCCCCGAGCAGCATGGCGGGCCGCACGATGGCGAGCCGTGGCCAGGATTGGGCCAGCAGGGCCTGCTCCATCTCCCCCTTGGTACGCGGATAGAGCGCCGGGGACGATGCGCTGGCTCCCATGCTCGAGACCACGATGAGCCGTTGACAGCCGTGGCGGTGGGCCAGTTCGGCAAAGGCGACCACATAGTCGAGATCGACCCGGCGAAACGCCTCGGCAGAGCCCGCCTCCTTGCGGGTGGTACCGAGGGCACAGAAGGCGATATCGACCGGGCGGGAGAGGGTGACGCTGGCCAGATCATCAAAATTGACCGGCAGCCAGTGGTGCGCCTCCTTGCCCGGCTTGCGACAGAGCAGGGTCAGTTCATGTTCGGCAGGCAGTTGCTGCACCAGTTCGCGACCGATCAGGCCGCTGGCTCCGGCAATCAGGATCCGGCTCATGGGGATTCTCCCTGTGTCATTCGATGGCATTGATGCCATGGTGGCTGTTCATCAGCATCAGGCAATTTGCGAGCAGCTGCAATGGGGAGAAATGACTCAGTGTTGTCGGGCAGGATGAATTACGCGGGGCTGGATAAAACAAAACCGGCGCGAGGCCGGTTTTGCGGGATATCAGAGCGGGGTATTGAAGGCTGCTGGCAGCGGGAAGTCACCCGTCACTGTGGTCAGCCTGTCGTTGGCGAAGGTGACAGTGAGCTCTTTGCGCTCCTTGTCGCCGTGGCCCGGCTGGAATTCATAGAGGTAGTACCAGGTGTTGGGGTCAAAGCCGTCACGCAGCATGGGGGTCCCCAGTACATAGCTGACCTGCTCGCGGGTCATCCCCTGGCGCAGTTTGTCGACCTGTTTTTGTTCCACATAGTTGCCCTGGGGAATATCGATACGATAGACCAGGCTGCAACCGGAGAGGGTGAGGGCGGTCAAAGCCGCGGCAATCAGGTGTTTCATCCGCATATCGAGTTCAGATCATCCATTCAAGTCTTTTTGGCTCGGCAAATCATACCGACTCCCTCCACGGAAGTAAAAAGCCATTGATCCATCAGCCAATAAAAAGGGTCGCACTGCGACCCTTTCTGGCAATCCGGCTGCTGTTACATCGCCGCGCGGAAGATGGCGACGATCTCTTCGTGGCTCGCCTGTTTCGGGTTGGTGAAGCCGCAGGCATCTTTCAGGGCGTTGCTGGCCAGGGTATCGAAGTCATCTGCCTTGACGCCGAGTTGCTCCAGACCCGCCGGGATCTTTACATCCAGCGCCAGCTGCTTGATGGCGGCAATGGCAGCGGCGGCACCCTGCTCGTCGTTCATGGTGCTCACATCTACACCCATGTAGCGGGCCACATCCTTCAGACGAGCCGCGCTGACCTGGGCGTTGAACGCCTGAACGTGGGGCAGCAGCACGGCGTTGCAGACACCGTGGGGCAGGTCATAGAAACCGCCCAGCTGGTGGGCCATGGCGTGCACATAGCCCAGGCTTGCGTTGTTGAAGGCCATGCCGGCCAGGAACTGGGCATAAGCCATCTGCTCGCGGGCATGCAGGTCATCGCCGTGATGAACGGCGGTGTGCAGGTGCTTGGCAATCAGCTCGATGGCCATCACGGCGCTGGCATCGGTTACCGGGGTGGCGATGGTGGAGACATAGGCCTCGATGGCGTGGGTCAGGGCATCCATGCCGGTGGCGGCGGTGAGACCGGCCGGCTTGGCCAGCATCAGCTCGGGATCGTTGACCGACATCAGCGGGGTAACGTGCTTGTCGATGATGGCCATTTTCACGTGGCGCGCTTCGTCGGTGATGATGCAGAAGCGGGTCATCTCGGAGGCGGTACCGGCGGTGGTGTTGATGGCGATAAGCGGCAGTTGCGGCTTGGCGGAGCGATCCACCCCTTCGTAATCCTTGATGCTGCCACCGTTGGCGGCGACCAGCGCAATGCCCTTGGCGCAGTCGTGGGGCGAGCCGCCCCCCAGCGAGATGACGCAGTCGCAGCCGTTGGCCTTGATCATCGCCAGACCCGCTTCAACGTTGCTGGTAGTGGGGTTGGGTTTGGTCTCATCGAAAACTGCGCTTTCAATGCCATGTTCAGCCAGCAGGGTGGTGAGCTTGGCGACCACGCCGATCTGGTTGAGGATTTTGTCGGTGACGATCAGCGCCTTGCGATAGCCGTAACCCTTGATATCGGCGGCAGCCTCTTGCAGACAGCCGGCACCCATCAGGTTGATAGCGGGAATATAGAACTTGAATGTAGCCATGATGGACTTCCTATAGTTAGCCATTAAGTGGTAGTTAAGAGCTACGCTACCATCTAGAAAGGGATACAAAAGCATCTTGTTTACAACTTTACGGGGTCGATCACGAGTCGTTAATTAAGCACTGAACCAGGCTTGACTTTCCTGCATCTGACTCGATTGACAGAAAAACGTTTGTCAATTATTTCATTGAGTTAGCAAACGTTTTGCGCAATGTTTGTCACTGTCAATGCGTGGAAGTGTGAGGCGCTTCAAGGAATTGGAAAGCGCTTTCGACCATAGTTGGCGCCTCCCCGAAGAGGGGGGTAAAGGCTTGAAAGTATCATAAAGAATCATCTTAACTTGTGCCCTGACCATGCTGGCAGGGGGCAACCAGGAGTCCACTATGTCTGATGTATTTCACTTGGGTTTGAAGAAAGCGGATCTGCAAGGCGCCACCCTGGCGATCGTCCCCGGTGACCCCGAGCGCGTGAAGCGTATCGCAGAGCTGTTGGATAACCCGGTGCACCTGGCCAGCCATCGTGAATTCACTACCTGGCGCGGCGAGATGGACGGCAAGGCCGTGATCATCTGCTCTACCGGTATCGGTGGCCCGTCCACCTCCATCGCGGTAGAAGAGCTGGCCCAGCTGGGTATCCGCACCTTCCTGCGCATCGGTACCACTGGCGCCATCCAGCCGCACCTGAACGTGGGTGACGTGATCGTGACCACCGGCTCCGTGCGCCTCGACGGTGCCAGCCTGCACTTCGCACCGATGGAGTTCCCGGCTGTTGCCGACTTCGACTGCACCACCGCGCTGGTCAACACCGCCAAAGAGATGGGCTCCAAGCTGCACATCGGTGTGACTGCCTCCTCTGACACCTTCTACCCGGGTCAGGAGCGTTACGACACCGTATCCGGCCGCGTAGTGAGCCGTTTCCAGGGTTCCATGAAAGAGTGGCAAGCCATGGGCGTGCTGAACTATGAGATGGAGTCTGCAACCCTGCTGACCATGTGCTCCAGCCAGGGTCTGCGTGCCGGTATGGTGGCTGGCGTTATCGTCAACCGTACCCAGCAAGAGATCCCGAACGCCGAGACCATGGCGAAGACCGAATCTGATGCCATCAAGATCGTACTGGGCGCTGCCCGCAAGCTGATCTGATAGCTCCACAAAGAGTGGGGGGTGGGGGCCGTTGCGAAAGCGCGGCCCCTATCTTTATTCGCCGTTTATCGCTTTTCCTCTCCCGTCACCCCTTTCACTGCTCCCGTCGCACTCGCACTTGTTGTCTCTACCCGTTGCTTCTAAAACGCAGGCGCACAGCGGATTTGCATCGGCTCGCCGCTCACCGGATGAACAAAATCCAGCTCGCTGGCATGCAGCATCAGCCGCGGTGCCTGTTCGCAGCCGGGGGGCAGCAGGCCACCATAGAGATCGCAGCCGAGGATGGGGTGGCCCAGCAGCTGGCTGTGGATCCGTAGCTGATGGGTGCGGCCGGTCTCCGGCACCAGTCGTACCCGGGTCAAAGGCACGGTTTGTCCCTGCATCTGTTGCTCCAGCCGCTCAATCACCCGATAGCGGGAGCGGGCGGGTTTGCCACTGACGGCGCAGATCTTCATCAGCGGGAACATGGCCGGATCCTTGGCGATGGGGGCGTCGATAACTCCTTCGTCGTCAATCAGATGACCGCACAGCAGGGCGCTGTAGGCCTTGCTCACCGCCCGCTGACTGAACTGCTGGCAGAGCAGGGCATTGATGGCCTTGTTTCTGGCCACCACCATGATGCCTGAGGTGCCAAAATCGAGGCGATGCACCAGGGTGCAGCCGGGGTAATCCTGCACCAAGCGATAGTGAACCGAGTCGAGGTTTTGCGGATTTTTGCCCGACAGACTCAGCAGGCCGCTCGGCTTGTTGATGAGCAGCAGATGCTCATCCTCAAACAGGGTCTCGATGGCGGCACTGCAGGGCGGGGCGATAAAGGTGTCGAGGATAACGGACATAGGTGGCACAGGCTGGAAACGGGGTGCGATCATACCCGAACCGGCGCGGCCGGGCGAATGGGCGGTGTGCTGTCTCGGGAAAGGAACGGGATGGCGCCATGCAACCTCTTGATAATGAGCCGCTTTGAGCGAGGAGCTGTGCCGTGCAAACCGCCCTGGTCACCAACAAGGCCCCGTTTTGTGACTCCTTCCCGAGTTCATCCGAGGCTTGCTTGTTAAGGTATGGCTCCCTGTTATGTTGTAAGGACTCATCCCATGGCACTCCCCGTTATTCTCGATTGTGATCCCGGCCACGACGACGCCATCGCCCTTATTCTGGCGCTGGCCAGCCCTGAACTGAACGTGCTGGCAGTTACCACCAGCGCGGGCAACCAGACGCCGGACAAGACCCTTAACAATGCCCTGCGCATCCTCACCCTGCTGGGGCGTGACGATATTCCGGTGGCGGCCGGGGCACCGAAACCGCTGGCCCGCGAGCTGATCATCGCCGACAACGTCCATGGCGAATCGGGTCTCGATGGCCCCAAACTGCCGGATCCCGCCTTTGCACCGCAGGGGATGACGGGGATCGAGCTGATGGCCAAATGTCTGCGCGAGAGTGCGGAGCCCGTGACTCTGGTGCCGACCGGCCCACTCACCAATATCGCCCTGCTGCTGGCGGCTCACCCCGAGCTCAAACCCAAGATCGCTCGCATCGTATTGATGGGGGGCGCCGCAGGGGCCGGCAACTGGACGCCTGCGGCGGAATTCAATATTTATGTGGACCCGGAAGCGGCCGATATGGTGTTCAAGTCGGGCATTCCCATCACCATGTGCGGCCTTGATGTGACCCATGAGGCGCAGGTGATGGATGAGGATATCGAGCGGGTGCGCGCCATCACCAACCCGGTAGCCCAGTGTGTGGCCGGGCTGCTCGACTTTTTCATGATCTACCATCGGGATCCCAAGTGGGGATTTGCTGGTGCACCGCTCCACGACCCCTGTACCATTGCCTGGTTGCTGGCTCCCGAGCTGTTCCACGGGGTTGAGTGCCGGGTCGATATCGAGACCAGCGGGGTGCATTCCGTGGGGATGACGGTGGTGGATCGTTATGGTCTGACCGGCAAGCCAGCCAATGCGCTGGTATTGTTGGGGCTGGATCGTCCGGGCTTTATCGATCTGCTGGTGACGCGGCTGCGGGCGTTTGACTGAGCGCCGGTTCATTTTTGCAAGAAGGGGCGGGGAATGTGGAAGAGAGGCTTGGTGCTGCTGGCCGGGTTGCAACTGACAGGCTGTGCGACGCCATTCGAGCGGATGTGGCAGGGGCTGGCGACCTGTGAATTTACCGATCTCTATGTGGATGAGACGGGCAGGGCCGCCAATCTACAACTGGCCAACTACACCCCCTACAAGGTGAGCGACGGCTTTGCCTGGTACAAGGTGCACGAGGAGCTACACGGCTTGCCGGTGGTCGGCTTTATCGTGCCCGCTTCCAGCTTCGAAGTGCATGCTCTCTTTGTCGATACCCCCATCGCCAATGCCCGCCGGTTGACCCACAACGCCTACGGCAGCGAGTTTGGCGACGAGCAGAAGCATGACGAGGGCTCAGCCCCTCTGCTTTTGCGCGATCCCAACAACCCCAAGCGCTCCATCATCGACTGCACCCGCGGCGAGTCTGACGGGGAGCTTGAGGATTCGGCCATGCCCGAGTAGGGCCACCTGTCACGCCATTGGCCTGAAAAAAGAGGGGCCAGCCTTGCCGGCTGGCCCCTCTTTTTATTGTTGCTTAGCGCCCTGATCAGGGATAGCTCAGCGTCTTCTTGATAAGCGGCAGTTGAGCCTTGATCCATGCCGGATTGCAATAGGTTCCCCAGTCGCAGGCCTGACTCGACATCATTTCAGGGATAGCTCAACGTCTCTTTGATAAGCGGCAGTTGAGCCTTGATCCACGCCGGATTGATGGGCCCCCAGTCGCTGATGCGGTAGTGCCCCTGCAGGTGGCGAGCCCCCTCGGTCTGCTCGAAGGCGCAGCTGATATCGAGTTCGGCCAGCGCCGTCAGGGTATCCTGCGCGGTGCGGCGCGGCATGCCGGTTGCCTCCATGATGGCAGGCACCGTATCTGTGCCCTGACTGATCAGCCAGGCCACGTAGAGCCGCCGGTAGAAGCTGGTGCGGGTCTTGCTCGGCTCACTCATAGCTCGTCCTCAAGACGATCGAAGTAGCGCCAGGTCGCAATGGCTGCCTTGCCCATCACCAGCGCCCAGAGGCCGAACCAGAACCAGCGGAAGAAGCTCCAGGTGGAGGCGTCAGGCTCTGTGCTCTCGATCTTGGTGACGTTGGGGAACATGGAGAACATGTTCACGCGCCAGCCGTAGGAGGTGATGATGGCCAGGCGTTTCTCGAACTCCATCGACTTGGCCTTGGCCTGGACGTCGGCGGCGTTGAATTTGAAGTAGAAGGGCCAGCCCCACTCGGTATCTTCATTGCGAAACACCCGGATCTTCTCGCCGGGGCGCTCGGTGTAGATGTAGTAGACATCGGTGGTGGGGCCGTCAGCCGGGTTCTTCTGGCTGATGGGGCCATCCTTGTCGGTGCGCTTCACCTCGACCCCGGTGATGGTAGCGATGGTGTGCTCCGGCAGGTAGTAGTCGAGCCAGGCGGCGGAAATGAGGGCGATGAGCCCCAAGGCGATAAAAGCGGGTTTCTTGAATCTCAGGCTCATGGTGTGCTCACGTGAGGGGGAGTAACGTGCCTCTACCATACTCACATTTGCCCCCTCAGCCCAGCCCCTTATGGCACCAACGGCCAAAAAATGGCGTTTAAAACAGAGACAAAGCCATTGCTCCATCAACAAGAAAGGCTCTTGCGGGCCTTTTTGTCTGGTTCACTTTGTGCGCTTACAGCTGGAATTGGGCCAGCTGCTTGCGTTGCTGCTCGGCGAGCTGGGAGAGCTCGTTGCTGGCACTGGCGCTCTGGCTGATGCCGGCGGAGCTCTGGCTCACGATCTCGTGAATATTGGTGATGTTGCGGTTGATGTCGGCGGTAACGCAGGACTGCTCCTCGGCGGCGGTGGCGACCTGGGCGTTGGCGTCGTTGATCTGGCGCACGGCACCGGTAATGCCGCTTAGCAGATCCTGCACCTGAGCGGACAAGCGCTGGTTATGGCTGAGGATCTCCAGAGTCTCCTGTACGCCGTTGTTGGCGGATTGGGACTGGCTCTGCAGCCGCTCGATGATGGCCTGGATCTCCTTGGTGGAGTCCTGGGTACGGGCCGCCAGCATTCTTACCTCGTCGGCCACCACCGCAAAGCCACGACCCGTTTCACCGGCACGGGCCGCTTCGATGGCGGCATTGAGCGCCAGCAGGTTGGTCTGCTCGGAGATCCCTTGGATCACTTCAATTACCTTGCCGATCTGCTCGGACTGGGATTTGAGCTGAGCCACGATGGCGGCGGCATCTTCCAGACTGCCCGCCATCCGGCTGTTGGCGGCGATGCTTTCGGTAAAGAGGGCGAGCCCCTGTTCGACCCGGCCGTTGGCATCCCGCGCCAGCTCATCGGCGATGGCGGCGTTGTGGTTGACGTTGTCAGCGGTGCTGGAGAGTTCGGTCACGGCGGAGGCGACCTGTTCGATCTCGCTGTGCTGCTGCTTTGCATTGGCCTCGGACTGGGTCATCACGGCGGCCAGCTCGGTGGCTGCGGAGGCGACGCTGTTGCTGATCCCGGTCAGGTTCTCGATGGTGTTGCCGAGCTGGGTAAGGGTGAGGTTGATATCTTTGGCCAGACGGGTCAGCTCGTTGTTGCCCTCCGCTTTGGCGCGCACGTTGAAGCGCCCTTGCGCCACGGCGTGCATCACCTCTTGCAACTGACCGATGGGGCTGACGATGCGCCCGGAGAGGACCCAGCCACAGATCAGCGCCGCCAGCAGGGTACCGGCGGTGAGCAACAGGGTACGCAGCAGGGTGGCGTCGTAGTGGGCCTGCTCTTCGGCCAGCTCTTGCTGGATCAGCTGGTTGATGTGGGCGGACATGCTGTCGATCTGCTTGATCAGCTGTTCACCCAGCTCGCGGAAATGGAGGCGAGCCGCCTCGTAGGCGACCGGATCGCCGCCACCCTGATGTTTTTGCGCCAGCAGCGGCAGCATGTTGCTGCGGGTATGGCTGAGGTAGGCCTGCAGGGCGGCAGCGACCTGACGGTTATCCTGCTCGGCACCGGGGAGCACCAGACGGCCGAGGATGGCGTTGATCTCCTGCTCGGCGCTGTTGAGGTTTGCGGGCAGAGCGGCAAACAGCTTGGCATCGTAGAGGCCATAGATGGCGCTGGTGCGCAGCCGGTAGGTGGCGTGGATCAGTTTGGCAATATCGTCCTTGTGCTGGACCACGGTCTGGGTCGTCTCATCTATGTCATTGATGGCTTCATCCAGACCCTGTTTGCTGATGGTGATCATCACCATCATCAGCAGGCTGGCCAGCAGCAAAGGTATCAAGACCTGGACACGTATTGATAGATTATTCAATGACATAAATGGCTCTAATCCGGAATTGGAGGAGCCGACATATTACACATGCACGTCAGGAGCTGTCACAGGCTTTTATTGCTGAAATGTGCTGAAGAAAAGGTTTTTTCTTGTGAAAAGGGAGCCATTTGGGGATGGTTGGGCGCTTTATCCCCTGAATATGTGGTACAACTGGCTGGGTTGTGTCAATCCTGTCCCGTTTTCGTGATTTCCCGCTCTCGTCATATGGAGGTGTGTTGTGTCCAGCTGGATCGATCCGGCCATTCTGGCTCTGTTTATCCCGACCTTTTTCTTTGTCTCGGTGACCCCCGGCATGTGCATGACCCTGTCGATGACGCTGGGGATGAGCCTGGGGGTGCGCCGAACCCTGCATATGATGTGGGGGGAGCTGATCGGGGTCGGGCTGGTCTCGGTGTTGTCGGTGATCGGGGTGGCAGCTATCATGCTCAACTATCCGGGGATCTTCGCCGCCTTCAAATATGTGGGGGGCGCCTATCTGGTGTGGCTTGGCATCCAGATGTGGCAGGCCAAGGGGAAGATGGCCATTCCGGCGGATCTCTCGGCCGGTCAACAGACCAGCGCCATGGGGCTGGCGCTGCAGGGTTTCGTCACCGCCATCGCCAACCCCAAAGGGTGGGCCTTCATGATCTCCTTGCTGCCCCCCTTTATCTCTGCCGACAAGCCGATGGCGCCGCAGATCAGCGCGCTGGTGGCGCTGATCCTGGTCATCGAGTTCTCCTGCCTGCTGCTCTACGCCAGCGGTGGCCGCACCCTGCGCCACTTCCTCGCCAAGAGCGGCAACGTCACCCTGATGAACCGCATCGCCGGTACTCTGATGCTGGGGGTGGGAGTCTGGCTGGCGCTCGGGTAAGAGCTGTCAGTGACCCGCACCAGACAAGAAAAATGCCACCGGTCGGTGGCATTTTTAATGGGCGCCGGGTGGCGCAGGGTGGCGCAGGGTGGCTCAGCGAGGCTTGAAACGCTCGACCCAGGGGTTGGCGGTGAGGCCGTGCAGGATGACGCTCAATATGATGGTGCAGAGCACGGTGGCGATGATGGGACGCTGGCCAATCAGGGCTGGCTCGTTTTGCAGCACCATCACCGCAAAGACGATACTGGCAAGGCCCCGCGGCCCGAACCAGCCGATAAAGAGCTTGAGCTCCGGCTTGAGGCCGGTACCGATGAGGCTCAGCCAAACCGGCACCATCCGCAGCAGGGTGAGGCTGGCAATGGCATAGAGCCAGTATTGCCAGTGCAGCAGCTCCGGCAGAATGGGCATCAGGGTCGCGCCAAACACCATCCAGATCACCACGGAGAGCAGGTCGCCGTAGCCTTCGCAGCTGTCCATATAGGCGTGCTTGTGCTCGCCGAGGCGGTGGCCGATAAAGAGGCCACCGACAAAGGCGGCGATAAAGCCGCTGCCCCCCAGAGTCTGGGCCAGCGCAAAGCAGAGCAGGGCCAGCCCTGGCATGGTGAGCTGACGCCAGAGTGGCAGTTGCCAGCCATTGAGATAGGAGATTTTCAACAGCCGGATGGTGAGGTTGGTCAGCACAAAGGCGACCAGCAGGCCAATGCCGATCTCCTCCAGCATCAGGGTGATAGCCAGAGTGGCGGTGCCTGCGTGCTGCTCTGTGGGGGCGATAAGGGCCAGCAGCAGAAGCAGCACCGGTACGCAGATGCCGTCGTTGAGGCCGCTCTCCTGATTGAGCCCTTCACGCACCGGTGCAGGCACCGCGGGGTTGCTCACCACCGCTTTGCCGAGCGCCGCATCGGTGGGAGCAAGAATGGTGGAGAGGATGGCCATCTCCAGCAGTGGCAAGTCGGGGAAGATCCAGTGGCCAAACAGGGCGCCACAGAGCAGGGTGAGGGGCAGGCCAATCAGCAGCAGCCGGATGGGGAGTTGGCGGTTGGCCAGCAATACCTGCCAGTTGGTGTTGGCGGCATCGTTGAACAGCACGATGACCAGCGTCAGCTCGGCCAGCAGCTTGATGCCGGCGCTGTCGATAGAGAGGGAGAGCAGCTCAAGCCCGCCCGGCCCCAGTAGCCAGCCGGTCAGCAGAAAGAGCAGGGGGCCGTTGACCAGCTTTGATTCGAAGCGCCCCGCGATCAGGCTGTAGATCAGCAAGAAGGCGGCGATCACCGCCAGATTCTGGTAAAGCAGGTGTGCATCCATACAACCTCCCTTCTGCCCCCCTGCGGGGGTGGTTTAATCGGTCAGGCAGTCGGGGTCGAACACATACTCCCCGTCCAGCCAGCGCACGATTTCGTCGACGCAGGATTGGTCACGAAACGGCAGATAGCGCGCCTTGAGAGCGGCAATCTGCTCGGAGGTGAGCTGTGCCAGCCCCAGATCCTGAAACAGCGGCAGGTCGGCCTCGATCATCGCCGAGATCTGCGGGCCACAGGTGGCGTTGAGGGCGGCATGCAGCGCCTTGTCGGGGTCGTACTGCTTGCCGAGTCGGTAGCTCATCGGCAGGGTAGCGAGGGGCAGGGCGGAGAGCGCTGCCTGCTTCATCGGGTTGACCGCATGGCCAGCGAGCAGATCCGCCAGCTCGGCGGGGCGGTTCTCGAAGGCGCGCAGGTGCAGGTAGCTGCTCGCCTTGCTGCCATCGTTAACCGGGTAGTTGTCCCACAGGAAGGGCTTGCGGCCGAGCAGTTCGGTCACCTGCTTGAGGTGACTGGCCGGATATTCGCTGGAGCAGACCTTGGGGCCGGTCCAGAAGATCTCGAAACGGCGGTCGAGCTGTTCGCCAAGCTCCTCCAGATAGCGGGGAGGCATGGCGCCAAACACCTTCTCCAGCACCGGATCGGTCGAGTAGTAGCTGGGGCAGAAGATGAGGCGGGTCGCCTTGCTGTGGGCCGCGATGTCGTGGGCGATGGTGAGCTGATGGTGCGCCAGATCCGGGGTATCCCCCTTCATATCGTCAAACAGTACCGCCAGAATATCGGGTTGGAGCATCTCGTCGATGAGGCGCACTTTCTCAAGCAGCGCCGAGCGTTTGCGATCGTAGTCGTGGTGCGCCCCCATGGGGCTCAAGCCCACCCCGAAGGCGAGTCCGTTGGCGCGGCACTGGCGCGCCAGCTCGGCGAGATCCGCCAGCTGCTGCTCGGGCCAGGGGAGGGCCCAGTGCTTGCGCAGATAGCCATCCTCTTTCGGTGCATAGATATAGAAGCCGTAGCCGTGGCGTGGCAGCCACTGGGCGTAGCGGGCGCGGGCCTGCCAGCTCCATCCCTTGCCAAAAAAGCCTTCAATCACCCCCAGATTGGCAGCGGGGGGCAGGGGGCCGGACAGCAAACTTTGATATGGCATAACTCTCTCCCTTCTTGCTGGGGACTTGATACGGGACGGTCGGTCAGACCGGGTCCTCTTCCTGAAAGCGCACCCCGATCTTGCTTGGTACGCTCTCGTCCATTTCGGCCACGGTCCAGATCAGGCCCTGCCATTCGATGTTGTCACCGACCACCAGATTATCGCCCAACTGGCTGGCAATAAAATCACCCAGTGTCTGATCCGCCACCTCGCTCACATCCAGCCCGTAGAGAGGGGCGAGGTCTACCAGCAGCGCGGCTGCTTCCAGCAGGAAGTCACCGAAGAAGCGGGGGCCGAGATCCTGCTCCGGCGCCTGGCTAAAGAGCTGGCCGAGGGCGGGGAGGTCACGTTCGTGACCGATCACGCAGAGGATGTCATCGGCCTGCAGACAGGTACTACCTGAGGGGTGGAGCAGCTCGCGGCCGCGAAACAGGGCGCAGATCCGGGTGCCGGCGGGCATCTGCAGATCCCGCAGTGGCGAGCCGATGCACCACTTCTCCTCCCCCAGCTGGTAGACGAAGGTCTCCCACTGGCTGTCGAGATCGATCTCGAGCCCGGAGCGGTTGATGGGCGACGGCGGTGCCGGTACCTCCACCCGCGCCAGTTTTGAGGCCAGCGGTAGCGAGCTGCCCTGCAAAATCAGCGAAACCAGCACTACGAAGAAGGCGACGTTGAAGTAGAGCTGGGCGTTGGGCAGTCCCGCCATCATGGGGAACACCGCCAGAATGATGGGCACGGCGCCGCGCAGGCCGACCCAGGAGATAAACCAGCGCTCGCGGGGGGCGAAGTTCTTGAACGGCAGCAGCCCGATCCAGACCGACACCGGGCGGGCAAACAGGATCATCCACATCGCCAGCGCCAGCGCGGGCAGGGCGATGGGCAGCAGCTTGTGGGGGGAGGCGAGCAGCCCCAGCACCAGAAACATGCCGATTTGGCTGAGCCAGGTCAGACCGTCCAGCACCGACAATGTGGTGCTGCGGCTGCGCAGGGCGAGGTTACCGAGCAACAGACCGGTGAGATAGATGGCTAGAATGCCACTGCCACCGACCGCCGTGGTGAGGGCGAAGATCAGCAGGCCGCCGCTGACAGTGAGCAGCGGATAGAGTCCCGGCGCCAGGCGGGCTGTGTTGATAAGGCGCCACAGCAGCCAGCCGCCGCCAAGGCCAATCCCGGCGCCAAGACCAAACTGCTTGACCAGTTGCAGCAG
This sequence comes from Aeromonas sp. Y289-2, assembly GCF_027705925.1. Classification (NCBI taxonomy): domain Bacteria; kingdom Pseudomonadati; phylum Pseudomonadota; class Gammaproteobacteria; order Aeromonadales; family Aeromonadaceae; genus Aeromonas; species Aeromonas sp. Y289-2. Next base: position 56,480 of record NZ_JAPDCH010000013.1, read on the forward strand.
CAGGAAGCCCCCATCCAGCCCTTGCTGGGCGGTGGCGAGCACCTCGATCAGGGTGACGGTGAGAAACACCGCCATGGGGTCGTTGCTGCCTGACTCTATCTCCAGCGTCGCGCTCACCCGCTCGTTGAGGCTGCGCCCGCCAAGCAGGGAGAAGACCGCCGCCGCATCGGTGGAGCCGACGATGGCGCCGATCAGCATCCCCTGCATCAGGTTGAGGTCAAACAGCCAGGCAGCGGCGAGCCCCGTCAGGCCGGTGGTGATAGCCACCCCGACCGTCGCCAGCGACAAGGCAGGCCAGAGCGCCACCCGGAACGAGGAGACCCGGGTGCGCATGCCGCCGTCGAGCAGGATGATGGCAAGCGCCAGGTTGCCTACCAGATAGGCGATGGAGTAGTCAGCGAAGTGGATGCCACCTGGGCCATCCTCACCGGCCAGCATGCCGACGGCGAGGAAGATAACCAAAATGGGAATACCGAGGCGGGAAGAGAGGGCGCTCAACAGTACGCTGGCTCCCACCAACAGGGCAGCGACAAAAAAGAAACTGTTGATGGTAGCGGCATCCAAGGGCGAACTCCTTCCTGGTAATGTGCAAAGTAGGCACATTATATGCAGTTAGGCCCCCCTTGTGTGGCTTATTTGTGCATCAATTTGCACTTTCTTACATTTTTCATCCCTTTTTTCAGCATGGCCGCGCCATATTCTGACAGTGACGGGGTTATCGAAAGCGGAGTCAAAGGAGCGTCGATTTCAGGATGCGCAGGGAGGAGAGGGCGGGTAAAAGTGAAACGGCACAGCAGAGGGAGAGGGGAGCACAAGGGCGCTCCCCACGGGATGGGGCGGGATTCAGTCGTCCTCGTCATCCTTCACTTCGCGGATCTTGTCCTTGTAGTTGGGCAACTGCTTCTCCAGCCGTTTCATGTCTTTGATGGCATTGAGAAACAGCCCGAGCAGGAACAGCAGCGGCAACCCTATCCACAGCCAGAGATTCATGGGATTTTCCTTTCGTCAGGACAGGTGGTGACATAACGGGCCAAAATTTCATCAAGGTTGGCCAATATGGTCGACTTGCCTTCAATATCCGCCTGTTGCAGACAAAGCGCCAGTGCCGCGGGATCGAGCCGCTGCTCATCGGACTCCAGCGAGAAGCTGATATGCCAGGGCTCGTAGGCGACCCCGCTCTCTGCCCCGACCGGCTTGGCATAAGGGAGGAAGAAGCCGAAGTCGCTCATATGATCGCTGAGCCACTCGCTGAGATCTGCAAACCAGCCCCCGGCTTCATACTCCCACGGCTCCAGTGCCAGTTTGGTATCGGCGGGCAGGCAGTCCGGGTCGTAGATATCGAGATCGGTCCCCCAGTGGTGGCGGCTGGTGCCGGGCAGGGCGCTCCAGCGCAGGATGGCGTGCAGCCGCTCCACCTCACTCAGTTGCAGGGCATCGATGGGTTGGCTGCTGGCATCGAGCAGCGGCCGTTCGCCGCGCCACTTGCCATTCCAGATGGCGAGCTGGCGCTCGAAGCTGCGCCAGCTGGAGGCCGCCTGCAGGTTGAACCCCTCATAGGCGGCCGCCACCTGCATGTCGTTGAAGGCCGCCGCGGTGGCGGCAGTTAGACGATGGGGGCCGCGCCCCACCAGAATAAGGTGGCTCTCGTCGAGCCCCAGCAGTTGTTCCTGCGTCATGCCAGCAATCTCTCGAGCACCCCTTGGTACATGTCCGCCAGCAGATCCAGATCGTCCGCCTTCACGCACTCGTTCACCTTGTGAATGGTGGCGTTGACGGGACCGAGCTCAATCACCTCGGCGCCGGTGGGGGCGATAAAGCGCCCGTCGGAGGTGCCACCAGTGGTGAGCAGGGCTGGCTGCTGGCCATTGACCGCCTCGATGGCAGAGACTGCCGCCGCCAGCAGTTTGCCTGTGTCGGTGAGGAACGGCTGGCCGGAGAGGGTCCAGCTCAGCTGATAATCGAGGCCATGTCTATCCAGCAACGCTTCGACCCGCTCGCGGATATCCATGTCGGTCAATTCGGTGCTGAAGCGGAAGTTGAACTGCACCTGCAGCTCGCCCGGAATGACGTTGGAGGCGCCGGTGCCGGCCGAGATGTTGGCGATCTGGAAGCTGGTGGGGGGGAAGTAGGCGTTGCCCTCATCCCACACGGTGGCAGCGAGTTCCGCCAGCGCTGGCGCCGCCTTGTGGATCGGGTTGTCAGCCAGATGGGGATAGGCGACATGGCCCTGCACCCCGCGTACCAGCAGATCGCCGGTGATGGAGCCGCGGCGGCCGTTTTTCACTACATCTCCGACCACGGCGGTAGAGGAGGGCTCGCCGACGATGCACCAGCGGATCTTCTCGTTGCGGGCCTCCAGGGTGTCGATCACCCGGGTGGTGCCATTGATAAAGGGCCCCTCCTCATCGGAGGTGATGAGAAAGGCGATCGACCCGGAGTGATCCGGATGCTCGGCCACGAAGCGCTCGACCGCCACCACCATGGCAGCCAGCGAGCCCTTCATGTCGGCGGCGCCACGGCCGTAGAGCACGCCATCCTTGATGGTCGGCTCGAACGGCGGGGTGTGCCATTTGTCCAGCGGCCCGGCGGGCACCACGTCGGTGTGACCGGCGAAGCAGAACAGCGGCCCCTCGCTGCCACGACGGGCCCAGAGGTTGGTGGTGTCCTCAAACACCATGGGCTCGATGACAAACCCGAGCTTGGCGAGGCGCTCCGCCATCAGGGTCTGGCACCCTTCATCGAGGGGGGTAACGGAGGGGCGGCGGATCAGATCCTTGGCCAGTGCGATGACATCCGACATCAGTTGTCCTTAGTTGTCCTTAACGGGAGAAGAGGGATTGATAGTGATCAGCCTTGAAACCCAGAGTCAGTTCGCCGTCACGGTCGAGCAGCGGGCGCTTGATCATGGCCGGGTGCTCCAGCAGCAGGGCGCGCGCCTTGGCGGTGTCGAGGCCCTGTTTGGCCTCATCCGGCAGGGCGCGGAAGGTGGTGCCGCGACTATTGAGCAGGGCTTCCCAGCCGAGTTTTGCCAACCAGCTGTCCAGATCGTCCGGGTTCAGGCCGTCGGCGCGGTGGTCGTGAAAGCGGTAGTCGATACCGGCCTCATCCAGCCACTTGCGGGTTTTCTTGATGGTGTCGCAGTTCTTGATGCCATAGAGGGTGATGGCCATGGGGAGTCCTTCTCTTGTGGGCGCTGGCCGTGGGCCGCGTCCCGAAAATCCGAATCAACAGAGTGCAAGGGCCCGATTCTGGCATTGTGGCAATCCCATGGCAACGCCGATGGTCCGGCTCGCGGGTTTTACCGGAACTGGTCACACCTGAACGGCGATTTTGAGCACAAGGTCAGAAGCAGTGGGGCTGGCATGCCCGATGGGGTTGGGTATTGCGGGAGAAGATCGACTATTGCAGGAGAAAAAGAGAAGGGGGCAAACGCCAGATAACCAAAACGCGCCAGCGGGCGCGTTTTGGTCGGCATCATCAAGCACCTCAATCAGTGCAGGGTGGTCCACTCATGGTCAAAGACCCGGGCCCGTTCCCAGGGAGCATCAGGCAGGCTGGAAGAGAGGCCAGTGTATTTGCCCACGTCGTCCACCACGATGGCGGAGAGGATCGGCAGGTTGTTTTCGGTGCAGTACATGCGGATGCGTTGCAGCAGGGTGCGCAGTTCATCCTGGCACTGCTCCAGCCCGGCCTGCTTGGCCAGTTTGGAGTAACGAATGGTAGTGCGTTCCTTTGCAGACTCGACGAGGATGTCCCACAGCTTGTAGTCGCAGGTCGAAGCACCTGCGGTGGCTTGGCTTGTCATAACTCTCTCCGGCGCGAAATGGTCGCTATATGTCGAAGCGCATCTTCGCCAGTTCGGCGCCGTCATATGTTGATCCAACGCAAAAAAGAGGGGAGTCGCGTCACACAATTCCCGGATATGGGGTGATAAAGGTTTTCCGGCAGTTGAAATAACGAAAAATTGTTACATGGCCGACATATTATGCTAATGAATCACGGTGACGGCACCTTTATTGATAGGGATCAAAGGCAAACAGTGGTCAGATCACTAGATTTCGCTCTTCGATAAATTTATCAGGAGTGAATATTGGAACTTTTATTCGTCTTGCTCGTTCTGGTGGCCGTGGTTTACGGCATTATCAAGGATTACAACCCGCAGGCGGTGCTGGCGCTGGCGGGCATGGCCATTTTTGCGGTGGCCTACTGGCTGGGGCTGCACCCCATTCTCCCCGCTGACAAGAGCACCGGCTTCGCCCTGTTCGACCTGTTCGAAGTGTTCAAGGGGATCTTCTCCTACCGCGCGGCGGGCCTCGGCCTCACCATCATGGCGGTGGCGGGTTTTGCCACTTACATGTCCCATATCGGGGCCTCCCAGGCGCTGGTGCGAGTGGCGGTCAAACCGGTGGCAGGCATCCAGTCCAGCTACCTGATGCTCTCCATCTGTTATCTGGTGGCGGTATTCGTCTCCCTGTTCGTTACCTCCGCTACCGGCCTTGGCCTGCTGTTGATGGTCACCATGTATCCGGTGATGCGCAACCTCGGCATCAGCCCGGCCTCCGCCTGTGGTGTCATCGCCACCTCCCAGGCGTTTGAAATTGGCCCGACCCAGACCAACGCCATCTTCTCCGCCGGTCAATCCGGCATGGATCCGACCAGCTATTTTGTTGACTACCAGATCTGGCTGGTGGCCCCCATGCTGCTGGTGACCATGGTGCTGCACTTCTTCTGGCAGCGTCACTGCGATCGCAAGGATGGCTGGGATCCTGCGCTCCATCGCGGCGATCATGCCGAGCTGGACGAACAGGGCACCGAGAGCGTGCAGGCGCCTACCTGGTATGCCCTGCTGCCGATCATCCCCTTCGTGCTGATGATGACCTTCTCCAAGCTTCTGGTGAGCGACATCAAGATGAGCGTGGAGGTGGCCATGCTGCTGTCGGTCTTTATCGGCATGCTGTGCGAGCTGCTGCGTAGCCGCTCGGTGCGTAACGCGTTTGCCGGGCTGTCGAGCTTCCTCGATGGCATGGGCAAGGTGTTTGGCCCCGTGGTGGCGCTCATCGTCTGTGCCGAGCTGTTTGCCGAATCTCTCAAGGCCATCGGCGCCATCGATACCCTGCTGCACTCTGCCAGCAATGCCGGTATCGGCAGCGGTCTGATGACCCTGGTGATGGTGGCGCTGATCATGGTAGCGGCGGTCATCATGGGCTCCGGCAACGCGGCGTTCCTCAGTTTCTCGACCCTGGCACCGGCGGTGGCGGCCAAGTTTGGCGTACCTGCGGTGACCATGCTGCTGCCGATGCAGCTCGCTTCCAGTATCGGCCGCACCGTCTCCCCCATCGCAGCGGTACTGATCGCCTGTGCGGGGATTGCCAAGGTATCGCCCTTTACCGTGGTCAAACGCACCAGCGTGCCGATGGCGGGGGCGCTGGTGACGGCGCTGACCCTCAACTATCTGCTGTTTATGTAGTGATGTGGGTTATGTAGTGGTGTTTGGAATTTACCGGTCGGGCGGGTGGCATGGCTGCCCGCCTTTTTCTCACTGTGTCGCTTTGTTGCAATAGACGATCGGCCATCAACGCTGATTGTTGCATGGAGAAGATAATGACAGTTGTAAAGAGCCCGTTTTCCCTCGATAACTATCTGGCCGATTTGGCCCCGCTCATCAACCTCGATTGCGGTACTCGCACCCCGGCCGGGGTAGCGAAAGTGGCCGACATCATGACCGAGAAATATGAGGCCATCGGCTGGCAGGTGACTCGCCACCAGTTTGCTGCCGAGTGCGGCCCCTGCCTCGAGATCACCAATGCGCCGGGTGCCGATCACTACGACGTGATGCTGTGCGGCCACATGGATACCGTCTTCCCCGAGGGGACGGCGGCCAAGCGCCCGCTGAAAATCGAAGGCAATCAAGCCTTTGGCCCCGGCGTCTCGGACATGAAGAGCGGCCTGCTCTCTATCTGGTATGCACTCAAAGAGATGGATCCGGCATTGCTTGCCAAGCTCAAGGTGCTGGTCTGCTACAACTGCGACGAAGAGATTGGCTCCCCCTGGTCTAAGGATTGGCTGGTGAAAAAAGCCAAACAGAGTGGCTGCGTGCTGGTGGCCGAGGCAGCCCGTCCCAACGGGGATCTCATCAGCGCCCGCAAGGGCAATGCCAAGTACCGCATCACCTTCCACGGCAAGGCGTCCCACGCCGGTTCGGCCCTGACCGAAGGTGTCTCTGCCATCACCGAGCTGGCGCATTGGGTGCTGGCCATCAACGAGCAGGTCAACATGACCACGGGCACCACCATGAACGTCGGCGTGGTACAGGGCGGCACCGGCGTCAACGTGGTGCCGGACTTTGCCGAGGCGATCGTGGATTTGCGCTTCTGGAGCAACGAAGAGGCCGCTGCGGTACACGACCGGCTCACCTTTATGGCCAACAACCCCTTCCTCGCGGGTTGTCGGGTCGAGGTGGATCGCCAGAGCTTCAAGCCGGCGATGCGCCCGAGCGGTGACACCGAGGCGCTGATGGCGCTGGTAGAGGCGGCAGCCAAGGAGGAGGGGATCCCCTTCAACTGGCTGGAGGCCGGTGGCGGCTCGGATGCCAACTTCACCGCCGCCGCAGGTGTGCCGTCGCTGGATGGCTTCGGCCCCATGGGGGGCGGTTTCCACTCGGAAGCGGAGTTCCTGCTGCTGGAGAGCATCGAGCCGCTCATCCGCCTGCTGCAGCGGGTGCTGGGCAAGCTGGCGAAATAAGCCGGTTTATCCCTTGTTCGGGTCGTCATGGCCTGCTCAAAACTGGTCCGCTCAAATCCAAACGGGAGGCTGTTGCCTCCCGTTTTTTTATCTCGATTTTGCGCATGTCCCTGAACGAGCGCGCCAGATGGTTTGAGGCCGTTACCCCAGTGGCTCGGCCAGGTAGGCCAGATGATCCTGCCGCGCCACCTGCCAGCCATCGAGGCGCAGTGGGGCGGCAAAGCCCGGGCCATCGGTCACCATGGTGTGGTACTCCCCCTGCTCGCCGCAGGCATCGAAGCCCTCGCGCTCGGCCAGTTGTTGCAATTCCACGAGGGTGGCGGTATCGAGGGTGCGTCCAGTCCACTCGGGAGCCAGCACCCGGGTATTGACGCAGGAGAGGTGGGCGACGATGCCGCGGGCCAGCATATCCGCCAGCAAGGCTTGACGAGATTGCTGCCAGAGCGGGGTATGGACGGTGAGACCCAGCGGCTGGCAGCGTTCGCGGATCCAGTTTGGTGCGCCCCCCACGCTGTCGATATCGCCGGTGACTACGCCATCGAGTTGCCACTCCTCCTTGAGCCGTGCCAGTGCCCGCTCATAACCGAGATCGAACGGTGCTTCTATGGTGACCAGCAGATGTGGCAGCCCGAGGGCTTCCGCCTGACGGCGCACCAGCGGCAAGGGGTGAGCGAGAAATCGGGGTTCTGGCGGCGCAAAGGTGGCCAGTGCCATCACCTGATGGCCCGCTTGGCGAGCATGACAGAGGGCCAGCATGGCATCTTTGCCACCGCTCCAGAGCAGGATGACGCGAGACATGGATGAGATTCCGGTGGTGAACGAGGGGGCATGCTACCCAGCGGCGGGGGCAGAGGTAAAGGCATGGTGTCCGGAAATGGCGGCGGGGAAAGGGTTGGGGTAACAGAGCGGGAAAAAAGCAGGCCCCCGAAGCGGGGGCCTGTATTGCAATGGCGTGGTAAACGCCGCTGCGATTAGAGCAGGATGCTGGTGAGGATAAAGCCCAGCGAGCAGGAGGTCACCACCCCGATCAGCCCCGGAATGATGAAGCTGTGGTTGATGATGAACTTGCCGATACGGGTGGTGCCGGAGCGGTCGAAACCGATACAGGCCAGATCGCTCGGGTAGGTTGGCAGTACGAAGTAGCCGTAGCTCGCCGGCAGGAAGGCGATCAGCAGCTTCGGCTCCACACCCAACGCCAGCCCCATGGGGGCGATGGCGGTGAGGGCGGCGGCCTGGCTGTTTACCAGCTTGGAGATGAGGAAAAGCACCAGGGCGTAGGTCCAGGGTTGGGCCTGTACCACATGGGCCAGAGTCTCTTTGAGCAGGGGCATGTGAGCCTGGAAGAAGGTCTCACTCATCCATGCCACCCCGAATACGGAGAAGATGGCGACCATGCCTGCCTTGAAGACGGCACCGTTGGCGATCTCGCCCGGCTTGACCTTGCAGCGCATCAGGATGATGGCACCGGCGATCAGCATCATCATCTGGATCACCAGGTTCATGGAGAGCGGGCCGGTCTTGTCCTTGATGGTGAACACCGGACGCAGACCTTCGTTGGCGCCGAGCAATACCACGGCAGCGATGGCGGCGAAGAAGATCCAAGTAGACCAGTAGGCCTCTTTCGGGAACTTGGTGTTGAGCAGGGTTTCACCACCGCCGTAGATGAAGGCGCGCTGCTCCGGGTCTTTGATCTTGGCCTGGAACTCTTCGTCCTTGTCCAGATCCTTGCCGCGACGCAGGCTCCACAGGGCCGCCACGATGACACCGGTCAGGGAGGAGGGGATGGCGATCATCAGGATGTCGAGCAGGCCATAAGCCTGACCGATACCGTGACCGGCCGCCAGAATGGAGACCATGGAGACCACGGCAACGGAGACCGGGGAGGCGCAGATGGCCATCTGGGAGGCAACGGAGGCTACGGCCATCGGGCGCTCGGGACGGATGTTCTTTTGCAGCGCGATGTCAGCGATGATGGGGAACATGGTGTAGACCACGTGGCCGGTACCGCACAGGAAGGTGAGGGTCCAGGTGGTGAGCGGCGCTAGGATAGTGATGTATTGCGGGTGACGGCGCAGCAGACGCTCGGCTACCTGCATCATCAGGTTGAGGCCACCGGCAGTCTGCAGGGTGGCGGCACAGCCGATCACCGCCAGAATGGTCAGCATTACCTGAACAGGCGGTTCGCCCGGCACCAGGCCGAAGACGAAGGTCAGCAGGAAGAGACCGATACCACTGATGAGACCGAGTCCCATGCCCCCAAAGCGGGTACCCAGCAGCAAGCAGCCGAGTACCACCAAAAATTCCATCAAGATCATTCCGTTACCTCGTGTGATTCAACCCATATTGCCGCGGGTAGCCTGAACCATGAATTGTCATTGTCTGTTTTATTTAGCCCAAAAGGGTTAGTTGCTATTCTGCTCCCCTGAAAAAGTGAAAAAATTGAGTTACTTCAATAACTCGATGAATTTTTGATTAAACCACTTAAAAACCACGTACTAACAAAAACATCATTTCTGTCACCAAGTGGTATCACTCGGGGCCAAGCCATCGGGTGGTCATGGCGGTAGAACAGAGCGGCAACAGGGCTGCAGGGGAGGGGCATAAAAAGGGCTCGATTGCAGCAGAAGAGGGTGAAAAAGCCAGCGCTCAGGCTATTTTTGCCAGCAAGGGCAGACTTCGTCGGGTCTGCTCACTTGGCCGCGGGTGCTTGTTGCAGATGGCGGCGCTGATAATCCTCGCTCAGCTTGGCAATATCGAGTCTGGCAATGGCCTGTGCCAACTGTTGCTGCAACGCCTGCTGATCGGGACGAAACATGATGTGCAGGCTCTTGTGTTCGAGGATCTTCGGGTGAAATTGCAATCTGGCGCTGCTCAGCTTGCGATCATGGTTGATGAGCCAGTGAAAGACATCCCGGTCGATCACCGCCAGATCGAGCCGGTCGCGCTGCAATTTGCGCAGGTTGAGCAGGTCGGAATCGACGGCGGCAGTGTTGAGGCGCTTGTTGGCCATCAGGGCATCGAATTCACGGGTGTTGACGTACCCTTCCACCACGCCGATCCGATAGGGGGCGAGATCCGTGAGCTGCTGCCAGGGGATGGGGGGGCCTGAGCGCTGCGCCATACCCAGCACACTGTCGCCTACGCTGGCTGAGCTGCGCCACAGGGTCGGCAGGGTGTCGGAGAGGTACTCGGGAAAATAGCCGCTATAAGGCTGGGTCGGGTCGGCCGCCAGCCGTACCGCCCGCTGCCAAGGATAGAAGTCGAACGTCACCTCCAGTCCTGCTTCGGCAAAGGCGCGTTTGACGATATGGCCGGTGAGGCCGCCATCGGGCAGGCTCTGGCTGGTGTAGGGGGGCCACTCCAGGGTGGTCAGACGAACAGGCTCGGCCCACAGTTGAACAGGCATGCAGGACAGCAGGAGCGAGAGCAGCAGGCGATATCCCATAGGCGACGAGTTCCTTGTGCCGATTGATCCTGAGTATCACCCATAACGGTGACAATAAAAAAGCCGACCCACAGGTCGGCTTTTGCAATGCAGTGGCAAGATGCCGCTGATCAGAACTCGGCGGTACGCGGAGTACGCGGGAACGGGATCACGTCGCGGACGTTGCCCATGCCGGTCACGTATACCACCAGACGCTCGAAGCCCAGACCGAAGCCGGAGTGCGGCACGGTACCGAAGCGACGCAGGTCGCGGTACCACCAGTAATCTTCCTTGTTCAGGCCCATCTCGGCCAGACGGGCATCCAGCACGTCCAGACGCTCTTCACGCTGGGAACCACCGATAATCTCGCCGATGCCCGGTGCCAGTACGTCCATCGCGGCAACGGTCTTGCCGTCGTCGTTGAGGCGCATGTAGAAGGCTTTGATATCTTTCGGGTAGTTCTTCACCACCACCGGAGACTTGAAGTGCTCCTCGGCCAGATAGCGCTCGTGTTCGGAGGAGAGATCGATACCCCAGGAGACCGGGAATTCGAACTTCTTGCCGCAGTTTTTCAGCACTTCGATGGCGTCGGTGTAGTCGATCTGGGCGAAGTCGGAGGAGACGAAACGCTCCAGACGGCCGATGGCATCCTTGTCCACGTGCTGGGCGAAGAACTCCAGATCGTCGCGACGCTCGGTCAGTACGGCGTTGAAGACATACTTCAGCATGGCTTCGGCCAGTGCGGCGTTATCTTCCAGATCGTTGAAGGCCACTTCCGGCTCAACCATCCAGAACTCGGCCAGGTGGCGGCTGGTGTTGGAGTTTTCAGCGCGGAAGGTCGGGCCGAAGGTGTAGACCTTGGAGAGTGCGCAGGCATAGGTTTCGGCGTTCAGCTGGCCGGATACGGTCAGGAAAGCTTCTTTGCCGAAGAAATCTTCGTTGTAGTCCACCTTGCCGGCGTCGGTGCGCGGCAGGTTTTCCATGTCCAGAGTGGAGACGCGGAACATCTCGCCGGCACCTTCGGTGTCAGAGGCGGTGATGAGCGGGGTCGCAACCCAGAGGAAACCCTCTTCGTGGAAGAAGCGGTGGATGGCTTGCGCCAGGCAGTGACGAACGCGGGTCACGGCGCCAACGATGTTGGTGCGCGGGCGCAGGTGGGCCTGTTCACGCAGGTATTCGATGCTGTGGCGCTTGGCGGCCATCGGGTAGGTATCCGGATCTTCGACCCAGCCGACTACCTTCACCTCGGTCGCCTGCAGTTCGAAAGCCTGGCCGCTGCCCTGAGAGGCGGCAACCACGCCGGTCACTTCCACGGAGCAGGCAGTGGTCAGACGCAGCACTTCATTCTCGTAATTGGCCAGGGTATTGGGGACAACTGCCTGTACCGGATGGAAACAGGAGCCATCGGAAATGGCCAAAAATGAGATCCCCGCCTTGGAATCACGGCGAGTCCGGATCCACCCTTTGACAGTTTGGGTGGTGCCGACCGGATACTTACCGGCCAGCACATCTACTACGGATGCGTGCGTCATCGAAATATTGTCTCCAGCTTGTTCTTGCAGCGCTATTTGCAACACTAGGGAGTCTGGCCCGGGCACAGATGGCCCACCATGGCAGACTAAGCCGTCAATCTTACCCGCGCGGGTTTGATAAACAAGCAAAAATGTCGGACTCTGGTGGGGTTTTCGGCATGGTTCACTCAACAAGAGTGTCACGGGCGCAGGAGAGGTGGGTGAAAGATCGGCGGCATGGGCCAGATTGGCTGACACGGGTGTTGCAGGGGCTGGTGATGCTCTGCTGGGGTGGCTTTATCGTGCTGCTCTCCCTTTACCACTATGCCCGCCCTGAAATTGCCTACGGTTTTCTGGTCTATGGCGGGATCGAGGTGCGCGATTATTGGGACCCGGCCCTTACCCCCTGGCTGGTCTACGGGCTCTGGAGCTGCTGCGCCCTGACGCTGGCGGTGTTGCTGCTGGAGCGCAAGCGCAGCCGCCGTCAGGATGACTCCCGGCATGTCAATCTGGCCATCCTGCTATTGGTGCTGATCGCCAGCTTGCTCTTTTACTACGTCGGTTAAGCGCCCGCCTCAGCGGGGCTGATCCGGTTCCTGCCTGCTGGCCTTGGTGCGCTTGCCGAGCTGTCGCTCCACACTGTCGAGCATCTGGTTGTAGGCCACCGCCACCCGGCCAATCTCGTCGCCGTCATCCCCCTCCAGCCGGTGGCCGAAGTCGTGCAGGTCGGTGGCCTCTTCCATGGAACGGGTCAACTGGTTGAGGGGGCGCACGATCCAGGTGCGGATGACCCAGAGGGTCAGCAGCAGTCCCACCCCGAAGATGCCGGTGAGGATCAGCGCCGAGGTGAGGATATTCTGCTCGACCCGGGTAAACAGCGAATCGAGGGAGTAGTCAAAGCGCACCGCACCAAGCACGGTGTTCTCCGGTACCAGATGACAGCTGGTGCAGTCGGTGCCGCGAAAATCCTTCTTGGCCAGCAGCGGTCGAGTGACCACCAGACGGCTGTGCATGCCGTTGTGCACCACCACCAGGCTCCCTTTGCCCGCCAGAGCCAGCTCATCAAACTCATCTTTTACCTGCTCTGTCTCTCGTCCCGGCCCGAACTGTTTGCTCACCGCGTCGCCACGGACGATGCGGGCATCCTCCACATGGGCATGGTCGAGAAATTTGCCGCGCAGGGTATCGCGGGCATCCATCTTGCCGGTCAGCATCAGCATGTTGAGGCCGTCGAAATAGGCTTCGGTCTGCTCGCGGCTCTGCTCCTTGATGAGGGTCAGGATGAGATCGCGCTCGCGCACCGCCTGATAGGCTGCGGAGAAGACCAGTACCATGGAGAAGATGAAGAGCAGGAAAAAGTTGATTTTGGCAGCAATGGAGAGGCGCATGAGCAGTCTTTCTTGATGGTAAAACCGCAGCAGTTTACCCCTCTTGGGGCCTCAGGTCTGGTGTTTTGCTCACATTACGGCAAGTGAAACTGCACTGAAGTGGATAAAGTTGCCCTTTTTATATATCAAATGCCGGTAGTCAAACGGGCGGCTGCGATGGCCGCCCGCTGCATGCATTAAAACTCGCCCTCGGTGATGGCCTGACGGATGGCGCCGGTCAATACCCGCAGCTCTTCAGGGGTGATGACGAAGGGGGGCATCAGGTAGACCAGCTTGCCAAAGGGGCGGATCCAGGCGCCCAGTTCGACAAACTTGCGCTGGATGCGCGCCACATCCACCCGTTCCTTCATCTCCACCACCCCGATGGCACCGAGCACCCGCACATCCGTGACCGCCGGGTGCTGGGTCAGCTCTACCAGCTCGGTACGCAGCTGATGCTCGATGGCTCGCACCCGCTCCTGCCACGGTGAGGCCAGCAGCAGATCGATGGAGGCGTTGGCCACCGCGCAGGCGAGGGGATTGCCCATAAAGGTGGGGCCGTGCATAAAGACCCCCGCCTTGCCGTCACAGATGGTACGGGCGACATGCTCGGTGGTCAGGGTCGCCGAGAGGGTGAGGTAGCCGCCGGTGAGCGCCTTGCCCAGACACATGATGTCGGGGCTGATCCCCGCCCAGTCGCAGGCAAACAGCTGGCCGGTGCGGCCAAAGCCGGTGGCAATCTCGTCGGCAATCAGCAGCACGCCGAACTCGTCGCACATGGCGCGTACCCACTGTAAGTAGCGGGGGTGATAGAAACGCATGCCGCCAGCGCCCTGCACTATGGGTTCGAGCACAATGGCGGCAATCTCCTCGTGATGATCGGCCATGAGTGTCGCCAGCTCCACCACGCACTGCTCGTCCCACTCGGCGTGGAAGCGACAGCTCGGCGCATCGACAAAATAGTGTTCCGGCAGAAACCCCTTGTAGAGCTCGTGCATGCCGCCATCGGGATCGCAGACGCTCATGGCGCCAAAGGTGTCGCCGTGATAGCCGCTGCGCAGGGCGACAAATTTGGCTCTGGGCGTCCCTTTGGCGTGCCAGTACTGCTGCGCCATCTTGAGCGCCACTTCCACTGCCACCGAGCCGGAATCGGCCAGAAATACCCGATCAAGCCCCTTTGGAGTGATCTCCACCAGCTTGCGGCAGAGCTCGACCGCCGGGGCGTGGGTGAGGCCGCCAAACATCACGTGGGACATCTTGCCGAGCTGGGCGGTGGCGGCGGCGTCCAACTCCGGCACCTGATAGCCGTGCACGCAAGCCCACCAGGAGCTCATGCCATCCACCAGTTCACGGCCATCGCTGAGGCTGATCTTCACCCCTTTGGCGCTGGCCACTTCATAGCAGGGCAGGGGGTGAGTGAGAGAGGTGTAGGGGTGCCACACATGGTGCAGGTCAAATTCTTGGTTGGTCATTTATTGTTCTGTTGTCAATTGGTTTGATCTGGTCGGTGTTGACAGTCTACGCGGGCTCTCTACACTAGCCAACAATTTCAGCCACTTGGCACTGCGCATCACCCTGAGCGCGCGGGCCTGGCGACGGGTTTTGTGGCTGTCCATCCCAAGATGGCGGGCGCAGGATCCCACTAATAACAACCGGAAGCCATGTATGAATGCTCTCACCGCGGGCGGTCACGCCCTTCGCAATGACTGGACCCTCGCCGAGGTTCAGGCTCTGTTTGCCCTGCCGTTCAACGATCTGCTGTTTCAGGCTCAGACTGTCCACCGCGCTCACTTTGACCCGAATGAAGTGCAGGTGAGTACTTTGCTCTCCATCAAGACCGGCGCCTGCCCGGAGGATTGCAAATACTGCCCCCAGAGCGCCCGTTACCACACCGGGCTCGAAGCCGAGCGGCTGATGGAGGTGGAGAAGGTGCTGGAGCGGGCCCGCGAAGCCAAGGCCAACGGCTCGTCCCGTTTCTGCATGGGGGCCGCCTGGCGCAATCCCAAAGAGAAGGACATGCCCTACATCATCCGGATGATCGAGGAGGTGCGGGGACTAGGGATGGAGACCTGCATGACGCTGGGGATGCTCACCGCCGATCAGGCGGCGCGTCTGGGGGCTGCGGGGCTTGATTACTACAACCACAACCTCGACACCTCGCCGGAGTTTTACGGCGAGATCATCTCTACCCGCACCTATCAGGATCGGCTCGATACGCTGGATCATGTGCGTGGCGCGGGCATGAAGGTCTGCTCCGGCGGCATCGTCGGCATGGGCGAACAGGCGAAAGACCGGGCGGGCCTGCTGATGGCGCTCGCCAACCTGCCGCGCCACCCGGAGAGCGTGCCAATCAATATGCTGGTCAAGGTGAAGGGCACGCCGCTGGAGGATCAGGAGAACCTCGATCCGTTCGAATTTATCCGCACCATCGCGGTGGCACGGATCATGATGCCCGCCTCCCATGTGCGCCTCTCCGCCGGGCGGGAGAAGATGAACGAGCAGATGCAGGCCATGTGCTTTATGGCGGGAGCCAACTCCATTTTCTATGGCTGCAAGTTGCTGACCACCCCCAACCCGGACGAGAACAGCGACATGCAGCTGTTCAAGCGGCTCGGTATTCGCCCCGCCCAGCGGGCCCAGAAACCTGATCAGGTTCAAGAAGAGGAGCTGCTGGCCGAGGTGAGTCGCCAGAGCGAGCCCACCGAGATGTTTTATGACGCCACCCGTCCCCGAGCCGGGGCCGCGCAGCCATGAACGGCCCTGCAGTAACGGGCCCCTTTGTGTTGGGCACGGCGCTGGCCGAGCGCGAGCAGGTGGGTCTGCTGCGCAACCGCATCGCGACCGACGGGGCGAGTGGCGGGCGGCTCAGGGTTGCAGGGCGCGACTACCTCAACTTTTCCGCCAACGACTATCTGGGCCTGGCTGATCATCCCGCCATCAAGGCCGCCTTCAACGCGGGGGTTGAGTGCTATGGCACGGGCTCCGGCGCCTCACCGCTGGTGACCGGTTACAGTCGTGCCCACCAACAGCTTGAGGAGACCCTGGCCGAGTGGCTCGGGGTGGAGGCGGTACTGCTGTTCAACTGCGGCTTTTCGGCCAATCAGGCGGTGCTCAAAGCGCTGCTTGGCAAGGAGCATCTGCTGTGGCAGGACAAACTCAACCACGCCTCTTTGCAGGAGATGGGCAGCCAGCTCCCCTGCAAGATGAAGCGCTTTGCCCACAACGATATGGCGGCCCTTGAACGGCAGCTTGAGCCAAATCGCGGACTGATTGTTTCGGAAGGGGTGTTCAGCATGGACGGGGATCAGGCCCCCTGGGGTGAGCTCGCAATCCTCGCCGCCCGGAGCGGCAACTGGCTGATGATCGACGATGCCCACGGCCTCGGTGTGCTGGGGCCTGAGGGGCGCGGCACCCTGGCGGCGCAGGGAGTAAATCCTGCCAACGTGCATATCCAGATGGGCACCTTTGGCAAGGCGCTTGGCGTCGCTGGCGCCTTTGTCGGCGGCAGCCGCGAGCTGGTGGAGTATCTGGTCAACTTCGCTCGCCACTATGTCTACAGCACCCATATGCCCGCCGCGCAGGCTTGCGCGGTGAGCAAGAGCATCGAACTGGTGCGCGCGGCTGATGAGTCCCGCGCCCATCTTGGCCAGCTGATCGCTCGCTTCCGGCAAGGGGCAAAGGATCAGGGTTGGCAGCTTGGCGCGAGCGATACCCCGATCCAGCCGCTGCTGGTGGGGGAGAGCAGTGTTGCCCTGCAACTGGCAGAACGGCTGCGGGAACGCGGCGTCTGGGTGAGCGCCATCCGCCCGCCAACGGTGCCAGTCGGTACGGCCCGGCTGCGCATTACCCTGAGCGCGGCTCACCGCGAGCAGGATGTGGAGCGCCTGCTCGATGCCTTGGGGGTCTGCCCTGCAGTTACAACGCTTGGGGAGGCTCACTATGGCTGAGCGTTTTCAAACGGTCGACAAGGCGCAGCTTGCTCGCCGTTTTGGCGCCGCCGCTCGTCATTACGATGCCCACGCCCGCTTTCAACAGGAGGTGGGTCAGGCGCTGTTGGAATGGATGCCAGACAGGCTGGTTGGCACTGATCTGACGGTGAGCGGGCTGGATCTGGGCTGCGGCACCGGCTTTTTCTTACCCCAGCTGGCGAACCGTTGTCACCAGCTGGTGGGGCTGGATCTCGCCCCCGGCATGCTGGCGCAGGCCGCCTTGCGTGGCAGCGGCGCCCGCCTGCTCTGCGGTGATGCGGAGCAGCTTCCTTTCGCCGACAGCGCGTTCGACTGGGTTTTCTCCAGTCTGGCGTTGCAGTGGTGCGAGCGTCCGGCCCAGGCTTTTGGCGAGTTGCTGCGGGTGGTCAAACCGGGCGGCCAGATCTTTTTCTCGACCCTGCTCGATGAGTCGCTCTGGCAGTTGCGAGCCGCTTGGCAGCAGCTTGATGGTCGCGCCCATGTCAATCGCTTCCTCAGCCTGCCACAATTGGAGCAGGCGCTGGCTAGCGCCGGGGTATCTGCTCCCGAGCTGCGTTGTATCACCTGGGATCTCGCCTATCTTGAATTGCCGCAGTTGTTGCGCGATCTCAAGGGGATTGGGGCCAATCAGATCAATGACAATCAGGGGAGTGCCGCCCCGGCCGGTCTGAGTGGTCGCGCCAGATTGCAGCAGCTGGCGCAGGCGTATGAGGTGTTTCGCCAGCCCGATGGCAGGCTGGTCGCCAGTTATCGGGTGTGCCTCGGCCGCCTCAGCAAGCCTCGCTGAGCGCCGGGAATCGCATTGTGTGCAGGGTAGTCAACGGGCCCTGCCAAGGAGAGAACCGTATGAAATCATTCTTTATCACCGGCACCGATACCGATGTGGGCAAGACGCTGGTGGCGCGCACCCTGCTGCGCGAATTCAGCGCACAGGGAATCAAGTGCGCGGGTTACAAGCCGGTCTCGGCCGGATGTGCTCGCACTCCGGACGGGCTGCGCAACCTGGATGCCGTTCTGTTGCAGGAGGCGGCGAGTCTGCCGCTGCCCTATGAGGTGGTCAATCCGTTCGCCTATGAGCCGCCGATTGCGCCCCACATCGCCGCCAGCGAGGCGCGCCAGCCTATCACCATGCAGGGGTTGAGCGAGGGGCTACGCAAGATTGAACAGGCTGGGGCCGAACTGGCGGTAGTGGAAGGGGCGGGGGGCTGGTATTTGCCGCTCGATCGCAAGCATCTGCTGTCGGACTGGGTCAAGCAGGAGAACATGGCGGTGATCATGGTAGTGGGGGCCAAGCTGGGTTGCCTCAACCATGCGTTGCTCACCTTTGCCGCCATTCGCAATGATCAGCTGCCGGTGGCGGGGTGGGTAATTAATCGGCTCCATGGTTCCATGAGCCATTATCAGGAAAATCTGGACACCCTGAGAGGCTTGCTGCCAGCTCCCTTCCTCGGCGAAATTCCGTTTATAAACAATCCACTTGAAGCCGATTTGCAGGGGCGTCTCGATATCTCGCCGCTACTTTGACGGCATATTCAGCGAACATTCATCGAATCTCCCTAGAATGTCGACATTAACATGATCAGGTGGGGATCCCGAGTGATCCCCGGTCATGTCCCTTATCTTCACAAGGAGTCTATATGAAGCGAATTATGCTATTCCTGGTGACCAACCTGGCCGTCATGCTGGTGCTGGGGGTGGTACTCAATATCCTGTTCTCGGTTCTGGGGATCAACAAGTCCAGCATTTCCGGGCTGTTGGTGTTCTGTGCCGTGTTCGGTTTTGGGGGTTCCTTTATCTCCTTGCTGATGTCCAAGTGGATGGCCAAGCGCAGCTATGGCGTCCAGGTCATCGAGCAACCCCGTAACGAGACCGAGCACTGGCTGGTGAGCACTGTGGCCCGTCAGGCCCGCGAAGCGGGTATCAAGATGCCGGAAGTGGGGATCTACGACTCTCCCGAGATGAACGCCTTTGCAACCGGCGCCCGCCGCGATGATTCGCTGGTGGCGGTCTCCTCCGGCCTGCTCTACAGCATGAGCCGTGACGAGGCGGAAGCGGTACTGGCCCACGAGGTGAGCCACGTGGCCAATGGCGACATGGTGACCCTGACCCTGATCCAGGGGGTAGTGAACACCTTCGTGATGTTCTTCGCCCGGATCGTGGCTGGCGTCATCAGCAACTTCTTCAGCTCCAACAACGAGGAAGAGAGCAGCAGTACCGGCGGTTTTGCCTACATGATCACCGTGTTCGTGCTGGAGATGCTGTTCGGCATTCTGGCCTCCATCATCGTCATGTGGTTCAGCCGTCAGCGTGAGTTCCGTGCCGATGCCGGTGCCGCCAAGCTGGCCGGTCGCGACAAGATGATTGCCGCCCTTGAGCGCCTCTCCCGCGGTGCCGAGCCGCAGCTGGAAGGCTCCATGATGGCCTTTGGTATCAACGGCAAGCGCTCCATGAGCGAGCTGTTCATGAGCCACCCGCCCATCGAGCAGCGCATCGCCGCCCTGCGTGGTTGATAGATGCTGAATGACGGGGGATAACCCCGCATAAAAAACGGCTGCCTTCGGGCAGCCGTTTTGCTTTGCAGCATTTTTAAAGTTTGAAGTGCCCCATCTCCTGGCGCAGCACCCGTGACAGCTGCTTGAGCTTGGCCGCCTCTTGAGATACGTGACGGGCGGCATCCCCCGATTGCTCGGAGAGAGAGGTGATGTTGCCGACGGTGGAGACTACCTCGTTGGCGGCGGTGGACTGCTCGCGCAGGGTGTGGCTGATCTCCCCCATCAGGCCGGTGAGGTTGGAGGCGTGGCTCTGGATGCTGGCGATCGCCTCGCCGGTCTGGTTAGCCAGCGTGACCCCGCGAGAGACGTTGTTGACCGTGTTCTCCATGCTGCGGATGGAGGCATCCGCCCCGCTCTGGATCTTGCTGATCATCCCGGTGATCTGCTGGGTTGAGGCCGCCGAGCGGCTGGCCAGATTGCGCACCTCGTCGGCCACCACCGCAAAGCCGCGACCCTGTTCACCGGCCCGCGCCGCCTCGATGGCCGCGTTGAGGGCCAGCAGGTTGGTCTGATCGGCGATGCCGCGGATCACCCCGATGATCTCCGAAATCTGCTGGGTATGGCCGTTGAGCTCGGAGATGGTGCTGGCCGCATCCCCCACTGTGGTGGAGATATTCTCGATGCTGCCGAGCGTCTCTTTAATGACCCCTGACCCCTCCTCCAGGGTATTGGCTGAGACCTTGCTCAGCTCGTCGGCATGAGTGGCGTTGTCGGAGAGGTGACTGATGCTCACCACCAGCTCCTCGATGGCGGCGGCCATGGTCTGGGTGCTGGTTTGCTGATCGGTAGCAAACTGGGCGGTCTGCTCGGCAATTTGGGCGATGCTGTCGGCAGAGTGGGACAGCTCCTCGGTGGAGTGGGAGACCTTGGCGATGATCCCCTTGAGGGTGGTCTGCATACCGCCGAGTAGACCGATCAGGCTCTCTTTCGATCCTGGCGGCACCTTGATGGGGCGCGAGAAGTCCCCTTCCGCCATCATATGGAGATCGGTCTTGAGCTGCTCGACCGAGGTGCCCACCAGATCGAGCAGGGAGCGATAGGTGCGCCAGAGGAAGAACATCAACACCAGACCGAGGGCGATAAAGAGATAGCGCAGCATGTCGGTATTGGCGATGGCGCTCTCGACTGCCTCGTGGTTGCGCTGCTCCATCATCACGTAGAAGTCATCGATGGGGGACATGATGCGCCCCTTGTTCTGGTGATAGGCCTTGTCATGCATCATGGCGATGGCTTTTTGCTGGTTGGCAACCGGATCGCCATCGGTCTGCTGCACCAGCTTGAAGGCGGCGACCTCGGTGTTGACCAGGGCATCCGAGTTGTTTTTGGCCTCGTTCAGTTTGGCGAGCTCACTGTCGGTGAAACCGGCATCCTTCATCAGGTCGATCAGGCCACGGCGAACATTGCTGTCGGGGCGGGGATTCTGGCCGTTGGCGGCGACAAAGTCCCAGTAGATACGGTTGTAGCCATCCGGTCTCGGCTGTTCGCCGTTGCGAATGGCCAGGATCCGCATGTACTGCTGTTCGTAGGCTGGATCCTTGGTGATGACATAGGTGCGACCGAGTCGGGTCAGATCATCGGAGGATTGGCGCAGTTCGTCGGCCAGCAGGTAGGAGACATATTGTTGTCGATAACTCTCTTCCAGTTGTTTACCCGCCCAGCTGTAGGCGAAAAACACCAGTGACAGCAGGATCAGGGTGATGACGGATAGCAGCAGGTTGAGCTGAAAGGCGGGCTTGTTCTGTTCCATGGTATGGGCGTTCTTTCCCTATGGCTGAGTGTCGTATGGAGCATCGCCAAGTCAATGGCTGGCAAGGCTTTTTGCTCTGAGAGTATAGGAAGGGAAACTTACAGATGAAGGCGGTAGGGACAAATTAAGGGCGGATCAGGTGAACAAGTGTGGATAAAGATGACCGGGGTCAATTCCCCGGTCATCTGGGGTGGCGTGAGTTAATGCGGCCCGATCACCCGATCATAGGATTTCAAGGTCGGTGAGCGGCACGGCGCAGCAGGCAAGGATCTTGCCCTCGGCCAGCTCGGCGGCGGTGATGGCGGGGGCGTCGGGGTGATCCACCTCGCCCGAGATCAGTGTCTGTTTGCAACTGCCGCAGATGCCAGCGCGGCAGCTCCATGGCAGCTCTACACCTTGCTTGTTGGCCTGATCCAGCACTGTGCCCTGATTGTTGCCGGTAAAGGCTTGAGCGCCGATACGCAGTTGTACTGCCTGATGGGGGCGAGCCACCGAGAGAATCGCGCCGCCAAAACTCTCCTGTTTAATACGCGCGGCCGGAACGCCGAGGGCTGCCACTTTGGCGGCTGCATCGGCCATAAAGCCGTGGGGGCCGCAGATAAAGACCTCTTTTTCGGCCAACCCTTTGACCAGTTGCAGATGCTCATCATTGAGCCGCCCTTGCAGCCCCTGCCAGTGATTGTCCGGCTGGCTCAGGATAATGGTGAGGGTCATGCCCTGCTGCGCCATGGCGTGCAGTTCGCTGGCGGCGGGAATGTCCGCTTCGCTGCGGCACAGGTGCATAAAGTGAACCTCTTCCAGCTCCTCGCGTAGCGCCAGGGTGCGGGCTATCGCCAGCATGGGGGTGACGCCGGAGCCTGCGGAGAGCAACAGGAGGTTGCGCTCGGACCCTAAGTGAAACTCGCCAGCGGGGTTGGCGGACAGCAGCCGGTCGCCCACCTGCAGTTGCTGGTGCAGCCAGTGGGAGATGCGGCCACCCTCCACCTTCTTGACGCTGATGCCATAACGCTCCGGGTGATCCGGCGTAGAACTCAGAGTATAGCGCCGCTGAACCCGCTCGTTTTTGATATCGAGGCTGATGGGCAGATGCTGGCCCGGCAGGTAGTCGGGCAGGGGCTCGCCATCGGCGGCTTCGAACCAGAAGGTCTCCAGATCCCGCGCCAGCGGTTCGCGGGCCACGCAGACCAGCTCCCGCTTCTTCGGTGCGGCGTTGGGGTAGACAGGTGGTCGCGTCGTCTCCAGCACCTCGATCTCGCTGCCCGCCTCAATCCACCCTTCGTTCAGCGCCACCAGATTCTGGCCGAAGTAGACCTCGCCATCCTCGCCACGGCGGTAGCGGGTGAGGGTCGCCAGCGGCTCTTTCAGGGCGTTGAAACGATCGGTGCCCGCTTCCACTGTGGTCATGATGCAGCGGCTGCAGGGCTTGACCACCTGAAACTCCACCTCGCCGATGCGGATGCGCACCCAGTTGTCCTCTTCGAAGGGGCGGGTGCCGCTTGCCACCAGATTGGTGCGAAATTGACTCATCTGGTGCAGCGCATCGGAGCGCAGATTGAGATCCTCAAGGGAAGCCTGGCTTATCAGCAGTAGCGGATAACCGTCGGCAAAGCTGACCCGGGTGCCGGTCTTTTCACGAAAGCGATCAGAGGTTTCACCCAGCCAGAGCAGTTGCACCGTCTCCCCTGCCACCCGGCTTAGCCACCCACCGGCTTTGGGGTCGGTGTGCAGGGCGGTGAAACGGTCGCTCCAGACTCCGGTAGCTTGCGGGGTGCGGCTGAAGTCAGTCTCTTGCAGGGTGAGCGGTTCAAAGCCCGGATAGCGCAGTTGCAAGCTACCTTCGATGGGGGTAGCCACGACCTGTTGCAGTTGGGGATGGGTTCGGGCGGTGATAAAGGTGCCGTCCGGTTTGACCA
The DNA here is from genome assembly GCF_027705925.1 of Aeromonas sp. Y289-2. Lineage (NCBI taxonomy): Bacteria > Pseudomonadati > Pseudomonadota > Gammaproteobacteria > Aeromonadales > Aeromonadaceae > Aeromonas > Aeromonas sp. Y289-2. The sequence goes on from NZ_JAPDCH010000013.1 coordinate 79,703, forward strand.
CCATGTAGCGGCGATCCCCTGCCAGTCCCTCTTCGGTCACCCGGGCGCGAGCCAGCGGCATACCTGCAGTCGATTTGATGGGGTAGAGGTGAATGCTGTCTAGCCTGGGCATCTTCATATCCTTGTGACGCGGCGCGATCGCCTGGAAAAAGGGGAACATAACGGTTCCCCGGCGATCCGGCAATCCTTTCAAGGGGCGGTCTATAGTTGGGAAAACAGAACAAGAGGGCATCGGGATGAACATAAGCTGGTTGCTGGCGGGGAGCCTTTTTTGCCAAGGGCTCTGGGCGCAGGAGCTGACCCTGACCACGGGAGAGTATCCCCCTTACTGCTCCGAGACGCTGAAATATCAGGGGCTGATCCCCCATATAGTGAGCGAGGCATTCAAGAGTGAAGGGGTGAGCGTCAAGTTCCAGTTTCTTCCCTGGAAGCGGGCCTTTCGCTTGTCGGAGGAGGGGGTGGTGGATGGCACTGTCCACTGGTATGAGTCGAGCGAGCGGCACAAAACCCATCTCTACAGCGATCCCATCCTGAGCGAGACCTACGTCTGGTTCTATCTCAAGTCAGATCCGCTGGAATGGCGTGGCTATCAGGATCTGGCGGATCGCAAGTTGGCTGCGGTCAGTGGCTATACCTACAATGCAGATTTTTTTGCAGCCATCGCGCAGGTGCCGCTGCAGGTGCAGTTCGTCACCCGGCTGCGCCAGAGCTTTGATCTGCTGCTTTCCGGCCGCGCCGACCTGACCCTGGAGAACATCGATGTCGGCTACTACTCCCTGCGTCAGTTCTACCCGGCCAGCACGGTCGATCTCTTTGCAACCCATTCAAAACCCGTGATGAAAGTTGAGGGTCACCTGCTGATCAGCCGCAAGCGTGCCAACGCTGACGAGCTGATCAAAACCTTCAATCGGGGGCTCGCCAAACTGAAAGCCAGCGGTCAGCTGGAGAAGATGTTACTTGAGTCACGTTCTGGTCTCTATGAACCATAAAATGCAACATTTTTTGATCCTGATTCGCTAATCAGTACAAAAAAGCGGCCATTATCGACTCAGTTCCCAGTTTCTAACGCTTTCGCTTCTTCCCCATCCGGCCACCGTCCGCTTCGGCTACACGGTATCAAGCGCCATCGGGTGGGGCCTGTCACACAAAAAGAAGAAAGCAATGTATGAGCAAACAACTGGACATGACCCCATTGCCGGATCTCTCCCTGAAAACGGGAACAGGCCCGGTGCGTACCCGGCTACCCGTCTGGCGGCCGGCCCTGCCACCCTGCAATCACGCCTGCCCGGCTGGAGAAAATATCCAGGCCTGGCTCTCTTTGGCGCAGGCCGGCCGTTTTGAGGCGGCCTGGCAGACCCTGATCGAAGAGAACCCTTTGCCCGCCATTCATGGCCGGGTCTGTTATCACCCCTGCGAGAGCGCCTGCAATCGCGGGCAGGTGGATGAATCCGTCTCCATCCATGCCATCGAGCGTTTCCTCGGCGACGAGGCGCTGGCCCGTGGCTGGCAGCCTGCGCCACCTGCCCCTGCCAGCGGCAAGAAGGTGCTGGTAATTGGCGCTGGCCCCTCCGGTCTCTCCTGCGCCTGGCACCTCAACCGGCTCGGCCATCAGGTGGAGATCCGCGAAGCGGGGCCGCTTGCTGGCGGCATGCTGCGTTTCGGTATTCCCGCCTACCGTTTGCCCCGCGATGTGCTGGATCGGGAGGTAGCCCGTATCGTGGCGGCCGGAGTGACGCTGACCCTCAACCACAAGGTGGAGGATGTGCTGCGCGAGCGCGACGAGGGGGGCTTTGACGCCGTCTTTATGGCCATCGGCGCCCATCTGGCCAAGCGGGTCGATATTCCGGCCCGGGAAGCGGGCAAGATCCTCGATGCGGTGAGTTTCCTAGAGCAGGCCAGTCTGGCCGAAGAGCAGGGCTTGCCGCCCCCCAAACTGGGACGGCGGGTAGCGATTTATGGGGGTGGCAATACCGCTATGGATGCGGCCCGTACCGCCCGCCGTTTGGGCGTTGAAGAGGCAATGATCATCTACCGCCGCGACCGGGACCATATGCCGGCCCACGCCTTTGAAGCCGACGAGGCCGAGGAGGAGGGGATCAAGATCAACTGGCTGCGCACTATCCGCCAGCTCGATAGCACCAATATCGAAGTGGAGGTGATGGCGCTGGATGCCGAGGGCAAGCCGGTGCCCACCGGCAAGTTTGAAACCCTCGAAGCGGACTCCCTTATTCTGGCGCTGGGCCAAGAGGTGGACTTGAGCGTGCTGGAGAGTATTCCCGGCGTGCGGGTCAACAAGGAGGGGGTCGTACAGGTGGCGGGCAACCTGATGACGGATGTGCCGGGGCTATTTGCGGGCGGCGACATGGTGCCCTCCGAGCGCACCGTTACCATTGCCACCGGCCACGGCAAGAAGGCGGCACGCCATATGGATGCCTGGCTGCGCGGTCGCCACTACCACAAACCGCTCTCCTACCCGCTGGTGGGGCCGGAGCAGTTGCAACTCTGGTTCCAGACCTACGCGCCCGCCAGCAGTCAGCCGGTCAAACCGGCGTGGGCGCGGGATGACTTTGGCGAGATCATCGGCGGGCTGGATGAGGTGGCCGCCCGCTACGAGGCGGCGCGCTGCTACTCCTGCGGCAACTGCTTCGAGTGCGACGGCTGCTATGGCAGTTGCCCCGAGCAGGCCATAGCCAAGCTGGGGCCGGGCAAAGGCTATCAGGTGGATGCCGAGCGCTGCACCGGCTGCGGTGCCTGTCATGATCAGTGCCCTTGTCACGCCATCGAGCTGCGCCAACCGGAGGAGTCCCTATGAAACATGAACTGATCATGGTCGACGGTAACGAAGCCGCGGCCCGGGTGGCCTACCAGCTGAGTGAAGTGTGTGCCATCTACCCCATTACCCCGAGCTCGACTATGGCCGAACTGGCCGATGCTTGGGCGGCAGAGGGGCAGACCAACCTGTGGGGCAACATCCCCACAGTGGTGGAGATGCAGAGTGAAGGGGGGGCGGCCGGCACGGTACACGGCGCCCTGCAGGCGGGGGCGCTCGCCACCACCTTCACCGCCAGCCAGGGGTTGATGCTGATGCTGCCCAACATGTACAAGATCGCCGGTGAGCTGACCTCGGCGGTGTTCCATGTGGCGGCCCGTTCGCTGGCGGCGCAGGGGCTGTCGATTTTTGGCGACCATCAGGACGTGATGGCGGCGCGCAGCACCGGCTTTGCCATGCTTGCCTCCGGCTCGGTGCAGGAGGCGCAGGACCTGGCCTTGGTTGCCCATAGCGTCACCCTACAGTGCCGGGTGCCCTTTATCCACTTCTTCGACGGCTTTCGCACCTCCCACGAGGTGAACAAGATCATCGCGCTGCATAAAGATGAAATTCGCGCGCTGATCGACAACGACTGGGTGCGGGCCCACCGTGCGCGGGCCCTCAACCCGGATCATCCGGTGATGCGTGGCACCGCCCAGAACCCGGATACCTATTTCCAGTCCCGCGAAAGCGTCAACCCCTTCTACGAGGCGGTACCGGCGCGGGTGCAGCAGTGCATGGACAATCTCGGCGAGCTGACTGGCCGCCACTACCGGCTGGTGGAGTATCACGGCGCGCCCGATGCCACCGATGTCATCGTGCTGATGGGCTCGGGGGCGGCCACCGCCCGCACCACAGTGGATTGGCTCAACCGGCAGGATCGCAAGACCGGGGTACTGGTCATTCGCCTCTATCGCCCCTTCCCGGTACAGGCGCTGCTCGATGCGTTGCCCGAGAGCGTGCGGCGCATGGCGGTGCTGGATCGCACCAAGGAGCCGGGCGCCGGTGGCGAGCCGCTGCTGCTGGATGTGCAGAGCGCGCTGATCGACGGCTTGCAGCGCGGCCTTATCAAGCGGTTGCCGTGGCTCAGTGGCGGCCGTTACGGCCTCTCCTCCAAAGAGTTCACCCCCGCCATGTGCGCGGCGGTGTTCGAGGAGCTGGCATCCGATGCGCCGCGCCCCCGCTTTACCGTGGGGATTGTCGATGATGTGTCGGGCCTCAGTCTGGCCTGGCACCCCATCGGCGATCTGGAGCCCGCCAGCCGGGTGCGGGCGCTCTTCTTCGGCCTTGGTGCCGACGGCACTGTCGGTGCCAACAAGAACAGCATCAAGATCATCGGCGAGTTGGAGGGGTTCCACGCCCAGGGCTACTTCGTCTACGACTCCAAAAAGTCGGGCTCGCGCACCGTCTCCCACCTGCGCTTTGGCCCCGAGCCCATCGACGCCCCCTGGCTTATCGAGCAGGCGAGCTTTATCGGTTGCCACCAGTGGGGTTTTGTCGAATCGGTCGATCTGCTGGAGCACGCCGCCGAAGGGGCGACCCTGCTGCTCAATGCTCCCTATGAGCCTGACCGTGTCTGGGCCGAGCTGCCCGAGCGACTGCGTGCCCGCATCCGTGCCCTCGATATCCGCCTCTACTGCATTGATGGGGATCGGGTGGCCGAACGCAACGGTATGGGCAATCGCATCAACACCATCATGCAGACCTGCTTCTTCGCGTTGGCTGGCATCTTGCCGCGGGACGAAGCGATTGCGCTGATCAAGGAGAGCATCGAGAAGAGCTATGCCCGCAAGGGGCCCGAAGTGGTCGAGCGCAACTTCGCGGCGGTGGACGACACCCTGGCCCACCTCCATCAGGTGGCCATCCCGGCCGGTGAGGAGCAGATCAGCGACTATCCGCTGCCATTGGCGCCGGGTGGCAGCGAGTTTGTCCAGCGGGTGACCGGCGAGATGCTGGCAGGGCGCGGCGATCTGATCCCCGTCTCCATGCTGCCGGTGGATGGCACTTACCCCACCGCCACCAGCCGCTTCGAGAAACGGGATATCGCCCGCGAGATCCCGATCTGGCACTCCGATATCTGCATCCAGTGCGGCAACTGCGTCTTTGTCTGCCCCCACGCGGCGCTGCGGGCCAAGTTCTACCATCAGGATTGGCTGGCGACCGCCCCCGAGGCAGCGCAGTCGGTGCCCGTCACCGCCAAGGGCTTCCCCGACAGCCGCTACACCCTGCAACTCTATCCGGAAGATTGCACCGGCTGCGGTCAGTGCGTGCAGGCCTGTCCGGTGCGGGCCGGAGCGGATGAGAGCCATGAAGGTGAGCGCGCCATCGCCATGATGGACAAGGCTCCGCATCTGGCTGGTCAGAAGCAGGCACTGCGCTGGTTCGAGAGTCTGCCGTGGCCTGCCCGCGAACGGGTGGACTTCTCCACGGTGCGTGGTGCCCAGTTCCTCGAACCCCTGTTCGAGTTCTCCGGCGCTTGCGCCGGCTGTGGCGAGACCCCCTATCTCAAGCTGCTGACCCAGCTGTTTGGCGATCGCATGCTGGTGGCCAACGCCACCGGTTGCTCCTCCATCTATGGCGGCAACCTGCCGACCACCCCGTGGGCCAAGAATGGCGAAGGGAAGGGGCCGGCCTGGTCCAACTCCCTGTTTGAGGACAACGCCGAGTTTGGCTTTGGTTTTCGTCTCACCGCCGATCAGCATCACGGTCAGGCGGTGGCGGCCCTTGAAGCGATGAAGGGGGAGCTGGGGGAGGCGCTGGTCGAGTCGCTTATCAACGCCCCGCAGCGGCTGGAGTCGGAGATCCGCGCCCAGCGCAACCGGGTCGCGCAAGTGCGGGAGCGGCTGGAAGAGGTGAAATCCGGCAAGGCCCGCGAGCTGCTGTCACTCATCGATCAGCTGGTGCGCCGCTCGGTCTGGATTATCGGCGGCGATGGCTGGGCCTATGACATCGGCTCGGCGGGGCTCGATCATGTGCTCGCCTCCGGCCGCGATGTGAACGTGCTGGTGATGGATACCGAGGTCTACTCCAACACCGGCGGTCAGATGTCGAAATCGACCCCGCTCGGTGCCGTCGCCAAGTTTGCGGCGGGGGGCAAGACGCTGGCCAAGAAGGATGTAGCCTTGCAGGCCATCTCCTACGGCAATGTCTATGTTGCCCGTATCGCCTTTGGTGCCAACCCGCAGCAGGCGCTGCAGGCCTTGCGTGAGGCGGAGGCCTATCCGGGCCCGTCGCTTATCATCGCCTACAGCCACTGCATCGCCCACGGTATCGATATGGAGTTTGGCCTGACCCAGCAAAAACGCGCCGTCGCCTCCGGTCACTGGCCGCTGATGCGCTACAACCCGGTATTGCGCAGCGCGGGGCAGAACCCCTTCAGTCTCGACAGCTTGCGCCCCTCCATTCCCCTTGCTGAATACCGGCAGGAGGAGACCCGTTATCGGGTGCTGGCCCAGAGCCATCCGGAGGAGGCCGACCGGCTGATGCAGGTGGCGCAACAAGTGGCGTGGCAGAAGTGGGCCACCTACGAGGAGATGGCTACCCGCGAGGCCAGCCATTTCCATCCGCCGGTGTGAGGATTGGGTTAACTCTGCATAAAACGAAGCGGGCCACTGGCCCGCTTGTTTTGCTGTTAGGAAATGGCGTGTTTATCGCTGGAGTCTCATCACAAGCGCATCAGTTATTGTGTTGATAATGATGCGTTGATATGTGAGAAAAAACGGGGCAGCATCTCAGAGACCCCCTCATTTTTAGAGACTCAAATAATTCCAAGTGTGCGGGTATATAAGCGGTGTTGCTTCAGGTAGTAGATAAATTTATCCATCAACAAGACCGCATTGGCTTCTTTCATTTTAGGTAGCAACTGGTAATAGATGACCCCTTGCCGAAAGAACGAATAGGTTCGGCTCTTGCTGGTATTGACCTTGATCGTTCTCTCTAGACCGACACTGTCTCCAGCCTTACCCAGCAGCGTCAGCAAGACGATGGCCAGGGCACTGAATAAAAACAGTCGGTCGCGCCGGACCGGATTACTGATGTGCACATCTCCCATACCCATGCCGAATTTGTAATCTTTGATATCACGAAAACTGGTCTCGATACCCCAGCGCTGGCCGTATAGTTGCAACGCCTTGGCGGCGCTCAGGTCGGTCCGGTTACTGGCCAGAAACCACGCGTCTTTCATGCCACTCTTATGACAACAATAGACCCGTTCGACAGGCTGTCGCTGCCCAGTTAGCTCCACCGCTTTGAGGGTTCGGGTGCGCCCGGTCGGCGTTAGCCAGTCCCGAGCTGGAACCTGCTCTACACCAGGGTAACCAACCAAAACATTTCCTTTAAATCTAATGAGATAAGCAAAGCCTAGCTCTTGCTCCAGGCGTTCGAACAGCTCCATGTAACCAAAGCCGCGGTCAGCTACTACCGTCACGAAGATACCCTCTGGCAACGTCTGCTTGAGCTTGGTGAGCAGCTCTTTCTCATGGGCATTGCGTTGCCCTTTGAGCAACGATTTCCGATGGGTTTTCCACAGCAGCGGAGTACTGCGACCGTGGTTGGTTTGCAGGCTGATAACCAAGGTACTGTGATCATCGGCATCGAATTCGGTCCAGTCCATGGAGACTACGATCTCGGTACGTTCACCGACCACATAGGGCACCCAATCGTCAAAGAGGCTCCAGACATTGAGCTTGGTGTTAGTGAGCAGGCGATCCACCTGTTTAACCGCATGTTTACGTTCGAGACCGTTGGCCAAGGAGAGGCCACTACCGATGGCGTGGATGGCCAGTGAACCTGACTCGATAACCCCGAGGGTAGCATTGGCGAGGGAAAGAACACGCTTAGGGAGGGTGAGAACAAGTACCCTCCACAACAAAACTGAAAATTTTAGTCGATTTAATTCAAATGCTTACAAAGGCGTATTTTTGTACTTGGTGACTTATTCGCACCTTCCCTATCTGCAGGCCAAAGCTTTCTTTTTATGCCAAGGCAGGTAAGCTGCGGGGCAAATAGCGTCAAGCAGGAGAAGGGATGATGACAGAACAACATATCGCCGGGACGATCGGCATTCTGGGGGCGGGGTGGCTGGGGCTGCCGCTGGCGCGAGCCCTGTTGGCGGCTGGCAAGCAGGTGGCGGTGACGGTCAGCAGCGCCGAAAAAGCGGCCCGTCTGCAGGGGGAGGGGATCAACGCCTATCCGCTGACCATCTCTGCCAACATGGGCTCTGCCGAGATGTCCGTTGCTGATCAACAAGAGTCGTGGCCCATCCCCTGCGAATCGTTGGTTATCTGCGTACCGCCCAGCAAGACCGATGACTACCCGCAGGCGGTGGCAAAGGCCTGCGCGTTGGCCAAAGCGAATGGCACCCGGCGGGTGCTGTTTGTCAGCGCTACCTCGGTATGGGGCGCGGGGCAGCAGGAGGGTGAAGAGCCCCAACCGCGCCATGCCCGTGGCGAGCGGATGCTGGCGGCGGAGCAGGCGGTGCTGGCGGCCGGTTTCGAGACGGTGATGATAGTGCGCCCCTCCGGCCTTTATGGCCCGGATCGCCATCCCGGCCGTTTCCTCGCGGGCAAGACCCTGGATGGCGGCGCCCAGTCGGTCAATCTGGTCCATCTGGACGATGTGGTGGCGGCTTGCATGTTGCTGCTGGAACGGGGCAAGGAAGGGGATGTTTTCAACCTGAGCGCGCCTGTGCATCCGCGCCGCGAGCAGTTTTACCCCTTTGCGGCGCGCCAGCAGGGGTTGCCTGTGCCGGTTTTTATCGAGCCTGCCGGTGAATTTCAGCCCATCGACGGTCAGCTGATTTGCCAGCAGATGGGATTCAACTATCGCTGGCCCGATCCGGCCCACTGGTTTGCCGAGCTCGCCGCCTCGGGCAATTGAGGTTTGCCAAGGGGGTGATCGCCCCCTATCATGCCGCCATCCATGAGAGAGAGGCGGTAATGATGGTAGATACAAAACGTCACCCCGATGGGGAGTTGTTGCTGAGAACCCTGGCAATGCCAGCCGATACCAACCCCAATGGCGACATTTTTGGTGGCTGGATCATGTCCCAGATGGATATAGGTGGGGGCATTATGGCCAAGGAGCTGGCAAAAGGACGTATTTGTACCGTATCCGTCGAAGGCATGACGTTTCACAGTCCGGTCAAGGTGGGCGATGTGGTCTGCTGCTACGGCCGCTGCATGAAGATCGGCCGCAGTTCCATGAAGCTCAAGCTGGAGGTGTGGGTCAAGCCGGTACTGCGGGAAAACGATGCCCAGCGTTACTGCGTGACCGAGGGGATCTTCACCTATGTCGCCATCGACGAACATGGCAAATCCCGCCCGGTTCCGGTGAGTGCCTGATTAAATCAGCCGGGCATTGATGATGGATATTTCCTGCTCAAGCCCGGTTTTTTGCCGTATCATGCGTTCCAGCATCTCTTCCGAGCCCACATATTGCAGGGTGTCGAACAGGCAGAGATCGCATTGAGGGTCCCGTCTTATCTGATAGACGGTGGACAGCTCCACTTGATGACAATTTCCTTGTTGATCATAAAACGTCACGTTGTACCGAAGTTCTTTCGCCATGAGACAAGTTCCTTCTGGTTGGGTGGAACAGGGACTATCAGCTTAGTCGGCGTGGATGACGTTTGTGATGGTCGCAACAAAAAGCAAAGGCGGGCGGTTGTTAGCCAATGAAAAATAGTTATCGCATTCTTGGCACCTCCCTGCTGACCCTGGGGTTGGTAGGCTGTTTTGAGGTGCCGGATCAGAACCATCTGGTCACAGCTCAAGGGATTGTGCCGGGACTCGACTGCCAGCGTCCGCCGCTGGTAGCGTTGGCGACCACGGCGCTGCCCCGTGAATTCGGGGTGACGGTGTGGAATCTCTACAAGGGCCAGCGCAAGAACTGGCGCGAAGGGATGGACAGTTATGCCAAGGGGCAGGATCTGGTGCTGCTGCAAGAGTCGGCCACCCGTCCCGATATGCTCGACTGGCTGCGCGCCGGTGATTTCCAGTGGCAACAGCTGCAAGCCTTCACCCAGGGCGGCGTGTCGTTCGGGGTGATGACGGTGGCCAAGACCCCGCAGGCGTTCGTATGTGGCGTGCGCTCCCCCGAACCTTTGCTGCGCATCCCCAAATCCGGGCTGGTGAGCCTCTATCCACTGCAGGGCGATCCCGACGGCGTGATGGTCATCAATATCCATGCGGTCAATTTCGAGCTGGGGATGGCCACCTTCCGCGAGCAGCTCAACGATCTGACTGCCTTGGTGCGCCGCCATCAGGGGCCGGTGATCCTGGCCGGTGATTTCAATACCTGGAGCGACAAGCGCCAGTTCTGGCTGAACAAACTGGTGGACGAGCTGGGTCTGCAAGAGGCCGTGCCGGTGCCTGATCTGCGCCGCACCGCCTTCGGTCGCCCGCTGGATCACCTCTACTACCGCAATCTGGATCTGGTCGAGGTGAGTTCACCGGCCACCGACAGCTCGGATCACAACCCCATCATTGCGCGCTTTGCCGCCCAGTCGGTGACCCCCTGATCGGGGATGATGTGCGCGTGTTGCCCATAAAAAAATCCGGCGCCTGATAGCGCCGGATTTTTTTATACGATCTGGCGGTCAACCCGCTCGGGATGACCCGCTGGCATTACTGGTAGAGACCCAGATTCGCTTTGGCATAGGCTTCGAAATCGGTGCAGCCACCGATGTGCTGCTCGTCCAGGAAGATCTGCGGCACGGTATTGACCGGCTTGCCGGCGCTCTTGGCCAGATCTTCTTTGGTGATGCCTTCGGCATGGATATCCACGTAGCGGAATTTGAAGTCATCGCGCTGTTCGGTCAGCTGCTCGGCGATCTGTACGGCACGGACACAGTAGGGGCAACCCGGGCGACCAAAAATCACTGCAAACATATTTTCTCTCCGTTTTTTAAGCCGTTTATGTATGGCCGTTGATATGAGGCAGGCAACAGCATAGCCCTGCCTCGTGGCGACTTGAAGCCGAAATTATCGATACCCTGATTCGAGTGGGCCTATTGGATCAGCTCTCATCGGCGATCTGGATCGGCTGCTGCTGATAGATGCTCTCCAGCACCCCCTTCTCGAACACAGTCCAGGGCCACGGCGCCTTGCTGGCACGGTAGCGCTCATGGGTGGCCGGATCTTGGGACAGGCCACGCTGGAACATCACAAACGCCTTGCGCTGGCCGCCCGCAGTGTCGATAAAGCCCACCAGGTTGGAAGTGCCGGTGATGGTGCCGGTCTTGGCGTGGACCTTGTTCTTCATCATGGGGGCGGTGACGCTGCGGCGCCACGCCAGGGTGCCATCCACCTGAGAGCTTGGCAGCAGCTTGATCAGGCCAAGCTCGGCATCATTTTTCTGGATGAAGTTCAGCACCGACATCATCTGACGGGCGCTGATGAGATTGTGAGCGGAAAGACCGGAGCCGTCTGCCAGAGTGGCATTGCCCAGATCGATGCCGTTCTTGGTCAGGATGGCGCGCACCGCCATGGTGCCGCTGCGATAGCTGCCCGGCTTGTTGTAGTAGTGACGGCCCACGGTTTTGAGGAAGGTATCGGCGTAGAGGTTGTCCGATTTCTTCAGCATCTTGGCGAGCATCACCGGCAGGGAGACCGAGTAGTGGGTGCCGAGGGTCTCTGCCCCTTCAGGGGCCTTGTGGGTGACCCGCAGCAGGCCATCATGCTTGATACCGGCCCGGTTCATCGCCCAGCGGATGTTGTCCCAGCCCCAGGCTTCCACGTCGTGGATGGCGAAACGCAGCCCCTGCGGCTCCTTGTTCGGGGTGATACAGCCCTTGAGCTCGTAGAAGTTGCCCTTGGCCATGTCCACTTCCAGTGCGCAGAACTGGCGCGCTATGTCGCCATAGCTCATCACCTCCACGTTGTCGGCACCGATGCCGATGGGGACGCCGGTGGCCACGTTGCCGACCGCCGGTTTGCCAATCTGGGTGGCAGTGATGGTGCCGTAGGCGCAGTTCTTGTCGATGATGACCGAGGAGACAGGAGCGGCGAAGCAGAGGGGCTGATCCCCCCACGACCAGCCGTTGCCGCGCTCGTAGCCGTTGTAGGCGCCGGTGTTGACGTAGACATTGCCCTTGATGCTGGTGACGCCGAGCTGCTTGAACAGGGCCAGCAGATCCATGCGGGAGAGGGTGGGGTCGCCGACGAAGTTGATCCAGATATCGCCGTTGATGGTGTCACCCTGTTTGGCACCGGGTTGGGCCTGAATGTCGGTGGCGAAGCGGAAGTCGGCACCCAGCTCGAGGCGGGCCGCCAGCGCGGTGAGCACCTTCATGGTGGAGGCGGGGGCGATCATCTGATCCGCGTGGCGGGCAAACTCGACGCCGTTATTGCCCTGCACCATGATGGCGTACTGGCCACCCTGAGGGGGCGTCAGCGGGGCGGCATGAGCCGCCAGAGAAGAAAAGAGAGCACAAAAACCAATCAACAGCCGCTGCATAACATCCTCTAACGTGACGAAGGGCCCGGCAGTGGTGCCGACCCTGATAATTCAACCAGCCGATGCGGGATCGACGGGATAACGCAATTCATGCCATGTATGCCGGTCGCCATCATGCCAGCGAGTTGGCGGTACGATAGCGACCCTCATAATCAAAAATTTTCTCTTTTATCTGCCAGAAGCGACCCGATTTGCGGGCGATGACAAAATCCGGATGACGGAACTGGCTTTGCGCGGCCAGCACGCTCGCCAGGGTGGCAAATTCGGGCTCCAGCCCCGGGGCGGGCCAATGATGACGCACAAAGTGCTGTTGAAACAAGCGCCGTGCGCCCGGGGAGTGAAATCCGAAGTATTCGCTGAGGGTCAACCCATCCTCATCGTGATAGGTCACCTCCAGCCGCTCCCCCTGTTTGCCGCGCCCGGCTGTGAGGGTTAGCCCCGCGCAGCGGATCACCATGCAATCCTTGAGATTGAGCGCCTCTTTAAGCTTGTCGTCAGGGTCCACCAGCAGCTGATCGCAGCTCTGGCAGCTGCGGGCGGCGATGTCGTTCTCCGCACCGCAGCCGGGGCAGATCTTGGCGCGAAAGCGGTAGTCACACTCTTCGCGGTTGCCCTCATCATCTTCAAACAGCCCCTGACAGCGGCGGCCGTAGTGCTCGATCACCTTGCCATCCTCGTCGGTCTTGCCCCAGAAGGTGTTGGCAAAACCGCAGGCGGGGCAGGGCACCTGTACCGGCTCGGTACCGGCGTGGGGGCGAGGCTCCCCCACTTCGGGGGCGAACAGGTTGAAGTTGTTGCCCGCATAGTCGAGTACCAGACAATCGCTCTTGCCCGGCGAGAGACGCAGGCCCCGCCCCACAATCTGCTGATAGAGGGAGACCGACTCGGTGGGCCTGAGCATTACGATAAGATCGACATGGGGGGCATCGAAGCCGGTGGTGAGCACCGCCACGTTGACCAGAAACTTGAGCTCCCGCGCCTTGAAGGCGCTGATGAGGGCATCGCGCTCCGGCCCCGGCGTTTCGCCGGTGATAAGGGCTGCCTGCTGGCCTCGGGCGCCAAGCAGGCCGTGAATTTCACGGGCGTGTTCGACGGTGGCGGCGAAGATCATCACCCCCTGCCGGTCGGCGGCATACTCCAGCACCTGGCTCAGGATATGGGGGGTAACCCGCTCCTGGCGCTTGAGCTCGCCGTTGAGATCCGCCTCGCTGAAGAGGCCGTTCTCCCTCGCCACCAGCTTGCTGAAGTCGTAGTGGACTATGGGGGCATCCACCATGCGCGGCGGCGTCAGGTAGCCGTTTTTGACCATAAAACGCAAGGGCAGCTCGAACACGCAGTCGCCAAACAGCCGTTCGCCGTGGCTCTTGACCATGCCGTGATAGTGGCGCCGGTAGATCCAGCCCAGCCCGAGCCGATAGGGAGTGGCGGTGAGGCCGAGGATCTTGAGGGCCGGATTGGCGGCCTTGAGGTGGTCGATCACCTGATGGTACTGGCTGTCATCATCGAGCGAGACCCGATGGCACTCATCGATGATCAGCAGCGAAAACGCTCCGTCAAAGGCATCCAGATTGCGGGCAACCGACTGCACCGAGCCGAACACCACCTGGGCGCTCGCCTCCTTGCGATCCAGGCCGGCAGCGAAAATATCGGCCTTGAGCCCCCACGCCTCGTATTTAGCGTGGTTCTGCTCCACCAGCTCCTTGACGTGGGCCAGCACCAGCACCCGACCGCGCGCTTTGCGGGCCAGCTCGGCGATCACCAGACTCTTGCCGGCCCCGGTGGGCAGCACCACCACGGCGGGATCCGGGTGTTTGCGAAAGTGGCTGATAACGGCGTTGACGGCGTCGGTCTGATAGGGTCTGAGAACGAACATGCAGGCTTGGGTATGTCGATGTGGGGTGGTGCAAGATGGCGCCATTATAGGGTGCTTGCCGTCACAAAAACAGCGGGCCGGCATGATGCCGGCCCGCAGGGTGCTTGGGTGCTGATCAATGGAACGGGAAGATGTAGTTCATCCAGCTTGCCATGCGCAGCAGCACTTTGCGCATCACAGATACATGGTGGAAGTAGTGGGTATAGATGGCAGCCTGCCCGCTGGAGCCTGCAATTACCTGATACTTGGCCCACTCGGGGTCGGTGATGGAGATAACCACCGGCAGACGACCCGGGCGCACCGCAGTGGTTTGATCCAGCAGACCGGCGTTGGCCTGCACGTTACCGGCGGCAATGGCCGGAACCACGGCTGTCACCTTGCCTTTGAAGATCTTGCCGGGTACGCCATCGATCACCACTTCGGCCTCATCGCCCACCGCCAGTCTCTGCATGCTGTTCTGCCAGAACCAGCCGACGTAGGCGGTGTCATCCTTGTGGATGAAGGTCATCACCGGACGATACATGAAGGGGGTGGCGATCATGCCGGGGCGTAGGGCCAATTGCACCACATGACCATCGCTCGGGGCATAGACCACGGTTTGTGACTGCTGGTACTTGGCTTCCATCAGCTGGGCCTGCAGATCGTTCAGGGTGGCTTTCTGCTGGTCAATCTGGGCCACGATGTCGTCCACGTTGGCTTGGGTGACGTCGAGGTCGCGCTGCTTGCCCACGCCACGGCGCATCAGGTCGCTGGCGCGATCCCGATCCAGCCTGGCGGAGCGCAGTCTCGCCTCGATGGACTTGAGGTGTTCGCGGTTGGATTCGACCCGTGCGGTGAGGCTCTCCACTTTCAGGCGGAACGGCTCGTCATCGATGCGAAACAGCACATCCCCTTTTTTCACCGGCTGGTTGGCCTGTACCGGCACCTCAACCACCCGGCCCTTGACCAGCGGCACTATGGGGGTGGAGACGTAGTAGTTGCGCGCCATCTCGGAGTAGGGGTGGTTGTAGTTCATCAGCATGATCAGGGTGCCGATGAGCAGCACGCCGCCCAGTGCTGCTGTGGGGACGGTCCACTTGTTGAGCGGGATGCGGAAGATTTTGAAGATGGCGACACACAGTGCCGTGTAGGTCAGGATCAGTAGCAGGTCCATGGTTTATCCCTGTTGCTCACTCTGTTCGATAGTGTTGATACGGCTCTTCAGATCCGCCAACTCCTGCTTGAGGGCCGCCAGCTCCTCTTCATCTTCTTGCAGCCGCTGGCTAAAGCCCCAGCCGCGATCCGGCCGATAGAGGGTTGCCCAGATCCAGAGGAAGGGCCACAGCACGTGCAGGGTAAACAGGCTGACCCAACCTGCCACATGAATGGCATCCTGATGAGGGTGATTCCGATGTTTGGCAATCTCGTAAGGAATATCGTGGATAACGATGACGCCATAAAAAATGACCAGCCCGACAAAGACGAGCAGACCAAGGGCAAAATAATCAAGGGCCATTTATAACCTCCACTGGCATGACGCACAGCTTAATCATGGGTTCCAACAAGCACTAAAGCAATTAAGAATCACACATTTATCGTCAGTTTGCCCGGAATCTTAAGGAAGGTGCGAATAAGTCATATGGCACGAGAGCATTTACTGGTAACCCATTGATATTAAATGACTAAAATTTTCATTTTTTGTTCGTGGGATACTTGTTCGCACTTTCCTTAAAGCTATTCGCTGTATTGAAGCTGAAGCCGTTCGACAGTTGTCTTATTAGTCTTTTTGTCATTAAAAAAGGCGCCATCAGGCGCCTTTTTTGTGCTGCTTTCGCTGCATTTTTTGCTGTTTTTACCCTTCGCTGGTACTGCTGACCAGCGGCTGGCGGAACTTCATCAGGAAGGCCACGGTAATGGCCGCCGTTGCAGTCAGGCCGATGATGGTGGAGGTCCCCATCTCCAGCCCGAATCCGATGGGGGCGTTGGCCAGATAGGTGATCACCACAGCAGTCATGAACATGGCGGGAATGGTGCAGATCCAGTGCAGCTTGCCCTCTTTGATGAGGTAGGCAGCCGCAGCCCACAGCATGATGACGGCGGTGGTCTGGTTGGCCCAGCCGAAGTAGCGCCAGATCACCCCGAATTCAGCCTTGGAGATGATAAAACCAAGGATAAACATGGGGATGGCAATCAGCAGACGCTTGGCCAGCGGTTTCTGGGTCATCTTCAGGAAGTCCGCCACGATCAGGCGAGCACTGCGAAATGCGGTGTCGCCCGAGGTGATAGGCAGGATCACCACACCGAGAATGGCCAGAATGCCGCCCACGGTGCCGAGCAGGCTGGTGGAGACTTCGTGTACCACGGCTGCCGGGCCGCCGTTGGCCATAGTAGCGTTGAGCGCTTCGGTGCTGTCGTAGAAGGAGAGACCCAGGGTGCACCAGATAAGGGCGATGATCCCTTCACCGATCATTGCACCGTAGAAAATGAAGCGGCCGGATTTTTCGTTCTGCATGCAGCGCGCCATCAGTGGTGACTGGGTGGCGTGGAAGCCGGATACCGCGCCACAGGCGATGGTGATGAAGAGCAGCGGCCAGAGCGGCAGTTCGGTCGGGTGCAGGTTGGAGAAGTCCATCCCGGTGTTGTAGAAGCCTTTGCCGGAGGCGATCAGGCCAACGATGAGGCCGACCGACATGAAGACCAGCAGGGCGCCGAAGATGGGATAGAAGCGACCGATGATCTTGTCGATGGGGACAATGGTCGCGAGGATGTAGTAGGCAAAGATTGCCACAATCCAGTAGACCAGATCGGTGGAGGTGAGGTTGGCCAAGAGGCCCGCCGGGCTCAGCACGAATACCACGCCCACCAGCATCAGCAGCACCACGGCAAACAGGTTCATGAAGTGCTTGGCGGCGGTGCCCAGATGCTCACCGACCACGGTTGGCACCGAGGCCCCCTTGGCGCGTACCGACAGCATGCCGGAGAAGTAGTCATGTACCGCACCGGCGAAGATGCAGCCAAAGACGATCCACAGCATGGCGACCGGGCCGTAGAGGGCACCCAGGATCGGGCCGAAGATGGGGCCGACGCCTGCGATGTTGAGCAGTTGAACCAGATAGACTTTCTTGTCCGACATGGGGACATAGTCCACCCCGTCAGCCATGGTGATGGCGGGGGTTTTCAGCTCGGGTTTCGGGCTGAATATCCGTTCGATGAATTTGCCGTATATGAAGTAGCCGGCCACAAGTAAGCCGACACAGAGGAAGAACCAGATCATTGCTACGCTCCTGCATTGTTATTTTTTAGTGTGCAGAGCGAGTCTAAAACGGTTGCGCCTGACTGGCAGGTGAAATTCCCCGAGCGGCGCTTTGGCGCGCCGAGCGGTCGGCGGCTGTGATCAGGCGCACACTCCGCGGCTCAGTCCAGCCCCAGCTGATCTTTGAGCTCCTTGAGATAGCGACGACTGACCGGCACCCGGGCGCCGCTCGGGGTGACAATCTCTGCCAGCTGGTTATCCAGCAGCTGGATCTCGAAGATGGCGTTGGGGGAGACCAGATACTGGCGGTGGCAGCGCAGCAGCGGGCTCTTTTCTTCCAGCGATTTGAGGGTGAGCTGGGTGTGGAACAGCTCGCCCTGACAGGCCACATGGACCCCGCCCAGATCGGAGAAGGCATACTCCACCTGCGCGATGGGCAGCAGCCTGACCCGATTGTGCAGATAGCCCGGAATATGTTCGATAGTCGGGGCCAGCCGCTCGATGGGCTGCGGGGAGATATCCTGCTTGAGGCGAGCGAGGGTCTTGGCGAGCCGGGCGGGCTCCACCGGCTTGAGCAGGTAGTCGAAGGCGTTCTCTTCAAAGGCCTGAATGGCATATTCGTCAAAGGCGGTGACAAAGACGATGCGGGGCAGGGGGTCGAGCATGGCGACCAGCTCCATGCCGCTCAGCTTGGGCATCTGGATATCGAGGAACACCACGTCGGGCTTGAGGCGCTGAATAAGCGGCAGCGCCTCGATGGCGTTGGCCGCTTCCCCCACGATCTCGATGGCAGGATCGCAGGCCAGCTGCTGCCTCAGCTCTTCGCGGGCATAGTGTTCGTCATCGACTATCAGAGTGCGGATCATGGTTGCTCCTTGGGGATGGTGAACGACACCCGGGTCCACTGTTCCGGCTCGCACGCAATAGTCACGCCATAGCGCTCGCCAAAGGCGCTTTTCAGTCGCCGGTCTACGATGGTCATGCCCAGACCGTCGCCAGCGGGATGTGCTTGCCAGGTGCCTGCATTATCTTCCACATGGATGGTGACGCTGGTGGGATGCTCATCGGTCCAGAGGCGAATACGCCCCTGCTCCAGCAGAGTCGAGATGCCGTGCTTGATGGCATTCTCGATCAACGGTTGCAGGGTGAAGCTGGGCAGTCGCAGTGTGGCCAGATGGGGCGGGATCTCGTTTATCACCGTCAGCCGATCGCCAAAACGGGCCAGCTCGATCTCCAGATAGGATTGGCAGTGCTCCTGCTCCTCCTGCAGAGTCGCAAGGCCGCTCTGGCGTTTGAGGTTCTTGCGAAAGAACAGCGACAGATGCAGCAGCAGATCCCGCGCCTTGTCCGGATCGCGCCGGGTGATGGCACTGATGGTGTTGAGGGTGTTGAACAGAAAGTGGGGGTTGATCTGGGCTTGGATCAGCTTGAGTTCGGACTGCACCAGCAGCCGCTGATGCTGCTCCAGCCGACCGGCCAGCAACTGCTGTGACAGCAGGTTGGCAATCCCTTCCCCCAGGGTGTGGTTGATCTTGAGAAACAGCCGCTTCTTCGGCTCGTAGAGCTTGATGGTGCCGATCACCCCCTTGTCCCCCTGCAGCGGGATCACCAGCACCGAGCCCAGCTGGCAGGCGGAGGAGAGGCTGCACCGATAGGGCTGGCTGTTGCCATCGGCAAACAGCACCTTGTTCTGGGCGATGGCCTGCATGGTGATGGCTGACGCGATGGGGGTGCCCGGCAGATGGTGATCTTCGCCGGTGCCGATAAAGGCGAGGATCTGCTCGGTGTCCGTGATGGCGACCGCCCCAACGCCGGTCTCCTCCTGAATGATGCGGGCAATCTTGTTGCTTGCCTGTGGGGTAAAGCCCTGACTCATGATCCCCACTGTACGGTTGGCGATATTGAGCGCCTTGGCGGAGAAGACCCGGGAGAACTTCTCATACATCCGCTGCTGGTCGCGGATCATGCTGATAAAGAGCGCCGCGCCACAGGAGTTGGCCAGAATCATCGGGGTGGCGATGGTGCGTACCAACAGCAGGGATTTGTCGAACGGGGTCGCCACCAGCAGGATGATGACCATCTGCATGATCTCGGCATAGAGAGTGGTAAAGAAGGCGATGCGTGGTTCAAACAGGGCATCCGTTCGCCCCGAGCGCATCAGTCGCCAGTGCACTATGCCCCCGAGCAACCCCTCGCAGGTGGTGGAGATGGCGCAGGCGAGATCGGTAAATCCCCCCAGCGTATAGCGGTGCAGACCGCCGGTCAGCCCCACCAGAAAGCCCACCAGCGGTCCCCCCAATAATCCCCCCAAGACGGCGCCGACCGCCCGGGTGTTGGCGATGGCATCGTCGATATCGAGGCCCACATAGGTTCCGAGGATGCAAAAACATGAAAATATTATGTATATCAGTACCTTGTGAGGAATCCTCACTGAATAGTTGGCAAGCGGGCGAAGCAGCGGGCTTTTCGAGAAGAGATAGGCGATCACCAGGCTGACGCTCATCTGCTGTAACAAAGAGAGAACCAACTGCATAAAAAACGCGCCTCATCAGCCAGCCTAAAAAACAACCAGCCCGTGAATAAGTGTGATCAAGATCTTGTTCGGTTGGCCCTGCGGGTCGCAACGGACCGCCAGTTTGCCAGAACAAATGGATAAAACTACATTAAATCAGCATGTTAAATTGATATTTGTGTAAGAGGCGACAGATTGCTATTGATGGATAGAGCATGAATGTATCCGTCGGATACGCCACATGGAAGTGGCATGCTCCGCCCGGCCCCCTGGCTGGGCGTTTTTTATACATGATCAGATGGCAACCTGTTGGTGGGGATTCGTGCAATTATTCCGGTTTGTCCAATGAGTTATCCCCAGCTTCTGGGGATAACTCAGAATGCAAAGTAGTAACAGAAGCGGCGGGTCAGATTGAAGAACTGCCGCTGTCCCTCATCCAGCTCCTCCTGTTTGATAAAGGCACTGATGGTGCGTTCATCTTCCCGCAGATCGATCATGGCGACCGCTTCCGGCCGCTGGGCCTTGATATAGGGCAGGATCTTCGGCTTGAGGGGCATGGTGGGTTCGGTAGAGAGTACCAGCGCAATGCTCTCGTCGGAGAGTTTCACCAGGGATCCCGGCGGGTAGACCCCCAGCACCTTGACCAGCAACTTGACCAGATTCTGGTCGAACTTCTTCTGGGATAACTTGTAGAGCTGGCTGATGGCCTGACTCGGTGCCGCCGGCGTGCCGCTGTTGCGGGGATGAAGCAGCTCGTCGTAGAAGTCGACCAGTCCGATCAGCCGCGCCAGCGGCGGGATCTCCCCCCCCTTGATCCCCAGCGGATAACCGCTACCGTCGAGCCGTTCGTGGTGCAGATGGGCTACCTGACGAATTTTGGGCTCAAAGGCATTGAGTTGGTTCAGCATGTCAAATCCGTACTGGGGATGCATCTTGAGGAAGTTCTGCTCGGCCTTGTTTAGCTCACCACGCTTTTGGGTGATCTGGCTGGGAATTTTCAGTTCGCCGATGTCGTGGATAAGTCCCGCAAGCCCGGTCTCTTCCAGCTCGATGGGATTCATCCCCAGTTCGCGCGCCATCAACATGGCAATGAAAGCCACATTGAGACTGTGCTGCAGCAGGACATCGGTGTGGGGACTGCGGATCAGGTGGAGCCCGAGGGGGCCCTCGTGCTGACTGAGGGTGAAGGCGGCATTGCGGACGATCTGTGCGGTGTTGGCCAGCCCTTCATCCGGTTTGAGGTTGAGTGCCCCGAGCGCATCGCGTAGCTCGCTCATGGATTGGCCAAAGGCCTTGTCGGCGGCGCGCATGGAGCGGCGAAAGGCCTTTTCGTCAAAGGGGGGCGGGCCGGCATCAATCAGGGACTCCAGCTCTTCGAGATCGGGCCCGGCATCGGGGATATCGCCACGCAACAGTGGCTCGATAGGCAGATCGCTCTTGTCGGGGTCGACCATCAGCAGGGTGAGATCAAGATGACGGAGAATGTCGAGTTGCTGCTGATCCTTGATCTTGAAGGTATTGAACATAAACGGGTGGTTAGTCCATCCCGTGGGGAGATGGATATAGTGGCCTACTCTCAATTGCTCTATCGAGGCTTGGATCAGTGCCATCGGTTAACCTGCATTTCATGAATGCCTACTCAACAAGCTAGCAAAATCCGATGGATAGACAACTAAAAATCCATTTCGGGGCAGCGGAGCACCCCGTGCTGTGATGGGGCGCACGAGCGCCGTGCTTCTCTTCTTAATTCGCGCTTAAGTTTTACTTCCTACGCTGGCCCCGTCGTTTTTGTTGGCTTGGCCGGCCCGCTGCACTGCAGGCCGGTATGTAGGAGTTGTTTATGCGTGTAACTCTCGGTGTACTGCAAACCAATCTGTTGCTGGTGCTCTTTTTCGCCCTGGTACTGAACTGGCCAATCTTTTTGCATTTCTATACGGTGCTCAGCGCCCTGACCCATGTCAAAGCCGGATTTGCCATCTCGATCCCGCTGGTGCTGATCGCGGCGCTCAATGCCGTGTTTATTCCCTTCACGTTCCGGTTTGTGCTCAAGCCCTTTTTTACTGTGCTCATTCTGACTGGCTCCATCGTAAGTTACGCCATGCTCAAATACGGCGTCATCTTCGATGCCGGCATGATCCAGAACATAGTGGAGACCAACAGTGGTGAGGCGGGGGCCTATTTGAATGGCTCGGTTGCGCTCTGGTTTCTGCTGACCGGGCTGCTGCCTGTTCTGGTGCTCTGGTCACTGCGGATCCGCTATCCGGCTCGCTGGTATCAGGGGTTGGCGTTGCGGGCAGGTGTATTGGCTATCTCTCTGCTGTTTATCGGGGGCGTCGCGGCACTTTACTATCAGGATTACGCCTCGGTCGGTCGCAACAACAAGTCGCTGGCCAAAGAGATTGTGCCTGCCAACTATGTGCACGGCCTCTACAAATATGGGCGGGATGTGCTGTTTGCCACGCCGCTCCCCTACCAGCATCTGGGGACCGATGCCAGGGTGGTGGCCCGGGGAAGCAAGCCGACTTTGATGTTCCTGGTGGTGGGGGAGACGGCGCGCAGCCAGAACTACTCCCTTAACGGGTATGGCAAGGCGACCAACAGCTTTACGGCAAAAGAGCAGGGAGTGGTGTCGTTCAGGGATGTGCGCTCCTGCGGTACAGCAACCGCCGTTTCGGTGCCCTGCATGTTCTCCAACCTCACGCGCCGTGGCTACGATGACCAGCTTGCCAGCTCCCGTGACGGCCTGCTCGATGTGCTGCAACATGCCGGAGTCTCGGTATTGTGGAAAGAGAACGATGGCGGCTGCAAAGGGGTGTGCCGCAATGTGCCGACCATCGAGATCCTTCCCAAGTCCTATCCTGCGCTCTGTCAGGGGGAGTCTTGCTATGACGAGGTGCTGCTGGAGGGGCTGGATCAGCAGATTGCCGAGATGAAGGGCAACAAGCTGGTGGCTTTTCACCTGATGGGCAGCCATGGCCCGACCTATTTCCGTCGTTACCCTGCCAGCGAGCGCGTCTTTATGCCGGACTGCCCGCGCAGCGACATTGAAAACTGCAGCAACGAAGAGCTGGTCAATACCTATGACAACACCATCCGCTACACCGACAAAGTGGTGGGGCTGCTGATCGACAAGCTCAAGTCGCTGGAGAGCCAGTATGATGTGGGACTGGTCTATCTCTCCGATCACGGTGAATCCCTCGGGGCCATGGGGCTCTATCTGCATGGCACGCCATACAAGTTTGCGCCGGATGATCAGACACGGGTGCCGCTGCTGACCTGGTTCTCGCCTCAGTTACAGGCCGATCGCCAGCTTGATATGGGTTGCCTGGCGGCGGAGGCGAGCAGCCAGCGCTTCTCCCATGACAACCTCTTTCACTCCATGCTGGGGATCATGGATGTGCAGACGAGTGTTTACGACAACAAGCTGGATCTGTTCAAGCCATGTCGTGCGGGCTAAATCGCCAGCAAGCACACAATAGAAAACGGCAGCCAGTGGCTGCCGTTTGGTTATCTCGCAAGATCAGTGTCTTACTTCTGCTCCATGATGATCTGCAGCAGATCTCCCTCCAGCAGGGCGCGCTTGACCAGTGCAAAGCCGCCATAGGTCGGCTGGTTCTGGAAGCGGGCTTTCACGATGGGCAGGCCACGGTGGAAGCTCGGCAGGGATTGATGCTCGACGCAGCGACGGATGGCCGGGAAGAGGATCTCTTCGGCGGCGGTGATTTCACCGGCGATCAGCACCTTCTGCGGGTTGAACAGGTTGACCGTAATAGCCACCGCCCGTCCCAGATGCTCACCCACGTTCTCGATGACGCTGCGGGCCAGTTCATCGCCCGCCAGCGCCGCCTTGCACACCTCCTGAATGGTGATGTGCTTCTCCTGCAGCGCGCTCTGATGACCGCGGCTGATGAGCTCCTTCACCTTGTCGATGATCGCTTCGTTGGAGGCGATGGTTTCGAGGCAGCCGAAGTTGCCACAGTGACAGCGCTTGCCGAGCGGCTCGACCTGGATATGGCCGATCTCGCCGACGTTGCGGTTCTGGCCGAGGAACACCTGACCCTTGGTGATGATCCCCGAGCCCGTCCCCTGGTGGACGCTCACCAGAATGGAGTCCATGCAGTCGCGGGACTCGCCGAAGAAGTGTTCGGCTAACGCCAGCGAGCGGGTGTCGTTGCCCACGTAGCAGGGGAGGTTGAAGTGGTTCTCAAGCAGCTTCGCCAGTCCCAGATTGCGGATGTGGTACTTGGGGGTGTAGATGACCATGCCGGATTCCGGGTTGACCAGACCCGGCATGGTCAGCGCGATGCTGATGAGGTTGCGACAACGTTCGCGGTTGGCATCGATAAAGGCGCCAATCTCACGCAGCAGCATGTCGACCACGGGTTGCTGGTCGATCTCGGTCACCTGAATGACGTGCTGGTCGAGCTCCTTGCCATCGAGGTCATAGAGACTCAGTTGCAGGTAGCCGCGGCCCAGCTTGGCAGAGACAAACTGAAAGCGATGTTTGATGGTGGTCAGGGAGATGGCACGCCGCCCGCCGGTTGAGGCTTGCGGAGAGGTCTCCTTGATCAGGCCATGCTCGATCAGTTGCCGGGTTATTTTGGTCACGCTGGCCGGGGCCAGCTGACTCAACTCGGCAATCTTGACCCGGGAGATGGGGCCTTGCAGGTCGATGAGCCGATACACGGCTGCACTGTTGACCTGCTTGATAAGATCTACGTTTGCTATTTGTCCGCCAGTCATGATGTCACTGTTGTGTGTAGTGTCCGTTAACCACGGTCCCACGGACCGTGAAGTCCTGATCGAAGACAGTGAGGTTGGCTACTTTACCGACCTGGATACTACCGAGACGTGAGTCCCATCCAATGGCGCGAGCGGGGTAGAGGCTGGCCATTCTCAGTGCTTCATCGAGCGGTAATCCGACCTGCTTGACCAGATTTTCCACCCCCTCAATCATGGTAAGGGAGGAACCGCCGAGTGTACCATTCTCGTCGACACACTGACCATCGCGTAAAAAGACGGTGGTGCCACAAAAATCAAATTTCTCAAAGCCTTCCGGCGCTCCGGCTGCCGCGGTGGCATCGGTGACCAGCACCAGTCGCTCCCCCAGCGCCTTGTGAGCCAGACGCACGTTGGCCCAGTGCACGTGGTGGCCATCGACGATGATGCCCGCATAGACATCCTTGCGATCGTAGATGGCGCCCACGACGCCCGGCTCGCGACCGTTGAGGGTCGGCGTCATGGCGTTGTAGAGGTGGGTCGCAAAGCGAATACCGTTATCAAACCCGGCCATGGCCTGATCGTAACTGGCGGCAGTGTGACCGGCCGAGACCAGAATGCCCGCTTCCACCAGACGGCGGATATGGGCCGGCTCGTTGCGTTCCGGTGCCAGGGTGATCTTGGTGATGGCATCCGCGTTGGCGCAGAAGAAGTCGATCATCTCGTCCGCTGGCTGACGAATTTGCGCGGCAGGGTGGATCCCCTTGCGCTTGAGGTTGGTATAAGGCCCTTCCAGATGGACGCCCAGCACCTCGTTGGGGTGTGCAGCCATGTAGTCACGGGTCACCGCAACGGCCTGCTTCATGTCGGCATCCGGACTGGTGATCAGGGTCGGCAGGAAGCTGGTGGTACCGGATTTGAGGTTGGCCGCCTGCATGGTTGCCAGGGTCTCGACCGTGATGTCGGTGTTGAACATCACCCCGCCGCAGCCGTTGAGCTGCACATCGATAAAACCGGCGGTCAGGTTGGCGCCTTTGAGGTCAATTTGCTCGATGCCTGCAGGCAGTTCGGCCAGGTGAGAGATGGCGACAATCTTGTCGCCCTCGATAAGCACCCCGTAGCCGGTCAGCACGCAGCTGCCGGTGTAGAGGGTACAGTTGGTCAATGCGTACATGGCGACTCCTTACAGACGGCCGATGTTGGCGGCTTCCAGTTGCTGGAAGTAGCGAACGGTCTTGACCTTGAGCTCCATGGTGGAGGGCTCGTCGCACACCATCATTCCCTTCGGATGCAGTTGCAGGGTGGAGATGGTCCACATGTGGTTGACGCTGCCTTCCACGGCGGCCTGCAGGGCCAGTGCCTTGCCGTGACCGGTGACCAGGATCATGATCTCTTCCGCATCCATCAGGGTGCCGACACCCACGGTCAGGGCCAGCTTGGGCACCTGCTCCATGTCGCCACCGAAGAAGCGGGAGTTGGCGATGCGGGTGTCTTCGGTCAGGGTCTTGACCCGGGTGCGGGAGGAGAGGGAAGAGGCCGGTTCGTTGAACGCGATGTGGCCGTCGTTACCCACGCCACCCATGAACAGGTGGATCTTGCCGTAGGACTTGATTTTGTCTTCGTAGCGCTTGCACTCGGCCACCAGATCCTCGGCATTGCCGTTGAGGATGTTGATGTTCTCGGGACGAATGTCGATGTGGCTGAAGAAGTTGTTGTGCATGAAGCTGTGGTAGCTCTCCGGGTGATCTTCCGGCAGGCCAACGTACTCGTCCATGTTGAAGGTGACCACATTCTGGAAGCTCACTTCACCGGCTTTGTGCAACTCGATCAGGCGCTTGTAGGTGTTGAGCGGGGTGCCACCGGTGGGCAGGCCCAGTACGAAAGGGCGATCGCTGGTCGGCTTGAACGCGTTGATGCGGTCAACGATGTAACGAGCAGACCACAGGCCTACTTGGCTGGCAGATTTCAACGGGATCAGGCGCATATGGGATACCTCTGTGTCGGGTTGCGACCGGTTTGGCGGTGGCAATTGGCTAAGACGGATTCAAGTTGTTTTATAGCGTAAATAAAGATTGCGAACTAAGCCACATCTATCCACCACCTTTATCTTGTTTGGGTGATAACGATCACGATTATCGGTTTATTAATTTGCGCAGCGAAATAAAAGCCCTAGACTGCCAATCAAGCCTTGATGGCTTATGCGTCAAACGTGATAAGCACTTAATTTCTAGAAAAACATTAACTAAGGAGAGGAACCGTGAACATTCTCGGTTATTTGCAAAAGATCGGCCGTGCCCTGATGGTGCCGGTAGCGGTATTGCCTGCCGCAGCGATCCTGATGGGGGTTGGCTACTGGATTGACCCGAATGGTTGGGGTGGTGACAGTGCGCTGGCTGCCTTCCTGATTAAAGCGGGCGCAGCCATTATCGATAACATGTCCGTACTGTTCGCAGTCGGTGTCGCTTACGGTATGTCCAAGGATAAAGACGGTTCTGCTGCTCTGGCAGGTTTGGTCGGCTTCCTGGTCGTTACCACCCTGCTGAGCCCGGGCGCTGTGGCCCAGATCAAGAGCATCCCGGTGGAGCAGGTTCCTGCCGCGTTTGCCAAGATCAGCAACCAGTTCGTGGGTATCCTGTGTGGTGTTATCGCCGCTGAGCTGTACAACCGCTTCAGCAGCGTCGAGCTGCACAAGGCACTCTCCTTCTTCTCCGGTCGTCGTCTGGTACCGATCGTAACCTCCGTAGTGATGATCGTCGTATCTTTCATCCTGATGGCCGTATGGCCGGCAATCTACGGTGGTCTGGTCTCCTTCGGTGAGTCCATCGTGAGCCTGGGTTCTACCGGTGCCGGTATCTACGCCTTCTTCAACCGTCTGCTGATCCCGATCGGTCTGCACCACGCCCTGAACTCCGTGTTCTGGTTCAACGTGGCCGGTATCAACGACATCCCGAACTTCCTGGGTGGTCAGGCTACCATCGATGCCGCTCTGGCCGCTGGCAAGAGCCTGGAGCAGGTGAAAGGCGTGGTCGGTATGTACCAGGCTGGCTTCTTCCCCATCATGATGTTCGGTCTGCCGGGTGCCGCTCTGGCCATCTACCACTCCGCCAAGAAAGAGAACAAAGAGAAAGTTGCCTCTATCATGATCGCAGCTGCCTTTGCCTCCTTCTTCACCGGTGTAACCGAGCCGCTCGAGTTCTCCTTCATGTTCGTGGCGCCGGTACTGTATGTCATTCACGCTGTGCTGACCGGTATCTCCGTGTTCATCGCTGCCTCCATGCAGTGGATGGCCGGTTTCGGTTTCAGTGCCGGTCTGGTGGATATGGTGCTCTCCAGCCGTAACCCGCTGGCGACCAACTGGTACATGCTGATCCCTCAGGGTCTGGTCTTCTTCGGCCTCTACTACACCGTGTTCCGCGTAGTGATTGCCAAGCTGAACCTGAAAACCCCGGGTCGTGAAGATGACGAAGATACTGCTCCGGCTGCCGCTCAATCTACCAACCGTACCGAGCTGGCCAAGCAATACCTGGAAGTGCTGGGTGGTCAAGAGAACCTGGTCTCCATCGATGCCTGCATCACCCGTCTGCGTCTGACTCTGAAAGACCGCAGCATCGTCGATGAGCGCAAGCTGAAAGCCCTGGGTGCGGCCGGTGTGGTCAAACTCGGTGAGCAGAACCTGCAGGTGATTCTGGGTCCATTGGCCGAAATCATCGCCGGTGAGATGAAAGCCCTGCGTTAATCGAGCGACTCGCTCACCTCAAGTCTAAGTCCATTGTTGACATAACTAAGGGCCCCGCTCAGGGGCCCCATATAAAAAAGCCAAGAAAATCCAACCTTTACTTCAAATGAGAGCAGCAGTTATGAACTTGAAACATTCTCTGTTAGCCATTGCCATGTCTACCGTTTTTGTCAGCCAGGTCCAGGCAGCCGATGCCGCCAAGCAGGCTGTGGTCGACTCCCTCGCCAACAACCTGGTGGTCAAGTATGAAGTGGTCACCAACGACGGCGCCGGTGCCGGCCTCGATTGCCAGGCGCTCGGTTCCGAGTGGGCGAGCTGTGGCGTTGCCAAGCTGCACCTGACCAATACCGGTGCGGACGTCACCTCCAAAGACTGGAGCATCTACGTCTCTTCCATTCGTCGTATCCAGCGTGTGGATAACGACCAGTTCACCATCACTCACCTGACCGGCGATCTCTATCGTTTGACGCCAACCGAGAAGTTCCAGGGCTTTGCCAAGGATGCCACGGTCGAAGTGCCGCTGGTGGTGGAATACTGGGTACTGTTCGAATCTGACATCATGCCGAACTGGTATGTCGCCAGCGAAGGTGCCGAGCCGAAAGTACTGGCCAGCATGAGCAACATCAATGATGCCAGCACCTACGAGAAGCCGATGCCGGCCGATGGCTGGAAGCGTACCAAGGATGACAAGAACATCCTGATGAACAGCGAGACCCGCTTCGCGGCCAACCAGACCAGCACCCTGCTGCCGGCTGGCAAGATTGACAACCAGATCCTGCCGACCCCGATGAAGCAGGTAGTCAAAGCTGGCCCGCAGGTTGACTTCTCTACCATCAAACTCAATGCCCTGGACTTGCCGAGCGATCGCGCCGAGGCCCTGAAGGCTCAACTGACCAAGCTGGGTGTTACCCTCTCCGACACCGGCTACCCGGTGACCATCAAGCTCGGCAGCAAGCTCAAGCAGGCTGAAGGCTATGACATGACCATCGGTCAGAAGGGCACCGTGATCCAGGGTCGCGACATCGACGGGGCATTCTGGGGTGCACAATCCCTGATCTCCCTGCTGGGTGTTGATGACAAGCTGGTGAGCCCGATGACCGTCGAGGATGCGCCGCGCTTTGAATACCGTGGCATGCAGACCGACGTGGCCCGTCACTTCCGCAGTCTGGATACCATGAAGAAGCTGGTTGACCAGATGTCTGCCATGAAGCTCAACGTGCTGCACCTTGGCCTGACCAACGATGAAGGCTGGCGTCTGGAGATCCCGGGTCTGCCGGAGCTGACTCAGGTCGGTAGCCAGCGTTGCCACGACGAGTCCGAAACCAAGTGCCTGATGCCGCAACTGGGTTCCGGCCCGACCAGCGACAACCAGGGTTCCGGTTTCTACAGCAAGTCTGACTACGTGGATCTGGTGCGTTATGCCAAGGCCCGCGGTGTGACCGTGATCCCCGAGATCAACATGCCGGCCCACGCTCGTGCTGCCGTGATCTCCATGGAAGCGCGCTACAAGCGTCTGATGGCGGAAGGCAAAGAAGCGGAAGCCAACCAGTTCCGTCTGACTGATCCGGCTGACACCTCCAACGTCACCTCGGTCCAGTTCTACGACAAGATGTCCTTCATCAACCCTTGCCAGCCGGGTGCTGCCACCTTCGTGGCCAAGGTAATGGATGAAGTTGCCCAGATGCACCAGGCCGCCGGTCAGCCGCTGACCGCATGGCATTACGGTGGTGATGAGGCGAAGAACATCATGCAGGGCGGTGGCTATCAGGATCCGGCCGTTACCAAGAAAGAAGAGCTGGTCGCCTGGAAAGGTAACGTCGACTCCAGCAAGCAGGACAAGCCGTTTGGCAAGTCCCCGATGTGCCAGAAGATGATCGACGAAGGCAAGATCAAGGAAGTGGGCGAGCTGCCGGTTTACTTCGCCAAGGAAGTGGGCCAGATGGTCAAAGACCGCGGCTTCTCTACCCTGCAGGCGTGGGAAGATGGCCTGAAGTACGCCAGCGGTGCCAAGGACTTCGCCACCGACAACACCCGTGTCAACTTCTGGGAAACCCTCTACTGGGGTGGCTTCAACGAAGCGATGAAGTGGGCCCACAAGGGTTACCAAGTGGTGCTGTCCAACCCGGATTACCTCTACTTCGACTTCCCGAACGAAGTACACCCGGCCGAGCGTGGCTACTACTGGGCAACCCGTTTCAACGACACGCGCAAGGTGTTTGCCTTCGCCCCGGAAAACCTGCCACAGAACGCCGAGACCTCGGTTGACCGCGACGGCAACGCCTTCGTGGCCAAAGGTGACCAGGATCCGGTCAAGTTCAAGGGGATCTCCGGTCAGCAGTGGAGTGAAACCGTGCGTACCGATGCTCAGTATGAGTACATGGTCTACCCGCGTATCTTCTCCGTGGCCGAGCGTGCCTGGCACAAAGGTGGCTTCGAGCTGAACTATGTGAAGGGTCGCGAGTTCTCCGGCGAGACCAAGTTCGTCAACAAGGCCACCCTCAACAAAGAGTGGAACCAGTTTGCCAACGTATTGGGTCAGCGCGTGCTGCCGAAACTGGATCAGGCCGGTGTTGAATACCGCCTCTCCGTACCGGGTGCCAAGGTAGTGAACGGTGTGCTGGAAGCGAACGTGGATCTGCCGGGTCTGCCCATCCAGTACAGCCTGGACGGTACCAACTGGAGTGCCTATGACGCCGCGGCCAAGCCGAGCGTGAATGGCAAGGTCTACCTGCGTACCACTAGCTTCGATGGCAAACGCACCAGCCGCGTCACCGAACTGAACTGATAGCAGTCAACCGTTAACATGAGGTGGGTCGCAAGACCCGCCTTTCCCAAGGGCGATGGCGTATCGGGTTTGGGAAAGGTTGACTGTGCGTGTGAGCCTTTGTTGTGTGTAATTGTCTGTTTTGTGTTTTTCATCACTTTCAGCCCCGCCTAGTGCGGGGCTTTTTTATGCATTTGGTGTGCAATGTGCCAAGCCACGCCGTTTTTAGTGGCGCAATGGCCGGGAAATGGCCCGGAAGTGCCAAATTCAGGTTGAGACAGCGCCCG
The DNA here is from genome assembly GCF_027705925.1 of Aeromonas sp. Y289-2. Lineage (NCBI taxonomy): Bacteria > Pseudomonadati > Pseudomonadota > Gammaproteobacteria > Aeromonadales > Aeromonadaceae > Aeromonas > Aeromonas sp. Y289-2. Next base: position 111,091 of record NZ_JAPDCH010000013.1, read on the forward strand.
TAATAAGGGATCATATCCGGCTTGACGGCGGGGGGATGAGGGTGCCAGCCGGCACAACTTCCGCCAGTGACGCTTTTTTGAGGTGAGCCATGAGTCAGGCGAACAGCCCAACTAACTTTATTCGTCAGATCATTGATGAAGATCTGGCCAGCGGTAAGCACAGCAGCGTGCATACCCGTTTTCCGCCCGAGCCGAACGGTTATCTCCATATCGGCCACGCCAAATCCATCTGCCTGAACTTCGGCATCGCCCGCGACTATCAGGGCCAGTGCAACCTGCGTTTCGATGACACCAACCCGGTGAAGGAAGATATCGAGTACGTAGAGTCCATCAAGCAGGACGTACAGTGGCTCGGCTTCCAGTGGAACGGCGAGATCTGCTACTCCTCCGACTATTTCGACAAGCTGCACGGCTACGCCATCGAGCTGATTGAAAAGGGTCTGGCCTATGTGGACGAGCTGACGCCCGAGCAGATGCGCGAGTACCGTGGCACTCTGACTGAAGCTGGCAAGAACAGCCCGTTCCGCGATCGCAGCGTGGAAGAGAACCTGGCGCTGTTTGCCAAGATGAAGAATGGCGAGTTCGCCGAAGGCACCGCCTGCCTGCGCGCCAAGATCGACATGGCATCCCCCTTCATGGTGATGCGTGATCCGGTTATCTACCGCATCAAGTTTGCCCACCACCACCAGACCGGTGACAAGTGGTGCATCTACCCGATGTATGACTTCACCCACTGCATCTCGGACGCGCTGGAAGGGATCACCCACTCCATCTGCACCCTGGAGTTCCAGGACAACCGTCGTCTGTACGACTGGGTGCTGGATAACATCACCATCGACTGCCACCCCCGTCAGTACGAGTTCTCTCGTCTGAACCTCGAATACACTGTCATGTCCAAGCGCAAGCTGAACCTGCTGGTGACCGAGAAGCACGTCGATGGTTGGGATGACCCGCGTATGCTGACCGTCTCCGGTCTGCGTCGTCGTGGTTACACTCCGGCCTCCATTCGCGAGTTCTGCAAACGCATCGGCGTCACCAAGCAGGACAACATCGTCGAGATGAGCATGCTGGAAGCCTGCATCCGCGAAGACCTCAACGAGCATGCCCCGCGCGCCATGGCCGTGCTGCATCCGGTGAAAGTGGTCATCGAGAACCTGGCTGCCGATGAAGTGCTGACTGCCCCGGCCCACCCGAGCAATGCCGAGATGGGGACCCGCGAGCTGAACTTTACCCGTGAAATCTTCATCGACGAAGCGGACTTCAAAGAAGAGGCGAACAAGCAGTTCAAGCGTCTGGTGCTGGGCAAGGAAGTGCGTCTGCGCAATGCCTATGTGATCAAGGCCGAGCGCATCGAGAAAGATGCCGATGGCAAAGTCACCTGCATCTACTGCTCCTACGATCCCGAGACTCTGGGCAAGGATCCGGCCGATGGCCGCAAGGTGAAAGGGGTGATCCACTGGGTCAGCGCCACCCACTCCCTGCCAGCGGAAGTGCGTCTCTACGACCGTCTGTTCAAGGTGCCGAACCCGGGCGCCGAGGATGACTTCGAAGCTGCGCTGAACCCGGAATCTCTGGTGATCATCGAGGGGGCCCGTGTCGAGGCTTCCCTGAAGGACGCCAAGCCGGAGCAGGCTTACCAGTTCGAGCGTGAAGGTTACTTCTGCGCCGACAACAAGCTCTCCAGCCCGGAGCATCTGGTGTTTAACCGCACCGTTGCCCTGCGCGACTCCTGGGGCAAGGTAGAAGGCTAAGCCGATGGGGCAGGGGAAACCCTGCCCTGTGTGCTGCCAGCGGCCTGCGCCGGACAATAAAAAAGCCAGCTGATGCTGGCTTTTTTTATTGTCCGTTATCTGCAAGTCGCGGGCGACTTATTCGTCGTGCTTGCACTCACCGGTAGCACAATGACCGTAGAGGTAGAGGCTGTGGTTGGTGAGACGGATATTGAATTTCTTGGCGATCTCGCGCTGACGCTGTTCGATCACTTCGTCGGAGAACTCGATCACCTTGCCGCAGTCGAGGCAAACCAGGTGGTCGTGGTGCTCCTGAGTGGCCAGCTCGAATACCGACTTGCCACCTTCGAAGTGGTGACGGGTAACGATACCGGCATCATCAAACTGGTTGAGAACGCGATAGACGGTAGCGAGACCAATCTCTTCACCCAGGTCGATCAGTCGTTTATAGAGATCCTCGGCGCTGGTGTGCTGGCAGTCCGGCTGTTGCAGGATTTCCAGGATTTTGACCCGGGGCAAGGTGATCTTGAGCCCGGCCTTTTTTAACGCTTGGTTGTTGTCTGCCATATTCTACTTATTCGCATTCTCGAAGGTGGGGTTATTCTGATGGACTGCCGCAGGAATGGCAACCTTGAACTCGCTTGGCCTGTCATTATAGGTCGTAGCCTCCCTAAAAATAAACCCAGCAATTCAAGGGGTTTAGTCATAAATGGCCGGTTGGATTGAAATAATCAATCGTGTCGTCCGACTTGCTGGCATGGCAGATGTTGATAAGATGTAACTTTCATATTTCTGGTCGGATGAGATCCATGGATTGGCTTTTTGACAATGCGGCCTGGGTGCGCCGCGCACTCAACGCCTGGCCCCCTTTCTGGGGTGCCGGTATCAAGATAGAGACCCTGAGCGATGACTTTCGTTATTGCCGGGTGACCCTGAAATCCCGCTGGTGGAACAAGAATGCCAACCGCACCCAGTTTGGCGGCAGCATGTTTGCCATGACAGACCCCATCTATCCACTGATGCTGATGGGCTACTTCAAGAATCGCTACTACGTCTGGGACAAGGCGGGCAGCATCAACTACATCAAGCCGGGCAAGGGCAAGCTGGTGGCCGAGTTCAACCTGACCGAGGGCAAGCTGGCCGAAATCGTGGCGGCGACCGAAGGTGGCAACAAGCACTTCCCCGAATTCGAGGTGACGGTGCAAGACAAGAGCGGCGAGCTGGTGGCGCAGGTCAAGCGCACCCTCTATGTGCGGGCCAAACCGGAGCACAGAGGTGAATAACAGGGAAGAATAAAGGCAGGCATCGCAACAAGCAGATACAACAAGGGCCCCGTCGGGGCCCTTGTTGTCAGAGGTATGAGGGGGAGGTGGATTACTCCAGCTCGCCCAGGCACATCTCTTCGTGCAGCTGCTTGCACCAGCCCTTGACGCGCTCAGCAGTCAGCTCCGGCTGGCGATCTTCATCGATACCCAGACCGACAAAGTGCTTGTCATCGACCAGTGCCTTGGAGGCTTCGAACTCGTAGCCGGCAGTCGGCCAGTGACCGATGATGATGGCGCCTTTTGCTTCGACGATGTCACGCAGGGTGCCCATGGCGTCGAGGAAGTACTCGGAATAGTCTTCCTGATCACCGCAACCGAAGATGGCGACCAGCTTGTTGGTGAAGTCGATTTCGCCCAGATCGGGGAAGAAGTCGTCCCAGTCGGCCTGGGCTTCGCCGTAGTACCAAGTCGGGATGCCGAACATCAGCAGATCAAAGCTCTCGATGTCGGCCTTGCTGCTCTTGGCGATGTCACGGACTTCAATCAGGTTTTTGCCCAGCTCTTTCTGGATCATCTTGGCGACAGCTTCGGTGTTACCGGTATCGCTGCCAAAAAACAGACCTACACTTGCCATAGTGTTTAGTTACCCGTATTTGGTGTTAATGCTCAACGCTCAGACTGCAATGTCCACCGCAAAGGCGGACTCAATCTGTTGTTTCAGGATAGATTGGATCAGCTCGGCTCGGCTGATGTTCTGTTGTAACGCAAGTTGGTTCAGGCGCTCCAGCAACTCGGCCTCCACCTTTAACTCTACCCGCTTCAGCCCATTTTCCCGATCGCGCTTAAGCTGGTTACGCTTGTTGATCTTGAGCTGGGTCTCGCGGGGGAGTGGATTGGTCTTTGGCCTGCCGGGGCGCTTCTCATTTGCGAACAGATCCAGTGTTGTTCGATCAGTTTGCTGTTTGGCCATACATCACAGATGAAAATAAGTTAGCCGAGTCCTGAGCCTTCCCAGCCCAGTTCGATCAGCCCCTTGGCGACAAAACCCGCACAACCCAGAAACAGTACCAACCAGACGATAAAACGACCGAAACGGGGCACGTTGCCGCGCTTGAGCACGTCCTGAATGGCCAGGCCAATCAATATGAAAATGGCCACAAAGAATAACTTGAGGCCCAAACTTTCGATCAGGTCGATATGTTCACTTAGCATGGATTGCGCACACTCCTTATGACGGGCGCACTATATCACAAAGGATTTGAAACTGTTAACCGCCTGTCGACAGGAAATCCACAACCAATTTGTTGAACAGAGCCGGTTTTTCCGCATGCAGCCAGTGGCCGGTACCCGCGATGACACGCACCTTTGCCGCCGGGAATTGGGCCAGTGCCGCCTCGCTGTATTGCGGCTGCATATAGTCAGAATCCCCCCCCTTGATAAAGAGCACCGGCCCCTCGAAGCGGCGATCATCCTCTGGCCAGCCCATGATGTCGGCGTAGTTTTGCTCAAGCGCCGGCACATTGAAGCGCCAACCCCAGCCATGCTCGCCTCTGGCGAAGGATTTGAGCAGGAACTGGCGTACCCCGGCGATCTCGATATGTTCGGCCAACATGGCTTCCGCTTCGCTGCGGCTTTGCGGCGGCGTGTGCAGTGTGGCGTTGAGTCCGGCGAACACATTCTGGTGGCGGGAGTGGGGATAGGCGACCGGTGCCATATCGGCGACGACTAGACGGCTTACACGTGCTGGCGCCAGCTTGGCGACCTGCATCGCCACTTTGCCCCCCATCGAGTGGCCAATCAGGGTGGCGTCGGCAATATTCAGCCGATCCATCAGGGTCAGAATATCGGCCGCCTGCGCCGGATAGCTCATCTCGCTGCCATGAAAGGAGGCGCCGTGGTTACGCAGATCGACGCTGATAACCCGGTATTGCTCGCAGAGAGCACGGGCCAGCAGGCCGAGGTTATCGAGGCTGCCAAACAGGCCGTGGATCAGAATGACCGCCGGGCCCTGACCCTGCTCCTTGAAGTTCAATATGCTGTTTTGTTGCAAAATGACACCTTGTCGGTCGTGGGTGCGTATCGCTGTTTTATTTAACGCACTGGAAAGAAAAGGATTTCGTCCAACGGATAGGAAATTCATGTGGTTTTTTTTCTAAAAAATCCCGTCCGGATCGGCTATCAGTGCGGCTGATCACACACTTGGCCCGCTATTATGCCGTATTCTCGATGAGATTCATGTACATCTGCCAGCCCCTTGCTTGGGCTGTCGGGTTTGCCTATGTATAATCGCCGCATCCGAATTTCGACGAGTCCAGCGCATCCCTATGAAAACCATCGAGCTTGATGACGATCTCTACTTCTATATCGCCAGCCAGACCCGGCACATTGGTGAGAGTGCCTCCGATATCCTGCGCCGTCTGCTGGAACAGCCTGCTCACGAACGTGTGCCGGTTGCCGAGCCCGTTGCCGTCGTGCAGCCCAGTGCGGTAGCCACCCGGCAAGGGCTGCAAGCCCTGCTCGATTCCGGTGAGCTGCAAAAAGAAGAGAAGTCCATCAACCGCTTCATGCAGGTGCTCAGTACCCTCTACCGGGACGATCCGGTCGGGTTTACCCAGGCCACCGAAATCAAGGGACGCAAGCGCGTCTATTTCTCACGGGATCCCGAGGCTCTGCGTGCCAGTGGTAGCACCACCAAGCCCAAGCCGGTACCGGACACCCCGTTCTGGGTGATCACCAACACCAACACCAGCCGCAAGCAGAATATGGTGGCCCAGCTGATGGCCAGCATGGGCTATGGCGAAGAGGTGATCGCGCAGGTGTGTGGCGCCATTTAACGGTTTATCAAGACTCAGGCCTTGCCCGGCAAGGCCGCCATTACGCAAGGAAAACGCCATGGCTCAGCATTCCCACGCCGGTCAGCCGGCTCGTTTAAGCGACCTGACCAACATCCCCCGTCTGGTCAGTGCCTACTACCTCAACAAGCCGGACATGAGCCGCCCCGAGCAGCGGGTTGCCTTCGGTACCTCCGGCCACCGTGGCAGTGCCTTGCACAACGCCTTTACCGAATCCCATATTCTGGCGGTGACCCAAGCGCTGGTGGAATATCGCCGGCAGGCCGGTATCACTGGCCCGCTGTTTGTCGGCATGGATACCCATGCCCTGTCCGAATCCGCCTTTGCCAGCGCAGTCGAAGTGCTGGCGGCCAACGGCGTTGAAACTCGCATTCAAGCCGGTATGGGCTTTACCCCGACCCCGGTCATCTCTCACGCCATCCTGCGCCACAATGCAGGCAAACCGGCTGCGCGCGCTGACGGGGTGGTGATCACCCCGTCCCACAACCCGCCGGAAGATGGTGGCTTCAAGTACAACCCGCCTCACGGTGGCCCCGCCGAAGGAGAGATCACCAAGTGGGTGGAGGACCGTGCCAACGCCATTCTGGAAGCGGGTCTGGCCGGTGTGAAACGGATGCCGTTCGCCGAAGCGCTCAAGAGCCCGTTCGTGGTCGAGCACGACTATGTCACCCCTTATGTGGATGATCTGAAGAACGTGCTGGACATGGATGCCATCAAGAACGCTGGCATCAAGATCGGTGTCGATCCGCTGGGTGGCTCCGGCGTCGCCTATTGGGACGTTATCGCCAAGACCTATGGCCTGAATATCGAGGTGGTGAACTACAAGGTCGACCCGACCTTCTCCTTCATGACCCTGGATAAAGACGGCAAGATCCGGATGGACTGCTCCAGCCCGTTCGCCATGGCGAGCCTGATTGCCCTCAAAGACAAGTTCGACATCGCCCTTGGCAATGACCCTGACTATGACCGTCACGGCATCGTTACCAAGTCCGGCCTGATGAACCCGAACCACTATCTGGCGGTGGCAATCCAGTATCTGTTTACCCATCGCACCGGCTGGGCTGCCGATGCGGCTGTCGGCAAGACGCTGGTCTCCTCTTCGATGATCGACCGGGTTGCCGGCGAGATTGGCCGCACCCTGAAAGAGGTGCCGGTCGGCTTCAAGTGGTTCGTGGATGGCCTCTATAGCGGCGAGTTCGGCTTTGGCGGCGAAGAGAGCGCGGGCGCCTCCTTCCTGCGCAAAGACGGCACCGTCTGGACCACCGACAAGGATGGCTTCATTCTGGCGCTGCTGGCGGCCGAAATTCTGGCGGTTACCGGCAAGGATCCGCAGGCCCACTACGACGCACTGGAAACCAAGTTTGGCCGCTCCAGCTATCGCCGTATCGACGCCCCGGCCAACAGCGCCCAGAAAGCGGTGCTCTCCAAGCTGGATCCGGCACTGGTCGAAGCCTCTACCCTGGCCGGTGAGCCCATTATCGCCAAGCTGACCAAGGCGCCGGGCAACGATGCAGCCATCGGTGGCCTGAAGGTGGTGACCGAGAACGGCTGGTTCGCGGCGCGCCCCTCCGGCACCGAGTCCATCTACAAGATCTACATGGAGAGCTTCAAGGGCGAGGCGCACCTGGATCTGATCCAGCAAGAAGCCCAGCAGATCGTCTCTGCGGCGCTGGCCAAGGCAGGCGTCTAAATCAGGTAGTCATCCTTGAGCCCCTGATGGGGTTGAACGTTGGATATAAAAAAGGAGCCATAATGGCTCCTTTTTAATTGTCTGTTTTATACCAGCGAGTTGTCAGCGTGCCGCCTTCACCGCCAGACCCAGCTGCCACACCGCCATGGCGTAGTGGGTGCTGTGGTTGTAGCGGGTGATGGTGTAGAAGTTGGGCAGGCCGTACCAGTATTGGTAGCCGGTGCCCACATCGAGGCGCAGCAGGCTCGACTCGCTGTGATTGCCCAAGCTGCTGGTGGGGGTGAGCCCTGCGCGGCGCAGAGTGGCGACCGGGTAGCGGGTCTGGAAGCCATGCTCGTAGCCGGGCAGTTGGCCCTGACCGCGCACCGCCACCGGTTGCCCTTTCTCCCAGCCGTGGGCCTTGAAGTAGTTGGCAACGCTGCCGATGGCATCCACCGGATCCCACAAATTGGTGTGGCCGTTGCCGTCAAAGTCCACCGCATAGCGCTGGAAGCTGGAGGGCATGAACTGGCCATAGCCCATGGCCCCGGCGTAGGAGCCCTTGGGTTCTGCAGGATCCATCCCTTCATCGCGGGTCATCACCAGGAAGGCTTCCAGCTCGCTGGTGAAGAACTCGGCGCGGCGCGGATAATCAAACGCCAGGGTGGCCAGCGCATCCAGAATGCGGGTCTTGCCCATCACCCGGCCCCAGCGGGTCTCCACCCCGATAATGCCGACGATGATCTCCGGCGGTACCCCGTAGATCTGCTCCGCCCGGTTCAGCTCGCTTGCGTATTCACGCCAGAAGTTGACGCCGTTTTGCACGTTATCCGGGGTGATGAACTTGGCGCGATAGCGGTTCCAGGCGCCGGTCGGGCCGGTGGGCTTGGCGGTGGTCGGCGCCTGGGCATCCATCAGGCGGATGATCCAGTCGTAGCGCTCTGCCTGTGCCAGCAGCTGATGCAACTGGGCGTTGTCGAAGCCATGCTGCTCGACCATCTTCTGGACGAATCTGTCCACATTGGGGCGATTGGCGAAATCCCCCTTGCTAACCCCTTGTGTGTAAACGGGTTTGCTCGATGGCGCCTGATTGATAAAGGCACTGTTGGGTTGAGGCTTGACCACGGGCTTGGGGGCCGGGGCGCTGCTGCAGCCACCGAGCAGGGGGAATAACGACAGAGTGAGAAGAGAGGCAAGGCGACGCATAGGGTTCTCAAAGAGACTGACAAAAGTGTCGTCATGGTAAAACATTGTCATCCCCGTGCAAGTGTTCCGTGCGCCTCGTTGGCCACCAATTCATCGTGCGATAGATTAGCCCTTAGGTGAGGGCTGAACTGTTTAGCGCGGTGGGTGACGCAGGGTGTGGTAACCGCTCCAGAGCCGGGTCAGGGTGGTGATGGCGCAGAGCAGCGCAAAGCCGTAGGCGAGCGGGGCGAAGGCGGCGGGCCACAGACACATCAGCACAAAGAGAGCTATGGTCTCGCTCCCCTCGGTGAGGCCGCCCAGATAGTAGAGGGACTTGTGGTGGTAGACCGGATTGTCGATCCCCCGCTTGCCCGCCATGATGGCAAACGCCAGAAAGCTCGACCCTGTGCCCATAAAGGCAAACAGCAGGGTGGCGGCGGGCAGTGCATTGGCGGGGGCGGCGAGGGCAAAGCCTAGTACCACGGCGGCGTAGAAAATAAAGTCGAGCGTGATGTCGAGAAAGCCGCCGCAGTCGGTGATGCCGGTTTCCCGCGCCACTGCGCCATCGAGCCCGTCCAGCAAGCGGTTGAGCAGGATCGCCGCGAGCGCCCATTGATAGCAACCAAAGGCCAGCAGCGGCAGCGCCAGCATGCCAATAGCAAAGCCGGTGAGGCTCACCTGATTGGCGCTGATCCCGGCGCGGCAGAGCGGCTTGGCAAGCTGGCTGAGGGGGCTGCGGATCACGGGGATCAGGTGGCGGTCAAACAAGGTGAACTCCTCGGTCAAAAACAGGATTCGGTGAGGTGAAGTATGGTGCCCGGCGCGTCGTCTTCGTCGTGGGTTACCAGAATGGCGGGAATGGCCAGCGCTTTGATCTGCGCGAACACCAGCTGGCGAAAGGCGGCCCGCAGCGGCTTGTCGAGGCGGGAGAAGGGCTCGTCCAGCAGCAGGGCGTCGGGTTCCGCTAACAGCGCCCGCAGCAGGCTGACCCGCGCCCGCTGACCCCCCGATAGCAGTTGCGGCAGCTTGTCAGCCTGATCCGCCAGCGCGATCCGTGCCAATGCGGCCAGTGCCTTTTCCCGCCGCGCGCGTTTTCCCTTGATGGTCGCCGGCATGCCGAACATCAGGTTCTCCGCCACCGTCAGATGGTCAAACAGCAAGTCATTCTGAAACAGCATGCCGATGCGCCGCGCTTGCGCAGGCAAGGTGTTGAGTGGCCGCTCGCCGAGCCTTACCTCCCCCTCCAGCCGGATTGGGCCGCTCCCCGTCAGCGCGCTCGGCAGTACCCCGGCGAGCCCCGCCAGCAGGGAGCTTTTACCACAGCCGCTGGGCCCCATCAGGGTCAACACCTCGCCGGGTGCCACCTGCAGGGCGGGCAGCGAGAGCAACAGGCTTTCCTCCAGATAGAGCCGAAGAGGCGTGGTGCTCAGCACATGGCTATTTCCATCATGAGAGTTCATCGTGAGCCGCCCCCCTTGAGCGCCGGATTGATCCGCGCCGGCAGCCAGAGCGCCAGCAGATAGATAACGAGCGGCAGCAGCAGTTGCAGCAGGCCGTAGAGCCCCGCCAGCCGCCGGTTGAGGCCACTGCCGATGGCCACCGCTTCGGTGGTGATGGTGACCACTCTGCCTGCGCCAAACAGCAGGGTCGGCAGATACTGGGCCAGGCTTACCGCCGCCCCGACACCGAAGGCAAATAGCAGAGGGCGGGCCAGTAGCGGTGCTTTGACCTGCCACCAGGCTCGCCACGGTGTTGCTCCCAGCAGCAGGGCGCTTTGGGTGATCCGCGGATCGAACTGACGATAGGGGCCGTGCAGGCACAAATAGACATAGGGAAAGACAAACAGCAGCTGGCTCCAGAGCACCCAGCTCCAGCCAATGGCGCTGCTTATCGAGTCATGTGCAAGCCAGTCCAGCCCGAGCCGGATGCCAAACAGCAGGCTGGCCTGCGGCAGCAACAGCGGCAGGCAGACAAGCCAAAGTGGCCAGCGGCGGCGCCCGGCTTGCACCTCCAGACTACACACCGCCATCACCAGCGCCAGCAAGCCACTCGCCAGTGCCAACAGCGCACTGGTTGCCAGCAGCGGCAGCAGGGTTGGCAGCAGATCCAGCCAGTAGTGACCGCTCCACTGACTGGGCAAGAGGGCGGGAAAGGGCCAGCGGCGCGCCAGCGACCAGAGCAGCAGGGCCGCCAGCACCGCCAGATTGAGGGTGATCAGGGTGAATGAAAAGCATGCTGCGAGCCGGTTGGCAAAGGAGTGAGGCATCGCCCGTTTGCCATCGAGCCAGCAGCCTTTGCCCACTTCTTGATGAAACCACTCCAGTAATCTGAGCAGGGCGATCAGCAGCGCCGTGATGGCGAGCAGCAGCAGGGCGCCGCTGGCGGTGGCACCGCGCCAGAGCAGATCCGGGTCCTGATACCAGAGCCACAACCGCACCGCCAGCGGGGCGGGGGCATCGGGCCCGAGCAGCTGGGCGAGATCCACCACCGCCACACCATAGGCTGCCACCGCATAGATGGGCAGGTGCAGGGCGGGCCAGAGCGCTGGCAGCAGCAGGCGCCACCAGATCTGGGGGGGGCTGAAGCCGAGGCTCGCCCCCAGCCACTGCTGGCGCGCCAGCGGGATGGGTTGCTGCGCGGCCATCGCCATCAGCAGCAGAAAGGGGGTCTCTTTGAACACGAGCAGTGTAATCAGCCCGAGTCCTAGAGGGTCGCGAATAGTCTGCCAATCGGGGGGCAGTTCAAATCCGGTAAGGGCTGGCGAGACGAGCCGCAGCAGCCAGCCGGAGGGGGCGAGCAGAAAGGTAAAACCGATGCCAAAGGCGACGTGGGGCATGGCCAGCATCGGCGAGAGCAGGCGGCGGAGCAGGCCGAAAGCCCGGCTGTCGCTGTGGGCCAGCAGCAGGGCGGTCAACAGCAGGCTACCGAGGGTCGAGGCGGCGCCAATCCACAGGCTCAGCGCAGCGGAGTGCCACAGGCCAGGCTGGGCCAACAGCAAGGCAAGATGAGAGGCGGTCATCCCCTCCGCCAGCAGTTGCCATAGCCCCGCCAGCAGGGGAATGACGAAGATCACCAGATAAACAACGCCCATACCCATCCCGCGGTGGCGGATCAGCAACCTGCGCCATGGTCGGGAGCGGGCAAGCGGGTGACCAGCGGCACTCATCAGTGGCCGTAACGCCCGGCCCAGGCCGCTTCCAGTTTGAGCTGCCAGCTGGGATGGGGCTCTGACACTGATTTGAAGCGCAATGCCGGTTGCCCCTTTGTGGAGTCAGGCTGGGCATCGGCCCGCAGCACGCTGGGATCACCCCAGAATGCCGGATTGGCCTTGCGCGCCTGCGCTGCCGGGCTCAGCAGGAAGTTGGCCACCACCTTGGCCCCGGCGCGGGCACTGGCGTTGAAGGGGATAGCGAGAAAATGGCTGTTGGTGAGCGCCCCTTTCTCCATGGCAACCGCCTCCACACTGGGGGGCAGGGCGCCAATCTGGGCGGCGCTTTGCGCCTCCTGCGGGTTGAAGCTGATGGCCATGGCCAGTTCGCCATCATCGAGCAGTTGGCGGGTTTCGGCGGCGCTGGTGGGGAACAGCTTGCCCTTGCGCCAGAGTGCCGGATGCAGCTCATCGAGCCAGGCCCAGAGCGGGGCGGTGAGCTTGGTAAAGTCGCTCTCGGTCGCTTCCCGATAGAGGGGGGCGGGGTTTGGCGTCAACTCCAGCAAGATCTGCTTGAGAAAGCTGGAGCCATGGAACTGGGGCGGCTTGGGATAGGTGAAACGGCCGGGATGGGCCTTGGCCCACGCAAGCAGGGCTGCAGCCGAGGTGGGCGGGCTGGCGACCTCTTCGGTGTCGACCATCAGATTGAGCTGGCCGATGCCCCAGGGGGCTTCCAGCCCTTCCACCGGCAGGGTGAAGTCCTCACTCACCGGCAGGCTGCTGTCTACCAGCGCCATGTTGGGCAGCTCAGTGGTAAAGGGCGCGCCAAGCAGCCCCTGCTCCTTGAGCGCCTTGAAGTTCTCACCGTTGACCCACAGCAGATCGATGGGGCCGCCAGCTTGCTTACCCGCCTGCTTGTTGGCCAGCAGCTGGCTGACGCTCTGGGCGATGTCATCTACCTTCACCTGCACCAGCTTGACCTGATAGTCGCGCGCCAGCTCCTGCCCGGCCCACACCAGATAGGCGTTGATCTCCGGGCTGCCGCCCCAGGCGTTGAAGTAGACGGTCTGCCCTTTCGCCTCCTCAAGGGTCTGTTGCCAGCCGTCGTCTGGATTGGCCGCCAACAGCGGGCCACTGGCCAGCAGTGGCAGGGCGCACAGCAGGGCGTTGAGCCGCTGTTTAAGCCGAGAGTTCTGGCGTGATCTGAGGTGTGAGCCGAGCAGTGAGAATGGCTTGAGCATAAACGTTTCCCTGATTGTCAGGCGCCACGGCGCCAGCGGTGATAACGGGCCAGCAACGCCAGCACCCGGGTGGGCTGGTGGGCCCGTTTCCATTCACCTGCCACGTATTTGTTTCCCTCCATCAGGGTGGGATAGGCGTGAATGGTGCCGAGGATCTTGCCAAGGCCGAGGCGGTGACGCATGGCGAGCACGAACTCGGCAATCCGCTCACCGGCGTGAGTGCCCACTATGGTGGCGCCAAGGATAGTATCCTTGCCCGGCACGGTCAGCACCTCGACAAAACCGTGGCGCTCACCATCGGCAATGGCGCGATCCAGCTCGGCCAGCTCGAAGCGGGTCGCCTCGAAGGGAATCCCCTGCGCCTCTGCCTCCTTGCGATTGAGGCCGACCCGGGCAATCTCCGGAGTGGTGTAGGTGGCCGCCGGAATGACCCGATAGTCGGCCCGAAAGCGCTTGAACTGGCCAAATAGGGCATTGACCGCCGCATACCAGGCCTGATGGGCGGCGAAGTGGGTGAACTGGTAAGGGCCCGCTACGTCTCCCACTGCCAGTATGCTGGGGAAGTTGGTGGCAAGAAAGCCATCGACCGCTATGGTGCCGCGGGGGGCAAACTCGACTCCCAACGCTTCGAGCCCGAAGCCGCTCACATTGGCGACCCGACCCAGTGCCAGCAGCAGTTGATCCCCTTCAATCACCTGCGTCTCATCGCCCCGGCGCAGTTGCAGCCGGATGGGCAGATCCCCCTCGGCTGCGGGCAGGTAGTCGGCTCGCTCGGCGCGCCAGCCGGTGAGTAGCCGCACGCCATCGCGGCTCATCTGCCCGGCCAGCGCGTCGGCCACTTCCCTATCTTCGCGGGGCAGCAGCTGCTCCGAGAGCTCCACCAAGGTCACGGGAATGCCGAGCTGGGCGAAGCTTTGGGCCAGCTCGCAGCCGATGGGGCCGCCGCCCAGCACCAGCAGGCGGCGCGGCGGGGTGCGCAGTTGCCAGAGGCTATCCGAGGTGAGGTAAGGCACCTGATCCAGCCCCGGCAGCTTGGGCACCAGCGGCCGGGCGCCGGTGGCAATAACGATATGGCGGCTGGCAAGGCGCTGGCCATTCACTTCCACCTCCCAGGGGGAGACCAGCCGCGCCTCCCCTTCGATGCACTCCACCCCAAGCCCCTGATAGCGCTTGATGGAATCGTGGGGCTCGACCGCCTTGATAACCTCAGCCACCCGCTCCATCACAGCGGCAAAATCGGCGCGGGAGTGGCTTGGGCTAAAGCCCAGCTCGTCGGCCTTGCGCTGCTCTGCGGCAAAGCGGGCGCAGCGGATCAATGCCTTGGAGGGGACGCAGCCGCTGTTGAGGCAATCGCCCCCCATCTTGTGTTTCTCGATGAGCGCCACCTTGGCCTTCACCGCTGCGGCGATATAGCTGGTGACCAGTCCACCGGCCCCGGCACCTATCACCAGCAGGTTGTAGTCATAGCGAGCGGGTTTGCGGTAGGTGGCGAGCAGGCGCCGCTGGGCGAGGTGTGCGGTCAATTTCTTGACCAGCCAGGGCATCAGCCCCAGCAGGGTCAGCGCCATCATCAGGCCGGGAGAGAGGATATTGCCGGTGCTGGTTAACTGGCCAAGCTCGCTGCCCGCCAGCACATAGACGAAGGTGCCGGGCAGCATGCCAAGCTGGCTCACCCAGTAGTAGGTGCTGACTCTGATGGGGGTGAGCCCCATCAGCAGATTGACCAGAAAGAAGGGGAATACGGGGATGAGGCGCAGGCTGAGCAGATAGAAGGCACCCTCCTTCGCCATGCCGGAGTGAAAGGTGGTCAGCTTGTCACCAAAGCGGGCCGTGACCCAGTCGCGCAGCAGAAAGCGGGCGCTGAGAAAGGCCAGGGTCGCGCCGATGGAGCTGGCAAAGGAGACCAGCAGCAGCCCCCAGGCGACGCCGAACACCGCGCTGCCACCCAGGGTGAGCAGGCTGGCACCGGGCAGGGAGAGGGCTGTGCTCAGCACATAGATAAGCACGAACAGCAGGCTGGCCGAGACAAAGTGGCTGTCGACCCATTGCGCCAGTGCCGCCTGCTGGGCCTGCAAGGCGCCCAGAGTGAGGTAACGGCCAAGATCGAGGGTAAAAAAGGTGCCGATGAGGCCCCCCATCACCAGCGCAAGCAGCAGGCGGGTCCGGTTCATCAGGCGTCCTTGCTGTCTGGCTGGGCGGGGCGTTCCGGTTGCACCGGTAGTTGGCAGAAGCCCTGCGGCGCGATATCGAGGGCGGCGTTGAACTTGGCCGACATGTTCTGGAAGGCGATAAGGCCGGTCAGCTCAACCATGGCGTCGTCGTCGAACCAGGGCTTGAGGCGGGCCGCCTGTTCATCGCTAACCCCATCCAGCCCGGTCATCGCTTCGGTGTAGTCGAGCACTGCTTTCTCCCGTTCATCGAACAGCGGGCTTTCGCGCCAGTTGGCCAGCGCCTCCACCTTCTCGCTGGAGCCGGCTCTCTTTACCAGGGTCATGGCATTGATGTCGACGCAAAAACGACACCAGTTGAGCTGGGAGACCCGCACCGTCACCAGCGAGCGCAGCACGGGGTCGATGGGGGATCGCTTGCGGTTGATGACCCCGTAGAGGGTAGCGACGGCGGCAAACAGGCGCGGCGAGCGGCCCCAGCATTTGCCCGGAATAAGCACCTGACCATAGTTGCGCTTTTGCAGCCAGAAAAAGGGGCGGATAAACCAGGCATATTCCCGGTCGGGTTTGACCTCAACGCGCATCAGTTACCTTCTTGTTGTTTCACACTTACCCAAAAGCACCGTAAAGCCCCGTCATTCATGGCGGGGATATAAGGTGTGAATGGCGTAGCCGTTCCATGGTTAATGAGGTGTTTGCTGTTGCTCGATGTACTG
>NZ_JAPDCH010000014.1:0-125780 GCF_027705925.1 Aeromonas sp. Y289-2
TCGATGGCCGAAAGAGGTCAGCTATGAACCAGACCCCAGGCAAAACCCACCTCACCGCCCTCGATATCCTCATCGAGTTGCGCTGTTGGCTGGCAGACAACGTCGAGATGCAGACCGAGCCCGCCATCGTGGCTCACCTGCCTAACGGCTCCCCGCTCACCCAGGCCGATAGTATCGAGGCTATTGATGCGCTGCTGCATCAGCTGCGCCATTAGTCCGTTCCAAAAGAGAAATGAGCGATGCGATTACCTAACCCCTATTCCCTTGAGGAAACCCTGAGCAAGCTGCGCCATCGTCTGGCTACTGCCTGCAACGAGGAGGCGCTGGCATTACTGGAAAAAGCCGTCACCAAGGCGCGTGATGACGAGGGTTATGCCAGGCAGCTTGAAGAGGCCTTGCTGCGGGGATCCACCATCGAGATCCGCGAATGCCTCAGCTGCTTTGGCGACTACTTCGAGCGCTCCCGAGACGCACCGCCCTATTACCTGCATCACGATGCCGTCAACGGCATTGATTGTGCGCTCTACGCCATCCTGTTTGATGCGGCTTACCCAGACGCAGAGCAGGCGCACGAATAACGCCAGCATCCCCAAACCCGGATCATCCGCGCCAACACCATGATCCGGATATTCCGATCCCCCCAGCAAGGCCACCTCACTGCAGGTGGCCTTTTGCTTTGCAAGGAGTCATCCCCATGTCTGCTTTCATGATTGACCGCAAGGATTACCTGGCGTTTGCCGTACAGTTACACCGCTTTTGCAATGCCCCCATACCACCGCACTACACCCTTGAGTTGCTGCGCGCCCTCTGGTGGAACTCACCAATGGATGTCACCAGTACCTGGACGTGGCGGGTAGGCCGGCTGGTACGGCTAATGATGCTCGCCAATCGGCGGGCTGTCTGGCATCGCTATCAGCTTGGACATCAGCAGGACCAGAAGGAACCAAGCCAGCGCCGCTCGACCAAGCTGGGACCGGTTAAACCTGCCCATCGTTACCACCAGGCACCACTCACCGATGCCGAACTGGTAGCCCTCTACAAATTCACCTGCTGCGCCCTGTACCAATCGAGTGAATGGACCGGGAGCCCAGAGCAGGCACCTCGGTTGGTAAAGGTAATACAGCAGTTGCAGCAGGCCATGGCGCAAGACGTGCTGACCCGCCTGTCACTGTGGGAGCAAGCCCCCTGGGGGGAGATGCGATGAATCTCTCCACCACCCTGACCATGACGAGTTCACAGCCGGACAGCACAGCCGTGCTAGCCCAACGTATCGCCGAGGACATGGCACACCTGCATCACCGTCTGCGTGATGGGGCCAGTGATGGACTGGGCATCAGCATCAGTTACCTGGTCGAAAAATTTGCGGTGTTGGCAGCGGCTTACCGTGCACCTGCAGAAATGGAGAAACATCCATGATTGAGTTCAATGACAGCTTTAGCCAGGCCGCCGTGGCAGAGGCCATGTGTGCCCATCCGGGACTTGCCAAGCTCATCAGTCAGCAGTTGATGCTGCCGGGCTTTGCCTATGCCCACGATGTGGAGGGGCGACGTATTGGTGGCCCGCTGGTGGCCCCCAACCCTGTGTTGCACAAGACCACGCTCTTTGTCAGTCCACGGGATATGCGTGAGCACCTGCCACGAGAGATTAACTTCGCCCGCTTTCGCTGCGCCTGTAATGCAGCGGGTCAGCCGGTCGGTGAGTGGCAACGGGTAATTGTCGGGGCCTACGTCAACCACGGTAGTAATGACAAGCCGGATTGGAGTAGTCACACCTGAGCCACGGCCACCAGCACACACCCATGCTCCCATACAGCCCCTCACTCCGAGGGGCTGTTTGCATTTGAAGGAAGCCCAACCATGCACGACCTGCGTGATTACAAGACCCTGACCGCTCGGCAGATCACCACTGCCATCGGTCAGCTCAACCACAACACCGCGCCGAAGATAATGACCCACCTGGGATTGCGGGCCAGGCAGCCGCAACCACTCGGTAATGGCCGTAGTAGAGCCAAAGCCCTCAAGCTGCTGCGCAGAGTCAAGAAGGCCCACAAGGCGGGGCGTATCCCGTTTGAACTTACAGTGACCGGCTGCCGCATCGACCGGGGTAGCCATCAGGCTGACCGCTACTATTACGACCGAACACTGCTGGCTCAGGGCTGGCAGCAGTACGACACCGAAGAAGATGCGTGGTACTTCGGCATCTGGATTAACACAGAAAGGCTGGAGACCTTTACCTACGCCGAGGGCGACACCCACCATGTGATTGCGCCAAACGTTGAGGCGTTTCGTACCGAGCTGGCGCGGCTCTACCAGTACCACCCGCAAGCCCCGGCGTTTATCAGCATCGACCCGGAAGCGGGCACGGTGACCCACCATTTTGAAGCCAAACCGGAGGTGTGAAATGGCTAAGAACATCACCATCAAGGTGCCCGGCAAACATCCGCGAACCGGCGAGATCACCACCTTTGAGCTTAAGGGCCAACGCATCGATATCGGCATCGGCGGCCAGGCCGTGCCTTTCCTCATTCACGGTAGGGGGATAGGAACGTCCCTCACTCACATCCCGAGCGGATACCGCATCGCCCTGCTCGGTGGCTGGCTCACCGCTCGTTACGCAATACCTGAAAATAAGCCCAGCAGAACGGCATGCGCCCAGATGGCCATAGACCGGCTGGTGGCTCAATACGGCTCGCTGCACCTGCTGGACCGGCTGAATGGCAAACTGGTTATCAATGAGATGGCTGACTGCGCTCGTTGACGCCAACCGTCTCGCTCATCCACACACAGCATAAAGGGCCAGCCTTCACAGGCTGGCCCTTTGCAACACTGGAATCATCGAACATGACCCGTCTAATCATCGGGCTCGAAGTGCATCGCTATGCCCCCGAGCTCAATAAACTGCATCTGCGTAACCGGCAGACGTTACCCGCTCCCGGCATCACCACCATCAAAGAGGCCAAAGCCCGTCTATTTGGCCGCTGGCAGCCTGGGCATCAGGTAACCATCACGGTGAGTCACCCTGACTACGTCAATCTCTCACGGCTCTACCGGGGGCGACTGGCCAGCCTGACAGACTTTCCAGAGCACCTGACCAGACTACGCCAGCGGCACAACGTGCCCGGCACCCGCATAGACATTCGACTGAGGTATTGCTAATCATGACCACGACAACCACCCACACCAATGACGAACACCGACCCGCAGCGCCAGACCAGTCCACCCGGATTTTTGCGCAGTGGGGCTTGCCCCATACCGTGACGCCGCGCTTTGGCGCTCGTCTCATTCAAGAGCATCATCGTCTGCACTTTCTGTCAGATCGGGCATCACTGGTAGGTGAATGGGCAAAGGAGGCAATAGACCAGCTGGAAATTGCCTTTCCTCGCCTCATCAAAGAACTGGAGGGCAAATTGCTGACAGGCGAACTGGATGCCCGACGTCAGCAGCGTATCACTATCCAGCATGGAGGCTTTACCTGCGAAGCCGATACCCTTGGCAGCCACGGCTATGTCTACTTAGTCATTTACCCAGCGACGAACATGGACGCCAATCCTAAGCGCAAGACGTGACCACCAATCCGCTTGTGGTTACATTTTGGCACCTACTCATCCGTGATTAATGGGATAGGTCGTGGGGAAGCCCAATTCATGGCCTTTCCTTTGTTTTTTTGCCCGCTAACGTGAGACGTTGACCATTTCATCTCTGCAATAACAACGATGCGCAGTGATCACCTTTCGCGTGACATTACGCATAGTGCTGCGGGGTTCATTTGTATAAACTGCCCGCCAGATAATGGATAGACGACTGACGGGCCGGACTTTTTCTCGCCGATGCATCACCTTGGCGGCATCGCCTTCTGTTGACCCACCACCCTGGATAGGCCCCTGCTGTGCCCGTAAGGCTCGGCATGCGCCGTTCCGTCAGTCTGACAACTTGGCCCGCATCCTCACCTTGGCTTTCGCGCAGGTGGGCTGTGACGGCAACATGCATAACCGGAGAACCCCATGACCGACCTCAACGAGCTCAGCCAGGCGCTGCTGGCCGCCGTTCCTGAAGATGGCAGCAGCATCGGTAACCAAGCCCTGATGGAAACCTTGAAAGCCCAATTCAGCGACCTGACCGATGAGGTATTTACCGCCGCACGCGAGACTCTGCTGGAACAGGGCGTACTGCGCAAGGGGCGCGGGCGAGGTGGTGCTGTGCTTCGGGTGTTGGAAGGCGAAGCCGCCGCTGCAGCACCACGCAAACCGAAAGCCAGTGGCAAGGGCAAGCAGGCCAAGGATGAGCCGCAAGCTACCGGTATCGAGGGGCTGAAGAAGACCCTGTGGGCTGCCGCAGACAAGCTGCGTGCCGACATGGACGCCGCCGAGTACAAGCACATCGTGCTGGGCCTTATCTTCCTCAAGTACATCTCCGACTCTTTCGCCGCCCGTCGTGCCGAGCTAACCCGCCGCTTTGCCGATGAGAGCGACGAGTACTTCCTCTACGACTGTGACGATGAGCTGCTGGCCGAGGAGCTGGAAGACCGCGACTACTACCGTGAAGTGAACGCCTTCTGGGTACCGGAAGGGGCCCGTTGGGAGGGGTTGCGGGCCCATGCCAAGCAGGCCGATATCGGTAAGCGTATTGACGATGCGCTGACCCTGATCGAACAGGAGAACCCGCGCCTAAAGGGCATCCTCGACAAGCGCTACGCCCGTGCCCAGTTGCCCGATGGCAAGCTCGGCGAGCTGGTGGATCTGGTTTCCAAGATTGGCTTTGGCAGTGATGTCGGTGAAGCGCGTGACATCCTGGGGCAGGTCTACGAGTACTTCCTTGGCGAGTTTGCCAGTGCCGAGGGCAAGAAGGGGGGCCAGTTCTACACGCCTGCCAGCATAGTCCGGACACTGGTGGCAGTACTTGCTCCCCATCATGGTCAGGTCTACGACCCCTGCTGCGGTTCAGGTGGCATGTTCGTGCAGTCGGAGAGGTTTATCGAAGCCCATGGCGGCAAGCTGGGTGATGTCTCCATCTACGGTCAGGAGTCAAATCCGACCACTTGGCGGCTGGCGGCCATGAACCTCGCCATCCAGGGGATGGACTACAACCTCGGGCGCGAGAACGGGGACACCTTTACCCGCAATCAGCACCCTGACTTGCGTGCCGACTTCGTGCTGGCCAACCCGCCGTTTAACATCAGCGACTGGTGGCATGGTAGCCTCGAGGGGGATCCGCGCTGGGTTTACGGCACGCCGCCTGCGGGCAACGCCAACTACGCCTGGCTGCAGCATATGCTCTACCACCTCAAGCCAACTGGCCGCGCCGGTATCGTGCTGGCCAACGGCTCCATGAGCTCCAGCCAGAACAGCGAAGGCGATATTCGTCGTGCCATGGTGGAGGCGGACGTGGTGGAGTGCATGGTAGCCCTGCCGGGGCAGCTGTTCTTCAACACCCAGATCCCGGCCTGCCTCTGGTTCCTCGCCAAGAACAAGACCCGCCGCCAGGGTGAGGTGCTGTTTATCGATGCCCGCAAGCTGGGCACCATGATCAGCCGGGTGCAGTGCGAACTCGATGAGAGCGCGATTGCCCGTATTGCCGATACCTTTCACGCATGGAAAGGGGACGGGGAGTGCGAGCAGCCTTACGAAGATGTCGCGGGCTTCTGCCGCAGCGTAACCTTGGCCGAGATCACCGAACACGGCCATGTGTTGACTCCCGGTCGTTATGTGGGCGCCGAAGAGGTGGAGGAGGACGATGAGGCCTTTGCCGACAAGATGGCTCGCTTGACCAAGCAACTGGATGATCAGATTACCAAGGGGGCTGAGCTGGATCAGCTTATCCGCCAAAAGCTGGGAGGGTTGGGGTATGGGCTCTGAGTGGCAACAGTTCTGTCTGGCTGATGCAGGTAGTATCGTTACTGGAAAGACTCCGAGGGGGGGCATACCAGAGTTCGAAGGGAGCGATGTTCCTTTCGTAACACCACCAGACTTCAATGGTTCCATGTGGATTGAGCGGGCTAATCGGTCCATCTCTGAGCTTGGTGCACAATCTGTCAAAGGTAGCATCATCCCTCGGTGTAGCGTGCTTGTGACCTGTATTGGTTCTGACATGGGGAAGGCAGCCTTAACGGCATCTCGATGCGTGACTAATCAACAAATCAATGCAGTGCTTGTAGATGAAACTAAGTTTTGCCCTGAGTTTATCTATTACAACTTGAGCTTACGCAAAGACGAAATACGTGGACTTGCAGGTGGCTCGGCCCAACCAATTTTGAACAAGTCTGCATTTAGCCAAATCCGCTTCTGGGCTCCACCTCTTTCAGAGCAAAGAACTATCGCCACAGCACTAAGACCGATCAACGATCGCATCGCCCTGCTACGCGAGACCAACGCTACGCTGGAGGCCATCGCTCAGGCGTTGTTCAAGTCGTGGTTTGTTGACTTCGAGCCGGTTCATGCCCGTGCTCGTGGCGAGCAACCAGCAGGTCTGGCCCCCGAGGTCGCGGCCCTGTTCCCCGACAGCTTCGAAGAGTTCGAGTTGGGTATGGTGCCACAGGGGTGGGCGGTCGGTACACTATCTGAAATTTGTTCGATTTCAAGTGGAAAGCGACCTCCTGAGCGGAGTGATGAACTCTCGGATGAGTGTCACATCCCTTTGTATGGAGGCGCGGGTCTAATGGGTTATACATCAGCGTCACTGTTTGAGACTCCACGTATTGTCACGGGACGCGTTGGTACACTCGGCAAGGTGCATGTAGCATATCCGCCATTCTGGGCTTCTGACAACGTCCTCGTCCTGACTCCAGCAGAGGATTCAATATTTGCCTTCTGCCTACATTGGGTGAGCGCAATAGATGTCCATGCCTTGAATCGCGGATCGTCACAACCATTGTTGACTCAGAAAGACTTAGGGGCTCAGCTGGGCGTCATTCCATTACCTGAGGTCCTTGTTCAATTTGAAGCTACAGTATCGCCACTTTATAAACAGATTCGTGCCAATTTAGAGCAAGCCCAAACCCTCGCCAACTTGCGCGATACACTGCTACCCCGCCTGATCTCCGGTCAACTGCGCTTGCCGGATGCCGAGGCAATGGTGTCGGAGGCGCAAGCATGATACTCGCAACTGAGGCGCACTCCGCTACGCTCGTCGTCAAGTTGACCCAGGGGGCTGTTGATAATGGCTATATCAGCATCGGGCGCCACCAATTTGCCTTCTTTCCTGTGGATGTTATAGCGAATGACCAAGGTGAAGCAGATGCAGCTATTGAGCTGGTTTTGCCAACCGGAGAGAAGGTCACTACCGCCGTGCTGGGTAAGTTTGGCCGGTTGCAGAAACGCTTTGGAACCATGTTCAAGCAGTTGTCTGTATGTGCTGGCGATCAGTTGCAATTGGCTCGGATAGGCTCTGACCCCTATCGGTATCAACTTACCCATATTCCGAATGGCTCGATTATGACTCCTCCCACCCCATCCGCATCGCAGCAGGACGCTCCCATGCCACAACTTGCACCATCCCCACTCAACCAGATCCTCTATGGTCCCCCCGGCACCGGCAAGACCTACCACACTATCAACAAGGCGCTGGCTATTCTCGACCCCGAGTGTCTGGCACAACACGACGATGATGTGAGCCCAGAGGCCCGCAAGGCGCTTAAAGCGCGCTTTGATGAGCTGGTCAAGGAGGGACGTATCGACTTTGTGACCTTCCACCAGAGCTTCAGTTATGAAGACTTTGTGGAGGGGATCCGTGCCGAAAGTGATCCAGATAATGGCCAACTGACTTATGACGTGGTTGATGGCGTCTTCAAGCGCATGTGTGACGCGGTGGCCGCCAAAGTCACGCGCAGCGACAGCCATGAGGCGATGACGCTGGAGGGGCGCCGGGTCTGGAAGATGTCGCTTGGCAATACTCAGGGCGATGATGCCCATATCTTTGACGACTGCATTGAGCAGGGTCTTATCCGGTTGGGCTATGGCAGCTCTCACGACTACAGCGAGTGTAAGACACGCAGCGACGTTCAGCGCGTGTTGGAGCAGTCGGTGGGCAAGATAGACAACGCCTATGACTACACCGTGACCAGCGTGATGACGCTGGTGAACCGGATGAAGATTGGCGACCTCGTGGTGGTCACCGACGGCAACTTCAAGTTCCGCGCTATCGGCGAGATTACCGGTGATTATCGTAGTGACGTGCACTACGAGGGTGATGACAGCTACGCGCAGGTCAGGCCGGTCAAGTGGCTATGCCAGTTCAGCCCCTCGCTCCCATGCGGTGAGCTGATCAACGGCCGCTTTAGCCAGATGACGCTCTATGAGTTGAAGGCACCGACCTTGATCCCGGAGAAGCTGCTTGCTCTGGTCAATGCCACAGCATCACAAGTTGGGTCGCAGAGTGAACCTGGCGTCACGCCATCGAACAAACGCGTATTGATCATCGACGAGATCAACCGGGGCAACGTTTCGCGCATCTTCGGTGAGTTGATCACCCTGATAGAGCCAAGCAAGCGAGCTGGGGCAAGCGAGGCGCTGACCACTACTCTGCCTTACTCCAAGCGCCCCTTTAGCGTACCGGACAACCTCTACCTTATCGGCACCATGAACACCGCTGACCGCTCCTTGGCCGGACTCGATATTGCACTGCGTCGCCGCTTTGTGTTTGAGGAGATGCCGCCCAGGGCCGAGCTGCTTGATGGCGTGGTCATCGAGGAAGAGGGGCACAAGGTAGACGTAGGCCGCTTGCTCCATATGCTGAACCAGCGTATCGAGGTGCTGTTGGACCGCGACCATTGCCTCGGTCATGCCTACTTTATGCCGCTCAAAGCGGCTGCCAAGCCAACCTTGGCGCAGTTGGGATACATCTTCCAGCATCAGATCCTGCCGCTATTGCAGGAGTACTTCTTTGAGGACTGGCAGCGCATCGCCTGGGTGCTCAATGATCATCGCAAGAGCAAGGCTGAGGCGATGTTCCTCACGCCTCCCAAACTCGATATCAAGACCCTGCTTGGTGATATAGCGGTTGGGGGACAACGCCAACGTTGGAGCATCAATGAGAAGGCGTTTAGGCGTATTGAGGCCTATGTCTTGACCATCGAGGGTGACAAGGGGGCGCAGTGAAGGCTCCCATCACGGTTCGTGAGTATGGTCGGCTAACTGTTAGAGATAACGCTGTTAATACGCTGGCGCTTGCCCATATAGACCGGGTTGATTTCGATTGGCTATGTCAGTTGAGCCAGCGCTACAAGGTAAGTCATGCACCCGCTCTTGCGCAGGTGGAAGATAGCCGAACCTTGCAACTGGACAACTACGTGGGGGTGATAGAGACCCCCACCGGGCAGGTGATCGAGATCCTGCCCAAGACCGCCAATGAGGATGACCCACTCGAGGATGGTCGTGAGTTGATCCGTCGGATGCTGGAGCGAGCCCTGGATCTGCCACCCCGTGAAACGGCGGAGGCGTCGCTGGAACGCTTTGATATGCCGCTCAACGAGTGGGTTATCGCGCGCTTTCTGGCCGAACTCGATCAGCTGGTCAAACGCGGCGTGCGCAGTGACTATCAGCGTCTTGAGGCGACAGAGCCGTTCTTGCGTGGTCAGCTGGATGTCGCCCGGCAGATGCGCCAGCCACCGGGCCGGGGCCACCACTTTGCGTTACGTTACGACCTCTTCTTGCCCGACCGGGCCGAGAACCGGCTGCTCAAGCGGGCGCTGGAGACCGTCGCCAATGCGACTCAGCACCCGGACAACTGGCGGTTGGCACAGGAGCTGCGCCACTTGCTGGTGGATGTGCCTGCCAGCCGCGATGTGGAAGGGGACTTCAGACTGTGGCGACATGACCGCTTGATGGCTCACTATCAAGGTGTTCGGCCGTGGTGTGAGCTCATCCTCTATCGTGCCATGCCGAGTGCCCTGAATGGTGAGTGGCGCGGCATCAGCCTGCTGTTCCCCATGGAGAAGCTGTTCGAGCGCTATGTAGAGTCGTGCCTGCGTGAACAGCTGTTGCCCGATGCCAAGTTGGAGCGGCAAGTAAAGAGTCAGTACCTATGTTCTCACCAAGGCAAGGAGATGTTCCAGTTACAGCCGGACCTCTTGTTGCAGCACGGCAACAAGCGTTGGGTGATGGATGTGAAGTGGAAGCGGCTCGATAGCAGCGACCGTGACGGCAAGTACGGCATCAGCCAGGGTGACCTCTACCAACTGTTTGCCTACGGCCACAAGTACCTGACCGAGCAGGATGATGGTCATCTGGTATTGATTTATCCATCATGGAGCCAGCTCAAAGTTCCACTCGAACCTTTTTGTTATGATGCCCGCCTGACGTTGTGGGTCTTGCCGTTTGACTTGGCTGCCAGTTCGTCCCACCGGCTGATATTGCCTTGCCAGCCGAGGGCGGATTCTGCGTGCGAACTGCGCTTGCCACTGAGACCCGCCGAGCCCGCCTGACGGGCGTTTCTCCTTGTTGATGAGTGATGGTGCATGACCGAAGATCAGTTGGAACAAGAGGTGCTGGGGTGGTTGGCCGAGGTGGGCTATCGCGTGGTGTGTGGCTACGACGTTGCCCCCGATTCTGATAACCCGTGGCGTGAGCAGTTCCA
This sequence comes from Aeromonas sp. Y289-2, assembly GCF_027705925.1. Classification (NCBI taxonomy): domain Bacteria; kingdom Pseudomonadati; phylum Pseudomonadota; class Gammaproteobacteria; order Aeromonadales; family Aeromonadaceae; genus Aeromonas; species Aeromonas sp. Y289-2. The sequence continues at coordinate 10,566 of NZ_JAPDCH010000014.1, forward strand.
GCAAGTGCTGCTGCGCGAGCGCTTGCGGGAGGCGATTGCCCGGCTCAACCCCTCCGTGCCGCTGGTGGCGCGTGAAGATGCGCTGACCCAAGTGGTCAACCTCGATACCCCAGCGCTGCTGTCGGCCAACCGGGCATTTCACCGCTTGCTGGTGAATGGAGTGCCAGTCCAGTACCAGCGCGATGGCGAAACGGTGGGGGACTTTGTCCGCCTCGTTGACTTCGAGCAGCCCACCGCCAACGAGTGGCTCGCCATCAACCAGTTCTCTATCAAGGGGCCCAAACACACCCGCCGCCCCGACATCATCCTCTTCATCAACGGGCTGCCGCTGGTGGTGCTGGAGCTCAAGAACCCGGCCGACGTGCATGCCGACATCTGGAAGGCATTCGACCAACTGCAGACCTACAAGGAGCAGATCCCCGACCTGTTCCAGTACAACGAGATCATGATTGCCTCCGATGGTAGCGAGGCGCGGATGGGATCGCTGTCTGCGGATGCCGAACGCTTTATGCAGTGGCGCACTGTGGATGGGGTCAACCTCGACCCCTACGGCGAGTTTGGCGAGCTGGAGACCATGGTGCGCGGCATTCTGACCCCGGCCATGTTGCTCGATTACCTGCGCTTCTTCGTGCTGTTTGAAGATGATGGCCGGTTGGTCAAGAAGATCGCCGGTTACCATCAGTTCCATGCAGTCAGGGCGGCCATCGAGCAGGTGGTGCTCGCATCGCGTCCAGACGGCAGCCACAAGGGCGGGGTGGTGTGGCATACCCAGGGCAGTGGCAAGAGCATCACCATGACCTGCTTTGCGGCCCGGGTGATGCGAGACGCCGCGATGGAGAACCCGACCATCGTCGTCATCACTGACCGCAATGACCTTGATGGCCAGCTGTTCGGGGTCTTCTCACTCTCGCAAGATCTGCTGCGCGAGGAGCCGGTGCAAGTGAGTACGCGAGGTGACCTGCGTGACAAGCTTGGCAACAGGCCCTCCGGTGGCATCGTGTTCACGACCATCCAGAAGTTCATGCCCGGCGAGGATGAGGACACGTTCCCTGTGCTCAGCGACCGCGCCAACATCGTGGTCATCGCGGATGAAGCACATCGAACCCAGTACGGTTTCAGCGCCTCGCTCAAAGCGCCAGGCAAGGTTGCAGAAGGGGCTGCGCGCTATCAGGTCGGGTATGCACAGCACTTGCGCGACGCGCTGCCCAACGCGACGTTCGTGGCCTTTACCGGTACGCCCGTATCAGCGGAAGACCGCGACACTCGCGCCGTCTTTGGCGACTACATCCACGTCTACGACATGCAGCAGGCCAAGGACGATGGTGCCACGGTTGCCATCTACTACGAGTCACGCTTGGCCAAGTTGTCACTTAATAACGAAGAGCTTCCCCACATCGACGACGAAGTGGATGAGTTGGCCGAGGATGAGGAAGAGAGCGAGCAGGCCAAGCTTAAGTCACGGTGGGCAGCCTTGGAGAAGGTGGTTGGCAGCAAGCCAAGAATTGAGCGGGTTGCCGCCGATCTGGTGGCCCACTTCGAAGAGCGCAATCAGGCGCAGCATGGCAAGGCCATGGTGGTCGCCATGAGCCGCGAGATTTGCGTGCACTTGTATGATGCCATCGTGGCCCTGCGCCCCGACTGGCATGACCCGGACCCCGACAAGGGGGCCATCAAGATCGTGATGACCGGTAGCGCTTCTGACAAGGCATTGCTGCGGCCCCACATCCATGCCACCCAAGTGAAGAAACGGCTGGAGAAGCGGTTCAAAGACCCGAGTGACCCGCTCAAGCTGGTCATCGTGCGTGATATGTGGCTGACCGGCTTCGATGCGCCCTGCGTGCATACCCTCTATGTGGACAAGCCGATGAAGGGCCACAACCTGATGCAGGCGATTGCACGGGTGAACCGGGTGTTCAAGGACAAGCAAGGCGGGCTGGTGGTCGATTACATCGGGATCGCCAACGAGCTCAAGAGCGCCATCAAGGAGTACACCGCCAGCAAAGGACGGGGCAAGCCGACCGTCGATGCCCATGAGGCCTACGCGGTGTTGGAGGAGAAACTCGATATCCTGCGCGCCCTGCTGCATGGCTTTGATTACAGCGACTACCTCACCGGTGGCCACAAGCTGCTCGCCGGGGCCGCCAACTTTATTCTTGGCCTTGAGGATGGCAAGAAGCGCTTTGCCGACAACGCGCTGGCGATGAGCAAGGCGTTCACGCTCTGCTGCACCCTTGACGAGGCCAAGGCAGTGCGGGAAGAAGTGGCCTTCTTGCAGGCGGTCAAAGTGTTGTTGACCAAGAAGGCGATCTCCCAAAAGAAGAAAACCGACGAAGAGCGCGACTTGGCCATTCGCCAGATCATCGGCAATGCGGTGGTATCGGGCGATGTGGTCGATGTGTTTGAAGCGGTGGGGCTCGACAAGCCCAATATCGGCCTGCTCGATGATGAGTTTCTGGCCGAGGTGCGCAACCTGCCGGAGCGCAATCTTGCGGTGGAGTTGCTGGAGCGACTGCTGGAGGGGGAGATCAAGTCGAAGTTCGCGACCAACCTCTCCCAGGAGAAGAAGTTCTCGGAGATGCTGACCAAGGTGATCGCACGCTATCAGAACCGCTCCATCGAAACCGCACAGGTGATCGAGGAGCTGATCGACATGGCCAAGAAGTTTGCCGCCGTAAGCAAGCGGGGGCAGGCCTTGGGCCTTAACGATGACGAGCTCGCCTTCTATGATGCGTTGGCCAACAACGAGGCGTCAGTGCGTGAGCTGGGGGACGAGATACTGGCCAAGATAGCCCATGAGCTGACAGCCAACCTGCGCCGTAGCGTGACCGTGGATTGGAGCAGCCGCGAAAGCGTGCGCGCCAAACTGCGGCTGATGGTCAAGCGCATCCTGCGCAAGTACAAGTACCCGCCAGACCAGCAGGAAGAGGCTGCTCAGCTGGTTCTGGCGCAGGCAGAGAGCTTGTGTGAGGTGTGGTGTTGAGTGGGGGAGGCGCGAGCCTCCCTCACCTTATCTATCAAGATGTGTAGATATGGCTTACTTCAGTATGACGCTGCCTGAAGGTATCTGGTTGGCCTCTTCGAGGCTCAGGTAGCGTGGGCCTTGTACGCTGGCCAGTGACTTGAATAACCACGGATGCGGCTTTAGCCAAGCTTTGGTGTCTTCGTAAACGTCTCCACCGACCACGAAGTAACGACCATCACACCCGTCATCGTGTAGTTCATTGGCATCAGGTGCCGAGAGTTTCAGCTGGCAGCCTTCGATGACAACCACGACTTGAGACTTGTAAACCCCAATGACGGTGGAGATTTTGTTGGCCATATCACTTGAAACCCGCCAAGCGCTAATGGCGCCCTTGTAAGCACCTCGGCTGGAGTAGGTCTCTACCAAGTTGGCTACCAATGCCGTCACAATACGTACCTCGTTAAGTTGTTTGGAATGCGGTTTGTTGCTAGTGACCTGCATAGCCACCGATGAACGTGTTGATAGGGTCAGCGCGACTTGAAGTAGGCGACCTTTTCAAGGAAGTAGCGACCCAGTTCACCTTGATGTTGGTTCGCTTCGCTTTCTGCGTGGCCAAGTGACCGTTGCGCTCCTTCCATACCGCATATGCGGCGGCCTTCTCGACCTCGACCCGTTCTTGCTGCTCTTTCGGTAGGGCACACAGATTGTGACTCATACTGACATCTTTGTTATTTGTTGGCGCCATGGTACGCCATCACTGGCATGCGGGACTTGCGCTGGTTCAAAGGTGGTGCGCTATAATGGCTGTATATAAATACAGGTGTTTTGCCATGAAGCTGTTAACCCCAGACCCATCACCCGCCGAGGTGACCATCCCGCTGTTCTTGCACCGCGCCTCTTGTGGCTTTCCCAGCCCAGCCAGCGACTATCTGGAAGGGAAGTTGGACCTTAACACCCACTGCGTGTCGCACCCTGCAGCAACCTTCTATCTGCGTGCCGAGGGGGAGAGCATGACCGGGGTCGGCATCTTTCCCGGTGACTTGCTGGTGGTCGATAAGAGCCTCACCCCTCGCCATGGTGATGTGGTGATTGCACAACTCGATGGCGGCTTCACGGTAAAGACCTTGCAGCTCAAGCCGAGGTTGCGGCTGCTGCCAGCCAATCCGGCGTTCGCGCCTATCGACCCTTGTATGAGTCTCTCCCTGGAGTTGTTCGGAGTGGTCACCCATGTGATTGGCAATCTGAGGCAGCGTGATGGCTATAGCGCTCGTTGATGTAAACAACTTCTACGCCAGCTGTGAGCGGCTGTTTCGCCCTGAGCTGCGTGGCCGCCCGATCGTGGTGCTCTCCAACAACGATGGATGCGTGGTGTCGCGCAGCCCCGAAGCCAAGGCGATGGGTATCAAGATGGCTGGGCCCTACTTCAAGATCCGCGAGCAGTTCGAGGCGCATGGCGGTGTGGCGTTCAGCTCCAACTACGCGCTCTATGGAGACATGTCTGGCAGGGTGATGAGCACGTTGGAGACCATGGCCCCCGAGCTGGAGGTCTACTCCATCGATAAGAGTAAGTTGTATAGTGCGGACGCCTAAGCTATTGAGTTCTATCTATGGACATTGTTAAGCGTCCCAGGGGCGTTGAATGGCGACGCTAGAGCGCATTCATTTCGTGCCCCATTACCTCGTGCGCAGAGAGAACGCCGTCGCATACTCCCCCAGTAGCAGCCGGCCATCCATTGAGGGCTTGCCCCAAATCTTTTGGGCAGACTATGCACCTTGGAGGGAGGCAAACCTGTGGGCAGTGGAGCGAGCAACGACTGGTGACGCTTCTCTTAAGACCGTTGCCAGTAACATGAATGGCCTTCTCAATTACGCTAAATTTCTTGAATCTCGTGATTTGCAGTGGTTCGAGTTTCCCGCTCGCAAAGCTGACCGCTGCCTGGTGCTATACCGAGGGGCGTTGATCAAGATGCGCGATGCCGGCCAGATCGGCCCATCCACGGCGTCTGAGTACATGCGCAATTGCATCATGTTCTATCGGTGGGTAAGGCATAGGGAGCTTCTTTCTCCACACGTCCAGCTGTGGCGGGAAAAACCCTACGTCGTTAAATACTTCGACCGGGTGGGGTTCGAGCGAACGATCAGCGGAACCACCACCGACCTCAGCATCCCGAACCGTAAGCGCCCAGGCCAAACGCTTGAAGATGGGCTGTTGCCAGTCTCGGAGACCGATCGCGATGCAATTCTGGATTTCGCCGCAGAGAACGCCACGCCCGAGCTCTACCTCATGTTGGCCCTTGGATTTTTTACCGGGATGCGGCTCGGCAGCATCTGTGATCTCAAGATTCAGTCTCTGGAGCGCGCCGCCCCCGACCCTTCCGCTGAAGGGCTTCTACGCCTTGCAGTTGGTCCAGGCGCAGCTCCGCCAGTGCACACGAAATTCGGTGTGACTGGCCAGGTCTGGATACCCGAAGCGTTGCGTGATGAATTGCTGGAATATGCCAAAGGCTGGCGGAGGATGGAACGAGAGGCGAAAGCCTCGCCCGAGAATCGTGATTTGCTGTTCTTGACCCGCTTTGGTAACGCCTATGGCAGGCGCGGCACCGATCAGTCATCTGCTGTGAATGTTGAGATGTCCGAGTTTCGAAAACGGGGCGTCAAAGCAGAACTACAGGTGCTCCGTAAATTCCGCTTCCATCAGTCGCGCTGCACCTTCGGTACCGAATTGGCACGTCTGGCGCTATCGGCTTGTGCCGATGTCGCTATTGTAATTGCGACGGTCAGCGACGCGTTGCTCCATGGGCCTAACTCTGAAGCCACCACCTTCAAATACATCCGATTCGTACAGGCACTGCCGATCAAACAAGCCCTCTCAAATAGCTTCATGGCGGCATTTAGCGGGATCGGCGCTGGGGCGCGGCACGATGGATAGTTCCGAATTCGACCTCACTTTCCCGATGCTTGAGTATGGGGCCACTGAAACGCCCTGGGACCTCCGGCCGCTGCTGTTTCGCGGAGGTGCAGCAGCAAAGGTGAAGCATGTGGGCCGCCAGATCGCGCAGGGCGAACTCGGCAGTCCCTTGCCGGAACGTTTCGAGCTGGTGACGCAGCTGCATGAGCACATGACTGACGACCTTGCTGGTGGCGGAAGTCGCTTCTCGGTGCAGAACAAGATCAGTGCATTGCGCCGATTCTTTGCCTGGATCGATTCAGAAAACGTGAATCTCAGTCTCGAGACGGCGGCCGACACGTTCATTCGTTGGACCGATCACTTGCTCCAGCGTCATCGAGTCGAACGCAATTTCAGCGATGGGTCCCTGTACGATCTCACCAGGCTCACGGCGACGATGCTGGACCGAGCATTGGACCGCCAAGCAAGCCTGAGCAAGAGCACACGTATTCGCAAGCCGCGCGGCAAAGGCAAGGTACATACGAGCAAAGCGGACAAGCAGAATCTGCAAAACACCTTCGCATTCGGACACCTTCTAGCTGACGTATGCGAGGCATTGACCTGGAGGGGGACAATGGCCCCCCTCCCAGTTTGTATTTCGTTACGCACCGGCCAAGTGCTGGAACTATGGTCGGGATTGCAGAGCCCCGAGAAAGTAGCGGCCCGCCGTACCAGGCCGCAAAACCAAGCGCAAATCGAAGCATCCCTGGCGGCGCGTGCCGCCCACGATGCAGATCGGACACTGCGGACCCGTTTCCCCATCGTCAATTTACGGATCGAGAGTGAATTGCTGATGTTCATCGCCCAGACCGGTCTGAACCTCCAGCAAGCACATACCCTGCGGGTTGAGCAGTTTCATTACACCAGCCACATAGACGGCTACCAGGTACGTACCTACAAAAATCGACGGGAAGGAGAAGTGCTATTCGAGATCTTTGCCAGTTATCGAGAGTGGTTCGAGCGCTATCTCGAATGGCGTTCCGAATGGTTTCCCAATGAGCCGGATGGTTTGCTCTTTCCGCTTATACGTAGCGGGGGACGAATCCTAGAAGAGGCGACGCAGTTCACGAACGTTACGCGCATCTGCCGCGAGCTTGGCATACCGATAGTGAGACCGCGAAAACTGCGCGGGACGCGCATCAACTGGTTGCTTCGGGAGTCCCAGAATCCCCAACAGGTTGCGGAGTTGGCCCAGCATACGGTGCAAACGCTGATACGCGTATATGCCGACCCCCATCCGCAGATCGCTATGGTGGAAATTACGCGCTTCCATCAGCAAACCGATCCGTCCCTTTCACCTCCTGCTCCTGGTAGATGTGTATCGGCCACACCTGAACCAGTGGGCACGATGCCGAAGAATGGTCCGCGACCCGACTGCATCAATGCTGCCGGTTGCCTGTTCTGTACCCAGCACCGGGATATCGAAAGTGAGGATCATGTGTGGTCTCTCGGTAGCTTGCGCCACCTCAAATCGCTTGAACTGGCACGCTACCGCCCATCCAGTTCGGGTAAGCACCTGACGACAGAGCATCCGGCCCTGCTGGTGATCGATCGGCTGACGGCCAAACTGCGCTTCTTCGAAGAAAGTAGCGAGGTCCGCAGGCTTTGGGTCGAAGAAGCCAGAGCGCGCATAAGTGAAGGTGACTACCACCCGGCCTGGGATGGCTTCATCCGATTGGCAGAACTGCGACAAAGATCAGCATGACGAAAAATATTCTTTCCGAACTTGGCCTCGGCATCGACTCGCCCCTAGCGATTCCTGATGCGCCGAACTACCGTCCGCCGTGCTGGCCACCGCAGCGTGATTGGCCGGTCATCATAGATGCCGCTGGCCAGGTGGTGAGCCGTTGGGGCGATGCCATTTGGCGGCTCGACCCATGGGCGGGAAAACGGCTCACTCTCAATTTCGGCGATGGCCCAGCTAAGAAATATGTCGCCGCGATCGATCCTGCGAACGCCGATTTATTGCGGACCGTAATCGGCTGGTGGCTATACGGCCCCAATGGAGCCCGTGGATACCGAGGCCTGAAAACGCGCTTCGACCAGATGCGTCGGCTGTTCGTCTTGTGCACTCAAGAAGGCATTCTCGCATCCGAACTGAGTCATTTTCCGCGCGTTGCCGACCGTCTCCCGGAGGTGCTCCAGGCTTCCCGGTCCGGTGAGTTCTTGGCATTGCTGCACGAACTGTACGAGCGGCGGGATGCGCTGGGGTTCACCTTGTTGGATCGCGCAGGGTTGGCACGCCTCGCAGCGGCCATGCCCGACCACCAGAAGCTCCAGACCCCCTATATCCCGCCCCGCATTTGGCACTATCAAATCACACGCTTGCGCGAATGCCTGGATGACTTTTTGGCGCATCGAGGCCAAGTCGAGGAGTGCTTCCGCTTCTGTCTGGCTGCCTATCGGCACAACTCTGCCAGTCTCCAAGGACAACGCAGGCCACAATCGTTCTATCCGTTTCAGTGGCCGTCGGATGGATCAAACGGAAAGTGGACTGGGCGGCAGTACTACGGCCCATTCATCGACACCGCGCATCGGTTTGGCATGGTGGAACTATTTCGTCGCTGGCTGGGAGTGAGCGACGACGAAATTCGCATTCAAACTCTGAGTCGCTACCTCAACCTCGTGAGTCGATCTGGACTGTGCTATCTGCTGAACTTCAGCCTCATGCGAGTCGAAGAGGCTTGGAACCTGCGCGCCGATTGCTTGCACATAGAACGTGATCCGCAGTTTGGCGACATCCATGTATTGTGCGGACGAACGACCAAGACGATGTCGGATTCTGAGGCACTTTGGGTGACGTCCCCGTCAGCTCAGGTGGCAGTTGAAGCCATGCGTGTGGTCGCAGACCTCCGCGCAGAATGCGACTCTCCCCCCGGCGAGGCCTCGGTGCCGGATGATCCGGCCAAGCGCTATCTGCTTGATTATTGCCTTGAACCGTGGGGAACGAAGTTCACCAAGATCAACCGCACGATTCGGCCATCGATTCCGAGCTATGCCCATGTGCTTCAGTGGTTCGACAAGCTGTTCGACCGTGAGCAATTGCGCATTACGCCGGAAGATTTCGAATTGGCTCGGTTGGTGACGCCGACGCTGACCGACGAGTTTGCGGTCGGCAAAATCTGGCCGTTGGCCTGGCATCAACTCCGACGAACCGGCGCAGTGAATATGCAGGCATCCGGGCTGGTCAGCGACGCTTCATTGCAGTTTCAGCTAAAGCACGTCGCCAGAGCGATGAGTCTCTACTACGGGCAAAACCATTCCAGGGTACGGCTGGAAGAGAAGGCCCATACCTACTACGTCCGCACCATGTACGAAACTTTGGGTAGGCAGCTGCAACAGCTGACGAGCAACCGATTCGTCAGCCCCCACGGCGAGAAGCGAAAATCTGAGATTGTCCGCCTAATCTCAGCCTCTGATGCTAAGAAAGCGATCAATCTGGCTAAGAAGGGGACGGTCACTCATCGACCGATTTTGCTGGGCATCTGCACGAGCCGTACCCCCTGTCCCTATGGGGGCATCGACAATATCGCTCGCTGCGGAGGGGGCGACTCCCCCGGAGAAACCAAACCATGTGCGGACGTTCTCTATGACCCCGAGCAACTCGACGAAGTCGAAGTGTTGGAGGCGGTATTGGATGAGCGCCTGGCCGCTGCCGAGGTAGACAGTCCGCTAAGGACTTCGTTGGAAGCCCAGAAACGTAGTGTGGAGAATTATCGCCATGTCATCCGGCAAACATGAATCCGCTGACCCGGCTAAGCGAATGAGTGCCGGCGAGCAGTATCGCGCAGCGTTCGAGCGGCTGAAGAGCAACAAGCCCGAACGACTGCCGAAGGGGACGCCCGTAAGTCAGAACAACGTTGCCAAGGAGGCCGGCAGCGACCCCTCTGCACTGAAAAAAGCTCGTTTCCCCCTACTGATCGCTGAGATCCAAAAGTACGTGGAAGGACACGCTGAGCAACGTCCGCCATCAGTGCGCCAAGTCAGCTTATTAGCCCGCAGAAAAAATCGTGGACTTCGAGAACGGATCGAGGAAATCACGCAGCAGCGTGACCACCTAGCCAGCCTACTCAGTGAGGCCGACGCCACCATTCTTGAGCTGTACGACCGTATTGCGGACTTGGAGCGCCAACTGCCGGCCTCCAATGTGCTTCCTCTTGATCCGCGAGGCCACAAAAAACTTTGAAACGGAGAGCTCGCAATATTCGAAAGAAACACAGCCATGCCCGACCAGCCCGGCATGAAACGTCGGGCTAGCCGCCGAAGAGCTTCTTGCGTTGCGCGGTCCGCTCCCGGCGTAGATTCTCGTAGGCAGTTCGGCGTTTAGTCGCGTTTTTGATTAATTCCAGGACCTGGGCGATATCGCCGAGCAACTCCTCACGCGCGGGAAGCGGTAGTTGGCGCTCGCCTGGGGTGTCGTGGGCCTCGGTAGCTTCGCAGGCCCGCGCATACACTGCCAGCAACTGCTCCCACTCCTCTGCGGGGTGGCCAATGACAGCACCAAATGCTTCTACGCTCACCACATCGCTGAACGGCTGGACGGTATTGTTCAAAAAAACCTCGCGTATGGCGCGCTCGACAGTGCCTCGGAGGCTTGAGTATCCCGATGCGATTTGCCGCTCAAGCTCATCATCCGGGTCGCTGCCGACCGGAACGTTCAGTGCTTTCGCACGACTTTCGAGATCGGCCAGGCGGGCCTTGGTGTCCATCGTCGTCCACGTCAGCCCCTCGCTCACTAGTCCCGGCGACTCGTCCCAACCGATGGTCTTGTAGCTGGCCGAGCGATCAGCGCGCTGAAGCGCCATCGCGAGCTCGGTCAGGAACACCGCATCATGGGTGAACACCAGGACTTGGCGGGTCTCAGCCAGCGCTACCAAACGCCGAGCTATGGCCCGACGATATACGTGATCCAGCGACGTAGACGGATCGTCGAAAATAACGGTCGAAGTATGTGGCAGGGATTCGAGCTCGGCGAGGAACATAGCCATCCCCAACGCGCGCTGCTCGCCCTCTGACAGCACCTTGGAGGCTTTCGCCGTGATTTCCTGCAGGCGCAGCGTGACCTTGGTCACCCCCAGCTCTGTGCGCCCGCTCAGGTCGGGTTGCACCCGTCGCTTATAGCCCAGGGCTTTCAACTCAGCATTCATAGAAGCGGCCAGAGCCTCGGTCACATGCGTCGCCGCCAGGGACGTCAGTTTGCGTGACACTGCCGCTGGGTTGAGGGCGGCATGGCAGCGGCTCAATGTGGCATGGACCTGACTGTCCTGAACAAAGCGCTCCACCGCGCCAAGCTGGTTGGCGAGGCGTTGTCGGGCTTCTAGCTCTGCCAGTTCTTGGGTCAGCGCCAAGCGTAGAGCGGGATCGGCAGAGGTCCGCAGGGTATTGGCGTCGACTCGGAGCGAAGCAGCTTTGGCGGCGAAGAGACTATCGAGGTTTGCTTCGATAGGAAGCGGTTCTGACTCGGGGGACCAGTTTCCAGTTTGCAGGGCTTGGCTAACCCAAGTATGCCGGGCGGTCCAGACCGATGCCGCTGCGGTGATGGCAGCGTGTAGGTCGGGCAGTCGCTCCTCCACGTCAGCCCGTGTTGGCACATCCAGAACGTTTAGATCGACAGCCTGCACCTTCCCTAGAGCGTTCATGCGCGCAAGCGTGGCGGCTTGCGCATCCGCCGTGGCGCTGTCGGCGACAAATGCCGCGAAACGCCGCATGCGCTCCGAGGCATCCGTTGAATAAGGTTGCTGGCAGAGTACGCAGTAAGCGTCCGGTTCCAGGTGCGGGAAGGGATGTTCAGGGTATGCCGTCTGCTGAGAGAAAGCCTCAGCGGCTCGGTACATCGTTTGCCAGAGTTCAGCTCCTGTGCCTTCCAGCAGCGTGGCGGTGGGTGAGGACGTTACCGGCAACTCCATGGCGTTCAGTGTGTCTCGATCCTGAAGACGCGCTTGCGCCAGTTGCATGGCGAGATGCGCGGTTTTTTCCGTTGTAATCAGTTCCTTTGCCCGTGCTATGGCACGATCATTCACCCAGCGCTGGACTTCCTCGGCTCGACGCTGCGCCTGGTCCAAGCGTGTCGCCAAACGTTCCAAGGCCAGCGCCTGCGGCACAGGATCGCTTTCCAGTAATGTCCGCTTCAGAAACTCCAGTCGCCGGAGTTCATCGTCACCGACCGTCCCTAATCGAGCAAGCACGGCGCGGTCCGAGTCCCCACCTAATTTGGCGATGTAGCGGCCGACTTCGGTGTCACCCTTCAGCGGTTCGAATTGCCGGGTATCCAGAGCCAAGGCATTGCGTTCGGTCCCAATCCGTGCCTGTAAATCACGCTGAAGTAGGACCAGGCGCGTCAGATGAGTGAGTCCGTAGGGCTGAAATGCAGGGGTCCCTTCCGCGTCGATGTAGTCATTGGCACAGGCCGCGTCGTAGACCGAGACCGAACTCAAATGCAAATGGGCCGGCCCGTTCTGGACCCAACGTGCGGTTTCCGGAGTGCCATCCACCAAAATGGCGAAATCTGCTGATGGCAGTCTAGCTGGGGTTGCCGCCCCAAAAGCGTCGGGCAGGACCTCCACCCGATGCCGAGCGTTGCAGGCATTCTTGAAGACGCGGGCGTAGCCGGATTTGCCGGCGCCGTTATGACCAAAGAAAATGGTCATGCCCTCCGGTGCGAGGTCAAAGGCACGACCGGACGGGAAGCCGTTTACCTGGTCTAGCCCCGAGACACCCACCAACCGCACGGTTGCGCCACTTCCGGCGCCTGGTACGTCGTCCAGCGTGAATGGCCGTGCTCCCCCCGTGGTTGCGTCTTCCCGTTCTTGCTCGCGAACCATTCGCAGAATGGTCTCGATGTCATCTTGGGTTAGTTCGGCCCGGGCAAATATCCGGCGCAGTGCTTCCTGCTGCCAGGGTCTGAGTCCGCCGGCCCACCCAATAATCTCGTCCAACAATGGCATATCCGTCTCCTTTCCAGATCCGCCGATTAAAGGCCGCGCCCAGTTGGATGGCAAGTGGCCAGCGCCTTCGAGGTGCTTCGCCGTGTTCCGTTTGCCTGCCTTCCTGACCGCCACCCTAGTGGCTTGTCCGGTCGTGACGCTACACGGGCAGAATTTCTGCATGCTGGCCAGTATCAAGCCGCTCTAAAGTCCGCTACCGGAAAGCGCTGTTTAGCGGTGAGAGACGGGGAAAGTGCGGAAGCTACTACCGACGCAAGCGATGTGGTGAGCAGTCCTCAGGTATGTGCGAAATTGCACTCCTCTTGACCACCAATTTGGGTTGGCGTTGACCACGGATTGCGTTCAACTTGACCAGGGCGTGTCACTGTCACGACCGTCAGAGAACGGCCAAAAACGGACACCGCCAACCCGTTGGAAAAAAAACTGAGCGTTGCTTTCCGTTAAGTTTGGTAGTTGCAAGCCCCGTTCAGGAAGAATTGCTCGATCAACGCCGCCATACCTGCGCGTGCGATACGGCCGCGGCGCTCGGCGTCTACCAGGCCGAAGATCAAGGAGGAGAAGATTTCGGTAAGCGCCGGGGCACCGATATCGATACGGAATACGCCCAGTTTTTGCCCGCGGAGAAAGAACTCGTCCAGCGTTTCCGAGTAAGGCAGCCATCGGCAGCCGCCTGCATCTAAATCAAACGTGTCCGGGCGCCACTGGAATGAGAGGAATACCAACAACTCCCTGTGAATCAAATGGCCTTCGATCAGACGATGCAATGCGTCCAAGGGCGCCGCCTCAAGATCGGCATCGGCAATGACCCTATAAATAACCACCGAACCATGATTCAGAAGCATCTCGATCAGGTTGTCGCGGGTGCCGCAAAACCTGTTGAGCGTCGCCTTGCTGACCCCCGCTGCCTGGGCTATTTCTTTGAACGTGGCTCGCGGGTGGTCAACGATGGCGATCGCCAGGGCCTTCAGCAATTTCTCATCGGCAGCAGTTAAATCCATCGGTCACTCTTTATCTATCGCGGGCAGATGCGGGTATTTTGCCTAGAACACTCATTTTTCTCAAAGAGGATACTAGCTTTGTTCACACCAAAATCAAATGAGTCAATATTGACTTATTTGATTTTTGCGTGGATCATGCGCGGCTTCGACTACGTACTGGCTTCGCGCTTGGGTGAGATATGAACAAATTCCGCGAATGGATCACTTTTTCCGTGATCTCCTATTTGATCGCCGTGACCCTGGTTGGCTGCGACAAGCCCGAAGAGCAACGGGAAGAGGCGCCAGCGCGTGAAGTCGATGTGCTCAGCGTGAAGACCGAGCCCTTCACAGTGTTCGCCGAGCTACCAGGGCGCATCGAGCCGGTGCGTGTCGCCGAGGTGCGCGCGCGGGTGGCGGGGATCGTGCTCAAGCGCACCTTCGAGGAAGGGGCCGACGTGAAGGCCGGTGACGTGCTGTTCCAGATCGACCCTGCGCCGTTCAAGGCGGCCCTGTCGCGGGCGGAAGGTGAACTGGCTCGCGCCGAGGCGCAGCTGTTCCAGGCTCAGGCGATGGTTCGCCGTTACGAACCACTGGTGAAGATCGACGCCGTCAGCCAGCAGGATTTCGACAACGCCATGGCCGCTCTGCAGAGCGCCCAGGCCGACAAGCGCTCGGCCCAGGCCAATGTCGAAACTGCCCGCCTGGACCTGGGTTATGCCGAGGTTCGCGCCCCCATCGCCGGGCGTATCGGTCGCGCCCAGGTCACCGAAGGGGCTCTGGTAGGCCAGGGCGAAGCCACGCTGCTGGCACGTATCCAGCAACTCGATCCGGTGTACGCCGACTTCACCCAGCCTGCTGCCGATGCCCTGCGCCTGCGCGCGGCAATCGCCGAGGGCAAGGTTGCCGGTGCGAGCGACCAGCCGCTGTCGCTGCGTGTCGACGGTACCGATATCGAGCGCAAGGGCACGCTGCTGTTCACCGATATCTCGGTGGATCGCAGCACCGGGCAGATCGCCCTGCGAGGCCAGTTCGACAACCCCGAGGGCGTGCTGCTGCCGGGTATGTACGTGCGTGTGCGCACACCGCAAGGGCTCGACCAGAACGCCATCCTGGTGCCGCAACGTGCCGTGCAGCGTTCGGCTGACGGCCAGGCCAGCGTGATGCTGCTGGGGGAGGGCGATACCGTCGAGGCGCGCCAGGTCACCACCGGTGCCATGCAGGGCTCGCGCTGGCAAATCAGCGAGGGCCTGCAGGTCGGCGACAAGGTGATCACCAGCTCGCTGGCGGCTATCCGTCCGGGCGCCAAGGTCATCCCCCGCGAGCAAGATGCCGCCGAAGCCGCTCCACAGTCCCAGGTGCAGTAAGCCGGAGAACCTCTCATGTCCCTGTTTTTCATCCGGCGCCCCAATTTCGCCTGGGTAGTCGCCCTGTTCATCTCGCTGGGTGGCCTGCTGGCCATCCCGTTCCTGCCGGTGGCGCAGTACCCCAACGTGGCGCCGCCGCAGATCACCGTGACCGCCACCTATCCCGGCGCTTCGGCGCAGGAGCTCACCGACTCGGTGACCAGCGTCATCGAGGAAGAACTCAACGGCGCCAAGAACCTGCTGTACTTCGAGTCCACCAGCAACGCCAACGGCATCGCCGAGATCACCGTCACCTTCCAGCCAGGGACCGACCCCGAACTGGCCCAGGTTGACGTGCAGAACCGTCTGAAGAAGGCCGAGGCACGCATGCCGCAGGCCGTGCTGACGCTCGGCATCCAGACCGAGCAGGCCACCGCCGGCTTCCTGCTGATCTATGCGCTGAGCTACACCGATGGCGACAAGGACGCCAACGTCACGGCGCTGGCCGATTACGCCGCGCGCAACATCAACAACGAAATCCGTCGCGTGAACGGCGTCGGCAAGCTGCAGTTCTTCGCCTCCGAGGCGGCCATGCGCGTGTGGATCGATCCGCAGAAGCTGGTCGGCTACGGCCTATCCATCGATGACGTGAACAACGCCATCCGCGCGCAGAACGTGCAGGTGCCGGCCGGTGCCTTCGGCAGCACGCCGGGTTCCAGCGAGCAGGAGCTGACGGCGACCCTGGCGGTCAAGGGTACCCTGGACAACCCGCAGGAATTCGCCGCCATCGTGCTGCGTGCCAACCAGGACGGCTCGCGCCTGACCCTGGGCGACGTGGCGCGCATCGAGGTCGGCAGCCAGGACTACAACTTCGGCTCGCGCCAGGACGGCAAGCCCGCCGTTGCCGCCGCCGTGCAGCTGTCGCCCGGTGCCAACGCGATCCAGACCGCCGAGGCGGTCAAGCAGCGTCTGACCGAGCTGTCGGCCAACTTCCCGGACAACGTCGAGTTCTCCGTGGCGTACGACACCTCGCGCTTCGTCGACGTGGCGATCGACAAGGTCATCATGACCCTCATCGAGGCCATGGTGCTGGTGTTCCTGGTGATGTTCCTGTTCCTGCAGAACGTGCGCTACACCCTGATCCCGTCCATCGTCGTGCCGGTGTGTCTGCTCGGTACGCTGACCTTCATGTACCTGCTTGGCTTCTCGGTGAACATGATGACCATGTTCGGCATGGTGCTGGCCATCGGCATCCTGGTGGACGACGCCATCGTGGTGGTGGAGAACGTCGAGCGGATCATGGCCGAGGAAGGCCTGGCGCCGGTGCCGGCGACCATCAAGGCGATGGGGCAGGTGTCCGGGGCGATCATCGGTATCACCCTGGTGCTGTCGGCGGTGTTCCTGCCGCTGGCCTTCATGGCCGGCTCGGTGGGGGTGATCTACCAGCAGTTCTCGCTGTCGCTGGCGGTGTCGATCCTGTTCTCGGGCTTCCTCGCGCTGACCTTCACCCCGGCGCTGTGCGCCACGCTGCTCAAACCGATCCCCGAAGGCCATCACGAGAAGACCGGTTTCTTCGGCTGGTTCAACCGCAAGTTCACCGCCCTGACCGGCCGCTACACCAAACTCAACGGCAAGCTGGTGCCGCGCGCCGGGCGGGTGATGTTCATCTACCTGGGCGTGGTGGTGCTGATGGGTTTCTTCTACCTGCGCCTGCCGGAATCCTTCGTGCCGGTGGAAGACCAGGGCTACATGATCGTCGACATCCAGTTGCCGCCAGGCGCCACCCGTGAGCGCACCTCGGCCACGGGTGAGGAGCTGGAAGAGTTTCTGATGGCCCGCGAGGCCGTGCAGACGTCCTTCCTGGTCCTCGGCTTCAGCTTCTCCGGCATGGGTGAGAACGCGGCCATTGCCTTCCCGCTGCTCAAGGACTGGTCCGAGCGAGATTCTTCGCAGTCGCCGGAAGCCGAGTCGGCTGCGGTCAACCAGCACTTCGCCAACCTCGATGACGGCGCGATCATGGCGGTGCCGCCACCGCCGGTCGAAGGCCTGGGCAACTCGGGTGGTTTCGCCCTGCGCCTGCAGGACCGCGCCGGCCTTGGCCGCGATGCCCTGTTGGCAGCGCGCGATGAAGTGCTGGGCAAGGTCAACGGCAATCCGAAGTTCCTCTACGCCATGATGGAAGGTCTGGCCGAGGCGCCGCAGCTGCGCCTGGTGATCGACCGTGAGCAGGCGCGCACGCTGGGAGTCAGCTTCGAAGCGATCAGCAGCGCGCTGTCCACTGCGTTCGGCTCGTCGGTGATCAACGACTTCGCCAACGCCGGCCGCCAGCAGCGCGTGGTGGTACAGGCCGAACAGGCCGAGCGCATGACACCGGAAAGCGTCCTGCGCCTGCATGTGCCCAACGACAGCGGCAGCCTGGTACCGCTGAGTGCTTTCGTCACCACGAGCTGGGAAGAAGGCCCGGTGCAGGTCGCGCGTTACAACGGTTACCCGTCGATCCGCATTGCCGGTGACGCCGCGCCCGGCGTGAGCACTGGCGAGGCGATGCTCGAACTGGAGCGCATCGCTGCCGAGCTGCCCGAAGGTATCGGTTACGAGTGGACCGGGCTGTCGTATCAGGAGCGGGTCGCCAGCGGGCAGGCGACGATGCTGTTCGCCCTGGCCATCACCGTGGTGTTCCTGCTGCTGGTGGCGCTCTACGAGAGCTGGGCGATCCCGCTGACGGTGATGCTGATCGTGCCGGTCGGCGCACTCGGCGCGGTACTGGCGGTGACTGCTATCGGCCTGCCCAACGACGTGTACTTCAAGGTCGGCCTGATCACCGTGATCGGCCTGGCGGCGAAGAACGCCATTCTCATCGTCGAGTTCGCCAAGGACCTGTGGGAAGACGGCTACTCGCTGCGCGATGCTGCTGTCGAAGCCGCGCGCCTGCGTTTCCGCCCGATCATCATGACCTCCATGGCGTTCATGCTCGGCGTGGTGCCGCTGGCCATCGCCACTGGCGCCGGCGCTGCGAGCCAGCGCGCACTGGGCACCGGGGTGCTGGGCGGGATGCTCAGCGCGACCATGCTCGGGGTGATCTTCGTGCCGATCTTCTTCGTCTGGGTGCTGTCGCTGCTGCGCACCAAACCTCAGCAAACCGACAACCATCCCCTGCATAAAGCGGAGTAATGCGATGACCTCTCACTTCATGCTCCGTCGCGCTCTGCTGCCCCTGGCCATCGCCGCCCTGGCGGGTTGTTCGCTGGCCCCGACCTACGAGCGCCCGCAGGCACCGGTCGCGTCGCACTGGCAAGCCGCCGACGCGGAGGGCACCCGTGCCCAGGCGCTGGACTGGCAGACCTTCATCGTCGATGCCGACTTGCGCCGCGCGGTGGATACGGCGCTGAGCAACAACCGCAGCCTGCGCCAGGCGCTGCTGGATATCGAAGCTGCGCGTGCCCAGTACCGCATCCAGCGTGCTGATCGCCTGCCTTCGATCAACGCCAATGCCAGCGGCAACCGCCAGCGCCTGCCTGCCGATCTGTCGCAGACCGGGCGCTCGGAAGTGACCAGCAACTATCAGGTCGGCCTCGGCCTCGCGGAGTACGAAGTCGACCTGTTCGGCCGCGTGCGCAACCTCTCCGAGGCCGCGCTGGAGACCTACCTGGCGACCGAGGAGGCGACCCGTGCCACGCAGATCAGCCTGGTTGCCGAGGTCATCCAGGCCTACCTGACCCGCGATGGTGCGCTACGCCGCATGGCCCTGGTCGAACAAACCCTGGACAGCCGCATGGCCTCGCTGGAGCTGGTCAGCCAGCGCCGTGCAGCGGGGGCCGCCACCGCCCTGGATTACCAGGAAGCGGTCGGCCTTGCCGAACAGGCTAGGGCCGAGCGCGAGAGCACCGAACGCCAGTTACGCCAGGCGGACAACGCCCTGGTCCTGTTGCTCGGCACGCCAGATGCCGCTCGCCTGCTGCCCGCGACGCCCCGCGACGACCTGATGGTGCTGCAGGACATCGCCCCCGGCACCAGCTCGGAACTGATCGAACGGCGCCCGGACATTCTCGCCAGCGAGCACCGCCTCAAGGCGCGCAATGCCGATATCGGTGCAGCTCGCGCCGCGTTCTTTCCCCGGATCAGCCTGACCGGTTCGGTGGGCAGCTCCAGTGCCGAGTTGTCCGGATTGTTCGATGGCGGCTCGCGGGCCTGGAGCTTTGCCCCGACGCTGTCGCTGCCGATCTTCGCCGGTGGCCGCAACCGCGCCAACCTGGACCTCGCCGAAGTGCGCCAGGACGCGGCGGTGGCCGACTACGAAGGCACCATCCAGACCGCCTTCCGCGAAGTGGCCGATGCCCTGGCCGCCACCGACACCCTGCGCCGCGAGGAGGCTGCCCGCCAGGCTCTGGCCGGTTCCAGCGAGGCTGCGATGGCCCTGGCTAAGGCGCGTTACGAGGGCGGCGTGGACGACTACCTGCGTTATCTTGACGCCCAGCGCAGCACCTTTAGCAACCAGACCACACTAATTCAAATCAGCACGGAACGGCAGATTGCGCTGGTTGACCTGTTCAGGTCTCTGGGCGGTGGCTGGGGCCAAACTGAACCGATGGCCGGGATCGGCGCTGAGTGAGCAAAGCCAGGAGTCCTGCATCCGAAGACCGGACTCTGGCTCCATCACCGGTGAGCTACTGGTCATCGACGGGGCAATCGTCTGATCGAGAATAAGACTGTCTGACGACTGGCAGGCCTATGGATTATTGGTGGCAGCAGCTAACGGCTCTATAAAGAGCTGCAAAAAATCACTGTAACGCATGATTGACTGACTGCTTCTGGCCGGTTTCTGCCTGTTGCGTCTCTGCTGCCCACTGGCCAAGTCGGATGCACGCGGTGGTCAGTACCAATGCAATTGACTGGTCAAATGGGTGCAATTGCGCAGGTATGGACTTCAAGCCCCAATTTCCTGGAAAAGAGGTTCTTTCTATGGACATCCGACATCAGAGATTGAGTAGCGGAATGTCTGAGCTGAAGTCATGTCCATGGCTGTTCTTCTTTCCTTTACGTTGATGAAGCATTCCTGTCACTGTCGGAGTCGTTTGCCGGGGACCTGACAGCCTATGGACAACAGATCCGGCAGCGAGTGTGGCAGTGGACCGGCCTAACGGTAGGGGTTGGGATCGGCCCCACCAAGACCCTCGCCAAGCTGGCCAACTATGCAGCCAAGAAGTGGCCTGCCACGGGCGGCGTCGTGGACTTGCGTGACGAGCTGCGCCGTGCCCGGCTGATGGCTATCACCCCGGTGGACGAGGTGTGGGGCATAGGACGGCGCTTGGGGGCCAAGTTGGTGGCACAAGGCATCAACACCGTGGCTGACCTGGTGGCTAGCGACGCCAAAGGGTTACGCGCCCAATACGGCGTGGTGGTCGAGCGAATCGTACAGGAGCTGCGTGGCCTGCCTTGCGCAGAGCTGACCGTTGAACCGGCGGCGAAGCAGCAGATCCTCTCGAGCCGTTCCTTTGGTGAGCGCGTGACTGACCGTGGAGAAATGGCCCAAGCGTTGTCAGGCTTTATGGCTCGCGCAGCCGAGAAGTTGCGGGCCGAGGGGATGTGTTGCCAACGGGTGCACCTGTTCGTGCGAACCAGCCCCTTTGACGAACGAGCTCCTTACTACAGTGAGCAGGCTGGCGTCCGACTGGTCTGCCCTAGCGATGATACCCGGTTGCTGCTGCAGCAAGTGAACGTGCTGCTACCGCAGATTTGGCGCGACGGTTACCGCTATCAGAAGGGGGGCGTCATGCTGAGTGAGTTCACCCCCAAGGGGCAACAACAGGCAGATCTGTTTGCCCCGTCCTCCGCTCAATCGGACGCGCTGATGGCAGTGATGGACCAGATCAAAGCCAAGGGATTGGGGCGAGTAGGCTTTGCCAGCCAAGGTACGGGGTCGCCTGAGTGGATGATGCGACAAGAGCTCCTGAGCCCCTGTTACACCACCCGCTGGGAGGACCTGCCGGTGGCCAGGTAAGTGGATACAGTAATGTGCCTACCGTTTGCTAGATGTGGTACCCCACGTGGTACCCCAATACGAGGTTTTAGGATGATTTCTCAAGATCGACAAGTCGCGGCAGCAGAGCTTAAAGAAGGTGCAACCGCAACCCGATTTGCTATCAGCTCTAAACATGGTAACGGGTTTGCATATTCCGGCCGATCATGAACACCGATTCTGGTTCAACGTGAACACCATTTCCGGACCAACGTGAACGCTCATTCCGGTTCAACCTGAACACTTTGCACCTCCTTTCCGGAAACAGTGTTCAACATCCCGGAATCACTGTTCACATTCACCAGAATCATCCTTAACGCATTGATTTAACAACCTTTGATACGCTCTCCCTTTTGCCAGGGAAGAGCCTATGTCTGCCAAGAGGATTGCAATGCGTAAAATTCGTGAAGTGCTGCGACTGCGGCTGGAAGCTGACCTCTCTGTTCGCCAGATAAGTTGCTGCACCAAGGTCAGCGTTGGCTCCATCCAGAAACTCCTCAAAAGTGCCCAGACGCTCGGCCTGACCTGGCCTTTACCTATCGAGCTTGATGATGGCCAACTGGCGGCCCTGTTCTATCCGCAGGCCGATACCACCATCTCGGCCCGCCATGTTGTACCGGATTGGCCCTCTGTCCATCAGGAGCTCAAGCGCAAGGGGGTCTCCAAACAGCTGCTCTGGGAGGAGTACACCCAGCGCTATCCCAATAGCTGTTACAGCTACTCCCAGTTCTGTGACCGTTACAAGTCCTGGTGTCAGTTGCAAAAGCGCTCCATGCGCCAGATCCATAAGGCGGGGGAAAAGCTCTTTATCGACTACTGCGGGCCCACGGTGCCCATCGTCTCGCCGACTACGGGTGAGGTCCGTCAGGCCCAGATCTTTGTCGCCGTGCTCGGTGCGTCCAACTACACCTTTGCCGAGGCCACCTGGTCCCAGTCACTGCCGGACTGGCTGCAAAGCCATGTCCGTGCCTTTGAGTTTTTCGGTGGTACACCGGCACTACTGATCCCCGACAACCTCAAGAGCGGTGTCAGCAAGGCTTGCCGATACGATCCCGAGCTCAACCCCAGCTACCAGCAGTTGGCCGAGCATTATCAGGTGGCGGTGATGCCAGCTCGTCCTTACAAGCCCAAGGACAAAGCCAAGGCCGAGGTGGGTGTGCAGATCGTCGAGCGCTGGATCCTGGCCCGTCTACGCCATCAGACCTTCTTCTCGCTTGCCGAGCTCAACCAGTGCATCCGGGCTTTGTTAAATGAGCTCAACGAGCGCCCGTTCAAGCAACTGCCCGGTAACCGACGCGAGGCGTTTGAGCAGTTGGACCGCCCGGCACTGGGGTCACTACCGGTGCATCCCTATCGCTATGTCGCCATCAAAACGGTCAAGGTCAACATCGACTATCACGTCAGCTATGAGCAGCACCATTACTCGGTGCCGCACCAGTATGTGGGTCAGCAACTGGAGCTCCATGCGGGCGATACCCTGCTTCAGGTTTATCACCAGCAACAGCTGGTCGCGAGCCATCCGCGTAAAACCATCCCGGGAATGAGCACACTCCCTGAGCACATGCCGGAACGTCACAGCAAGCAGCAACGCTGGACGCCAGGGCGTCTTAAGCAGTGGGCTGCCGACATCGGACCGGGCACCTTGTGCTGGGTTAGCGAACGGCTGGCAGAGAAAGCCCATGCCGAGCAGGCATACCGACTCTGCCTGGGACTGCTGAGTCTTAGCCGGGAGTATCCGCCATCACGAGTCGAAGCCTGTTGCCAGCTGGCCAACCGGGAAGGACTGGTGCGGCTCAAGCTGCTCAAGCCGGTGCTGACCAGTGGCCGCGACCAACTGCCCGCAAGTCCGCTCAGTTATCCAGAACTGCCGCAAGAGCACGAGAACATCCGCGGCCCCCAGAGCTTCCACTAGAGAGGATACGTCCCATGACCCAACAAACGCTGACCCGCTTGAGACACCTGAAACTGACTGGCATGGCGGATGCCGTGCAACAACAACTGGAACAGGCAAGTACCTACGAAGGGCTGCCCTTCATCGAGCGGCTAAGCCTGCTGGTCGAACACGAACAACTGAGCCGGGAGCAGCGTAAACAAGCTCGGCTGGTCAAGCAGGCGAGGCTCAAACTCCAGGCCACGGTGCAAGAGGTGGACTACCAGTCTGCACGCAACCTGGAGCGGTCACAGGTGGCAAACCTGGCCCAAGGAGAGTGGCTGCGCCGGGGCCAGAACCTGCTCATTACCGGCCCCTGTGGCTGCGGAAAAACCTACCTAGCCTGTGCGCTGGGCTACCAAGCCTGTCAGCAGGGGCACAGCACTCGTTACTACCGGCTGCCGCGTCTGCTACTTGAGCTGAGCCAGGCCAAGGTAGATGGCAGTTACGCCAGACTGCTGGGTCAACTGGCAAGGATAGAGCTGCTGATCCTGGATGACTGTGGACTGGAAGCGGTGAATGCCGAGCAGCGCAACGCCCTGCTGGAGATCATGGATGATCGGTACGGGAAATACTCGACGGTCGTGGTCAGTCAGCTGCCAACGGAAGAGTGGTACGCGAGCTTGGGGGACAACACTCTGGCAGATGCGATCCTGGACCGGCTGATGCACAACGCTCACCGGCTGTCACTGAAGGGAGAATCGATGAGAAAGAGGAGAAGTGAGTTGACCCAATCTGAACACTCGAGTTAGAAACGGGGTGACGTGAGCGCGTTAAGGATCAGGGTGTTCACGTTGGCCGGAATGGCTGTTCAACTTCGCCGGAATACGCAGAATGTGAAGAACTCGCTGCGGGGCAGTTGTCATAAGCTCGGAGCGAAGCATTTACCAAGGCATCTTGCGGAATACTGCTTCCGGTTTAATCATCGTTTTGACCTCAAGAGCATGTTGGTTGAATTGGGGCATGCAGTCATGGCAAGCCCTCCGATGCCATATCGGCTCTTGAAGCTGGCTGAGGGTCATGGGTAATCAGGAACCGAAATTGTCCGTCGCGTAGAACAACTCTTTGCCTATGCCGATACCATCGAGCAGCAGGCCAAGACGGCCAAAGCGCGGGTCGATAACCTGACCCAGGCCATTCTGGCCAAGGCATTTCGTGGCGAGCTGACCGCCGACTGGCGCGCAGCCAACCCGGACCTGATCAGTGGCGACAATAGCGCCGCCGCCCTGTTGGCTCGCATTCAAGCCGAGCGGGCCACTGCCAAGCCGCGCAAACGGGCAACCAAAACATCCGCGACGTAGGTTCGATTAGCGAAGCGTAATCGGACGCACGAGAAACCGCCGCCCTGCTGGCCCGCATTCAGACCGAGCGGGCCACCGCCAGCGGCAAAAAAGGTAAGTGTGGGCCCCGCAAGCCTCGCGCAACGGCCTGACCCGCTCGTATGATGTGCAGTCAGCGGCAACATTCGACGGGTTGTAAGCCAAGTGCAGGCGAGATAAGGTCGTGTTGGCAGCAAAATTAGGAATAGAGCATGGAAATCAAACAACTCACCCTCGAAAATCTGGGGCGTTTTGAGCGTCTTGCCATCGAGTTTGCCCCCACGGAGCGGGCAAACTCGAATGTGACCGTGCTGATTGGCAACAATGGTGCAGGCAAAACCTCGGTACTCAAATCGTTGGCGACCTCACTCAGCTGGTTTGTTGCCCGTTTGCGCAGCGACAAAGGCAGCGGCAGCCCCATCCCGGAAGAGGTCATCCTCAATGGCGCCAATACCGCGGTGGTCTCTCTTCAACTACACGATCAGCTGAAGGAATACATCTGGTCTCTCACCAAAACTCGCGCCGGTCGCAAGAGCAACGAGCAATCCATATTGACCGACGCTAGCAAACTAGCCGATGAGTATCGAGCACGATTGACAGAGCAGGAAAATGTCAGCTTACCCCTGATCGCCTTCTACCCAGTCGAGCGGGTGGTGCTGGATATTCCGCTAAAGATCAAAGAGAAACATTCATTTCGCCAACTCGATGGTTATGACAATTCGCTGAGTCAAGGAGTCGATTTTCGTCGTTTCTTTGAGTGGTTTCGCGAGCGGGAAGATAGCGAAAACGAGTCGGTAATCCCTACTGAAGTTCTTAATGAACTTCAAGATTTACTCGGTCCTGATCTTTGGCAAAAGTTGCAACAGACACAGGCATCAGCCAGAGATCGTCAGTTGACGGCGGTGCGCACAGCTATTGCCAACTTTATGCCCGGATTTAAAAATCTGAAGGTCCGCCGTAAGCCGCGTCTGCATATGTCCATCGACAAGGAGGGTCAGACCCTCAATGTGTTGCAACTGTCGCAAGGGGAGAAATCCCTGATGGCACTGGTGGGCGATATTGCCCGCCGCCTCGCAATGATGAATCCGGAGCTGGAAAATCCGCTGCACGGCGATGGGGTGGTGCTGATCGACGAGGTGGACATGCACCTGCATCCCCAGTGGGCACGTACTATCATCCAGCGGCTCACTGATACCTTCCCCAACTGTCAGTTTGTGCTGACCACCCACTCCCCCCTGGTGATCAGCGATTGCAAGGATGTACTGGTCTATTCGCTCGATAATGGCGAGTTGACTGAAGTGCCATCCCAATATGGTCAGGATGCCAACTCGGTGCTGCTGGAGGTGATGGATACCGCTATTCGCAATGAGCGGGTGGCGAGCCGACTGAATGACTTACTCGATTTAATTCAAGATCGGCAATTTGATAAGGCCAATGCCCTGCTGGCCGCGCTAAGAGCCGAGCTGCCAGCCAACAACCTGGAGCTGACCAAGGCTAGCCTGCTGCTGCGCAAAGAGGAGCTGCGCCGTGCGCAAGATTTATAAGGGACAAGAACCTGCAAGTCTGGCGGCATTCAAACGTCAAAATCCTCATGCTCGATATCACGACCTACCCAACGATGAAGAGGGTCAGGCAATTCGCCAGCAGATCCGGGAGGCTTGCACTACTGAGCAATTCCATCTCTGCGCCTACTGTTGCCAAGCCATCAGCGGCACCAGTGAAGACACCATGAACGAGCATGTTGAGGCTAGGGATCTCGCCCCTAAGCGCACCATGGATTTCAGCAATCTGGTAGCCAGTTGCAAAACACCGAAACAGTGCGATGCCGCCCATGGCTCGCAGCCTCTGCCGTTGACCCCGCTGATGCCTGAGTGCGAAACCGAGTTGCGCTTTAAATGGAGTGGTCGGGTTGAGGGGTTGACGGAAAGAGCCAAAGAGGCGATCCGGGTACTCAATCTGGGTGATACGGAGCAAAGCAACAAGGTGCTGGTTGCCAAGCGCAAACAGCTGGTGGATAGCCTGATTTGGACCCACTATGGCGATGATCAGCAGGCACTGGCGCTGGAAGATGATGCACAATTGCTGACAATGCTGATCGAAGATCTGAGCCAGCCCAAACAAGGCAAGCTGGAGCCCTTCGCACCTGTACTGGTGAACATACTGCGCAGTCAGCTCTAGCGATTGCGTGCCTGCCCGGGTGACTCGGGAGCCACAACCTCGGTACACCTCGTGCGCTTTTCTCCGGCAGCAGACCGCGAGGATAGGCGCATCTCCTCCCCTCTGATAATCTGCCGTGGCCACGGTAGCCAACTATCCCGTTTTCATTTGGAGTTTTCATGTCACTGACCAAGAGTAAAACCTCGGCCAAGCGAAAAAAAGCCGAGCCGCGCCACGAGAGTCCGGCCCTTGCCTATTTTCATCGCCAGTGGCAGGCCATCGAAAAGCTGCAGGCCAAGCTGGCCAAACAGGAGCAAGAGGGGGCGGATATCTATCAGCGCTTTGTCAGCGACATTGAGCCTCTGGAGCGTGAGCAGTGTGGGCTGATTTTTCAGCTTTGCCAGCGGCTGGCCGGTTTCACCGCCCGCAAAAGTTTTACCCAGTGGCAGCGCGAGATGCTCCATGGCTGGATTGATGAATTGATGGGGTATCTTGAATCCAACCCGTTTCGGGGGGAGCTGGATCTGGAGTCACTCTATATGGCGGTGCAAGCGGGCAGCGTCAGCCAGCTCGATGATGATCAGCTCGAGGCGAGCTGCGATTTTATCACTGACATGCTGCAAGAGGCGTTTGGCGAGAGCCCCGATGATATCGAGCTGCTGCGCGAGATGGTCAGAAATCCCGAGAAGCTGCGCGACTATATGCAAGCCCAGGCCCAAAAACAGGGCGGTGATGAGCATGAGTGGGACGACGACGCGCCGGACTGTGGCGATGACCCCTTTGCCAATGACGAGGCTTTCGCACGTTGGCAGGATCATCATGACATGGCCGATCCGGATGAGGTTGCCAGGGTTGAGCAACTGCTCGATAACTCAAGCCTTAAGCAGCTCTATCGCAAGCTGGCTATGACGCTGCACCCGGATCGGGAGCAAGACCCGGTCAAGCGTGAAGAGAAGAGCCGCCTGATGGGCGAGCTCAGCCATGCGTGGGAAACGCGGGATATGTTTACTCTGTTGCACCTGGCTCACACCCATCTGCCCGAGGCAGACAAGCTGCTGAGTGAAGAGAATCTGGTGGCCATCAATCCGGCGCTCTGGCAGAAAAAACGTGAGCTCGAGATCTGCTTTTATAGTGGCCCGGAGGGAGTGCAAGGGGTTATCTTGCACAAGTTTAAACAGCGCTCGAAGAAGAAGACCGATCTCGCGTTCGAGGAGCATCAGCACTATCTACAGCGGGATATCAAGCAGTTGCATGGACAACTGGCGACCATCACCACCCTTGCAACCCTCAAACCCTATCTGGCCGAGCGCTGGGACGCACGTCAGCACGCCATCTGGGATGAAGAGCCGGACTTTGATGAGATCTTCTTTCGATAACACTTTTTTCGAAAACACATTTTTTGAAAACACCTATTTCGAAAACAAGAGAGAGCCAATGGCTCTCTCTTGTTTTGGGTAGCTTGAAGGATGTCGTTGCAATGAGACATCCAGATGAGTGCTATCGAGGCGCTGGACAGCCAAGGGCGCATGGAACACCAGCACAAGCTGACTGACCGAGTGAAAGGTGTTAGCGCCTTATTTATTCTCGGCCTGATACTGCACACCGCTCGCCGACATGGTAATGGCCGGTAGCTTTTGACGAACCGCCTCCCAAAAGCTGCTCTTGCGTTTGTGCTGCTGATAAAGCTGATTCAGATACTCCTGTGGCGAACAGAGAGGTCTCTCTCCATCCTCTTGTTCTACCTTTAAGGCCGCCTGATAATCCAGGCTCTTTTTCAGATCCGAGGCTGCCCCCGTGTAGTAGGTGCTCTTGCCCTGATTAACGACATTGGCCACCAATTGACGACGTAGCCGCACTGCCACCACGATAAATCCCTGCTGATAGAGGCGGCTCGACCAGGTTCGTACGGTTGAACCAGCAAGGAGTGAGAGATCCTCCTGCAAGTCTGCATCTGTACATTGCTCAAGCCGTTGTGCCAGTTGTGGCCATGCATCAACCTCCTCCAACAGCAACAAGACCTCGCGTAGCCCCCATGATTCGGCAATGGCAACAAACTGGCCTAATGCTACTTCTCTAGGCTCATCTCCACTTTGGCAATAACTCGCAAAAAACGAGTTTGCCCGTGTGCTAGCAAACGCGCGTAATGCCTGAGCATGAGCGTCAGCTCGGCGTCCCTCTTCCAGATAGGCCCGGATCAACACTTGATGCCACAGGTTCAATTGGCGGTGGCGCTGCAACAGAGCCGAGTCCATTGCCTCTAATACCGCGATGGCTTGATCGGCGCGTAATTCGTCGGTCAGCAGTCTGGCATAGTCAATCTGCTGACGGGGGTGGCTAAAGAGACCAGCCTGTTGCACCGAGTCAAAGAATGCAATATCACGCAACTCAAAGCTCAACCCCAACGCCTCTGGCAATAGACCTGCCGCCGCATAGTTATCGCGCAAGGCTCGCATCACTGGGGAGCCGAGCACATCACGGTAATCAAACAGGCAAGTAATGCTGATCGATGGATCAATGTCTGACAATCCGTCACGTAATCGACGAGCCAGCACCTCTGGGGGGACAGACTCTCGTTGAGCAGCGATCGCCATCAACCACTGTTCGACCAGCGCAAGATGGTAGTCCTCCCAGCTGCCACTGGATGTATCCATCTTTTCATACAAGGCTCTGGCATTCGCCAGCAACTCGAGGGCGAAGAGTTCTCCCTCCCTTGGAGAGGCGACGATCCCCTTGGCCAGCAACGGAATAAACTGATTTTGCAAGGTATCGAAGAAGGCATCCACCTCCTTATAATCCCAGGAAGGGGGGCGACGAGTGAGCTTGCTATACTCTTTTTTTGCCAATGCCAATAAGGCATCCTCAGCAGTAAGGTACTGGTTAATCAGGTGCTTTTTTGCGAGGGGAAGATGCGTTGCCAGGTCAAGCACGATAGCCAACAGCTCGGCTTGGCTTTTGCTTTCCAGTTTACTCAATTGCGCTTTGGTTAATATTCGTGCCATCAGCTGAACTACCCATTATCAGGTCTATCTAATCGAACATTGTGCCTGAGACCGATATAGATGCCTATCCATTGGAGCGACATCCCCCGGATGACAGAGACCATAAAGAACACATGGTTAAGAAACCATGTCTACGTCGCTGGAGGCGCTCAGCAATGAACACCTGCAAGAGCAAGCCACCAAGGCCCGATTTGCTGCTCGTATCCTTCATGCCCACTTTCTGGCACAACGTAGCGAACACCAGTGGTGGTACCCATCAAGATTGGCCGCAACGAGCCGTGTCCCTTTGGCTGCGGCTAGAAGTACAAGCAGTGCTGTTTGCACTGACCAACAACATAGATAGCAAGAGAGGGCCATTGGCCCTCTCTTGCATTAGGCAACATGGGGAGGATAGGTACAGTTATGTGGTCAACGCTGTTCATCAGGCTAGTCCGAGTTGAGTCGTCGACAATGATAACTAGTCTTGTAGGTGTGGGTTCAAATGTGGGTTCAAAACGAAAAAGGCACTATCAATAAAATGATGGTGCCTTTATTTTCAATAGCTTAGCTGTTATGGCTTAGTTCATGCCGTAACGCTTGAGCTTCTTGCGCAGGGTGCCACGGTTGATACCCATCATCACGGCAGCGCGAGTCTGGTTACCACGGGTGTACTGCATGATCACGTCCAGCATCGGCGCTTCGACTTCGGAGAGAACCATATCGTACAGATCAATCACTTCCTGACCGTTCAACTGGGCCAGGTAGTTACGCAGGGCCTGTTGCACAGAGTCACGCAGGGGGCGCTGGGTCGGCTCGGCAGCGTGATTGTGAGTAGTTGTTACCAATGCATCAGAAGTCAGGGTTTGTTCGAACATATTCGGTCGGCTCTTTAGTTATCTTGTTAACCTAATCCATCGAAATACGCTTCGAGTGCCTCAAGTTGCGCGTCTGCGCAATCCAGGGCATTGAAGTGCTTACGGAATTCTCGGCCCGTCTCTTCTTCATCCAGATACCAGCCCACGTGTTTACGGGCTATGCGCGCTCCCAGATATGCACCATAAAACCGGTGCAGGTTGGTTACATGCTCGTTCATCAGGGTGCGAACCTCTTCCCTCTCGGGAGGCGGCAGCTTGGTGCCCGTCTCAAGAAAATGACGGATTTCCCGGAAAATCCAGGGTCGTCCTTGCGCAGCTCGGCCGATCATCACGGCGTCAACGCCGGTATAGTCGAGGACATACCGGGCTTTCTCCGGGCTGTTGATGTCACCATTGGCGACAACAGGAATCGATACGGCCTGCTTAATCGCCCTGATCGTGTCGTACTCCGCTTCGCCCTTGTAGAGGCAGGCACGGGTACGACCATGCACGGCAAGGGCCGCGATACCGCAATCTTCGGCGATTCGGGCGATCTCCACGCCATTGCGGTTATCCGGATCCCATCCTGTGCGGATCTTCAAGGTGACAGGCACCTCCACTGCATCCACCACGGCCCGGCAAATTGCTTTGACCTGATCGGGGGCACGCAGCAGGGCAGAACCTGCCAACTTCTTATTCACTTTTTTTGCCGGACATCCCATGTTGATGTCGACGATCTGTGCGCCCTGCTCCACGTTGTAGCGGGCAGCAAACGCCATCATCTCGGGGTCGGCTCCGGCAATCTGGACCGATCGCAATCCGCCTTCTGCAGAGTGATCCATCCTCATCCGGGTTTTCTGGGTATCCCAGACATCCGGGTTGGCCAGCAGCATCTCGGAAACGGCCATGCCAGCCCCCAATCGCAAACAAAGTTCACGGAATGGTCGGTCAGTTACACCGGCCATGGGAGCCACAATCAAGGGAGTTTCAAGCGTGTGGGGACCTATCTGCATTCCACGGTTACCATCGGCTTAGGGCGGCGTATATTACGCATTTTTTAGGCAGGAGAAAAGGTTAGTATTTGAGCGTCAGCCATTTTTTTCTGAAAAAAACGTCGCGCCAAGGCTTGCAAATTCTGGAGTTATTGAAAAACGGCCAGATTGCCGGAGAGTGAGCGCTGTACCATTCGGGTCGGACGCCTGCATAATTGTCAGTCCACTCGCAGGCCCGCTTTGCGTTATGATAGCGGGCTTAAGTCGAGCAAATGCTCCAAACATTTATGCAACAAAAGCGGATTGGGGATCTATGACGTCAAGGTTCATTAAATCACTCTGGCCGTGTCTGATGGGGGCCGTGCTGGGGTCGGCGCAGGCGCAAACCATCAGTTTTGGCGAAGCCTGGACCCGGGTCATCCAGCAGGATGAAGGGCTGGCTGCCGAGCAGGCCGGGGTCGATCGGGCCAAGCAGCTGCGCGAGGCGGCCAAGGATATGTATCTGCCCAAGGTGGATCTGGGGGCCAGCTATACCCATCTTGATCAGCCGATTGAACTTGATGCCCTCGATCTCAATCCGCTGGCCAAGCAGAAAGATCTGATCCTGGCGCTCGGCAGCCTGTTCGGGGTCGGGGCCAACGCATTTGTCACGCCCCTGACCAAACAGAATGTGGTGACCAGCTCGGTCAAGATGCTCTGGCCGTTGTTTGCCGGTGGTCGCATCGATGCGGCGCAGGATATCCGCCAGGCGCAGGTGAGCGAGGCGCAGCAGCTGCTGGTGCTCAAGCAGCAATCCACCTTCGAGAGCCTCTCCCAGACCTATTTCGGCGTGGTGCTGGCTGCTCAGGTGGTGCAGACCAAACAGGAGATCGAAGAGGGGCTGGCCCACCATCTGGATCACGCCAAGAAGCTCGAAGCGCAGGGCCAGATCGCCAGGGTGGAGCGCCTCTCCGCCCAGTCGGCCTATGACAGAGCGCGCATCGATACCCAGAAGGCGCGCCGCAGCCTCGAGATCGCCGAGCTGGCCCTCGGCCGCATGCTGAAGTTGCCAAATGCCCAGCCGGGCAGCGGCCTGTTCGTCAACAAGGAGCTGCCGCGCCTTGAGGGGTTGGTGAGCCAGACCCTGGAGGTGCATCCCGGTCTCAAGCTGCTCACTGCCAAGAAGGAGCAGGCCAAGGGGCTGATCCGGGTCGAGCAGGGCAAATATGCCCCCGAGGTGTTCCTGTTCGGCAACTACAACCTCTATGAAGATGATTCACTCGCCTCCAAGACAGCGCCGGACTGGCTGGTGGGGGTGGGGGTCAGCATGCCGCTGGTGAGTCGCGATGGCCGCTCCGAGACGGTGCAGGCCGCCAAGAGTGCTGAGTTGCAGGTCAATCTGCTGCAGGCCAAGACCCGTCAGGATCTGGAGTTGCTCGTTGAGAAGACCTGGCGCGAAGCAGCGCAGGGGCTGGAGGAGTATCAATCCCTCTCTTCCACCCAGGCGTTGGCAGAGGAGAACGTGCTGCTGCGGGACAAGGCCTTCGGGCAGGGACTCTCTACCTCCCTTGATGTGGTGGATGCCCAGAACCAGCTGGCGGGGGTGAAGACTCAGCGCGCAGCGGCGGCCTATCAATATGTGGTGTCGCTGGCCCGCCTGCTGGCGCTCTCCGGCCAGATGAACAGTTTCAATCAATATCAGCATGGTCAGGTGATCGAGGTGAACTCATGATCCCGGTCCTGTCTGTTCCTTTTTTCATGTCTTTTCCGACCGTCAAGGGTCGCCCGTTTGTCGAGGTGAAGTGATGAGCCATCCCCCCATCAAAAAGAAGATGAGCCAGGGTAAACCGCTGTTGTTGCCGCTGGCGCTGGTGATCCTGGTGGTGTGGCTCGGCTGGCGCTTCTGGCTGGCCTATCAGCCGGAGCCGGTGCATCTGCAAGGGCAGATTGAAGCGCAGCAGTACTCGGTCTCCTCCAAGGTGCCGGGGCGCATCGACGAAGTGTTGGTCAAAAAGGGTGATCAGCTGACCAAGGATCAGCTGGTCTTTACCCTGGCGAGCCCCGAGATTGAAGCCAAGCTGAGCCAGGCCAAGGCCGGTGAGGCCGCAGCGGGGGCGCTGGCGCAAGAGGCAGAGAAAGGGGCCCGAGCCCAACAGATCGCTGCCGCCAAGGATCAGTGGCAAAAAGCCAAGGCTGCCGCCCAGCTGCGTGGCAAGACCTATGAGCGGGTTGCCAGCCTGCACCGCGACGGCGTAATGCCGCTGCAAAAACGCGACGAGGCCTGGACTGCCTGGCAAGCCGCCCGCTACAGCGAAGGGATGGCGTGGCAACAGTACCAGATGGCGTTGGAAGGGGCGCGGGAAGAGACCAAGATCGCCGCCCGCGAGAAGGCCAAGATGGCGGCGGGTTCGGTTGCTGAGGTAGAGGCCTATCTGGCCGATACCCGCATCACCAGCCCCCACAATGGTGAAGTGAGTCAGGTGTTGCTGCGCAGCGGCGAGCTGGCGCCCCAAGGATTCCCTGTCGTGACCCTGCTCGACATGAGCGATGCCTGGGCCCAGTTCCACGTGCGCGAAGATCTGCTGCCCCGCTTCCCGGTCGGTACCGAGTTTGATGCCCGCATCCCGGGCCTTGGCGACCAGACCGTGCGCTTCAAGGTGACCCATGTGGCCGTGATGGGGGATTTCGCCACCTGGCGTGCTACCGATACCCGTCAGGGTTTCGATATGAAGAGCTTCCAGGTGGAGGCTCGCCCGCTGCAACCGGTTGAGGGGCTGCGGGTTGGCATGAGTGTGCTGGTTGAACTCTGATGGGACGTGAATTTCGGCTGCTGTGGCAGGATCCCTTCAGTCGTGCCCTGATGAGCTGGGTGCCGCTGCTGCTGATGGGGATCCTCTGCTGGATCTTCTCGGCAGGATTGGCCCGCGACCTCAAGGTAGGGCTGGTGGATCTCGACCACAGCGTGCTGTCGCGCCAGCTCGCTTTCTCGCTGGATGGCTCGGCCGGGCTCAAGGTCGCGCAACAGTTCGACTCCATCGATGCCGGGGCGCACGCCCTGCGCGGTGGCGACATCTATGCGCTGGTGGTGATCCCCAACCATCTGGAGCGGGATGCCCGTCAGGGCACCCAGCCGCAGGTGACGGTGTTCAACAACGGCCAGTTCATCCTGATCGCCAAGCTGGTCAACTCGGCGCTGGCGCAGGTGGTCGGGACTCTCAATGGTCAGGTGGGCGTGCTGGAGGCGATGGCTGATGGCAAGGCGCTGCCCGGCGCACTCGGGCAGTCGGTGCCTATCAGCAGTCAGGTGACGGCGCTCTATAACCTCAACTCCAGCTACGCCCAGTTTCTGTTGAGTGCCATTTTGCCTGCGGTGTGGCAGATCCTGGTGGTGCTGTTCGGCCTCAATGCGCTGGCCCGTAATGATCGGCTGGGGCTGGACTGGACCACTCGCGGTGTCTGGTTTGGTCTCTGGCGCACCCTGCTGCCCCACGTGCTGATTGGCTGGGGCTGGGGGATTGTCTGGACGCTGCTGCTGTTCAAGGGCTTCTCTTACCCCATGCACGGCAGCTGGCTGGTGCTGGTGGTGGGTCTGGGGCTCGCCTCGGCCGCCTGCGTTACCATGGGGGCCTTCTTTTACGGCATCATTCGGGATCCGGCCCGCGCCCTCTCGCTGGCGGGGGCTTACACGGCGCCCGGTTTTGCCTTTATGGGGGTCACCTTTCCGGTGAGCGCCATGGGGGATTTCGCCCGCTTCTGGCGCAGCCTGTTGCCGGTCTCTCACTATGTGGAGCTGCAGATTGGTCAGAGCAACTACGGTCTGCCGCTCGCATCCGCCCTGCCGCAACTGGGGGCGCTGCTGCTGTTTCTGCTTCCCTTGCTGCTGGTGGTGCGCCGTTACAAGCAGCAGGCCGAACTGGCCCGTCAATCAGCCGCAGTGGCAGTCGCCGAAAAGGAGCCTGAGTGATGCTGGGATTTGTCGATCTGTTGCGCCTAGAGCTGCGCACCCTGCTGGCGGATCGCGCCATCATGCTGACCCTGTTTGGCGGGGTGATCTTCTACTCGTTTCTCTATCCCCAGCCCTATCTGCATCAGCTGCCGCGGGAAGAGGCGGTGGTGGTGGTCAACGAGGATGGCAGTCAGTTGTCCCGTCAGCTGGAGTTTATGGCCGATGCCACGCCGCAGGTGAAGCTGGTTGCGCGGGCCAATTCGCTGGCCGAGGCGCGTCAGCTGATGATGGCCGGGGAGGCGAGCGGGATCCTGCATATCCCCAACCACTTTTATCGGGACCTGATGCTGGGCAAGAGCGTCACCCTGAGCTATGCCGGTGATGCCTCCTACTTTCTGGTCTACGGCACCATTGCCGAAGGGCTGGCGCAGGCCGGTGGCACTCTCGCCGCGCAGGTGAAGGTGGCGCGGCTGTTGAGCCACGGCGAGGCGCTGCCACAAGCGGCCATAGGCTGGAATGCGGTGGCCCTCAACGTGGTACCGGTGTTCAACCCCACCATGGGTTATGTCAATTACGTGGTGCCGGCGGTGTTCGTGCTGATCCTCCATCAGGTGTTGCTGATGGGGGCTGGGATCCTGGGGGCGACCCAGAACCAGCGCAGCTGCCGCGGCGAGCATGGTTACTGGCAAAGCGCGCCGGTGTTGCCGCTGCTGCTGGCCAGAACCCTGGTGCTGGCGGGGTTGTTCCTGCTGCCGGTGAGCTACTTCCTCGGCTTCTGCTTCGATCACTACAACATCGCCCGTCATGCCGATCCGCTGGAGTTGTGGCTGTTCGCCCTGCCGTTCCTGCTGGCGACCTGCTGGTTTGGCGTGGTGCTCGGTGCGATCTTTACCCGGCGTGATCTGCCCACTCAGGTGGTGCTCATCTCCTCCCTGCCACTGGTCTTTCTGGCGGGCTTTATCTGGCCGCTCGAGCTGATCCCGGCGCCTCTCAACTGGCTGGCTCAGTGGGTGCCCACTATCCCCGCCATCGAGGGTTTTCTGCGCCTTAACCAGATGGGGGCCGACTTTGCGCAGGTCTCCCGCTACTGGTGGCAGCTGTGGGGTCTGGCGCTGCTTTACGGTGTGCTGGCCTGCCTGTTGCTGCGTTGGCGGCAGCAGTCACTGCCGGTGGCCAGTCAGCCGGTCGTACAGAGTGAGACGACCGCCGGTTAAGTGGGATGGTGCAAGCGCCCGTGAGATGGTGTGTGCGGTAAAGCGAAAACGGTCAGCCCTTGGGCTGACCGTTTTGTTATGTGGTGGGGTTAAGCGGTTTTACTGCTGCTTTAGCCGCGCTGGAGCGTGGGATCCCCGATGGCGTAGATCTGCCCCACCGCTGTCTCATCCGCCAGCAGGCGCAGCCCTTGGGCGGCCACATCGGCGCGGCGCACCAGTCCGTGTACCTCCTTGCCCTGACTCAGCTCGGCGCGGCCGGTGGCGTCGCCATCCTGCAGGCCCGCCGGGCGCAGAATGGTCCACACGAGGGAGCTGGTCTGCAGCCAGCTCTCCGCCAGACTCTTGAGACGTACCTCGTGACCGAAGGCGGCGCGCGCCCGCTCCGGCAGATACTGCCAGCTGTCACCACAGCCGAGGGAGGTGACCAGCAGCAGTCGTTTCAGGCCTGCCTGCTCCACGGCATCGATCACATGACGGTTGCCCTGATAGTCCACCGGCGCGGCCTGACGGAAGCTGCCGAGGGTAGAGACGACCTGTGCATCTTGCCCTGCCCGGGCACATGCCTGCTGCACTGCCGCTGAGTCCAGCGCATCCCCCTCGATCACCTCAACTCCCAGCGCACTCAGTTCCATGGCCATCTCGGGGCTGCGCACCAGCGCAACGACCCGGTGACCCTGGCTCAGGGCGTGATGAGTAAAGGCGCGGCCCAGCCCGCGGCTGGCTCCGAAAATCAGTGTGGTTGGCATAGATGAGCTCCCTTGGCAAAAGGGGCTAGCCTAGTGGCTTGTTCGCCTGCTGTAAATGAGAGTTGTTTCTATTTGTGAGCTGGCAGGGAGGAGAGAGTGCGAGCTGCCAGCGACTCGCACTCTTTGAGAGGGGATCAGCCGCTGTAGTTGCCGATGCTGGGGCGACGGCTTGGACCGCTCAGGTGGATATCCACCGGATTGAACGCCTTGATCGCTTCATAGCTGAAATCACCGATCGCCTGATGCAGGCTCTGAGGCGTGTGGTTGGTGATGATGATGACGCTCTTTGACAGGTTGCGACGGCGGCGCAGCAGGTGGCCGAGGAAGCTGGACTGACTCTCCGCCATTTTGGCGCGGTTGGCCGATACCTCATCGATGATCAGCAGATCCACCTCTTCCAGCGCGCGGCGGTACTGGTTGCGCTCGTCCTGATCGGGGATCACGTTGAAGAACAGCCGATCGACGATGGAGGCCCACTGCTGGAAGATCACCGATTTCTGGTGACGGGCGATCAGCTCATGCGCTACCGCCCCCGCGAGGGTCGACTTGCCGGTGCCGTAGTCGCCGTAGATCAGCATGCAGCCGCCACCGCTCTTCTCCCAGTGCTCGAAGCCGCTGATAAAGTAACGGGCTGTTTCGATGGGGTATTGCAGCGCCGGGTCACCTGCATCCATCTTGTCAAATACCCAGTCAGGGTTGAGGTCGGCCTGGGCGATCAGCTTCTGGATCCGCTCCTGACGGGCTGCCTTCTGCAGCTCGCGCACCTCGGCGTTGGCCTTGGCGTCATACTCCTTGCGCAGGGTCTCGTAGTCATACTGGCCGCCACCGGTCTCTTGTTGCAGGCGACGAATGCGCTCCAGAAGGCCACCCACATGGCGGCTTAATTCCGGGTCGTGAATACGGTGATCCTGCTTGGCCTTGGCGATCTTCTGGCGCTTGGCTTCGATCTCTTCCAGCTCCTGGCGCAGGGGATCTTGCGGGTCAGTCATGGAATGCTCCTTCTGCTCGATCAGGGATGGGTAGACAAGGGGTTGATTCTGCCTGCAGGCGGGGGCCGCTATCAATCATTATCCGGCTCCTGCTGCGCTGCGGGTTCTTGCGTCTGCTGTTGGGCCAGTCGCTTGGCCTCTTCAATCATCTGCTGTGCCCGTTTGCTGGGGCCCGACTCTGCCGGGGCCGGCGTCACCTGCTGGTAGCCCTGCACCTCCATCGGTTTGCGACGGGTATAGCGGCGGGTCTTGAGGGCGCGAATAAACTTGAGCATCCATTGATGCTGGGAGTCGAACACCTCGGGGCGCCCCAGCCAGTAGGCGATAAACTCCCCCAGATCCTCTTCGCTGTAGCTGGCATCGATCACTCCGCACAGACGGGCGAGGGCGGGCAGCTCTTCGTCCGGGCGCCACTGCAGATGCATCTGGAAGGGGCGTTCCGGCAGCGGGCTGCGCAACTTCTGGGTCAGCAATGGCAATTGGAACGGGCACTGATGGTAGTGCTCACTCTCGGGCTGAGCCTCGACCTGCAGCAGGCCCGCCTCCATCAGTTCATCGAACAGCTCGGTGAGCTGGCGGGCATTGACCTGAAACGAGAAGCCGCAGGGATCACCCGGATCGACCACCGCCAGCGCCCGACCCAGCTCGGGATAGTTGAGCCGGGCCGCCTGATTTTCCAGCACCAGTCGGCGCAGCTGCAGGGTATAGAGACTGCGAGCCGGATGGGACAATCTTGGGTGGGCAAGGGCGCTGTATTCGGCTGGGGTCATGGTCTTCTTCACGAGCTGGAGTGGGGGGCATTATCCCTTATGGCGCCCACTTGCACAATTCGGATGGCGGTCGTAGTCGCGGGGCCTCCCGAGCGAATAGAGCTACGCGGACGGATGGGGTTCTCTTGATGCCATCGTATGATCGAGGTCTACTTTTGACGCAGGGTTTCCGCGCTGACAGCACTTTTGAGCTAGTCTTAATACCTAAATAACCAATTGACTAATAAGAGCTTTATCAAGATGTCAAAAGCCGGGCTACGGATCCTGGTGGTGGAGGACGAGGCTGTTTTTCGCCACTCGTTAGTAAGTTACCTCGCACGGGACGGGGCAACGGTGTTTCAGGCCGAAGATGGTATTGAGGGGTTATCGGCGGCGGCCCTCTACCATCCCGATGTGGTGTTGTGCGATCTCAATATGCCCAATATGGATGGCCACGAGGTGATCGCCTGCCTCTCTGCGCGCTATCCCCATATCCCAGTGATCGTTATTTCGGCCCAGAGCACCATGGAGGCAGTCGCCAGCGCCTTGCGTGCCGGTGCGCGGGACTATCTGCTCAAACCCCTCGAGGATTATGCGCTGGTCGAGCGCA
The DNA here is from genome assembly GCF_027705925.1 of Aeromonas sp. Y289-2. Classification (NCBI taxonomy): domain Bacteria; kingdom Pseudomonadati; phylum Pseudomonadota; class Gammaproteobacteria; order Aeromonadales; family Aeromonadaceae; genus Aeromonas; species Aeromonas sp. Y289-2. The sequence continues at coordinate 50,218 of NZ_JAPDCH010000014.1, forward strand.
GCATTGAACAGTGTCTCAACGGCAGCGTCAACCGGGCGCAGCAGTTGGAGCTTATGGATCATATCGACTATTTCAGTGCCCATGACAAGGCGGCCAGCCGCCTGCTGGCGGGGCTCAAGCCGCCGGGCTTGCAGGAGTGGGGCCCCTGGCAGGTCACGTTCAAGGGGCTGGGGCAGCTGTTTATTCCAGATACCTTCAAGGTGGAAGACAAGCTGCTGGTGCTGGTGATGGAGCTGCCCATCATGGGTACGGATGCGGCATTTTGTGGTGCGCTGGTGCGATCCTTGATGAACGTCCCCTACCGCCAGTTTCAGCAGAACGAGAGCCGGTTGCTGAGCCAGCCGCACCGGTTGCTCGACTACCTCAACCATCAGTTGATGGCGTCCGGGCTTCGTCACTCTTTTGCCATGGCGGCGCTGCTGTTTGATCAGCATGATGGGTTGGTGTTTGCCAACGCAGGGCTCACCTCTCCCCACTGGCTGATGCGCTCCGGCGGCCTACCCCTTGGTCTGATGCGCAGCAGCCACTACGCCCTGCACAAACGCAGCTGGCATGAACCGTTCGCTCTGCAGTTTCGCAGCGACAGCGGCGGCTCGCTGGATGTGCAGGTTCGTCATCACTGATGCCGCATGACAATAAGCTAAAACAAACAGGGCGCCGATGGGCGCCCTGTTTGTTGTTTACAATCCTGACCGTTTAGACGGTGGCGGAGTGCAGTTTCTTCTCTTGAGCTTGCGGCTCTTTGGCTGGGCCTTCGGCACCGTGCATCCAGTAGACCAGGCGGTTGGCCATGGTCAGCAGGATCAGGGCGCTCAGTATCGCAGCCAGGGCGATGCCACCGAAGATGGCGATCGGACCGGCTTCACCTACGAAGGAGCCGATAAAGCCCGCAGCGTAGTTGGCCAGGGCAACGAAGCCAAACCAGGCACCCATCATCAGGGAAGCCAGACGCAGCGGAGCCAGTTTGGTCACCATGGAGAGGCCGATCGGGGAGAGGCAGAGCTCGCCCAGGGTGTGGAACAGGTACGCGCCAACCAGCCAGAACATGGAGGTCTTGACGGTGTTGTCACCACCCTGCTGCAGCACGGCACCGACCATGAACAGGAAGCCGATAGCCAGGAACAGCAGACCCATGGCGAATTTCACCGGAGAGTTCGGCTCTTTCTTGCCGAGCTTGATCCAGATGGCCGCAACGACCGGTGCCAGAGTGATGATGAAGAAGGGGTTCAGGGACTGGAACCAGGCGGTCGGCACTTCGAAGCTGCCGATCATGCGGTCGGTATACTCCTGGGTGTATAGGTTCATCAGACCACCGGCCTGTTCGAAACCGGCCCAGAAGATGATGGTGAACAGACCCAGTACCAGAATAACCTTGATGCGATCCACTTCCTGCTTGGTCAGCGGTGCTTTTTGCTCGGTAGTACGCAGGGCGGCTGCGCGCTGGGCGGCAGTGACGCGACCGATGTCACCCAGGAAACGCTGGGCCATGGTGGCCTGGATCACCAGAGAGAGCAGCATACCGATACCGGCGCCGACGAAGGCTGCTTGCCAGCCGTAGGCCGTAGCGGCAGCACCACAGATCACGCCTGCCAGCAGGGAACCCAGGTTGATACCCATGTAGAAGATGGTGAAAGCACCATCACGGCGGTGATCGCCCTCTTCATAGAGGTCACCCACCATGGTGGAGATGTTCGGTTTGAACAGGCCGTTACCCACGATCAGCAGCGCGAGGCCCGCGTAGAACATGGTGTTGACCATATCCGGGAACATGGCGTGGGGCAGTGCCAGAGTGAACTGACCTGCGGCCATCAGCACGGCACCGATCAGGATGGCGCGACGTTGACCCAGGAAGGTGTCAGCCAGCCAGCCGCCGATCAGCGGAGTGATATAAACCAGACCGGTATAGATACCGTAGAGTTTGAGGGCATCTGCCTGACTCCAGCCCAGACCGCCGTTGGCAGTCAGGTCGGTCAGATAGAGCACCAGTACGGCACGCATGCCGTAATAGGAGAATCTCTCCCACAGTTCGGTACTAAAGAGCAAAAAAAGCCCTTTAGGGTGACCTAAAAAGGTCCCTTTTGACGGGTTATTCATTGGAACTTCCACCTGTGTCTTATATTTTTTTGAGTTTTTTATGCAAGGGCGAGAAACACGCCTCAATCCTTATAGAGCATGTGTGAATAAATTACAACATTATGATTTGCTGAGAGTTTATTTACTCTTGATTGATTTTTTGTTGCAAAAATGAAAAAGGAGCATCATTTGATGCCCCTTAAATACGTCTATAAAAAACAGATTTATCAGCGATTACAACTGCTTGACGAACTGCTTCAGCCAGCTGATAAATTCGCCGTTCAGCTCGTGATGGCGCACACCATATTCCACATTGGCTTTCATGTAGCCCAGCTTGCTGCCGCAATCGTGGCTCTTGCCCTTCATGAAGTAGGCGTTGACCTGCTCCTGTTCCATCAGCATGGCGATGGCGTCAGTCAGCTGGATCTCGTCACCGGCACCGGCCGGGGTCTTCTCCAGCAGCGGCCAGATATTGGAGGAGAGGACGTAACGACCCACCACCGCCAGATTGGAGGGGGCTTCGTCACGGGGCGGCTTCTCGACAATGGCCTGCATCGGCAGGGACATCCCCTCGCTCAGGGCCTCGCCCTTGATGTCGGCGATGCCGTACTTGTCCACTTCGCTCTCGGGAACCGCTTCCACCATGATCTGGCTGATCTGGTTCTCTTCGAACATGTGCACCATCTCGGCCAGGTTGTCTTTTTTCGGGTCGCTGGCCACTTCATCAATCAGTACATCAGGCAGCAGCACGGCAAACGGGTTGTCACCGATCAGCGGACGGGCGCACAACACCGCGTGGCCCAGACCTTTGGCCTCACCCTGACGGACGTGCATGATAGTGACGTCTTTCGGGCAGATCTGTTGCACCTCTTCCAGCAGCTGACGCTTGACCCGCTTCTCTAGGGTCGCTTCCAGTTCGAAACTCTTGTCGAAGTGGTTTTCGATGGAGTTCTTGCTCGAGTGGGTGACCAGCACGATCTCCTTGATCCCGGCGGCGATGGCTTCGCGCACTACGTACTGGATCAGCGGTTTGTCGACCACCGGCAGCATCTCTTTCGGGATGGCCTTGGTGGCTGGCAGCATACGGGTACCCAGACCGGCTACCGGGAGCACGGCCTTGCGAACTGTCAGAGGAGTCTTTTTCATGGAAAACTATCCAGCGGGATTAAAGTGCGGCCATGATACTCCAAGAAAAATGGGGCAGCCACAGGCTACCCCATTCGTATATGCAGAGCTCGGACGTTATTTGACGATGATCATGTCACGGTTGGCTTCCAGCGTGGCCGGGCCAATGCCATTGACATCCGCCAGCTGATCGACCGAGGTGAACTTTCCCTGTTTTTCCCGATAGTCGACGATGGCTTGTGCCTTCTTGTCGCCAATCCCTTTCAGGCTGGTGAGTTCGGCAAGGGTGGCCGTATTGATATTCAGCTTGCCGGACTCCTTGGCGGCCTCGGCTGTGGTTGTTTGCTTGGGCGTGGCCTTATCTGCGGCCAACACGGGTTGGCTGAACAGGGGCAAGCAGGCTAACAGCATGATTGCAGAGAGCTTCTTCATCAGCATTTCCATTCCTCCATGATGTGGATATTGCCGAGTGGCACATTGATGAATAGCGTATCGAACGGGTCTTTTTCACTGCTATTTCTAACAGGTCAAATCCTCATGCCGATGGCGAAATATTTGCTATAAGCGCTTCGCTATGAATGCCCTCATATATCCAACCGTATGATCTTGAATCTATTTTAGATGCATCTTAAAGGTGGCGATTACGCTTTCCCGCAGCGCTACGCTCGAGACATTTCTGGCACATCACATGGCATTGTTCTGTGCAACACTGCGCTGATGGCATGTTTCACTGGTCTTCAAAAGAGAACCAATAAAAAAGGCTGCTCACCTGGGGTGAGCAGCCTTTGTGATCGGTTTTTTCAGACAGGCACTGATTAGGCTTGTTCGTCAGCCTGGGCAGCCTGGATACCGGTCAGGGCGATGGTGTAGACGATGTCGTCAACCAGGGCGCCACGGGAGAGGTCGTTGACCGGCTTGCGCATGCCTTGCAGCATCGGGCCGATGGAGACCAGGTCAGCGGAACGCTGCACCGCTTTGTAAGTGGTGTTACCGGTATTCAGGTCCGGGAAGACGAATACGGTGGCTTTACCAGCAACCGGTGAGTTCGGTGCCTTGGACTTGGCCACGTTCTCCATGATGGCCGCGTCGTACTGCAGGGGGCCGTCGATGATGAGGTCGGGGCGCTTGGCCTTGGCCAGCTCGGTCGCTTCACGCACTTTCTCTACATCGGCACCGGCGCCAGAGGTACCGGTGGAGTAGGAGATCATGGCTACGCGCGGCTCGATGCCGAAAGCGGCAGCGGAGTCGGCGGACTGGATGGCGATCTCGGCCAGCTGCTCGGCAGTCGGATCCGGGTTGATCGCGCAGTCACCGTAGACCAGCACCTGGTCAGGCAGCAGCATGAAGAAGATGGAGGAGATCAGGGAAGAGCCCGGAGCTGTCTTGATGATCTGCATCGGCGGACGGATGGTGTTGGCAGTGGTGTGCACCGCGCCGGATACCAGGCCGTCAACTTCATTGCGCTCCAGCATCATGGTACCCAGTACCACGTTGTCTTCCAGCTGCTCGCGGGCAACCACTTCGGTCATGCCCTTGTTCTTGCGCAGCTCGACCAGACGCGGCACATAGCGCTCGCGCACAACGGCCGGATCGATGATCTCGACGCGATCGGTCAGAACTACACCCTGCTGTTCGGCAACGCGACGGATTTCTTCCGGGTTACCCAGCAGTACCGGACGGGCAATGCCACGCTCGGCACAGATGGCGGCAGCCTTGATGGTGCGCGGCTCGTCGCCTTCCGGCAGCACGACACGCTTGTTGGCCTGACGGGCCAGCTCGGTCAGCTGATAACGGAACGCCGGCGGGCTCAGGCGACGGGAACGGGTAGAGCTGACGGTCAGCGACTCGATCCAGTGCTTGTCGATGTGGCCAGCGACGTAGTCCTGTACCAGTTCGATACGCTCGCGGTCATCTTCCGGAATATCGACGTTGAAGTTCTGCAGGCTGACGGCGGTCTGCCAGGTGTTGGTACCGGTCATCATGATCGGCAGGCCGGTGGCCATGGCCTGTTGGCACAGAGCCATTACCTGCGGCTCCGGATGATAGTTGCCGGTCAGCAGCAGGGCGCCCAGCTTGACGCCGTTCATGGCGGAGAGGCAGGCAGATACTATAACGTCGGAGCGGTCGCCGGAGGTCACCAGCAGGCTGCCCGGACGGAAGTGCTCAACCATGTTGTGGATGGAGCGGGCACAGAAGGTCACGGTCTGCAGGCGGCGGCTGTCCAGCTCGCCCTTGTGCAGGATCTTGGCGGCCAGATGCTTGGCGAGATCCTTGGCGCGCGGGGCGATCAGCTGGGTGTTCCAGGGGATGCAACCCAGGATGCGCAGCGGGCTCTTGCCGAACACTTGCAGCACTTCCAGGTTGTGAGCTGCGTCAGAAGCGTGGTGATGGGCTTCGAACATCTCGGTCAGGTCAGGGCGGGTTACGCCATGCTCGTCAACCGGCGCGCCAACCTTGTTGATCACGCAGCCAACGATACGGGGGTTGTTGACACCACCGAAGTTGGAGCAAGCCAGTTCGATGCGCTCTTTCAGCTTCTGGCTGGAGTCATGGCCCGGATGGGTCACGAATACCATGTCAGCATCCAGCGCCTTGGCGACGTCGTAGTTCAGCTTGTTGGCAAAGGGCTGCTTGTCGGTCGGCACCATACCTTCGACAACCAGCACTTCGGCACCACTGGATTTCACGTGCTCTTCGAAGCGGGCAACGATCTCTTCCAGCAGGATATCGGTGTTGCTGGAGCTGATCATGTTCTCGGCGTAGGAGAGGGTGAAGGGCTCGGGCGGATTGATGTTGGCAGCAGCGCGGATAACGGCGGTTGAGCGCTCGGCACCGGTTTCACCCGGACGCGGCTGGGCAACCGGTTTGAAGAAGCTGACATTGACACCGTGACGCTCCATGGCGCGAACAACGCCCAGACTCACGGAAGTTACGCCGACACCAGTGCCGACCGGGATAAGCATAATAGTGCGTGCCACTTTATACCCCTTGTTCATTTTTTGGGATCAGGAAAAGGCCGCCCTGTGGGCGGCCTCGAGTTACTGCGTCAATTAAGCGCCGACCAGTTCCAGCGCGTCGTGGGCGATAACCCACTCTTCGTTGGTCGGGATAACCAAGGCCTTGGTAGAACCAGCCTTGGTGATCTCGCCACCCTTGCCGAAACGAGCCTTCAGGTTGGCGTCGTGATCAACGTCAAAGCCCAGCAGACCCAGCTTGTTCAGGGTGATTTCACGGATCGGGGCGGAGTTTTCACCGATACCACCGGTGAAAACAACGGCGTCCAGACGACCGTCCATGGCGGCAGCGTAGGCGCCGATGTACTTGGCCAGGCGATAGCAGTAAACGTCCATAGCACGCTTGGCTTCTTCTTTGCTGTCGTAGTTGTCTTCAACAAAACGGCAGTCGGAGGTCACTTCGGTCAGACCCTGCAGGCCGGACTCTTTGGTCAGCATGGTGTTGATATCGGCCACGCTCATGCCCAGCTTGTCGTGCAGGAAGAAGATGATGGCCGGATCCAGATCACCGGAACGGGTACCCATCACCAGACCTTCCAGCGGAGTCAGGCCCATGGAGGTATCAACAGATTTGCCGTTCTTGATGGCGCAGACGGAACCGCCGTTGCCCAGGTGGCAGTTGATGATGTTCAGCTCTTCAACCGGCTTGTTCAGCTGCTTGGCAGCTTCCAGGCTGATGTAGTAGTGGCTGGTGCCGTGAGCGCCGTAGCGACGGATGCCGTTCTCTTTGTAGAGCTTGTACGGCAGGGCGTACAGGAAGGCTTCTTCCGGCATGGTCTGGTGGAACGCGGTATCGAATACGGCCACGTTCTTGTCAGCCAGCGCCGGGAATACGCGGCGAGCTTCACGGATACCGATCAGGTGAGCCGGGTTGTGCAGCGGTGCGTACGGAACAGCAGCTTCGATGCCGGCAATCACGTCTTCGCAGATGACAACGGAAGAGGTGAAGCGCTCGCCACCGTGAACAACACGGTGACCGATGGCGATCAGGTTCTTGGACAGTTCCGGATTGAGCGGCAGGATCTTGTTGACGATGAAGTCCAGCGCTTCCTGGTGAGCGGCACCCGCGCCCAGATCGGCACTGCCTTTCTCGCCATTCAGTTTCCACTTGATGCGGGCGTCGTCGAGGTTGAAGCACTCGGCCAGGCCGGACAGCAGGTCATCACCGGTGGTTGCGTCAATGACGGCAAACTTCAGGGAAGAGCTGCCACAGTTAAGAACAAGAACCAGCTTACTCATGAATAAATCCTATCGCAGATTGGGTTGTGTAGGCGGATGCGTTGGACGCGGTGCGGCCAAAAACTTTCAACTTATCCTTATGAGGGTTGGCAATCTGTTGCTTGCCCCTTGTATAGTGATACAAGACCCGAAATCCAGACGTCCCTGACAGGTCAATAGCAACAAGCTTTTGACGCAAAAATGGGCGTACAAAGGATAACCCGATTGTTGAAAAATAACAAAGTCATCCTCAACCTTTGTTACTTCGCATCAAATTTTGTCGAGGTTTTGCCGTTAGTACGTTCAAAAAGCGCTCGGAGGTAGTATGAGCATGAACATTTTTGGAACTAAGTTACAGCAAGGCCGCCATTATATGACGCTTTGGCCGCGCCGTCCCGAGCTCAATTCGATGTTTCCTGAAAATCGGGTGATCAAGGCGACCGAGTTCGCCCTCAAGGTGATCCCCGCGCTGGCGGTGCTGAGCGTGATGCTGCAGTTCCAGTTTGGCGAGCTGCACTACTGGCCTTCCGTCATCACTTCCGTGCTGTTCCTGCTCAGTTTGCCGCTGCAGGGTTACTACTGGCTCGGCCAGCGTGCCGACACCCGCTTGCCCCCGTCGCTGGCGAGCTGGTATCGGGAGATCAACGGCAAGATGAACGAGCAGGGTGGTCGTCGTCAGCTGGTGTCTCAGCCGCGCTATGAAGAGCTGGCCGATACCCTCAAGGCCGCCTTCCAGCAGCTCGATAAATCCTTTCTCTATGAATAACCCGTTTCAGATGCAAAAAGGCGCCAGTGGCGCCTTTTTTGTTGCGGTTGGTGTGCGGATCAGGCCGCCAGTACCTTGCGGATCTCCTGGATGGAGAGCTTGTACTGACGGGGGCACTGACGCCATACAGTCAGCATCCGTTGGTACTTGTCGCGCATGGCGATGTCGCTGGAGAGCTCGTCGCACGGGCACTTGAGCTCGGGGAAGCGCTTGTCCACCTCCAGCAGGAAGCAGACGTAGTCAGCCAGCTCACGCTCCTGGCTGCGGCTGTAGCCGTTGAACTCCAGCCGACTGGCGTTGATCTCGCCCTGATCGGCGGCATCCAGATTGCCCCATGAGATGGCCAGTGCGTGGTGCAGCTCCAGGGTGTCGATCACCTCCTGGCAGGTCGCCAGATCCAGATGGCCGAAGCTCTTCTCCAGCTCAAGGATTTGCAGGCAATAGCCGCGCTCGATGATGGTGCTGGCGCGCTGGTAGACGTCCGCTTTCTCCGGGTTGAGTTTCGCCAGAATTTCGTACTGGTTGCTCAGGATCAAACGCTCAGTGTTGCTCATGTTCATGGGATATCTCGCTGGAAGATGATTCTGGGGTCACGTTAACCCATATATAAAATGAATTTTTTGATCTGGGCGGGGGAGTTGGTGAGAAAAATCCGCTGGCAAGGGGCGGCTGGCCAGACAAAAAAAGGCCTGCATGGCAGGCCTTTCAATAACGCAGGGGAGGATTATCCCTTGAGGAAATCCAGTACCACCTGATGGTGATCGCTGGTTTTGAACTTGTCGAAGTGGTGGGCAATCTTGCCCTCTTCGTCGATCAGGAAGCTCTGGCGGTGAATGCCGTCATACTCCTTGCCCATGAACTTCTTCGGGCCCCAGACGCCAAAGGCATCGGCGACGGCGTGGTCCTCATCGGCCAGCAGAGTGAAGTTGAGCTGGTCCCGCTCTTCGAACTTTTTCAGCCGTTTGGCCGGGTCCGGGCTGATGCCAAGCACCACCACATTGAGGGCGGCCAGCTCGGCGTTCACATCGCGCAGGCTGCAGGCCTGGGTGGTGCAGCCGGGGGTCATCGCCTTGGGGTAGAAATAGACCAGCACCTTCTTGCCGCGCAGGCCAGCGAGGCTGACCTGATTGCCATTCTGGTCGGGCAGGGAGAAATCGGGGGCGGGGCTGCCAGCGTGTAGTGGTTGCATGGGGTCTCCTCGGGTAAAACGCCCTCAGGCGTGTTTGCGATTGACGATAAACTCGAACGATTCGGCACCCAGTTGACGACAGAATTCGGCGAAGGCGGTTTGCGAACCTTCCACTTCACCCTCTCTGGCCAGATTGAGCTGAAAACTGATCTTGAGCAGGTTGAACGGCTGCTGCTCCAGGGTCATGGATTGCATCGCCTGAATGTTCCAGCCATGTTCGCTGAAGAACTGGGTGCACTGGCTTACGATGCCGGGCTCGTCGCGGATCAACAGGTCGGCACTGGCGCGGACGTCATACTGCAGGGACTGGTGGCGTTCGGTGCGTTTCATCATGGTGATGAGATCCCACTCCTGGCTACGCAGGGGCAGGCTGATTTCGAGTTGCATCATGCTGTTCCAGTCGCCCGAGAGCAGCATGATAAAGGTAAATTCATTGCCGAAGATGCCAAGGCGGCTGTCCACAATGTTGCAACCACAGCCACTGACGTGGCGGGTCACTTCATTGACGATGCCAGGCCTGTCCGTGCCGATGGCCGTTACGACCAGATAGTGAGTCATAAATCTTCTCTCGTCCGTTATTTCGTTGCGAAAGCCGCGCTGGCAAGTCAACCCTCCGGCCCTGATGACCACTCCCTGAGGGACGCTGCCGACTTTCGTCCATTGCTTTTTGTTCCGGATGGTATCACGGCTTGCCCCCTCTCTCCCTTGTTTTTCAAAGGGGCCAGCTTTACCATTACGCCCCTGAAAATCGGGAGAAAAGTCCATGTTACGCGGTAGTATTGTTGCGCTCGTTACCCCCATGCTGGCTTCAGGTGAAGTCGATTGGGCCAGTCTGGCCAAACTGGTCGACTATCATGTCAGCGCCGGGACCAGCGCCATTGTTGCGGTGGGTACCACAGGGGAATCGGTGACCCTGAGCGAGCAGGAGCATATCGCCGTCGTTGAAAAGACCGTTGAGTATGCCGCCGGACGCATTCCCGTCATCGCCGGTTGCGGCTCCAACAATACTGCCCATGCCATTGAATTGGCAAAGCGACTGGCCAAAACCGGCGTGGTGGCGGGTCTCTCGGTGACTCCTTACTACAACAAGCCCACTCAGGAAGGTCTCTATCGCCACTATTGTGCGATCGCCGAGGCTAGTGGTCTGCCCCAAATTCTTTATAATGTGCCCGGTCGCACCTGTTGCGATCTCAAACCGGAGACCGTGGCCCGTCTGGCCAAGGTTCCCGGCATTATCGGTTTGAAAGAGGCAACCGGCGATTTGAGCCGCACCCCGCTGCTGCGCGAGCTGTGCGGGCCGGAGTTTGCTCTCTACAGTGGCGACGATGCCACTGGTTGTGATTTTATGCTGCAAGGTGGCGATGGCGTGATTTCGGTCACCACCAATATTGCAGCGGCCCAGATGGCCGACATGTGTCGTGCTGCGCTGGCCGGTGATGCCGGGCAGGCGCATGACATCAACAATCTCTTGATGCCGTTGCACAAGACTCTGTTCTGCGAACCGAGCCCCACCCCGGTGAAATGGGCCTGTGCCCAACTGGGGTTGATTGCAACAGCCACCTTGCGCCTGCCGCTGGTTGACCTCACCCCCGAGGGCGAGCAGCTGATGGCGCGAGCACTGACCACAGCGGAGTTGATGGCGAGTGTTTAAATCTAATGGAAAGGGAAATAGAGCCCGTCTGGTGCTGAGCGTTGCGACTGTGGCCGTCTTGGCCGGTTGCAGCACCCCCCAGGATCGCAAAATGGCCAACCGCGACTTCGGTTATGAAGATGCCCGCCTCGAGGGCCGCGCGTTCTTGATCCCCGCAGGATTGAGTGCCCCCACCTTCAACAGCCAGTACGATATCCCGCCGCTTCCCGAAAGCAGCCGTGAAGGTGCCCTCGGCGCCCAGGTCGATGTGCGCCCGCCCGCCCAACTGCTGACCGTGGTACCGGGCAGTCAGGTGGTGCAGAGCGCAACCGAACCGACCGTTGCCTTCTATGCCCTGAGCACCAGCCAGAGCGTGGAGCGCGATACCTGGTCGTTCCTGATGAACTTCCTGGCCAAATACAAGGTCACCACCGAGAAGCTGGATCAGCAGGATGGTGTATTGCAGACCGGCTGGTTTGACAACACGGTCGCCCTCGATGGCTGGGGTGAAGATGACGAAGACTTCAAAATCCGTCAGCGTTACCAGTTCACCGTACGCAACGACGCCCAGCGCCACGCCGTCAACATGTCGGTCCGGGTGCTGGATCACGAAGAGACCATCGACGGCGAGACCAGCAACAAGCTGACCCCTGCCGATGCCCAGCGCTATGCCGCGCGAGTGCTGAACCAGTTCTCTCTCTATTACGACAGCCAGCTGAAAGCCCGCGAGCAGCACAAGTCCAACGATGGCATGGGTCTGCAACTGGGTCTGGACAACAACGAACTGAGCGCCTGGATTGCCGAAGGCTCCTTTGATCAGGTGTGGCGTCGCCTCAATCAGGTACTGCCCGCTTACGGTTTCACCATCAAGGATACCCAGCAGTCACTGGGCTGGATCGACGTCGAGTACGAAGAGCCGGGTGCCGAGTTCTGGAAGGCGAAAGGGAGCGAGCCGTTCAAACTGGAGGAGGAGAAATACCGCTTCCAGCTTGGCGAAATGGCGGGAGGCAAGACCTCCATTACCCTGTTCGACAAGGACAAAAAGCCGGTATCGTCCGGGGTTATCTCCCAGATGTATATCAGCCTGTCCGAGGCGTTCGCCAAGGGGCTGGCCGATCAGGCAGCAGCAAAAGCAGAATAAATACAGGGGCCTTGTGCCCCTGTTTTGTTATCAAAATCCCCCTGAAAACGCGGGGATTCCGAGCGGTTTTCGATGATGCGAGCCCCCTTGCCAGCCCGTTGCAAACAGAGCGCGCAGGTGAGGGACTCGCGATGTTTACCCCCCACAAACAGGAAGTGTTATTAGCCATGAGTCTTGCAGATCAAGTATTGGCGGTGAATGACGATTTGCCGATCCGTACCGATAAACCTGTCCATTCCGGCAAAGTGCGCAGCGTCTACTGGTTGACCCCCGAAGACAGTGCCCGGCTCATAAAAGAGAAAGGCTATGATGTGCCGGCCGATGCGCCCCTCGCCCTCATGGTGATCAGCGATCGCATCTCGGCCTTCGATTGCATCTGGCAAGGTGTGGATGGCCTGAACGGCGTACCGGGCAAGGGCGCGGCGCTCAATGCTATCTCCAGCCACTGGTTCAAGCTGTTCAAGGAGAAGGGACTGGCCGACAGCCACATTCTGGATATTCCGCACCCCTTCGTCTGGATCGTGCAAAAAGCCCGTCCGGTGATGATCGAGGCGATTGCCCGTCAATACATCACCGGCTCCATGTGGCGTGCCTACAAGGATGGCGAGCGCGAGTTCTGCGGCATCACCTTGCCGGAAGGGCTCAAAAAGGATCAGAAGCTGCCGGAGATCCTCATCACTCCGTCCACCAAGGGCGTGCTGAAAGGGCTGGATGGCGTGCCGGAAGCCGATGATGTCAACGTCTCCCGTGCCGATATCGAGCGCCACTATAAAGGCTTCAACTTCAGCAAACCGGCCGACATCGACCGCTACGAAGTGCTGCTCAAAGAGGGCTTCAACGTCATCAGCGACGCGCTGGCCGGGCTGGATCAGATCTTCGTCGATACCAAGTTCGAGTTTGGTTACGTCCACGATGCCGCCGGCAACGAGAAGCTGATCTACATGGACGAAGTGGGCACCCCCGACAGCTCCCGTATCTGGGATGGCGCGGCCCTGCGCGACGGACAGATCGTCGAGAAGTCCAAAGAGGGTTTCCGTCAGTGGCTGCTCAACCACTTCCCGGATCCGGACATCCTGCTCAACAAGAACCGCATGCCGGAACGTTTTGCCCTTGCCCGCGACAACAAGCTGCCGACCGAAGTGATGATGGATATATCCAACACCTACGTCGGGATCGCCGAGAAGATCATCGGCCACAAGCTGGCGCGTTCTGCCAATCCCAAGCAGGAGATCATCGAGGTGCTGCGCGAGCAGTACGGTCTGATCGACTAAGGGTTGCTCTCTTTTTTTGTCGCCAACAAACAAACGTTTGCTGGCAGCAAAGGAGATAGGCAGAGAAACAGACGGGCTCCATTGCGGGGCCCGTTTTTATTACTGGTCTGGCGGCAAGCGAGCGGCGATCAGCCGTTGACCCTGAACACCTGACCGGTCTGGATGCCCAACACCGACTTCTTGTAAGCCTGCGCCACCTTGGCGGCTGGCACCGGCACGAACCCCGGGAAGAAGTCGGCGTATTTGTCCATCGACTCCGCCAGCACGGTGGGGCTCACCACGTTGATGCGAAGGCCCCTTGGCAGCTCGCAGGCGGCCGCTTTCACAAAGTGATCGATGGCGCCGTTGACTGTGCTGGCGCTCACGCCCCAGTTGATCGGCTCCTCGCTCAGAATACCGCTGATCAAAGTGATGGAACCCTTGTCAGTCAGATAGGGAATGGCGGCTCGGGTCAGGTTGATCTGGCCCATCAGCTTGCTCTCCAGTCCCACCTGCCACTGCTCGTCGGTCATCTCGGTCAGGCCGTTGAAGGCCACGCTGCCGCTGGCGACAACCAGTGCATCAAACTGGCCCACTTGGGCAAACAGCGCCTTGATGGAGGGGGGATCGCGCATGTCGACCGTGGCATCGCCACGGCTGTGGCCGACCCGGATCACCTGATGATCTTTGGCAAGCAGTTCACTGACCGCGGAGCCGACGGTGCCGGAGGCACCCACAATCACAATTTTCATCTGCATCACTCCTGGTTGGGATGTGTTGATTCTAGCGCAACAGAAAATGCGAAAAAGCGCGTAAAATAAACCCATTGTTTCCATATTGGAGCTAATGATGGATATCGCCCATTTGGCCAGCTTTTATGAGGTGGTGCTGCGCGGCAGTTTCTCGACTGCTGCCGATACGCTGGGGGTCAGCAAGGGGATGCTGAGCCGCCATGTCAGCGCGCTGGAGGCCTCCCTCAATGCACAACTGTTGCAGCGCACCACCCGCCGCCTCAGTCTGACCGAGGCGGGCAAGACCCTCTACCAGCAGGCGGGGGAGATCTTCGCGCTGGCGCGGCAAGCGGAGCAAGATATTCAGGCGCTGACCGAAGAGGATGGCGGTCGCCTGCGTTTTACCTGCCCGGTCAGTACCGGCGATCGCATGGTGAGCGAGCTGCTGGCCAGCTTTGCCGTGCTCTGCCCGGGAGTGGAGGTGGAGCTCAACTTCACCAACCAGATGGTCGACATGAGTCAGGGGGAGAACGACATCGCCCTGCGCGCCATGAACGAGGTGCCGGACAATCTGGTGGCCCTGCCGCTGGGGCGGCTCAAGGATGTGGTGGTGGCCAGCCCCGCGCTGGTGGCGCGGGAGGGGCGTCCTGCCACTCCCTATGAGCTGAGCGGGCGCAACTGCCTGTTGCAGGGGCACAATCCGGCCTGGGAGCAGTGGCACTTTATCCGTGAGGGGGAAGAGGCTCACATTCTGGTACAGGGCAAGGTGCGAGCCAACCACTACAGTACAGTATTGCAACTGGCGCGCGCCGGTATGGGCTATGCCAAGTGCCCGCTGATGCTGGTGGAGTCGCTGCTGACGGCAGGAGAGCTGGTGACCGTGCTCGACGAGTGGCAGAGCGGCCTGCATCAGCTTCATGTGCTGCATGCCCAGCAGCGGCGGGTGCCACGCAAGATCCGGCTGTTCAAGCAGGTGCTGGCCCAGTGGTTTGCCGAGCGACCCCACTACCTGCTCTGAGCGGCGTTATTTTTCTGTCATCTTCGGCTGCTACCCTGCGCCCATCATCGGCATCAGGAAGATCAGCGGGAATGAAGAGTAATAGAGGGTTGACCGGGTTTGTGCTGCTCTGTGCAGTGTTGGGGGCTGGCAGTGTGCAGGCCATGGTGGACGTGAAGGTGCCGGAGAATTTCCGCATTCTCGCGGTGAGCAACGGCACCTTGCAGGATGAGCAGCATGCCACCCTGGCGGATGGCGAGCAGCAACTGCTGGTGCGCTTCGAGGGGGTGATCCCCAGCCGCAGCAGCAGCGAGAATGACCGGCAGGTGCGCTCCGAGCCGCAGGTGGTGCGCTATCAGGGCAGCAATCAGCATTTGCAGCTGACGGCCAGCGTACCGGGAGACGAGCGGGGGATGCAGGCGTATGCCAAGGCTCCTGTGGTAGCGCTGCAGGAGAATGGCCGCAAGCTTGCCATCCAGCAGGATGTGCTGGTGACCAGCGGTATGCTGCTTGGGGTGGATTGGAGCGGCAAACTGGCTGAATACAATCGCAGCGGCGGCAAGGCTGCGCTGACGGCTGGCGCCGTTGCTACGCAACCAACGGCCACAGCCGCTGGTGGGGCTCAACCCGTTGTGGCAGCCAGCGAGCTGGAAGGGCAGTTGCAGCAGCTGTTCCTCCAGGCCGATCCGGCCTTGCGCAAGCGCTTTATCGGTTGGGCCGTCCCACAGCTTTAAGTTTTCCGCCCGTTGCAGTAACGTGGACACTCCTTTTTCAGGCGCTCTGTTCATCGTACTCAACGAGGTTTTCATGTTTGAATTGCATTCACGCCTGCAGGCAGATACCCGGTGGCTCGGGGATCTGCCCCTCTGCCGGGTCTTGCTGGCCAAAGACAGCCAGTATCCCTGGCTGATCCTGGTACCGCGAGTAGCCAACCTGCGGGAAATTCACCATCTGGCGCCGGAGCAGCAGCAACAGCTGATGCAGGAGTCCTGCGCCGTCGCCGCCCTGATGGAACAGGCCCTCAGTCCGGACAAGATCAACATTGGGGCGCTGGGTAATCTGGTGCCGCAACTCCACCTTCACCATGTCGCCCGCTTTGCGACGGATCGCGCCTGGCCAGGCCCCATCTGGGGCGCTCATCCGGTCGTGCCTTATGAGCCACAAGTTTTGGTCCAGCAGGCCGATATATGGCGTGCCCGGCTCGCCAAGCTGAGCGGTTTCACCCCAGTGGCTGCTGATAACGGAGTCAACTGAGAGGCGTGTCGCTATTTCAGTCTCCGGGCCGCGCCATCTGTTAGAGTTATGGTATAGATAAGCCCATTTTCGATGTTCAGGAAGGTCCCATGATAGTGACAAGATCCGATGACGATGCCGTATTGACCACAGAGGATGTGCTGCTCAGCCTGTGCAACTCGGTGACGGACGTTTTGAGTGCCGCGACCATGAGTCAGGTGCGGTTTTCCGGCATGGTGCAGCGGATCAGCAAGACCTGCCTCAAGCCGGATATCGGCTGCTTCGTGCTGTTCGATGGCGGTTTTTCCGGTCTGGTGGTGATCAACTTCTCCGCCGCCGCCGCCATGGAGCTGTACGAGAGCTACATGTTGAGCATGGGACTCTCCAAGGAGGATCTCGCCATCTCCCACACCTCTGACGAGGTGAGCAACGTGATGGGCGAGCTGATGAACCAGATCGTCGGCAGCTTTACCGTCAAGGTGGGCCGGGATCTGCAGACCCACATCACCCAGAACCAGCCGAAGATGCTGGCCCTCAACAAGCAGGTGATGCTGAGCGTCGATACCAATCTCGACAGCCCGGAGTCCCGCCGCGTCACCTTCTTCACCGCCCGCAACAACATCTTCTATCTGGAGCTGGCGATGGACAAAACCGAGTTCATTCGCATCCACAATGAGGGGATGGAGCATGAAGAGTTGGATCCCGATGCGCTGATCGCCCAGGCCAAGCAGGATGCCGCCAAGCCGGTTCAGGCTGCGGCCCCGGTCGCCAACGATCACGACGATCTGCTCGACTCTCTGGGTATTTGAGTCAAACGCTGGATAGCAACAAGGCCACCTTCGGGTGGCCTTGTTGTATCGGTGCGCACAACCGTTGTTAGAAGTTGTAGAGCAGGCCGGTGTTGAACATTACGGATTCAGAATCGTAGAAGTTGATGTCGGAATCGGACTTGGCATAGCCAGCGGTAAAGGTTGCGGAGAGCGGAGCAATACCGAACAGGCGGTGCCAGAAGAAGGTACCGGTCAGGGCAAACTCGTCGGAGTCGGCGTTTTGGCCAAAGATCGGGTTGGCCTCATCATATTTGGTCTGGCCCAGATAGGCGTTGCTGACGAAAGACCACTGGGAAGCGCGCATGCCGTAGGTCAACTGCAGGCCGTTGCTCTTGTAGCTTTGGGCGCTGCCGTCCAGGTCGGCTTGGCGGTAGATAAAGGCTGGCTCCAGCATTTGACCGGGTGCCAGCTGCCATTTGTAGGAGAGGTCGAGGGAGTGGATCTTGCCGTTGCGATCCAGCTTGGCGGCAGTATCGGCGCCATACTGGCTGCCGCTGCGCTCCTCATCCACCTCGATGTTGCGGGTGGTCAGGCTACCATTGAAGTTGCTACCCCAGATGCTGTCCCAGGCGAAGCGAACCCCTTTTGACTTGATATCGGTCGACTGGCGATCATGATTTGTATCGAACGGATCGCTCCACTGCTCGGTCGGCATGGCATTAAAGACCACGGAGCCAGCTACGATGCCCTTATCGCTCATCTCCTGACGGATACCGAGCTGCTGGGTGAAGTCGAAACGGATGGCATCCTGGATCAGGTTACCAAGGAAGACCTGGGTGCGGGTATCGGCAAAGGTGTAGCGGATATCGGCGTTGAGCAGCGGGGCAACGGCGGAGCTGCTCTCGGCACTGCCCAGTCCGCTCAGGCGGCGGTTTTCATCATCACCACTATAAAAATTCGATTCGTAATTGATGACACTGACCCCGCCAAGCAGGAAACCGGACCAGCCAGACTCCTTGGGAATTTCACCCAAATCAGCATAAGCACTATTTGCGACCAGCAGGCCCAGGCCTAGCAAGGTGGTGTTGCGCATCGGATAACTCCTAAATTAAATGGTGGTGAATTTTTTCGGCCGGTGAGTATAAAGAAAAAACCTTAATGGCAACTGACTCAATATTGCCAATTATCCTAACCCACTCATTTCATTCGGCGAATCGTTAATTAATTGTGCGAGATTAAGAAGAGTTCACTCGGTTGTGCTGGTATTCTGTACCGCGAATATCGGGGGAAAACAATAAGATGAAACAGATTAAATCCTGGGCGCAATATTATGTCGATCTGATGACCAAGCTGGGACTGGTGCGCTTTAGCATGTTCCTGGCGGCGGGCATTATCGTGCTGGCGGTCGCCATCCAGATGGGGGTGACCCTGTTCCTGCGCGGCAATATCGATGTGATCGACTTCGTTCGCTCGGTCTTCTTTGGCCTGCTGGTGACCCCTTGGGCGGTCTATTTTCTCTCCATCGTGGTGGATCAGTTGGAGGATTCCCGTCAACGACTAAGCCGGATGGTGC
The DNA here is from genome assembly GCF_027705925.1 of Aeromonas sp. Y289-2. Lineage (NCBI taxonomy): Bacteria > Pseudomonadati > Pseudomonadota > Gammaproteobacteria > Aeromonadales > Aeromonadaceae > Aeromonas > Aeromonas sp. Y289-2. The sequence goes on from NZ_JAPDCH010000014.1 coordinate 68,928, forward strand.
GCAAGCTGCAAGATATGCGTGAGCGTGATCTGGAGCTCAATACCCAGTTGCAGGAGAACATTAGCCGCCTCAACGCCCAGATCGCCGAGACCAACCGGGCCGAGAGCCTGCGTCTGCAGGCCATCGAGGATCTCGAGAATGAGGTGTTCCAGCGAGAGAAAGCCCAGCTTCATCTGGGGGAGCGTACTGCCTTGCTGCGCTCCTTTATCGACTGCTCCCCCGATCTGGTCTACTACCGCAATGAGGATGAGCAGTTTTCCGGTTGCAACCGCGCCATGGAGGAGCTGACCGGCAAGGTGGAGGCCGAGCTGATCGGTCTGACCCCGTTCGATGTCTACAAGCAGGAGATCGCCAACAAGGTGGTGGAGACCGACAAGCAGGTTTTTGCCAGCAACGAGCCGCTCACCTACGAGCAGTGGCTGGAGTATCCCGATGGCCGCAAAGCTTACTTCGAGCTGCGCAAGGTGCCCTTCTTCGACCGCTTCGGCAAGCGACTCGGCCTGCTTGGTTTTGGCCGCGACATCACCGAGCGCAAGCAGTATCAGGACAAGCTTGAGAAGGCGAGTCGCGACAAGACGACCTTTATCTCCACCATCAGCCACGAGTTGCGCACCCCGCTCAACGGCATCGTGGGCTTAAGCCGGATGCTGATGGATACCCCCCTCGATCCCAAGCAGCATCAGCAGCTCAAGACCATTCACCTGAGTGCGGTGACCCTTGGCAATATCTTCAACGACATCATCGACTTGGACAAACTGGATCGCCGTCGTCTCGAAATTGCACCGACCCGTATCGACCTGCCTGCCTTCCTCGACGAGCTGGAGACCCTGTCGCGCATTCAGGCGGAGCAGAAGGGGCTCTATCTCCATTTCGATCGGGATGGCGACATGCCGCAATTTGTGATGGCTGACGGTACCCGCCTGCGTCAGGTGCTGTGGAATCTGGTGGGCAATGCGGTCAAGTTTACCGATGAGGGGGGCGTCACCGTGCGTTGCCTCTCCCATCCCGCCGACGTGCCGGGCAAGCTGGCCCTGCACTTCGAGGTGGAGGATACCGGTATCGGTATCCCTCGCGCCCAGCAGGAGAAGATCTTCGCCATGTACTATCAGGTGCAGGGCAAGAAACACGCCACCGGCACCGGCATTGGCCTCGCGGTCTCCCGTCAGCTGGTGCAGGCGATGGGCGGGCAGCTCTATGTGGACAGCGATCCGGGCGAAGGTTCCTGCTTTACCGCCGAGCTGGAGGTAGCTTGCGCCGAGCCTGTGTTGCCAGAGCAGGAGGAGGAGATGCCCCCCCTCGATATCCTGCTGGTGGAGGATGTGGAGCTTAACGTGACGGTGGCCTGCGCCCTGCTGGGCAAGCTGGGTCATCAGGTGCAGGTGGCACGGGACGGCACCCAGGCGTTGGCGATGGCCAACCCGGATGATTTCGACCTCATTTTGCTCGATATCCAGCTGCCGGACATGACCGGCTTCGATGTGGCGAAAACCCTGCTGGAGCGTTATGGCGACAGCCTGCCACCCATGGTGGCGCTCACCGCCAACTCCACCGGCGATCGCCAGTACTACCGGGATCACGGCATGCAGGATGTGATCAACAAGCCGCTTGGCTCCAAAGCGGTGCGGGAGGTGATTGGTCACCTGTTTGCCGATCTGGCCGAGGATGAAGCGGACGAGCAGGCTGATGCGGGCAATCAGGATGCCCTGCTGGATATCCCCTTCCTCACCGATTACGCCGATACCGTGGGAAAGCAGGTGCTGCTCTCCAGCGTTGATCTGTTCGAGAAAATGATGCCGGACTACATGGCAGTCCTCGACTCCAACATGATTGCCAAGGATCAAGCTGGGGTGGTGGAAGAGGCACACAAGATAAAAGGGGCGGCAGGCTCCATTGGTCTGCGTCGACTGCAGCAGACGGCCCAGCTGATCCAGAGCCCGGATCATCCCGCCTGGTGGGAAAACGTGGAAGACTGGATTGAGACGCTGCGCCGGGAATATCCGGGCGACATCGCCCGTCTGCGGCGCTGGTTGCTGTCTTGATGCTGGAGGTTGTCTTGAGTCTGATGGAAGTTGCTGGCAAGGAGCTGCGAGATGTATAGCCGTTTGATTACCCCTGCGCGCATCCACCCTTGGGGAGACGAGGATCTGCTGGAGGCGACCGAGCAGGATCGCGCCCGTATCGTGCAGGCCGCGCCGGTGCGCCGGTTGCAGCAGAAGACCCAGGTCTTTCCGCTCGATGTGAAGGCCTCGGTGCGCAGTCGCCTCACCCACTCGCTGGAGGTGCAGGAGACCGGCCGCCAGATCAGCCGCCGCATTCTGGCCGCCTTGCCTGTCGGGATGGTCTGTGAAGGGTCTTTTATCAATCTGGTGGAGATGTCCTGCCTGCTTCATGACGTGGGCAACCCGCCGTTTGGCCACTTTGGCGAGCAGGTGATGAGCCAGTGGCTCGGCGAGATGCTCGATCCCCTCTATCAGCAGGCGCTGGCGCAGCCACCTTCGGCCCAGTGGGCTGAATTGCGTCAGGATCTGCAACTGTTTGATGGCAACGCCCAGAGTCTGCGGCTGGTGCACAGCCTGCACGAGCTTAACCTGACGTTCGGGCAGCTGGCGGCACTCTGCAAATACCCGCAACAGCCGCAACCCGGCGTGAGCTATGGCCAGCATCATGGCTGGAGCAGCAAACGAGGCATCTTCTTTAGCGAGCAGCCGCTCTACCGTGCCCTCGGCCAGAGTCTGGGATTGGCCCCCGGCTGTCGTCATCCGCTGGTCTACATCATGGAGGCGGCCGATGACATCTCCTACTGCATCGCCGATCTGGAAGATGCGGTAGATCGGCGGATCCTGACTCAGGGTGAACTGCTGGCGGCACTGCGGGCCGCTGACCAGAGTGACTACATGGGCACCTTGCTGGATGAGGCGCTGGCTTCTGGTCGGGGCTTTTTCCCCCATTTTCGCCAGCAACTGACCCGGGATCTGGTTACGCTGGCGGCACAGAGCTATGTCAGCGAACATCAGGCCATTTTGCAGGGCTCCTATCCGCAAGCGCTGCTGCACGGTCAGGCGCCGGCGGCGCGGGTGCTCGATATCCTCAAGCGGGTGGCCCGCGAGCTGGTCTTTATGCGACCCGAAGTCGAGGCTCTCGAACTGGAAGGGTATGCGGCACTGCGCGGGGTGCTGACCAGTTATGCCTGCCTGTTGTCGCTGTCAGCGCCACAGTTTGCCCGTCTGCTGGCCGGGGAGGGGAGTCAGACGCTGTTCTTTGCGCGCCGCCTCTATCACCGTCTCTCGGCCCGCCATCTCAAGGCCTATCGATTGGCGATCGCCACCCCGGATCCGCGCTTTGCCTGCCAGAACGAGCAGGAGTGGTATTACCGGGTGCGGCTGCTGCTCGATTATGTCAGCGGCATGACGGATACCTACGTGCTGGAGGAGTACCGGTTACTCTCGGGGATCTGATGCCCCAAGCTCCCCTTCGGGCAGCATAAAATGCCGTAAAAACGTTTAAAAAGGAGTCGCAAGAGGCTTGTTTTAAATTCGGATATTTTTTAGACTTCTGCAGCCTGTTCAACTTTTACCCGGTAAGGAGACGAAAATGCAACATCTGATGCTCAATATTGCATTCTCTCGCGGCACTGCGTGCGGCGTGAAATCTCGTGCTCTTTTACCGCGTGGCGTAAACAGGTAACCCCTGTCTTTTTATCACCCGCGGTTCGTCCCGCAGGGTGATATCCACTTTCTCCGGGAGAACCGCATGTTCAACTGGAGAATGTCATGTCTATCGAACTGGTTTTACTGCGCAGTGTTGAATCCTTGGTCCAGAGAAGGATTGCCCGGGTCGAGCGTCGTCTCGTGCAGGTCAATCTGTCACCCGCCCTGCTCAGGGATATCGGGCTGGAAGGATATCAGGGTCAAATCGCCCTCGTTCGCGAGCGGGAGTATCAAACCGGCTTCCGCCTCGGGAATCGAATAACCTGATCGCGAGGGGGAGAATAAGATCCCCCTCGCTGTTGAAATGGCAGGCTGCATGCCTGCCATTTTTCCATCTTATGGTTGATTCCAGGTTCACATGTTGGTGACTCAGTATTATCCTCTCCGCCCTCTTTGTAACAGTTGCGATTGTTTTCTCGCCTTGCGTCGTCAGGATCTGCAAGATTAGAGGTGGCAGCCCTATCTGTTTTACTCATCAGGACAAGACCTTATGCCACTCCTTCGTCAGCTTTTTCTTCCCATGTTGCTGTTGTTTTCAGGCATGTTGGCTGTTGCGGCTCCCCAGCCGCAAGATGAGAGCACAAGTAACGAAATCTCCGCACAAAAGGAGCTGCTGGTCGGGGTTCCCCGTGGCGGCTATCTCCCTTTCATCTATCAACTCCCCAACCAGCGTTATGCCGGTCCGCTCAAGGAGCTGGCCTCGCGCATTGCAGCCGAAATGGGCGTGTCATTGCGTTATATCCCCTACAACTCCTACGTGGATGCCCAGATTGCTCTCCAAGGCGGCCAGATCGATGCATTAATCGGGGTCGAACGTAATGCTCTTGAATTGAAGGGGATAAACCCTATTGGCAGTATCGGTTCTTATGCTCGCTCCATTTTAATGCATACCCCGGATCAGCGATTGACCCTGGAGCAGGCGCGCAAGTTACGCTGGGTCTGTATTCGTGGTTTTGGCAGTTGTAATGAATTGGCTCGTTTGGGGATCTCTGATGTAACTGAGCTGGAGAGCCGTGACGAGGCGACCTATATGGTCAAGCTGGGCGCTGTCGATGCATATCTTGATTTGGAACCAATTGTTTCCCTTAAGATGGAGAGAATGCCTGCATCAATGGGGGTTGTCGCTCCAGGGTGGCTTTCTGGCAGCACGCTGACGATGGCGACCAGCTCCCGACAGCCAGAGCTGAGCGAGAAGCTTTGGCATGCATATCAACAGATACCCGTTGCAGACTCACGATTACGGTTGCATCAGAAAGATGAACGCGCCAACGCTGGCCTTTTGCTGGAACCAGATGAGGCTAGTTGGCTGAAGCAGAGAAACAAGGTGATCAAGTTCGCCGTTGCCCCCGGCTTTGCCGGCATCAGTGAAATCGATGACGAAGGTGAATTGCATGGCTATACGGCAGACCTGATGAAATTATTGAGTCTGCGCTCCGGGATCCGCTTTGAGCTGGCGTCGACAAATACCTGGCAGGAGTCACTAAAACTGCTGAAAGAGCACAAAGTGGACCTTATTCCCTTGATGACACCGCTCAAGGATCGTCAGTCCTTTGCCTCTTTTACCTCCTCCTATCTGAAGTTCGACAGCTATGTTGTAGCCAGACACGGTGCTCGCCCGCTGAAGTCGTTGGTCGAGCTGAAAGGGCGTCTGATTGGTGGTGTGACGGGCTCTTACGAAGCCTCTCTCATTCACGCGCTGGGCGCCAATATTATCGAAGTAGGCAAAGATGCCGATTTACTGACCTTGCTTGACACTGGGAGAGCCGAATATGTGCTGTTGACCATGACCAATCTGGGACAGCAGGCGATGAAGGGTTTCAATGATAAGTATCAGGTAGTGCTGAGCTCTCCCGAATTTTCCGTACCTATCAGTATGGCCGTCGACAATGCTCAGCCCGAGTTGCTCCGCATCATGGACAAGTTGCTGCTGACCATCACGGATGAGGAGTGGCAACTGCTGGAACGACGCTGGCTCAATGTGTCGGTCAATATCGAGTCTGATTACACCCTGATTTACAAATGGTTGGCCATAGGGGGGGGCGCCTTGCTCGTCAGCGGTTTGCTGGTGCTGTTCTGGGCTCGCAGTTTGCGTCGCCAGATTGCGCAGCGGAAAATCGCAGAGGACAAGCTGAATGAACAGTTGCTGTTTGTGCAGACCTTGCTCAACTCACTGCCAACCATGGTGGCGCTACGTGATAGCGAGCAGCGGATCACCTTGTGCAATCAGGCCTATCGCGATGCTTTCCTTGGTGCTGGTAGTAGCAGTGAGGAGCTGCAAAACATGCCCGAGACACTCAGAAACAGTGTGTTGGAAGAAGAGCGCCGGGTGTGGCAGACCGGACAGGATCTGGAGGGGGCAGGCAGTAACCTGCGAGCTGATGGTACGCCCTGCCATGTTATCTATGCCAAACGCCCTTATCGCGATCCCGATGGCAATATGCTGGGGGTGTTGACAGTACTGACCGATGTCAGCCGGATCAAGGAGGCGGAGGAGCGCGCCCGTCAGGCTGAAAATCGCCTTACCCAGATTACCGACAGCATGCCTGGGGTGGTCTATCAGTATTTGTGGCAAGGACCCGGCAAGGGGCGGTTTTTGTATGCCTCTCAGGGGGCCAGCGAGATCCTCGGGGCTTCCCGGCAGGACCTGTTCAATGCCGAATCGGGTGGTGAGGTGTTCGGCTTTACCGAAGAGGCGCTCCAGGATTTTGTCAGCAAGGTGGCCAATCATGCCGAGACTCTGGCGCCCCTCGATCTGGAGGTCAAGGTAGAGCGACCTGATGGAGATCGCTATCAGCAAGTGCGTGGCAACTTTGTCAGACAGGAGCAGCAGGCACTGATCCTTAACGGGGTGATTCAGGACATCACTGCCCTCAAGCAACAGGAATATGAGCTGCGCGAAGCTCGCGCCTATGCCGAGCAGGCGATGCAGGCTCGCAGCCGCTTTTTGGCAACCATGAGCCATGAGCTGCGCACTCCCATTTCAGGCATGCATGGCATGCTCGAATTGCTGCAAATGAGCGAGCTCAACGACGACCAGCGTTTTATGGTGCGCAATGTGGTCACCTCGACCAATAACCTGCTCTATCTGGTCAATGACATCCTCGATTTTTCCAAGATAGAAGCGGGTCAGTTGCAGTTGAATTACCAGAGCAGCCGGTTGCAAACGGTGATCTGCGATGCCATTCGTGGCCACGCGGCACTGGCTCATAACAAGGGGCTCAATGTGGTGCTGGAGTGGGAGCATCATGTGCCGGATTGGGCCGACATCGATGGGGTGCGTATCGGTCAGGTCATCTCCAACCTGCTCAATAATGCGGTGAAGTTTACCGAACAAGGGGGGATTACTATCCAGGTCAGCTACCTGAGCGAGCAACTGACCATCAGTGTCAGTGACACCGGTATCGGGATCGCCGAAGAGAAGCAGGCGCTGCTGTTCACGCCTTTTGAGCAGGTGGAGTCAGATATCAACCGTCGTTTTGGTGGCACCGGCTTGGGGTTGGCAATCTGTGAGCAGCTGGTATGCAAAATGGGGGGGGCACTGACACTGACCAGCAAGGCAGGGGAGGGCTCCAGCTTCCGCTTTACCGTGCCGCTAACCAATCCGCAGTGGGATCCCCCTGCTCTGGCTGATACAGAATGGTGGTTTTTCAGCGATGACACCAACCTCGAAGCGGCCATGGTACGGCAGGGGGCCAAGCTCAGGTACTTGGGGGCCAATGAGCTCAGTCGCTCACTGGAAGGGTTGCTGTTGGCCGATCAACGGTGGCTTGAGCAAGCGCTTGGGGGGGAATGGCAAAGCTGGCTGCAACACTCTGCGCTGAAGGGGATCATAGCGTCACCCGATGAGGCGTTACGGGGTCGGATTGGTGAACAGAAATGGTGGCGCCTGGGTCTATCCCCTCTCTATCCGGATCTTCTGCTGGAGAGCTGCCACGAATTGCTACAGGAGCGGGTCACACCAATCCTCCCTGCGCTTGCAGAGAAGCTGGGTGGCAAAGTATTGGTGGCCGATGATCATCCGGTCAATCGTGCCTTGTTGGCACGGCAGTTAGCCATTCTTGGTATCGAGGCTCAGGTCGTGGAAGATGGCGAGAAGGCTCTGCGGGCTTGGCAGGGACAGCAATTCTCTCTGCTGTTGACTGATTGCCATATGCCGGTGATGGATGGTTATGCCCTGACCAAGGCGCTGCGGGCTGCGGGAGTGACTGCCCCCATCATAGGGGTAACGGCAGATACGTCGGAAGAGGCGAGTGCTCGTATGGTAGAGGCTGGCATGAGTGACATGTTACTGAAGCCCTACCCGCTGGATATCTTGCGCCAGATGCTGGCTCATTGGCTGGCAGAGAGGACGCCAACCAGAAGCGCGGTTGCGCCCGTTGTTGGGGCTACAGGCATTCAGGCTGAGCGCTGGTTGGCGCTGTTTGGTGACGAGCTGACCGCGCGAGCCATGGCGGTGGAGTATCTCGATTCCAACCGGCAGGATGGCGAGGCCATGATGGCCGCGCTTATTTGTCATGATGCCAGCGCTTTGGTAGAGACAGCCCACCGGATCAAGGGGGCTGCCCGAATGGTCGGGTTGGAGGAGCTTGCCAGCCAGGCTGCCATGCTGGAATCGGCAGCGCGATTGAAGCGGCTAGACGAGCTCGACGATCTGGTCAGCACAGTGCAGAGGTTGATGACGGCGATTGCCCACGACATTGGATTATGGCTCGATGAAAAAAGCACAACATGAGTTGGTCATCATGGTCGTGGAAGACCATGGATTTCAGCGCAAGGCGCTGCTGCACCAGATCCGCAGCCTGGGTTACCAGAATCTGCTGGAAGCGGTTGATGGTATCGAGGCGTTGGCGCTTAGCCAGCAACACAACGTCGATATCCTGTTTTGCGATCTGCGAATGCCCGGAATGGATGGCATGGCGCTGTTGCGCCGCCTGTCGCTGGGTGGTTTTCAGGGCGGCATTATCCTCTCCAGTGCGCTTGAGGGGGATGTGGTGGAAGCCGTATTGCGTATGAGTGCCGCTTATGGCTTGCAGGTGCTCGGTCGCATAGAGAAACCGTCAACGCCGCAGCAGCTCCAGCGGCTTATCCAGGCTTGGTCACCCCGGCAGGAACCAGTCAGGGAGGAAGAGGGGCACAGAATAGGACTCGATGAGTTGTGTCGGGCGATCGAACAAGATCAATTATTGCCCTGGTATCAGCCCAAGGTGAGTTTTGCATCCGGCGCATGGGTCGGGATGGAGGCGTTGGCCCGCTGGCAACACCCCGAGTTTGGCCTGATCCCGCCCGGGCGTTTTATTTCACTGGCGGAGAGCAACGGACTTATCGATCCGTTGACCGAGGTGATCATCAGCAAATCTCTCAGTGATGGCCATTTATGGGAGGAAACCGGGTTGTCACTCAATCTGTCGATGAACCTCTCCACCACCTCACTCATTGAAGGGGACCTCTGCAACTTATTGATTGATCAGTGCAAGCGCTGGAGTATCAATCCGGAGCTTATCACTCTGGAGGTGACCGAGAGCGCATTCGTGCAGGATCTGGGCAAGTCTCTGGAGGTGCTGACCCGGCTGCGTATGCACGGTTTTGGCCTCTCCATCGATGATTTTGGTACCGGCTACTCCTCGATGCAGCAGCTGGCACTGTTGCCGTTCACCGAACTCAAGCTGGATCGCTCTTTCGTCGATCGCTGCCATGCCGATCCATCACGTTTGGCTATCATCGAGTCCAGTATCGAGTTGGCCCGCAAGCTGGGACTGAAGTCGGTGGCGGAAGGGGTAGAGGATGAGGCGACCTGGCGAGCGCTGGCCCAACTCGGTTGCGACCTTTGTCAGGGATTTTTCTCTGCCCGCCCGGTGCCGCGCAGTGAATTGGCTAATTGGTACCGGACTTGGCAAGATAGATTGCCTACACTGATATCTATCTGATTCTGTTGGCTGGATCCCTCCGTTTGAACAAGGATGTTCATGAAAATCTCAAGCAAGTTGCTGCTCAGCTTCGGTTTTATCAACCTGCTGATCCTGCTCTCCTCCACGCTGGTCTATTACCGGCTGACCCAGATCAATCAGGCCCAACACACCCTGCTGGAGCAGGCGCTGCCCGCTCTGCAGCGGGATGAAACGAGCCAGAAGGCGCTGGTTGCCACCGTTTCTGCCTTGCGTGGCTATCTGATCCTCGGCAAGGATCCGGCTCAGGCTTCCCGCCTCAAGCAGGAGTGGGAGTCGTCCTGGCAGGCCATCGCCCATCAGGCCTTCAGCCCGGCGCTCGCCAAGTCTCTCGAGACCTTCAAAAGCCATCAGGAGAAGGTGTGGACCATCGCCCAGAGTGAAGAGAATCTGCCCGCTCACACCCTGATGCTGCAGGAGGCGGGGCCGCTGGCGGAGGCGGCGCTCGATCAGTTGCAATCCTTTGCCAATGAAGAAGTTGGTACTCCGCAGGATCAACTCTCCGGCGATCGCCGCATGCTGCTCAAACAGGTGGGGGACGCCTACAACAGCCTCGCCAACGCCCTCTCTGCCCTGCGGGATTTTCTCATCTCAGGCGACCCCGAATACCGCAGCAAGTATCAGGATTACTACCAGTTTCATCAGCAGCGGGTGGCTGAGGTTAAACAGCAAGCCGCGCTCTTTACCGACACCCAGCAGAGCCTCTGGCAGCTGTTTGAAGAGATGGCGACCCCTTTCTCCGAGCTGGTGGGGCAGGTGATCGAGAAGCGCCAGGCACCGGATTGGGATCAGGCAAACTACCTGATGGCCACCGACATCGAGCCGATGCAGTTCAGCCTCAGTGAGCAGCTGGTCCAGCAGGTGGGGAAAACCCGTGCCGAGGTGGATCAGATTTCGGCGCAGATGACCGGAGCTGGGAGGGCCATCAACCAGACTCTGCTGTTGGCTACCGGCAGCGCCATCGTGCTTGGCATGGTAGTCGCTTGGTTCTTTAGTCGCCGTCTGACCCGTGACATTGCCTGTCTGGTGAACCGGGCGGGGCAGGTTGCGGATGGCCGGCTGGCGGCCGAGCCCTTGCCAATCACAGGGCAGGATGAGTTGGGAGAATTGACTGGTTCCATCAACCGGATGTCTGCCCAGTTACATCATCTGGTCGGGGAGTTGCAGGGCGCAGTGGGGCAGGTCGAGGTGGCCTGTCTCGATGTGGGCAGCACTACCAGAGCCATAGTGGCGGATCTGACGGAGCAGGATCAGCGGGTCGATGCGGTGGCGGCGGCTATCGATCAGATGTCGGTGAGTGCTCGTGATGTGGCCAGTAACATTGCCGGTGTGGCGGATGGTGCCCATCAGGTGAAGCAGCAGACCCGTCAGGGAGAGGCCGCGCTGGCGCGAATGAGCGATACCATGCAGCAGATTGCTACCATGATTGGGCAGGCCAACGAGGCCATGGGGCTGTTGGAGCACCAGAGTGAACAGGTGGGGCAGATCACCGAGGTGATCGCCACCATTGCGGAGCAGACCAACCTGCTGGCTCTCAATGCGGCGATCGAGGCGGCACGGGCAGGCGAGCAGGGGCGCGGTTTTGCGGTGGTGGCTGACGAGGTACGTCAGCTGGCGACCCGCACCCATCAATCAACCGCCGAGATCAGCCAGACTATTGCGGCCATCTCCCAGCAGACTCGCCAGACGGTGAGTACCGTCAGTAGCGGTACCCGGTTGGTGGAGCAAGGGCGGGATGCTGTTGGATTGGTGACAGATACCCTGAGTGCCATGAACCAGCTGGTACAATCGCTGTCGGGCCAGCTGGAGGCCATTTCGGTGGCAACCGAGCAGCAGTCGCGGGTGGCCGCCGAGGTATCCGGGACGGTCGATGACATTGCTGCGCTCAGTCGGCAATCCTGTCAGCGCAGTCAGCAGGGGGAGGAGATCGTAGCCAGACTTGCTGGTGATACCGGCAAGCTGAAGGCGGTCATCGCCCGCTTTGATCTTGATGCATGAGATGGCGGGATCATCCCGCCATTGCTATTGCCATTCACCGGGCCGTCTGGCCCGTGGGTTTAGTCCAGACATCTGAAGGTGTGGTTGTCGAAGCTGCTGGTGGTCTCCCGGTTGAGCAGGCTGACCAGCAAAATCGCCCGTTTCTCTCCATCCGGCTCCATATAGATGGCTTCGAAGCCTGCCAACGGCCCCTCTTCAATCAGCACCTTGTCGCCCGAGCAGGGCAGGCTGGCGTAGCTGGCTCTCGCCTCGTCGCTATCATCGCGGCTCATCAGCTGATAGACCAGCTTGCTGCTGATGGGGGTCCATTCACTGCCAAAGTGGATGATCCGGCTGATGCCGCGGGTCGATTTCAGGGTGACCGGTGTCACCTCTTCCAGATCGACAAAGATAAACAGGTAGTTGGGGAACATGGGTTCCCGTACCGGAACTCGCTTGCCCCGGCGCAGCTTCTCGATCTCCACCATGGGGTAATAGGATTCGATACCCTGGGCATCGAGGTGGGCGCGGGCGCGGGCCTCTTCTTTTGGCTTGCAGTAGGCCAGATACCATTTTTTCATGTTATGAGTATGTTCGTGTTGCCGTGCTCGCGGATATGATAGCGGCGCCAATAAAAAAGGCCACGCATTGCGTGGCCTTTTTTGCCGAGTGAGCAATTACCAACCTTTTACCAGGCCGCCTTTGAACAGCTCCAACCCTTTCTTATAGACATCATCAGTCTGGAAAGCTTGTACGAACTGTTTGACCTTCTCGTCATCCTTGTTGTTGTCGCGGGCGACGATCAGGTTGACGTACGGGGACTCTTTGTCTTCAACAAACAGGCCGTTTTCGGTCGGGGTCAGACCAATCTGACCGGCGAAGGTGTTGTTGATGATAGCGAGATCCACATCTTCCAGCGAGCGCGGCAGCTGGGCTGCTTCCAGCTCGACAATCTTGAAGTTGCGCGGGTTGCTGGCGATATCCAGCACGGTGGCTTCCAGACCGGCGCCATCCTTCAGGGTGATCAGACCCTGTTTGGCCAGCAGGATCAGCGAGCGACCCAGGTTGGTCGGATCGTTCGGTACCGCGATCTGGGCGCCATCTTGCAGTTCGCTCAGCGCCTTGATCTTCTTGGAGTAACCGGCAATCGGGTAGACGAAGGTGTTGCCAACCGGCACCAGCTTGAAGCCGCGATCACGCACTTGTGCATCCAGATAGGGTTTGTGCTGGAAAGCGTTGACGTCGATGCTCCCATCGTTAAGCGCCACGTTCGGGGTGACGTAGTCGGAGAAGTTGACCACCTCGACTGTCAGACCGTATTTCTCTTTGGCTACCTTGGCAGCCACTTCAACCAGTTCGGTCTCCGGGCCGGCAATAGCGCCCACTTTCAGAACCTTGCTCTCTTCTTTTTGACCGCAACCGGCCAGAACCAGACCAGCCAGCAGGGCAGCCGCAACGGATTTGATGCCAAATTTCATAAAACCTCCTGTCAGAAATCGACGATTAACGATGATCACATTTGTTGACCAGGCGCTCACCCGCGCTCTGGATAAGTTGAACCAGTACTACCAGGATAACCACGGTCACCAGCATGACGGTCGGGTCAAAGCGCTGATAACCATAACGAATACCCACATCTCCCAGACCGCCGCCACCGATGGCCCCGGCCATGGCCGAGTAGTTCACCAGAGTGACGAGGGTAATGGTGACACTGTTGAGGATGCCGGGCAGAGCCTCGGGCAGCAGCACCTTGGTGATAATTTGCAGCGGCTTGGCGCCCATCGCCTTGGCTGCTTCCAGCAGGCCGTCCGGCACTTCCATCAGGGCCCCTTCCACCAGACGGGCGATGAAAGGGATGCAACCGACAGTCAGCGGCACGATGGCGGCGATGGTGCCGATACTGGTGCCGACAATCAGCCGGGTTAGCGGAATGATGGCGACCAGCAGGATGATAAAGGGCACCGAGCGACCCACGTTGACCACCATACCCAGAGTACGGTTGAGCAAGGGGTTGGCCAGGATCTGGCCCGCCTTGGTAACATGCAGTGCCACGCCGAGCGGCAGACCCAGCAGGCAGCCGAACAGAGCGGAGGCAAACACCATGATCAGGGTGTCGCCCAGGGCCGTGATGAGCAGATTAATCATGGCTTCGGACATAACCCATTACCTCCAGCTGAATGTGGTTGTCGATAAGGAACTGCTGGGTGGCCTCGCACTGGGCTTCATCCCCGAACAGCTCGGCCAGCAGGAAACCGAATTTGACGCCACCGGCGTACTCGATGTCCGCGCTCAGAATGCTGATGTCGATATTGAAACGGCGGCTCGCCTCGGAGATCAGCGGCGTATCGACCGTGCTGCCGGTAAAGCCGAGCTTCACCAGCGGGTAGCTGCCCAGCACCCGCTCCGCACTCATCCGATCCTGATACTCCTGCGGTACCTCCAGATGGATGGTGGAGTGGATGAAGTCACGGGCCAGCTGGGTTTTGGCGTTGCTGAAGAACCAAGCCACTTCGCCCTGTTCGATCAGACGGCCGTCGCTGATGATGGCCACTTCGTCACAAATCCCTTTCACCACATCCATCTCGTGGGTGATGAGCAGAATGGTGAGCCCCAGCTTGACGTTGATCTCCTTGAGCAAGGTCAGGATCGAGCGGGTGGTCTGCGGGTCGAGAGCAGAGGTGGCCTCGTCACAGAGCAGTACCTTGGGGGCCGGTGCCAGTGCGCGGGCAATGGCGACGCGCTGTTTCTGACCGCCGGAAAGCTCGGACGGATAGGCATGGGCACGGGCTTCCAGCCCGACCAGCGCCAGCAGTTCGGCAACCCGTTGCTGGATCTTCTCTTTGCTCCAGCCTGCCAGCTCCAGCGGAAAGGCGATGTTGGCAAACACGGTGCGGGAGGCAAGCAGGTTGAAGTGCTGGAAAATCATCCCGATCTGGCGGCGAGCCTGGGTCAGATCCCGTTCGCTCAGGGCGACCAGATCCTGGCCATCAACGATGACTTGACCCTCTGTCGGGCGCTCCAGCAGGTTGACACAACGAATGAGGGTACTCTTGCCGGCACCGGAGGCACCGATCACCCCGAAAATTTTGCCTTGGGGTACATGCAGACTCACATCACGCAGGGCGTGCACGGCGTCACTGCCTGTACCGTAGACTTTGTTGAGACCGATCAACTTAATCATGGATTCTTCCGTGCTAACAGCCTTAAAGCACAGGGCGCTACAGGCGGGGAAATTGGGCAGAGGTTCCACTGGGTTACTCTGTCATCATGGAGGATGATGCTAAGATGTCTGGATGGCTATGTCAATGCATGTTTTTACGTCTAGACGTCTAAAAAAGTGATAAGGATTTCTGTCAGGCGGATAACGATCAGGATGGTATTGTCGCTCTTCCAGATCCTGTTTCGTCCCTGCGGCAGATAACCGAATTAAAGATGGTTTATGCTGGGTAAAGGCTGGTTTTATTAGTGTGTCAGCCCGTTTCTGTTCACATCTGCTGTCGAGCTTAATGCTCCACCATCGTTACACAAATTGCTGCACAAATCGTTCCCTATTCGCGACCGGATCACCTGACCGTCACTTTGTCGGCGTCAACCTTGATGCAGCGCAAGGGGGGCTCGGATAGGGATTGGGTCGGTGGCGCCGGTTTTTTATACTGATGATGTCGACAAGCATGGAGGGCAGTGCGATGAGATTCCAACAGATCAAAGAGTTGCTGCACTATCTTGAACAGGTTCACCATCAGCTCGGACTCTGTTACGGGCGTTTGACCAGTCAGGTGGACAGCGAACGCAGCCGGATGTTGCTGGTCTATCTGCAAGGGCGTGAGGATGCGGCCAGTGCCCATCTGCACGAATATGCTGCTCAGCTGGGAGAGGCGGTCAGGGAGACCTGGCTGAACCAGAGTTTCAGCGAGGATATGCTGCCTGCCATTACCCGCTTCGAGCTGCCGGCATCAGTTCAGACCCAGGATATCGTCACTCAGGTATGCCGCTGGGAAGAGCAGCTGGTGGGCGAGCTGAGTCATCTGGCCCGGGAGTGCCCGACACCGGCCACCACCGCCTTGCTCGAGAATCTGGCCAGGCTGGAGCAGACCCGCCTGACCCGACTGGTGCACGGAGTGCACCGACTCGACGACATGTAACGGGTGATAAGCACCAAACACGCAAGATGACCGCAAAACAAAAGGGCCCGGCAGCAGTGCCGGGCCCTTTCCATTGGTATCTGCTGACTTGCAGTGAGCGTCGGTCAGCCCTGCTGCTCGGCCGCGTAGAGAGCGGCCCCGATAATGCCCGCCTGATTGAGGCTGGCCGCCGGAATGAGTGGCGCCCGGGTCTCGATGCGATCGACAAACTTATCCAGCTTGGCTGCGCTGCCGCCCCCCAGAATGAAGAGGTCGGGGGAGAAGAGAAACTCGAGGCGCGCCAGATACTTGTTGAAACGCTTGCCCCAGCGGTTCCAGGAGAGATCTTCCCGTTTGCGCGCCGCATCGGAGCAGTAGTGCTCGGCGACCATTCCTTCCAGCATCAGATGGCCCAGCTCGGTGTTGGGCAGCAGATGGCCATTGACGAAGATGGCGGTGCCGATACCGGTGCCGACCGTGATGAGGATGATGACCCCCTTGCGATCCTTGCCAGCGCCAAAGCGCATCTCGGCCAGACCGGCGGCATCGGCATCATTCAGCACATAGCAGGGCTTGCCGGTGACATCGGCAAACAGATGCTCGGCATCGGTTTCGATCCAGCTCTTGTCGATGTTGGCGGCACTCTTGGCAACCCCGTTGTGGATGGTGGCGGGAAAGCCGCAGCCCACCGGTCCTTTCCAGTCGAAGTGTTCGACCAGCGCCTTGAGGGTATGGGCGATGGCGGCCGGGGTGGCCGGTTGCGGTGTGGCAATGCGATGGCGCTCGCCAATCAATTCGCCGGTTTTGGTATCGACCAGACAGCCCTTGATCCCTGAGCCTCCAATATCCACTCCCAACATATGCATCTGTGTTGTCCTTGTTGTGTGCCGACCAGTTTGCAGTGACCACGCTGTTATGGGCACTGCAGGTCGGCAGAGCATGAAAAAAGTGCTGCAATCCGGCAAGGGGCAGATCACTTATGCGTGATCCGACAGACCTTTTTCGATGCAGCGGATCAGCAAACGGGTCTTCTTGTTCTCTTCATCCTGACGCCGGGCAAGGGTGGCCAGCGCCCATTCGATATGTTCGGCCACCATGGGATCGGCGGTGGTCAGCCCCAGTTGCAGGGCCGCGATCACCTCGGTAGTTGCAGGGCCATTGCCAAGGGCGACAGCCAGATTGCGGCGCCAGCGTTGATAGCCGATGCGGCGGATCGGGCTCCCTTCGGTTTGCTTGAGAAAGTCGCTCTCGCTCCAGCACCACAGCGCCAGCAGGGGCGGGCGGTGCAGGCTTGGGCGGGGGCTAAAATCGGGTTCCGGGCTGGCATCGGCGTAGCGGTTCCAGGGGCAGATAAGCTGGCAGTCGTCGCAGCCGTAGATGCGGTTGCCCATCAGGGGTCTGAACTCTTCCGGAATAGGACCGTCGTTCTCGATGGTGAGATAGGAGATGCAGCGGCGGCCATCTACTACATAGGGGGCGACAATGGCGCCGGTCGGGCAGATGTTGATGCAGGCGACACACTTGCCGCACTGCTCCTTCTCCACTGGCTGGTCGAGCGGCAGCGGCAGGTTGAGCAACAGCTCACCGAGAAAGAAGAAGGAGCCGGCCGATTCGTTGAGCAGCAGTGAGTGTTTGCCAACCCAGCCTAGGCCCGCCTTGGCTGCCAGTGGCCGCTCGAGGATGGGTGCGGAGTCGACGAAGGGGCGCCACTCACCCAAGGTCTCTTCAGTGCCTTGAAACAGCTCGGCGCAGCGCGCTTCAATGCGATCACCCAGCTGTTTGAGCCGGTTGCGCAGCACCTTGTGGTAGTCACGGCCGAGGGCATAGCGGCTGATATAGCCGAGGGTCGGATCGCGCAGGGTAGCGGCGAAGCCCGCCTCGAACGGCAGGTAGTTCATCCGCACCGACAACACCCGCACCGTGCCCGGCAGCAGCTCGTGGGCGCGCGCGCGCATCATGCCATGGCGCGCCATGTAATCCATGCTGCCGTGATAGCCCGCATCCAGCCAGGCCTGCAATCTCGGCTCTTCGATACGCAGGTCGGTGTCGGTGATGCCCGCCTGGTCAAAACCTAGCTCCCGTGCCCAGAGCTTGATATCGTGGGCCAGCTGGTGGAAGTCAGGTGCACTCATGCGGCTTGGCCTGGCCGGCGTTTGCTGGCGTGGGTCGATTTATAAGAGGCGGGAGCCGTCATGGTAGAGATCATCAGGGGCGCGTTGGGCACAAAAGAGGGGGGCAGTTTACCACAGGGGCTGTGGCAGACTGAACAGATCCGCGCACTGGAGCGCAACTGGGCCGCGCGTGAGGGGCAACCTCTCTATGCCCTGATGGAGCGAGCCGGTGCCGCGCTACGCACCTATGCCACCCTGCATTGGCCCGACAGTCGCTGCTGGTGGATCTTCGTCGGCCCCGGTAATAACGGCGGTGATGGCTATGTGCTGGCCCGCCTTGCCCGCCAGATTGGCATCGAGGTGGTGGTGATTGCAGCCAGAGCACCCGACCAACTGAAGGGGGATGCCAGACGGGCCGCCGATGAGTGGTTGGCGGCCGGTGGTCGGGTCTGGCTGGCCGAGCAGTTTGATGGGGACCAGCACTCCGCCCCGGATCTGGTGGTCGATGCCCTGCTTGGCACCGGCGTCAACACGCCCCTCTCGCCACTACTGACAAAGATCGTCGCAACAATCAATGGCTTGGCTGTGCCCGTGCTGGCGGTGGATCTCCCCTCCGGCCTCAACGGCGATACCGGCCGTGCCATGGGGGCCATGGTGCAGGCCACTCGCACCCTCACCTTTATCGGTATCAAGCAGGGGATGCTCACCGGCGACGGGGTGGATTGTGTCGGCCAGCTCGACTGTGATCCCCTTGGCGTCACGCCTGATGACACTATGCTGCCCGCCGCTTGGCGTATCGATTATCCGCTGCTCAGCACGCAGCTGACCCCGCGCCCGCGCGCTTCCCACAAGGGCTCTTATGGCAAGGTACTGCTGGTGGGGGGCAATCGCGGCATGCAGGGGGCCATCGTGCTGGCTGCCCGCGCCTGCCTGCGGGCGGGGGCCGGGCTGGTGCGGGTATGTCAGCATCCGGAACATCCGCCGGTCAGCCTCTATCAACCCGAACTGATGAGTCTCACTACCGCAGATGACGAGGGGTGGGCGTCGGTGCGGGTCATTGGCCCCGGGCTCGGTCAGGATGAGTGGGGAAGCGCGCAAATCGCTCGTAATCTCACCGAACGGCTGCCACTGGTTTTGGACGCCGATGGATTGAATTGGCTGGCGCAATCTCCCCGCCATCAGGATAATTGGGTGCTCACGCCCCATCCCGGCGAAGCTGCGCGCCTGCTGGGATGCTCCATTACCGAGATTGAAACCGACCGGTTTGCCGCCGTGCAGGCGCTGCAGCGGCGCTATGGCGGAGTGGTGCTGCTAAAAGGGGCGGGAACACTTATTTATGACGGCGAGCGGGTCGCTCTCTGTTGTGAAGGCAATCCCGGCATGGCAAGTGGCGGCATGGGCGATCTGTTATCTGGTATAATCGCCGCCCTTTTGGCCCAGGGCTGGTCTGCCACCATGGCAAGCTGGCTGGGCGCCGTGATCCACGGCGAGGCTGCAGATCAGGCCGCCGCTGACGGCGAGCGGGGCATGCTGGCGTCAGACTTGCTGCCGCTGATCCGCAAACTGGTTAATCCCGACACCATTACAAGTTAAAAAGAAGAACATGGCAAAACAGTTGATGATGACACTGCCGGACGAGGCAGCAACCGTGGCACTGGGTGGCCGTCTGGCACAGGCCTGCCAGCAGGCGACCACAGTGTTTTTGCATGGCACACTTGGCGCCGGTAAAACCACCCTGACCCGCGGCTGGGTGCAGGGCCTTGGCCATCAGGGCAAGGTAAAAAGCCCGACTTACACCTTGGTCGAGCCCTATGAGCTCGATGGCTGGCAGGTCTACCATTTCGATCTCTATCGCCTGGCTGATCCGGAAGAGCTGGAATTCATGGGCATTCGGGACTATTTTGCCGCCAACACTCTCTGTCTGGTGGAGTGGTCCGAGAAGGGCGAGGGCTGGTTACCGGCTCCCGACCTGGAAATTACCCTCACCTATGTAGGCGAGCAGCGCGAGGTTCTGATAGAGGCTCGCACTGCTATTGGCGAAGCCATTCTGGAACGGTTGTCATCTACGTGCGCTTGATCCTTGTTATTGCTCTCTCTTTGATGGCGTTACCCTCCTGGGCGAATCAGCTCAAGAGCGTACGAATCTGGCCATCACCGGATAACACCCGGGTGGTGCTCGATATGAGCAGCGCCCCCAACTTCAACTATTTCACCCTCACCGGCCCGGATCGGCTGGTGATCGATCTGAAAGGGGCGAGCAACGCCGCCAATCTGGCGCGGATCGAGAACAACAGCGAACTGGTGCGCAAGATCCGCCAGAGCACTCCGCTGGAGAAGGGCGGTCTGCGGCTGGTGATGGATCTCAGCTCCGCCATCAAGCCGGTGGTCTTTCCGTTGGCGCCAGCCGGGCCCTATGGCCACCGTCTGGTCATCGATCTGCCTTATGAAGAGAAGCGCTCGGCTGCAGCGGTGCAAGCCACGCCTGTCGGTGGCAAGGGCAAGGGAGTGGTGATTGCCATCGACCCGGGCCACGGCGGGGAAGACCCGGGCTCCATCGGCCCGCGCCGTACCTACGAGAAGCGGGTGACGCTGGCGGTCTCCCAGAAGCTGGCGGCACTGATCGACCGCGAGCCGGGGATGCGTGCCGTGATGACCCGTCGTGGCGACTATTTCGTCGACCTCAACAAGCGCTCCGAGATTGCCCGCAAGGCCAAGGCGGATCTGCTGGTCTCTATCCATGCAGACAGTTTTCATAACTCGACTCCGCGTGGTGCCTCGGTCTGGGTCTTGTCGACCAACCGTGCCAATCGCGAGATGGGCAGCTGGCTGGAGAAGCAGGAGAAGCAGGGCGAGCTGCTGGGCGGTGTCGGCAAGGTGTTGGCGGAATCCGATCCCAATCCCTATCTGGCGCAGACCTTCCTCGACCTCTCAATGGACAAGTCCCGTGCCGAAGGGTATGACGTCAGCCGCCAGATCCTTCGCTCCATGGGCAAGGTTGCCCGACTGCACAAGAAGGCGCCGGAGCACGCCAGTCTGGCGGTGCTGAAGGCGCCGGATATTCCCTCGGTGCTGGTGGAGACCGGTTTTATCTCCAACCATGCGGAAGAGAAGCTGCTGGCCACCGCCAGCTATCAGGACCAGCTGGCCCGCGCCATCTTCGAGGGGATCCGCAACTACTACCGCGCCCACCCGACCAAGGGGGCCATGCTGACCGGCAAGGGGCAGGTGAGCCAACCTGCTGCTACTCGCCCTGCACCGGTAACCCGGCAGCCGGTGAGCCAGCCCAGGCAGGCACAGTCGCAGCCGGTAGTGACCAACAAGATGCCCGCCACCGCCCGTGACGGCGGTGCTGGGAGCGGCTCTGGCGCCGGGGTGATCAAGCCTTACTCGGCGGCAGCGCAGGAGAGCGGTGCACCGGTCAGCAGTGTGGGGGACTATGACAAATCGCGGATGCTCCGCCATGTGGTCAAACGGGGTGAGAGCCTCTCTCGCCTTGCCGAGAAGCATGGAGTGAGTCAGTCCACTTTGGTGGAGATCAACCAGCTGCGCAGCCGGGATATTCAGATTGGTCAAACAATCTATATTCCCCAGCAAGGGCAGAGCCGCGCTGCTGCTCCCGTTCGCAGTGACGACAAGTCGCAGATGATCCGCCATGTGGTCAAGCGGGGGGAGAGTCTCTCCCGCCTTGCAGAGAAACATGGGGTGAGTCAGGCTCGGCTGGTAGAGATCAACAAGCTCAAGTCGCGGAATATTCAGGTAGGGCAGGTGCTCTACATTCCGCAAAACTGACGCACGGGAGCGGGCGATGCCGCTCCCGCTGTTAGCGAATACCATCAGCAAGATTGAAATTCAGGAGTAAATGATGCCGATCCGTATTTTGCCACCCATTCTGGCCAACCAGATTGCAGCCGGAGAGGTGGTGGAGCGGCCCTCTTCTGTGGTGAAAGAGCTGGTGGAAAACAGCCTGGATGCGGGGGCCGACCGGGTCGAGATCGACATCGACAAGGGGGGAGCCAAGCTGATCCGCATCCGTGACAACGGCTGTGGCGTCGCCAAAGACGAGCTGGTGCTGGCGCTGTCGCGTCATGCGACCTCCAAGGTGGCCACGCTGGACGATCTGGAAGGGATCAACAGCCTCGGTTTTCGTGGCGAGGCGCTCGCCTCCATCAGCTCGGTCTCCCGTCTCACCTTCACCTCCCGTACTGCAGATCAGTCCGAAGCCTGGCAAGCCCAGGCGGAAGGGCGGGAGATGAGCGTCACCATCAAGCCGGCGGCCCATCCGGTGGGCACCACGGTGGAGGTGGTGGATCTCTTCTTCAATACTCCCGCGCGGCGCAAATTCATGCGCAGCGAAAAGACCGAGTTTGCCCATATCGACGAGCTGGTGCGCCGCATCGCGCTCTCCCGCTTCGATGCCACCCTGATCCTGCGCCACAATGGCAAGGTGGTGCGCCAGTACAAGGCCGCCAATACCGTGCCGGAGCAGGAGCGTCGCCTCGCCGCCGTTTGCGGCACCCCCTTCATGCACCATGCGCTGGCGGTGGAGAGCAAGCATAGCGACGTGCGTCTGTGGGGCTGGCTGGCGACTCCGGAGGGGGCAAGACCGCAGAACGACCTGCAATACACCTATGTCAACGGCCGGATGATGCGCGACAAGCTCATCAACCACGCCATTCGTCAGGCCTATGACGAGTTGTTGCCTCCCGACCGCTTCGCCGCCTATGTGCTCTATATCGAGCTGGATCCCCGTCAGGTGGATGTCAACGTCCACCCGGCCAAGCATGAGGTGCGCTTCCATCAGGCGCGACTGATCCACGACTTTATCTTTCAGGCGCTGTTTACTGCGCTGCGCCGCGAAGGGGTGAGCACCGCTCATCAGGACACTCCGCTGGCCGAAACTCTGGTCGAGTTGCCGGTCAGTCCGCAGATTGAATATCCCGGTCAGGCGCCACGCCCGGAGTGGTACGGTGCCGAGCACAGCTACCGGGCACCTGCACAGGTGCGGGAGGGGGGCGCTGGGGCTGGCCGAGCCAGCAATTATCAAGCGCCCGAGCCCCAAAGTCGGGAGGCGATGCGCGGCATGGGCGCTCTGCTCACTACGCTGCCTATCGCAGCAGAGGCAGCTCCTGCGCAGCCCACTGATCCAGTGCCGTCACCCAAACAGGGGGGATGTCGCGCCCTGACACTGGTGGATCAGGCCTACCTGTTGATAGAGCGGGATAATCAGCTGGCGCTGCTCTCGCTGGTACGCGCCGAGCGGGTGCTGCTGCGCCATTGGCTGCTGGAGACCTGGGGTCAGGGGCTGGCGGCCCAGCCACTGTTGCTGCCGGTCTCCTTTAAATTGCCGAAGAATTTGGTCGCGCTGGTGACCGAGCAGGAGCGTTTGCTGAAACGGATGGGGCTGGAGTTGAAAAGCGGGGGGCGCGACACCATGATCCTGACTCGGGTGCCGGCTCTGCTGCGACAGACCGATCTGGTTCGTCTGTTACCCGAATTGCTGCAAATTATCGAGGGCGGATCTGACAGTGATGCTGGTCAGCAGGCTGAAGTATTATGCCAATGGCTGGTGGAGCAGGGGATAAGCCGCGAGAAGATATACGATTTTTCAACTGCCAGTCGTCTGCTGACGGAACTTGTGACTGATTTCAGTGACCAACTGGCAGACATTCGCATGGTACGCCCGCTTTCGCTGGCGACCGTGCTGGAGGAGTTTGAACATGGCGAGTGACTTGCCGACCGCAATTTTTCTGATGGGGCCGACGGCCTCCGGCAAGACGGATCTCGCCATTGAACTGTGCCAGGCATTGCCTTGCGACATCATCAGCGTCGATTCTGCGCTGATCTATCGCGGCATGGATATAGGTACGGCCAAGCCCACCGCTGATGAACTGGCGCGGGCTCCGCACCGGCTGATAGACATTCTTGATCCCGCTGTGAGCTATTCGGCAGCCGATTTTTGCAAGGATGCCCTGCGGGAGATGAAAGAGATCGCCGGCCGCGGCCGCATTCCGCTGCTGGTGGGCGGCACCATGCTCTATTTCAAGGCGCTGCTGGAGGGATTGTCCCCATTGCCCTCCGCCGATCCCGCCGTTCGTGCCGGGATTGAGGAAGAGGCTGCCCGCCTCGGTTGGCAGGCGCTGCACGATGAGTTAGTGCGCATCGACCCGGTGGCCGGGGCGCGGATCCACCCCAATGACCCGCAGCGACTCTCTCGGGCACTGGAGGTCTACCGTATCAGCGGCAAGACCCTTACCGAGCTGACGCAGGTGCAGGGGGAGGGCTTGCCCTATCGAGTGCAGCAGTTTGCCATCGCCCCGAGCGATCGCGCCGTGCTGCATCAGCGTATCGAACAGCGCTTTGACAAGATGCTGCAAGGTGGCTTCGAGCAGGAGGTTCGTGCGCTGATGGAGCGCGGCGATCTGAACCCGGATCTCCCCTCCATTCGCTGTGTGGGTTATCGCCAAATGTGGGACTACCTGTGCGGTGAAGTGGGGTATGATGAGATGCGTTATCGTGGCATTGTTGCCACACGCCAATTGGCAAAACGACAGATGACCTGGTTGCGCGGCTGGCCCGATGTGACCTGGTTGGAATCTGGTGAGTCTGGCAATCTCGACCGCGTGCTTGCTCGCGCTGGTGCGGCTTGACACTCCCTGTATAATCAGGTTGTTATATTGATATTCGGTGTTTAAAAACAACAAACTATAAGGAAAAGAAAAATGGCTAAGGGGCAATCTCTCCAAGACCCGTTTTTGAATGCGCTGCGCCGTGAGCGGATTCCTGTTTCTATCTATTTGGTGAACGGCATCAAACTGCAAGGTCAGATCGAGTCTTTTGACCAGTTTGTTATCCTGCTGAAAAACACCGTGAGCCAGATGGTTTACAAGCACGCCATCTCGACTGTCGTACCGGCCCGTGCCGTCAATCATCACCAGCCCACTCCGGGTGGCGCGGCTGATGAACAGGGTGATGCCGAGGCGTGATATCCCTGGGCGAGTCGACTCGCCAACTCAGATTCATCATGATTCCTGTTAAGGAGCAAGCGCTTGTTTGACCGTTATGAAGCTGGCGAACAGGCCGTTCTGGTGCATGTCAACTTCAGTGATGAGGGTGAGCGGGAGGATCTGGAAGAGCTCAAGATGTTGGTGAGCTCGGCCGGAGTCAATGCGCTGGGGGTAATTACCACCAGTCGCAGTGCGCCCAGTGCCAAATTTTTTGTCGGCAGTGGCAAGGCTGAAGAGATCGCGTCCCAAGTCCAGATGCTGGATGCCGACGTCGTCATCTTCAACCATGCCCTGACCCCTGCCCAGGAGCGCAACCTGGAGCGTCTGTTCCAGTGCCGGGTGGTGGACCGAACCGGCCTGATCCTCGATATCTTTGCCCAGCGCGCCCGAACCCACGAAGGTAAACTGCAGGTCGAACTGGCCCAGTTGCGCCATCTTTCCACTCGTCTGGTGCGAGGCTGGACCCACCTTGAGCGTCAAAAGGGCGGGATCGGTCTGCGTGGCCCGGGTGAAACCCAGCTTGAAACTGACCGACGTCTGCTGCGGGAACGCATCAAGGCGATTTTGCGTCGGCTCGACAAGGTGGCCAAGCAGCGGGAGCAGGGACGCCGCGCCCGCAACCGCAACGAAGTGCCGACGGTGTCACTGGTTGGTTATACCAACGCCGGAAAGTCCACTTTGTTCAACCAACTTACAGCTGCCAGCGTGTATGCTGCCGACCAATTGTTCGCAACTCTGGATCCCACCCTGCGTAAACTGGTGATCCGGGATGTGGGTGATGTGATTTTGGCGGATACAGTTGGATTTATTCGACACTTGCCCCATGATCTGGTCGCGGCCTTCAAGGCAACCCTGCAGGAGACCCGTGAAGCGGATTTGCTGCTGCATGTGGTGGACTGTGCCGATGAGCAGATGCAGGAGAATATCGACTCCGTGCAGCAGGTATTGGCCGAGATTGAAGCCGATGACAGGCCCCAGCTGATGATCTGCAACAAGATCGACAAGCTGGCGGATCGTCCGGCAGGTCTGGAGCGAGATGACGAGGGGCGCCCGTTGCGCGTCTGGTTGTCGGCCCAGACCGGTGAAGGTTGTGAGCATCTGTTTACGGCGCTGACCGAATTGCTGGCTGGCTCCATGGTGCATCACACCCTGCAGTTGCCTCCTTCTGCCGCGAGATTGCGCAGTGCGCTCTATCAGCTGAAAGGGATTGAGCAGGAAGGTTTTAGCGAGGAGGGGGATTTCGTGCTGGAAGTCCGCTTGCAAGTGGCCGACTGGAACCGCCTCGTGAAACAGGAAGGTGAGAGTTTACAACGCTTTATCAGGCATTGATTCGTCGATGAAGGTGAACCCTTAGGGGCTTCTCAACGTATGATGGCCCGATAGAGATGATATCCATCCGCATGTATTAATGGAGACGCTGATGGCTTGGAATGAGCCTGGTAACAACGG
Source organism: Aeromonas sp. Y289-2 (assembly GCF_027705925.1). Classification (NCBI taxonomy): domain Bacteria; kingdom Pseudomonadati; phylum Pseudomonadota; class Gammaproteobacteria; order Aeromonadales; family Aeromonadaceae; genus Aeromonas; species Aeromonas sp. Y289-2. The sequence goes on from NZ_JAPDCH010000014.1 coordinate 95,239, forward strand.
CAAAGACCGTGACCCTTGGGGGAATAACGGCAAGAATCAGGGACCCCCTGATCTGGATGAAATGCTGCGCAAAGTGAGTCGCCGTTTCGGTGGCTTGTTTGGTGGCGGCAAATCTGGCGGCGATGTAGGTCGCTTTGGTATCTCCATCGCGCTGGTTGTGGCTGTGGTGGTGTGGGTCGTCAGCGGCTTCTACACCATTCGCGAAGCGGAGCGTGGTGCCGTGCTGCGGTTTGGCAAGTTTTCCCATATTGTCGAGCCGGGCCTGCGCTGGAAGCCGACCTTTATCGATCAGGTGATCCCGGTGGACGTCGAGTCCGTGCGCTCCCTGCCTGCCTCCGGTTTCATGCTGACTCAGGATGAGAACGTGGTACGGGTCGAGATGGACGTGCAGTACCGTGTGGTCAATCCCGAGCAGTATCTGTTCAGCGTGACCAATGCCGACGAGAGTCTGGGTCAGGCCACCGATAGCGCCCTGCGCTATGTAGTGGGTCATACCCGGATGGATGACGTCCTGACTACCGGTCGTGAGAAGGTGCGTCAGGAGACCTGGCAGGTGATCGATGGCATCATCGAGCCTTACCAGATGGGTCTGCAGATCGTCGACGTCAACTTCCTGCCGGCGCGTCCGCCGGAAGAGGTGAAAGATGCGTTTGATGACGCCATCTCCGCTCAGGAAGATGAACAGCGCTTCATTCGTGAAGCAGAAGCCTATGCTCGTGAAGTGGAGCCCAAGGCCCGTGGCCAGGTGAAGCGTCTGGAGCAGGAAGCGGAAGCTTACAAATCCCAGATCGTGTTGAAAGCCCAGGGTGAAGTCGCTCGCTTCAACGAGCTGCTGCCCCAGTATCTGGCTGCCCCCGAGCTGACCCGTGAGCGTATCTATCTGGAAACCATGGAAGAGCTCTATCAGCAGGCCAACAAGGTGGTGGTCGACATGCCGGCTGGCAACAACAGCATGATCTACCTGCCGCTCGACAAGCTGTCTGGCAAGCCGAAGGTAACCCAGTCTGATCGTGCCACTGCCGCCCCGGTCACAGAGCAGGTCCCCGTTTCCAACGAGGGTGCCAACTCTACCCCGACAATGCCGCTGCGTAGCGGTGACCGCTTCAGCTCAGGGAGAAACTGATAGATGAAAAAGCTAGCTATTGGTGCAATCGCTGTCGCGGCCATGGTCTGCTTCTCTTCTGTCTTTATCGTTGATGAAGGTCAGAAGGGGATTGTGGTGCAGTTTGGCAAGGTGAAGCGGGTTGACTCCGGTGAACCCCGCCTCTATGAGCCGGGCCTGCATTTCAAGGTGCCGCTCATCGACCAGGTTCGCAAGATGGATGCCCGCATCCAGACCATTGACAGCCAGGCCGACCGTTTTGTCACCTCCGAGAAGAAAGACCTGATCATCGACTCTTACGTGAAGTGGAAGATCGAGGACTTCTCCAAGTACTACCTGGCAACCGGTGGTGGCAACAAGCTGCAGGCGGAAGATCTGCTCAAGCGCAAGATCAACAACGGTCTGCGTTCCGAGATCGGTAACCGCACCATCAAGGACATCGTCTCCGGTGAGCGTAGTACCGTGATGGAAGATGCCCTGAAGAAGATGGCGCGCTCCTCCGAGCTCGGCATCAAGGTGGTGGATGTGCGGATCAAGCAGATCAACCTGCCGGTGGAAGTCTCCAACTCCATTTACCAGCGGATGCGCGCCGAGCGTACCGCAGTCGCCCGTGAGCACCGCTCTCAGGGTCGCGAGAAGGCTGAAATCCTGCGTGCCGATATCGACCGCAAGGTGACCGTCATGATCGCCGACGCCGAGAGTAACGCTCGCCAGCTGCGTGGTGAAGGGGATGCGGAAGCCGCCAAGATCTATGCCGACAGCTACAAGAAAGACCCCGAGTTTTTCAGCTTCGTGCGTAGCATGGAGGCCTATCGCAAGAGCTTTGCCGGTGGCAACGACCTGATGGTGCTCAAGCCGGACAGCGAGTTCTTCCGTTACCTCAAGTCTCCTCACGGCACCAAGCAGTAATCGCCACGAGGTCACATTCAAAGGGTCTGCATCGTCAGACCCTTTTGTTTTTGGTGCCAACGCCAGCCGTTGACCCGAGGGACTGGTTGCATTGAAGGAGGTCGGATGCTGACATCCATGCTGATGGGGTTGGGATTGCTGCTGCTGTTCGAGGGGCTCGGCCCGTTGTTGATGCCCAGGGCATGGCAGCAGATGTTGCGGCTGCTGAGCGATCAGCCACCGGAGCAGTTGCGCCGTATCGGCGGCTCGCTAGTGGTTGCGGGTAGCGTGATCCTCTGGATGCTGAGTCGCTGAGTCTGGCGCAATGCACTGTCCAGCAGATAGCAGACAATAAAAAAGAGGCCGAAGGCCTCTTTTTTCATGCATGTCGTTTACTCAGGCACTGCGCTGCACGGCCATGTGGGCCAGTGTTTCCAGCGCCTGTTTGTGCGGGGTGTCAGGCAGGATAGCGAGGGCGGCAATGGCCTTGTCGGCCTCTTCCCTGGCACGCATGCGGGAGTACTCCAGCGCGCCGGTACGATCGAGAATGCTGAGGATCTGCTCAAGATGCTCCATGCCGTTGCGGTGCTCGATGGCATCGCGCACCAGCTGGCGCTCTTCCGGCGTGCCCACTTCCATGGCGCGCAGCAGCGGCAGGGTCGGTTTGCCTTCGGCCAGATCGTCGCCGACGTTCTTGCCCATCTCTTCGCTCTGGGAGCAGTAGTCCATCACGTCATCGATGATCTGGAACGCGGTGCCCAGATACTTGCCGTAATCGGTCATGGCCTGCTCGACGGGCTCGGGCTGATGGGTCAGCACGGCGGCGAGTCGGGTGGCGGCCTCGAACAGCTTGGCGGTCTTGCAGTAGATGACCGTCATGTAGCTCTCTTCGGTGGTGTCCGGATCGTTGCAGTTCATCAGCTGCAACACTTCCCCTTCGGCGATGGTGTTGGTGGCATCCGAGAGGATCTCCATCACCCGCAGGTTGGAGAGTTCGGCCATCATCTGGAAGGAGCGGCTATAGAGGTAGTCACCGACCAGCACGCTGGCGGCATTGCCAAACATGGCGTTGGCGGTCTCCCGGCCGCGGCGCAGGTCGGATTCGTCGACCACGTCGTCATGCAGCAGGGTAGAGGTGTGAATGAATTCGATGATGGCGGCCAGTTTCAGGTGATCCTCACCCTCATAGCCCAGCGCACGCGCAGCCATCACGGTCAGCATGGGGCGCATCCGTTTCCCGCCGGCGCTGACAATGTAGAAACCCAGCTGATTAATCAGACTAACGTCGGACTGGAGTCGGGCCAGGATCAGTTCATTGACCGCCGTCATGTCGGCGGCACAGAGCGCACGGATAGTCTGTTGGTCCATAAGTCTCGTAACGTGACAGCAGCAATAACTGCGATTTTAGTAATGGCAGGGATTCTACACGATTTCACAATGGGTTACAGTTAGGCGTTTATCCACGGCGGCAGATATGCGCACAAAATAAACTTTTTGCTAAATTGGCCTTGCCTGAGCAGATCGATTTGCGTAGAATGCCCGCCCATTGTTATAGGTTTTTGCGCATGTCTAGCCTTGAGCAAAAGACATGCCTTTACGGAGTTAATCAAATGTACGCGGTATTCCAAAGCGGCGGAAAACAACACCGTGTGGCCGAAGGTCAAATCGTTCGTCTGGAAAAGCTGAACGTTGAGACTGGCGCTACCATCGACTTCAACGAAGTTCTGATGGTTGCTGCAGGCGACACTTTTAAAGTAGGTGCTCCTTTCGTTGAAGGTGGCAAGGTTGTAGCTGAAGTTGTGGCTCACGGCCGTGGCGAGAAAGTGACTATCGTCAAGTTCCGTCGTCGTAAGCACCATCGTAAGCAAGCGGGCCACCGTCAGTGGTTCACTGAAGTCAAAATCACTGGCATCAGCGCTTAATTAGAGGAGTCCGATAAATGGCACACAAAAAAGCTGGCGGTTCATCCCGCAACGGTCGCGATTCTGAAGCTAAACGCCTGGGCGTGAAGCGTTTCGGCGGCGAAACAGTTCTGGCTGGCAGCATCATCGTTCGTCAACGTGGTACCAAGTTCCACGCTGGCACCAACGTTGGTCTGGGCAAGGATCACACCCTGTTCGCTACCGCGACTGGTAAAATCCTGTTCGAAGTTAAAGGTCCGCTGAATCGTAAGTACGTTAGCATCGTTGCTGAGTAATTACGGACCGCAAGGATCCGAAGCCCCGCCAACAGGCGGGGCTTTTGTTTTTCTGACGTCTTTCTGATGTCGTTGACGAAAAAACGGAACGCAGCTGACTTTGGCTCTGACGGGCATGATTGGCAAGATGCGTATCGCCCGCAGGGGTCTGTACCACTATAATTGCGTATCGGTTTTTCGAATTAAGGTGACGGTTACCTATGAAGTTTGTTGATGAAGTCCAGATTCGAGTCGATGCCGGTGACGGTGGTAACGGTTGTGTAAGCTTTCGCCGTGAAAAATATATTCCCAACGGTGGTCCGGACGGCGGTGACGGCGGTGACGGTGGCGACGTATATCTGATCGCCGACGAGAACCTCAATACCCTGATCGACTACCGTTTCGAGCGCTTCCATGCTGCCGAGCGCGGTGAGAATGGTCAGAGCGCCAACTGTACCGGTCGCCGCGGCAAGGACAAGATCCTGCGTGTGCCGGTCGGTACCCGAGCGACCGATGAGGATACCGGTGAACTGCTGGGGGATCTGACCCACCACGAGCAGAAACTGCTGGTTGCCAAAGGTGGTTTCCATGGTCTGGGCAACACCCGCTTCAAGAGCTCCGTCAACCGTGCTCCCCGCCAGAAGAGTAATGGTACTCCGGGTGAAGTGCGTACTTTGAAGCTGGAGCTGCTGCTGCTGGCCGATGTCGGCATGCTGGGTCTGCCCAACGCAGGCAAGTCTACCTTTATTCGCGCCGTTTCTGCGGCTCGCCCGAAAGTAGCTGATTACCCCTTCACTACCCTGGTACCGAACCTGGGTGTGGTGCGTGGTGAGAACTCCCGCTCCTTCGTGATCGCCGATATCCCGGGTCTGATCGAAGGCGCTGCCGAAGGTGCAGGTCTGGGTATCCGCTTCCTGAAACACCTAGAGCGCTGCCGCGTGCTGATCCACTTGGTGGATATCTGCCCGGTTGATGGCTCCGATCCTGCTGAAAATGCCGTGACCATCGTCAAGGAGCTGGAGAAGTACAGCCCGGAACTGGCTGGCAAGCCGCGCTGGTTGGTGTTCAACAAGATGGACCTGATCCTGGAAGAAGAAGCCCAGGAGGTGATGGATCGCGTCAAGGCGGCCCTGAACCACGAAGGTCCGGTCTATGCCATCACTGCCATCAGCAAGGAAGGTACCAAGAAGGTCTGCTACGACATTCTGGATCTGCTGGATACCATGCCCCGTCAGCTGGCGGAAGATGCCAAAGACGCCATCGAGAAGGTGGAGTTCAAGTGGGATGACTACCACAAGAACCAGCTGGCCAAGGCTGAAGCGGAAGCACTGGCTGCCTCTCTTGCCTTCGATGAAGGGCTTGATGATGACGATTGGGATGACGACGAAGATGATGGCGTTGAAGTCATCTACGTCCGTGACTGATCCCCGTCACTCTCATTGAAAACCGGAGCCTGAACAGGCTCCGGTTTTTTTATGTCTATCGAGCAGCAACTCATTAGGTATATTTGTGATGTCACTTATTGCCTGCTGCTGATAACCGATTATCTGCCCACTAAAATTAACAATAACGAAACAATCATCTGGCGATGTCGATTGAATCGATATGCGCCGCTGTATCTTATTGTTTTAATGGAAGGTTTGCCTGTGGAGATATTTATGCGCAAATTTCTGCCTTAAGGGCTTGTTTGTGCATTTTTTTAGAGTATTCTTGCGCCCGTTTTGCCGGTTAATGCATGAATACGCAGGTTGGCCGGGCTAGGGAAAAGTAACATTAGGGCAGTCATATCATGTTGGAAAAGAGTCTCGAAGCACCTGCGGTCAATACTCGCCGTAACTTGTTGATGTTTCTGGTTCCGTCACTTATCGGGATCCTGCTGTTCATGACGCCGGTCGTCTATGACGGTAACGTCACCATCCCGGTGGCCGTGCTGGCCAAGCTGGTACAGCGCGTTTTTGCCGATTATCTGGTCGCCATGGTCAGTGCGGTGATCACCACCACCATGCTGATGACGGTGATTGCCTGGTTGTTCAAGCCAGCGATTCTGGTGCGTCGTCCTTTCCTCAACAGCTTGTTTAATGTCTCCCCTTTCTGGGCCTGCGTGCGGGTATTGGGCGGTATCTTCGTGTTGCTGACCTTCTTCCAGGTGGGGCCTGAGGTGCTTTACTCCGGCGCAACCGGTGGACTGGTGCTCAACGATCTGCTGCCGGTGCTGTTCTCGGTATTCATTTTTGCCGGCCTGCTGCTGCCGTTGCTGCTCGATTTCGGGCTGCTGGAATTTGTCGGCACCATGATGACCCGCATCATGCGTCCGGTGTTCCGGTTGCCGGGTCGCTCCGCAGTGGACTGCTTTGCCTCCTGGCTCGGCGATGGCAGCGTCGGCATCCTGCTGACCAGCAAGCAGTACGAAGGGAAGTTCTACACCCAACGTGAAGCTGCGGTGATTGGCACCACCTTCTCTGCGGTCTCAATCACCTTCTGTCTGGTGGTGATCTCCCAGGTGAAGCTGGAGCACATGTTCGTTCCCTTTTATCTGACCGTCTGTCTGGCGGGGGTGGTCGCCGCTATCGTGGTGCCGCGTTTGCCGCCACTTTGCTGGAAGAAGGACATCTATGCCGATGGCACTCCCCTGTGCCGCAAGCAGGAAGCAGTGCCGCACCAGCACAGCGTGATGAGCTATGGTTTCGAGCGTGCCCTGACCAAGGCTGACAGCATGACTGATCTCGGCGCCGTCGCGCGGGAAGGGGTGAAGAATGCACTGGATATGGTATTTGGCGTGCTGCCGGTGGTGATGGCGATAGGTACCTGTGCCCTGATGCTGGCCGAGCACACCCCTATCTTCAACTGGCTTGGCGCCCCGTTTGTCCCCTTGCTGGAGCTGCTGCAACTGCCGGAGGCGGAAGCGGCTTCCAAGACCATCATGGTCGGTTTTGCCGACATGTTCATTCCGGCGGTGCTGGCCTCGACCATCGAGAGTGACATGACCCGCTTCGTGATTGCCGCCATGTCGGTAACCCAGCTGATCTATATGTCGGAAGTGGGTGCCCTGCTGCTGGGCAGCAAGATCCCGGTCAAGCTGTGGGAGTTGTTCGTTATCTTCCTGCTGCGCACTCTGGTTACCTTGCCGGTTATTGCCGGGGTGGCACACCTGCTGTTCTAAGGGCGCAGCGCAGTGAAAAACGGTCAACCTCGGTTGACCGTTTTCTTTTTCGCAGTAACGGGAGAGAGCACCCCTTCGGTTGGCTCAGCCTGTAGTGACAGGACACTGGATAGTCAGGGAGTGGACCGTGTTGGCGATGCGATAGGGCTTGGCTGCTTTGTAGACCTTCTTTTCGTCGTCATAGCTTCCCCCCAGATACTGGGTGCTGTAGAGCGTCTGCTGGCGGCGGTCGGTCTCCTTGTAACCTTGCGGGCAGGTCTGGTTGGCCTGCTGGAAGCAGGCTTTCATGCTGCTGCACTCGATGTAGAAGCCACGCAGGCTGGGATCGGCAAGGTGCACCGGGGTGACGGTGGGGGCGGGAGGAGACAACAGGGCGCAACCGGAAAGCGTCAGCGCGCCCAGCAGAACGAGATGTTTTGACATAGATAACCTGAACAGTGTGGTGTGACAAAGAGTGAGGGGGAGTCTGTTGCTCCCCCTTCGCTATAGGGGCACCGTTATAACCAGCCGGGGGCGCTCAGGCCAGCCCGCAAATGTAAGAAAATATGATCCACCCCCGGGCTTGCGCGGCCAGCAGGATGAGCATTCAAACAATAATTGCCTGAGATTTGTTCCGTTCGATTGCTGCCACTTGGCAGGCAGAGTGTGGCAGGAGATAGTGATTCATTCAGGTATCCCGTGCTACATTGCCCCACTTGTTACTGGTCTGTAAATCAATGGAGTGACCCATGTCTACCATCCCCTATTCCGTGCTCGATCTGGTGCCTGTTGCCGAAGGTTCCGTGCCTGCCGAGTCGTTTCGCCGTTCACGGGATCTTGCCCGCCATGCCGAGGGTTGGGGTTACCAGCGCTACTGGCTGGCCGAACATCACAACATGCCGGGCATTGCCAGTGCCGCTACCTCGGTGCTGATCGGTCATCTGGCAGAAGCCACCACCACTCTGCGGATCGGGGCGGGTGGCATCATGCTGCCGAACCACTCGCCGCTGGTGATTGCCGAGCAGTTTGGCACCTTGGCTTCGCTCTATCCCGACCGCATCGATTTGGGCCTTGGTCGCGCCCCCGGTACTGATCAGCGCACCATGCGGGCGCTGCGACGTATGCGCAGTGGCGAGGTGGATGATTTCCCAGCCGATGTGCGTGAGCTGATGAGCTACTTTGGCGACGAGATCGGCACGGTGCAGGCGGTGCCCGGTCAGGGGCTGCATCTGCCCATCTGGCTGCTTGGCTCCAGCCTCTACAGCGCGCAACTTGCAGCGGCGATGGGCTTGCCATTCGGTTTTGCTTCCCATTTCGCGCCCGCCATGTTGCTGCAGGCGCTGGAGATCTACCGCAGCCAGTATCGCCCCTCTGCGCGCTGGCCCAAGCCCCATGCGGTGGTCTGCATCAACATGATCGCCGCCGACAGCGAGCGGGAGGCCCGTTTCCAGTTCACTACCGTGCAGCAGCAGTTCTTGCGCCTTCATCGCGGTGATGCGGGCAAGCTGCCCGCGCCGGTCGTCCAGCTTGGTGACGAGTGGGCGCCCCGTGAGCTGATGGCGATGGAGCAGACCCTGGCTCGCTCTCTGGTGGGCGATCCGGAGCAGATCCGCCATGGCCTCAAGGCGCTGCTGGCGGAAACCCGTGCCGATGAGCTGATGTTCAATGGGCCCATCGTCGATCATCAGGCCCGACTGCGTTCTTTCGAGATTGCCGCCGAGCTGATGCAGAGCCTGTGATGGCACATCCGGGCACATCTGCATGTGTGCCAGAGCTTGACCTTATATCTCTTTATGTTTATTCAACCAATTGATTTTAAAGAGTTGTCAGGTTGATGTCGGCCATCTGTCGTGTCACCTTTCGCGGCGCAAGCCCTATGCTGGCCCTGTCAATTACCACAAGGAGTTCGAGATGATCGTCAGGAAGTTGAGATTGCAACGGGGTTGGTCTCAGGATCAGTTGGCAACGTTGACTGGTTTGAGTGTCCGCACTATCCAGCGGATCGAGCAGGGGCAGCAACCCGGACTGGAATCTCTCAAGGCCCTGGCCGCCGTCTTTGAACTCGATGTGGCTCAACTGGATGGATCAGAGCAACAGGAGCGCGAGATGAGAGGAAGTGACACTATGGGTCAGGATGCGGTGCAGGTATCGGCAGAGGAGCGGGCGGCAATGCGCTATGTGGAGGAACTCAAGGGCTTCTATCACCATGTCGCCAGCTACGTGGTGGTGATCTGCGGGCTGTTTGTCATCAACTACCTGAGCAATCCGGAGTACATCTGGGCCTGGTGGCCAACCCTGGGTTGGGGGCTGGGACTTGCCTCCCATGCTGTTCGGGTGTTTCAGCCCTTCAAGCTGTTTGGCCCCGAGTGGGAGAGGCGCCAGATCGAGAAGCGGCTGGGGCGCAAGTTGTAACTTCATTCGCCGGAAAACTGGGAACCTAAAACAGCAAGCCCGGCAACCAGCCGGGCTTTGTTATTGGAACGGGTTGTGGCAATCCGTGCGGCAGCGATCGCGACCGCCTGATTGCAGTGCTCCCCCTAGCTGGCGTGAACCGGGCAGGGGGTGGCGATCAGGGCATCATCCTCGTAGCGCCACAGGGTGAGGCTGTTGCCCCAGACACAGCCGGTATCGAGCGCTTTGATATCGCTCTTGCCGGTGTTGCCCATCAGGGCGGCCCAGTGGCCGAACACCAGAATGGGGTCATCTACGTGATGCTCGCGCTGCTCGAACCAGGGACGCAGCCCCGGGGTCGACTCCTTGGGACCCTTCTTGCATTTGAAGTCGAGTCGGCCATCGAAATAGCAGAAGCGCATCCGGGTGAAGGTGTTGATGATGTAGCGGTAGCGGTCGATCCCGACCAGATCATCTTTCCAGCCATCGGGCTGGTCGCCGTACATGTTGTGCAGCAGCCAGCTGTACTGGTCACCGCGTAGCAGGCTCTCTACCTCGCGGGCGCAGTTGCGGGCGGTGCGGACATCCCATGCGGGGGAGATCCCGGCATGCACCATCATGATGGGCAGGTCCGGATGTTCGGCCAGCAGCGGGCGGTGGCGCAGCCACTCCAGCAGTTCATCCCGATCAGGGGCATCCATCAGGCTTTGCAGCTTGTCTTTCTTCTTGAGCGGTGCAACGCCATCGGCGACCGCCAGCAGGTGCAGGTCGTGGTTGCCGAGCACGGTAACGGCGCGGTTGCCCAGCCCTTTGACAAAACGCAGGGTATTGAGGGAGTCCGGGCCGCGGGCGACCAGATCGCCGCAGAGCCAAAGCACGTCATTTTCGGGATCGAACGCGGCAAGATCCAGCAGACGGCGCAAGTCGTCGTAACAGCCCTGGATGTCACCGACAAAACAGTTCGCCATGAAACCTCAGTTGATAATATTGGGGATGGCCAGCGTGAAGGGGGCGATAGGCGCCTCGAACTGCTGACCAGAGCCATCTTGCAGGGTATAGCTCCCTTCCATCACCCCGAGCGGGGTCGCCAGCGGCACGCCGCTCTGGTAGCGGTAGGTCTCACCTTCGGCAATGACGGGTTGTTCCCCGACCACGCCCGGGCCTGCCACTTCCAGCATCTTGCCATTGGCATCGGTGATGAGCCAGCGCCGATGCAGCAGTTGCACCGGGCCGGGCCCCAGATTCTCAATCTCGATCAGATAGTGAAACTGGTAAGGGTCTTTGGAGCCCGCCACATACACGGGATATGGGCGGATCTCGATGTGCGGGAGTGCCACAGGATCAGGCCTGTTGCTGATCCGCCAGCCAGTTGGCGATCATGACAAACTGCTCGAGGGAGAGATTCTCCGGGCGCAGGTTGCCATCGATACCAAGCTCGGTCAGCTGGGCGTCGGTGATGAAGTTGGAGAAGCTGTTGCGGATGGTCTTGCGACGCTGGCCAAAGCCTTCGGTACAGACGCGATTCAGACAACGAATGTCTTTTGCGACTATGGTCGGATTCTTGTGCGGGATCAGGCGAACTACGGCAGAGTCCACTTTCGGCGCTGGTTTGAAGGCGCCCGGGCCCACTTCCAGCACCGGCACCACCTGGCAGTAGTACTGGGTCATCACGCTCAGACGGCCATAAGCCTTGCTGCCCGGGCCTGCTGCCAGACGCAACACCACTTCCTTTTGCAGCATGAAGTGCATGTCTTCAACCCGGTCGGCAAACTCGCACAGGTGGAAGATGAGCGGGGTGGAGATGTTGTAGGGCAGGTTGCCGAAGATGCGCAGCGGCCCCTTGCCTTCACCCATCAGGGTGCCGAAGTCGAAACGCATGGCATCGGCTTCGATGACGGTCAGCTTGTCTTTGAGAGTCGGGTGCTCGCGCAGGCGCGCTGCCAGGTCCCGGTCAAGCTCGACCACGGTCATTTTGTCCATCTGGGCGGCAACCGGCTCGGTCAGCGCGGCCAGACCCGGACCGATCTCCACCAGATTCTGACCCGGCTGCGGGTTGATGGCGGCGACGATCTGATCGATCACATACCGGTCGTGCAAGAAGTTCTGACCGAAACGCTTACGGGCCGTGTGGCCCATGTGCACCTTACTGCTCATATCTTTTTTTCTCTACCATCTTGATGGCGTGGTTAATCGCGGTGACAAGGCTGCCCGGATCGGCCAGGCCCTTGCCTGCCAGATCCAGCGCGGTGCCGTGATCCACCGAAGTGCGGATGAAGGGAAGCCCCAGGGTGATATTGACCGAACTGCCGAAGCCCTTGTACTTGAGCACGGGCAGCCCCTGGTCGTGGTACATGGCGAGTACCGCATCCGCATCCTTGAGGTATTTCTCCTGGAACAGGGTGTCGGCCGGCAAGGGGCCGACCAGATCGATCCCTTCCTGGCGCAGGGTGGCCAGAGCGGGCTCGATCACGTCAATCTCTTCACGTCCGAGATGGCCACCTTCCCCGGCGTGGGGGTTGAGGCCGCAGACGTAAATACGGGGTTTGGCGATGCCAAACTTGGTGGCGAGATCCTCATTGAGGATCCGGATCACCTTGCCGAGGCGATCCTCGGTGATGGCCATCGCTACATAGGCCAGCGGAATATGGGTAGTCGCCAGTGCGACCCGCAGCCCCTCGGTTGCCAGCATCATTACCACATCGGCGGTGTTGGATTGCTGGGCAAAGAACTCGGTGTGGCCACTGAACGAGACCCCGGCCTGGTTGATGATCCCCTTGTGCACCGGTCCGGTCACCACGGCGGCAAATTCGCCGCTCATGTTGCCATCACAGGCGCGCTGCAGGGTCGCCAGTACATAGGCGCCATTGCCTTCGTTCAGCTCGCCCGGCACCACAGAGGCGCCGAGGGTGACCGGACAGACGGTCAGAGTGCCCGCCCGCTGGGGGCGGGCAGGGGCGGCGGCATCGTAGGGCTCAAGCTCGATGGGCAGCCCCAGCAGGGTTGCCCGCTCGCGCAGCAGCGCCGGATCGGCGATCACCACCAACTGGTGGGGCCAATCCTGCTGGGCAATCTGCAGCACCAGGTCCGGGCCGATCCCGGCCGGTTCGCCCGGGGTAACGGCAAGGCGACGGCAGCTCATCAGCTACCGGCTCCTTCGATCTGGATGTAGGCTTCGTCACGCAACTCATCCAGCCACGCCTGGGACTCTTCCACGAAGCGACGGTTGTAGATCAGCTGGTAGGCGCGCTGCTCCTGAGCCTTGTCGGTCGCATCCTGGCTGCGGCGATCTTCCACCTGCACGATGTGCCAGCCATGGCTGGTACGGAACGGGGCACTGATCTGGCCCGGTTGCAGACGGTTGACCATGTCGCGGAACTCAGGGACATAGACGTTGGGATCAGACCAGCCCAGTTCGCCACCCTGCACCGCAGAGCCCGGATCTTCGGAGTACTTCTCCGCCATGCTGGCGAAGCTGGCCTTGCCGCTCTTGATGTCGTGCAGAATGCCATCCAGCATCCCCTTGGCTTTCTCTTCGCTCAGGATGATGGAGGGCTTGATCAGGATGTGACGTGCCTTCACCTCGGTCTGCATCACTTGTTGCTGACCCTTGGTGTCGAACACTTTGACGATGTGCAGGCCGGCGCCGGAGCGCAGCGGGCCGACGATGTCGCCCTTCTTGGCGCCTTGCACCGCTTCCGCCATCAGGGTCGGCATCTCTTGCGGGCTCATCCAGCCCCAATCACCCCCTTCCAGCGCCTTGGGACCATTACTCTCGGCAATGGCCAGTTTGCGGAAGTCGGCACCTTGCTTGAGGGCGGCCAGAATGCGCTCGATCTTGCTCTTGGCGGCATCCAGCTGGGCGGCTGTGGGGTTGTCCGGCAGGGCAATCTGGATATGGCCGACGTGGTATTCGTTCTGCTGTTGACCCTGTTTCTTCAGGATCTCCACCACCTGCTTCACCTCCTGCTCGGAGATGTTGATACGGCGGCGCACCTGGTTGCGGCGCACCTCGTTCATCAGGATCTCGCGGCGCACCTCTTCCCGATATTGGGCATAGGTCATCCCTTCACGGGCGAGCTGGGCCCGCAGCTGATCCAGGGTCATCTTGTTGTCGGCAGCGATGCCCTGAATAGCCTGTTCCAGCTGGGTGTCGCTGATCTTCAGCCCCTGGCGCTCCGCCAGTTGCAGCTGCAGGCTCTCCTGGATCAGGCGATCCAGCGCCTGTTTGCGCAGGGTGGCATCGTCAGGCAGGGACTGGCCGCTCTCCTGGGCGGAGAGTTTTACCTTGTTGACCAGTGCGTCCTGTTGGCTGGACAGCACCACGTCCTTGTTGACCACGGCCAGCACCTTGTCCATCAGCTCGGGCGCAGCCAGTGCGGCCTGGCTCATGGCACCGAACATTCCCGCGGTCAGCAGGGCAATCAGGGTCTTTTTCATATCCATCTCTCAAGGCTGGGCCAGCATCATTGCTGGCCTTTCAGATTAAACGGGCGAACATAGGGCAACAGCTCGGTATCCAGGGTGACGCTGCGGCCACCGGTACCCACGCTGCCAAGTCCCTTCATTTCAAACTGCAGACCAATGACTTTTTCCGAAGTGGGCTTCAGGGTGACGTTGTCCGGCTGATTGTGCCACTCCAGGCTCATGTTGATGCTCCAGCAGCAGGAGTCGTATTTGACACCGATCTTGCGGTCAATGTTCACATCCTGCTTGATGTCACGGTAGTAACCGCCATACATCTGCCACTGATCGGCGATCGGCGCCATCATCACCAGACCCGCCTGGCTCAGATCTTCTGCCAGCGCCGTGTTGGTCGGATAGCGATAGTCCAGGTTGCCATCCTTGATGTAGCGGTAGTTGACCTGAGTGGTCAGCTTGCCGGTCCGGTACTCGACTGCACCGTTGCCAGCCGTAAATTCACCCTCGGAGGTATCGTACTGGGTCCCCGCGTGGGCAAACCACTCATCGGTGATCCGGGCATCCCCCTCAAACGAGAGCAGGGAGCGGGCGTTGGTACTTTCCGGATTTGAAGGGTAGAGGCGCACCTTGGGTGGCGTCATCTCAAAGGCCTGGGCTACCGCCAGACGCAACCGTTCATCACCCACATTGTCATAGACCCGGCTGGTCAGGCCAACGGTGACCCGATTGGCATCGCTGATGCGGTCGAGACCGGCAAAGCGGCGGTCACTGAACAGGCTGTAGTAATCCTGACGGGTGGTGGTGGAGTCGTAGATCCCGATCTCGTCCTGATTTTTGTAAGGGATATAGAGGTACTGGAACTCGGGTTCCAGGGTTTGGGTGCCCTTGCCATCATACCAGTCGAGCGGCCGATCGAAGTTGACGCCCCCCTTGAGGCGGAAGGACGGCAGAGTACGGGTAATGGTGCCCTCTTTTAGGGTCAGCTGTTTGCTGTCTGCATCGGTGAAGCGGTTGCGGTCTTGGCTAACCAGATTATCGGGTACCTCCTGGTTGTAGGAGGTAAACATCAGCTTGTACTGACTGGTCAGGTAGTAACCCGGTGCATCCACCAGGGGCACGGTCAGGGTTGGCGCCAGATGCAGGCGGGTGGCGGTATAGCGCTCACCTGCTTGCAGAGTGGCGGCACTGCCACTGTCATAGCCAAACTTGGTTAGTTCACTGTTCCAGGCCAGATCGAACCACTTGCCTTGCTGATAGTAGTTGTAGTCGATACGCGGCAGCATCTCGTGGGGCAGCAGCGCATATGGGCTCAGGATCTGGTAGCGGCGCACCTCGGAGGTGAGGTTCCAGTTGGGCTGGTAGTAGCCGGCGGTAAAGGATTGCTGCAACTGGCTGTCGACCTGAGTGCCCACTTGCGGGCTGAAGTCGTTGAAGTAGTTGTAATCCTTATCGCGCACCTGGGTGTAGTCGATACCAAAACGCAGGCTGCCATCCATCAGGGCGGAACCGTGGCGGACGTTCATCAGGTAGCGATGTCCATCGGACAGGCCAGCCAGACTCGGATTGCTCGGGCTGTACTGCTTGTCATCCGCCAGATTTTCAAAATAGAGGGTGCCGGTGTGGGCGGGGTCCGGCATGTAGCGGAACTCCACCTGTTCCATCAGGCCGCGTTTGTCCATAAAACGGGAGGTGATGGTGGCATCGTAGTTGGGAGCTATGTTCCAGTAGAAGGGCTGGGTGATATCCATGCCGTTGCTGGAGCTCTGCTTGTAGCCCGGGTAGAGCAGACCGGTCTTCCGCTCATCCTTGATGGGGAAGTTGATATAGGGGAAGTAGAACACCGGATAGTCGTAAAGCCAGAGACTGGCGTTCCAGGCTTCGCCAAACACCTCTTTCTGGTCGATGTCGATGCTGCCCGCCTTGAGGGTCCACACTTCCTGACCGGGGGGGCAGGTGGTGTACTGGGCCCCCTCCATGGTGATGTTCTGGTTGTTGTTGGTCATCACCACGCGCTTGGCAAAGCCGCGCACCGGTGAGCCATGCACCTGATACTTGCCCTCTTCCAGTTCGGAGTTCTTGGTATCCAGGTTGGATTTGAGAGTCTTGTCGCTGGTGACGGTCACCTGACCGTCGTTGTAATAGATGTTGCCGATGGCGATGACATCCCGGCTCTTCTGGTCGAGCTGGGCATAGTCGGAGTCAAACTTGCGAACACCCTGACGAACCTTGACGTCACCTTCATAGACGGCGGTGCCGCCCTGTTTGGCTTCGAGACGGTCGGCATCAACCTCGACCGGCTGCGCGTTGGCATCCTGATCCGATGCAGGCTTCTCTATCTTGGGAACATAGTCATAGCAGAGACTATCTAGAATGCCGGTGGCTGGCGGCGCTTCGAACGGAGCCGCCTGCACCATCATAGGGGTGAGTGCGGGGGCCAGGCTGATAGTCAGGGCGATGGGATAGCGGTACCCCAGTGTCCATTTTGTCATGTGAAAGACTCGTGCAATCCGTGATAGATACGGTTGATCCAAGGCATGCATTTTACGACAGGTTTCATCGAGTTGACATTGCATGTCATTGCTTTATGTTAGCCGGCAATGATAAAGCATTATTGCGGCCAGGGCTAACAGCCAAGTGCTGCTTTCCACCTTGGTCCTCTACTTATGCACGATCGCGATTCCCTGCTATTGCAGTGGGCACGCCGTATTTCCGGTGATGCCACTCTCACGCTTACCCTCATTTCCGGTGATGCCAGCTTCCGCCGCTACTCTCGTGGTGGTGGTCTGGTGTGGGTGGATGCCAATCCGAAAACCGAAAAAAATCATGAGTTTGTTCGTAACGCGGCCGCCTTGCAGGCGCGTCAGCTGTTGGCGCCAGAGGTGAAGGCGGTGGACTACGAACAGGGGCTGCTGGCGGTCAGTGATCTGGGCGATACCCAGCTGATCAGCTGCCTGAACGAGCACAATGTGCTGGCCTGGTATGGCAAGGCGATTGATTTGCTGCCCCGCCTGGGGGCGGTTGAACTGGCGCTTGAACCCTTCGATGCGGCTTTTATGGCGCGGGAGAACAGCATTTTCCCCGAGTGGCTGCTGGGTCATCATCTGCAGCTGACCCTGAGCCATGAAGAGCAGCAACTGCTGGACGAGACCTTTGCCTGCCTCACCGCCTGCAATCTGGCTCAGCCGCAAGGGGTCATGCACCGTGATTTCCACAGTCGCAACCTGATGGTGTGTGGCGGTGATACCCCCGAGAGCGGCCGGCTGGCCATCATCGATTTTCAGGATATGGTCATCGGGCCGCTTACCTATGACCTGGTCTCCCTGCTGAAAGATTGCTACGTGCGCTGGCCGGACGAGGTGATCGATGAAGGGATGCGCCACGGCTTTGTCACCCTGCAACAGGCGGGTCTGCTTGGCGAGCTCGATTATGCCAGTTTCCGTCGTGATGCCGACCTGACCGGCATGCAGCGCCACCTCAAAGCGGCCGGAATCTTTACCCGGCTCTATCATCGCGACGGCAAGTCCGGCTATCTCAAGGATATTCCCCGCACCCTCGGCTATGTGGTGGATGTCTGTCGCACTCATGGTAGTGCCTACCCGGTATTGGCCCGTTTTGGTCAGTGGTTGGAGCAGGTGGTGTTGCCGGGGATCGCCAATGCTGGAGTTAAATCATGAAGGCGATGATCCTGGCCGCTGGCCGTGGCGAGCGGATGCGCCCGCTGACCGACCTGCTGCCCAAGCCGCTGCTGGCGGTGGGGGGCAAGCCGCTCATCGTTCATCACATCGAAAAACTCAAAGCCGCTGGCGTGACCGAGCTGGTGATCAACCATGCCTGGCTCGGCCACAAGCTGGTCGAGAGCCTGGGTGATGGCAGTGCGCTTGGCGTGACCATCCACTGGTCAGCCGAGGAGAGCGCACTGGAGACCGCGGGCGGTATAGTGCAGGCGCTGCCGCTGCTGGGCTCTGAAGCTTTTTTGGTGATCAACGGCGATACTTGGCTCGATCTCGATTATCACACTCTGGTCAGCCAGCCCCTTGGCGATGATCTGGCCCACCTCTGGCTGGTGCCCAATCCGCCCCAGCACCCGAGTGGGGACTTTGCCCTGGAAGGGGGGCGAGTCATGGATACGCCAGCGTTTACCTTCAGCGGGGTCGGACTATATGATCCGGCGGCCTTTGCCGGTCTCGCGGGCGGCGCCCGCAAGCTGGCGCCCCTGCTGCGTGACTGGATGGCGCAAGGGCGGGTAGGCGGCAGCCTGCTCGCTGGCGAGTGGCGCGATATCGGCACGGTCGATCGACTGCGCGAGCTGGATGACCAGCTCCAGACCCGCACTCATTAACTTCAAGAGGTCTTGAACCATGCGTATTTGGGGTAAGGTGCTGGGCGCCTTCTTCGGTTTTCTGCTCGGCAATATCATCGGCGCCCTGATTGGCCTCTGGATCGGCCACCGTTTCGACCGTGGCATGGGGCTGCAGGGGGCGTTTCGTCGCGGTCCGAGTCAGGAGCAGCAAGCCGTCTTCTTCCATGCCACCTTCTCGGTGATGGGTCACATCGCCAAGTCCAGCGGTCAGGTGACCGAGCAGGAGATCCGGGTTGCCTCCAACCTGATGGATCGGATGCGATTGGTGGGGGAGCAGCGTGCCCGGGCACAGGAGTCGTTTCGTCTCGGTAAGGAGGCCGACTTCCCGCTGCGCGAGACCCTGGCCGAGTTCCGCCGTGCCAGTCTGGGGCAGCGCGATATTCTGCGCTTCTTCCTCGAGGTACAACTGCAGGCGGCCTTTGCCGACGGGCGGGTAGAGGAGGGCGAGCGCGCCATTCTGCACACCATTGCCGACGAACTGGGCTTCAGCCGCATCGAGCTGGCCCGCATTCTGGCGATGGCTGAAGCGCAGATGAACTTCTTCAATCAGGCCCATGGCCAGTATCAGGGGGGCCATTCCGGTGGCCAGCAGTATCGGCAGGCGGCACCCTCTGCGGAGCGCCTCAAGAATGCTTACCAGTTGCTGGGGGTGAGCGAGAGCGACAGCGATCAGGATATCAAGCGCGCCTACCGCAAGGAGATGAGCAAACATCACCCGGACAAGCTGGCCGCCAAAGGGTTGCCGCCGGAGATGATGGAGATGGCCAAGGAGAAGACCCAGGAGATCCAGCAAGCCTGGGAGTGGATCCGCGAGGCCCGCGGCATCCGGTAAGCGCCAACGTCAGGTTGGAACAGACAATAAAAAGCCCCGCAGCAGTGCGGGGCTTTGCTTTGCCGTGTGGCGTAGGCCGGGTTATTTGGCCGGAATCGCTTCCAGTACGTGCACCAGCAGTTGCCAGAAACGCTCGACCGCCGGGATATGTACCTTCTCGTCAGGGGAGTGGGCACCGCGGATGGTCGGGCCGAAGGAGACCATGTCCCACTCCGGATAGGCGCTCTTGAACAGACCGCACTCGAGGCCGGCGTGGATCACCATCACGTTGGGCATGGTGCCGAACAGGGTCTGGTAGCTATTGCGTACCAGCGCCATGACGGGGGAGTCCACGTTCGGCGCCCAACCCGGGTAGGCACCGGTGAATTCGCAGCTGGCGCCTGCCAGGGTGAACAGGGAGCGGGTCATCTGCTCGATGCTCTCGCGGCCGGAGTCGATCAGGGAGCGGATCAGGCACTGGACGTACACTTCGCCATCCTGAGTCTTGATGACCCCCAGGTTGGTAGAGGTTTCGGTCACGCCGGGCATGGCATCGCTCATGCGCATCACGCCGTTCGGGCAGGCCATCAGGGCATCCAGCAGGCGCTGTTGCAGGGAGACGCTCATCAGCTTGGCCGGTTTAGCGGCGCTGTTGACCAGCAGGGTCAGGTTCGGCTCGGTAGCGGCCAGTTCGGTCTGGTAGATCCCGGTGTAGCGGTCAACCAGCGCCTTGAACTCGTTCACGCTGGCAGCAGGCACCAGCAGGGTGGCACGGGCTTCGCGCGGGATGGCGTTGCGCAGGGTGCCGCCGTGGATCTCGGCCAGACGAACACCCAGTGGCTCGGCTGCTTTGAGCAGACGCACCAGCAGCTTGTTGGCGTTGCCACGGCCGCGATGGATATCGCAACCGGAGTGACCGCCACGCAGCCCTTTTACGGCCAGTTCGAACGCTTCACCTTCAGCAGCATCAACCAGCTCGAGCGGGAAGCGGATATTGGCATCCACACCGCCAGCGCAGCCCATATAGACTTCGCCATCCTCTTCGGAGTCGGTGTTGAGCAAAATTTCGCCCTCCAGCCAGCCCGCTTCCAGACCGAAGGCGCCGGTCATGCCGGTCTCTTCGTCTGTGGTCAGCAGCACTTCCAGCGGGCCGTGCTTGATGGTCTTGTCAGCCAGTACTGCCAGGCAACCGGCCATGCCGATGCCGTTGTCGGCACCCAGGGTGGTGCCACGGGCAGTGACCCACTCGCCATCGACATAAGCATCGATGGGATCGGTCGCGAAGTCGTGTTTGGTGTCGGCGTTGGCCTGCGGCACCATGTCGATGTGGGCCTGCAGTACCACGGCTTTGCGGTTTTCCATCCCCGGGGTGGCCGGTTTCTTGATGATGATGTTGCCGACCTTGTCCTGCTTGACCGCCAGACCTTCCCCTTGAGCCCATTGGATGATCCAGGCGCTCAGTTTGGCTTCATGTTTGGAAGGGTGGGGAATGGAGCAGATCTGTTCGAAGAAATGCCAAATCAGTTTGGGAGAGAGAGAGCTAAGCTGTGCCACGTCGGGACTCCTTACCAGCACGGAATTAACAGGGCCCCATCAGCGGGCCGGGGAAGAGGATAACGATAATACAGTCAATCACACAAAAATGTGAGCAATCAGCGCAAATCGCAGGCAGCTTGTGCTGGCTGATGGCAACCAGGCAGTACGATCGTCAGGTTCGGACGACGCTGACCGATAGAAAAGAAAATGTGTGACCGATCTCACAAAAATATTGAATTTAACGCACCGACTGGTAAATTAGCTCCCGTGGTTCGCCACCCGTCAGGATGACGATGAAAGCCTCCAGGGAACCGAAGCAAAGCAAGTGCGCCTCCATGGAACCGAGTGTTCGTTCAAGGATTTGAGCCCGCATTAAAGGTACGTAACTTGTTAAGCAATCAGGAGTTTCAATATGCCAGGCAGCAACTCAACCTATTGGTTTGCCCCCTCTTTGTATACCCAGGGTTTCAGCTACCCTAATCCCTTCGTCACTCGTCGCTAAGACGAGCTGCCCAACCAGGCAGAGGCGAGAAAGCAGCAGGTGCGTGAGGTTAAACCTCCCCCTGCTATTTTTTTATCTGCGATTTGCCGCACAGCCCATTAGGACTCGGCAGCAGGGACGGCAGGTTAGTCGTTTGGCGCTCTAGATGTGCCGAATGGAGAGGGTGATGCCGATTTTTCCTGTTTTTGGCATACGTTTGCCAGGCATTTTCTCTGCAAACGGTGCTATCATATCGGCCCAACAGCCTGTCCGCGGTTTGGACACATCATCTAACCGATCGCCGGATAAGCCCATCTTGCTTCCATTGTTATCAGATTTGCTGCCGAGGCTTAGCCCTGAGGCAGCCGAAGTGCAATCTGAATTCAGTCGGGCAAGGGCCGCCATTTACTGGCATCCGCAGGGATAATTGCGGATGTTGTTATTTTAAGTGATTGTTTTTAAATAACTATTCGAGATCGATAACATGCCGAAAAAGTTCTATGTGTCGTGGGACAACCTGCAACGTGAAGCTCGCCGTCTGGCCCGTCGTCAGCTGCCTGTCAGCCAGTGGAAAGGTATCATCGCGGTCAGCCGTGGTGGCCTGGTGCCCGCAGCCCTGATGGCCCGTGAACTTGGCATTCGTAATGTGGAAACCCTCTGCATCTCCAGCTATGACCATGACAGCCAGCGCGAGCTGGTGGTCGTGAAGGCTGCCACCACCGCCGGTGACGGCGAAGGCTGGTTGGTGGTGGAAGATCTGGTGGATACCGGCACTACCGCCAAGGCGATCCGCGAGCTCTACCCGAAAGCCAAGTTCATCGCGATTTTCGCCAAGCCGATGGGCGAAGCGCTGCTGGACGATTTCGAAGTGGCGATCCCGCAGGATACCTGGATCGAACAGCCGTGGGATATGGCACTGGAGTTCGCCACACCGATCTGCGACGAAAAGTAACGGGATCGGGATGTGACGCTCACTGCGTCCATTGGTCGCAACCGGCAATAATGGTTTCACAGGGCTCCAATTTGGAGCCCTGTTTTTTTGTGTATCAATCTGTTGCAGGGTGGCTGATGGGCAGTAAAAGTGGTTAAGATGAGCTATTGCCTGATATGAATGGGATACTATCTTGGACTTGAACGAAGACCTAAACCTGACCGAACAGCTCTTTACCCGCGTCAAGAAGGTATTGGAAACATCCGAGATCTCCAACTCCAGTGCGGCTGATCTGGCGCAAGCCGAGTCAGACGAGATGTTTATCGACGGATCCATGTCAAAGAGCTGGTATCGCCTGCTGCGCCGCCCCTCCTGGACTTGGCAGGGGGCTGATCCCATCGAAGTGGAGCAGACCCTGGCCCGTATCGCCATGGCGACCGGCGAGCGCACCCACGATTGCTATCTCGATACCATCAAGGGCTATGTGCCCGGCAACTGGATCTACGAGTGGAGCCAGGTGGCTGGCAACTATTTCAAGCAGGGCCGCGAACTGCGCGAGAAGGGTGATCCTTCTGGCGCCTTGAAACAGCTGCTCAAGGCGGTGCGCTACTACTCCATCGCCAGCTATCCCCATCTCAAGGATGACGAGCTGGCGGATCAGGCCCAGCTGCTCGGTAACATGGCCTATCGCGAGGCGGGTCGCCTGTTCAAGGTGCCGCTCAAAGAGATCCAGGTGCCTTTTCGCGGCAAGCATATTCAGGGTTATCTCCACCTGCCGACGACCGAAAAACCGGTGCCGCTGGTGATCATCAGCGGCGGGATCGACTCCCTGCAGCTCGATTTCCTCAACTTCTATCTCAAACGGCTCGAGCCCAACGGTATCGGCATGCTCTCCCTCGATATGCCCGGGGTCGGCTATGCCGAGCATTGGCCACTGGTGCAGGATACCAGCCGTCTCCATCAGGCGGTGCTCCATTACCTCTCCGAAGTGGCTTGGGTCGATCATCAGCGTATCGCCATGGTGGGGATGCGTCTGGCGGGCAATATCGCAGCCAGACTGGCCTTTATCGAACCCTTTAAGCTGCGCACCGTGGTTTGTGTCGGCGCCGGGGTTAATCAGGTGTTTACCAATCAGGAGCTGTTTGCCAAGTGTCCGCGCATGATGCGGGACAGTCTGGCCAACCGGTTGGGGGCGGATGCGGCGCAGTGGGACGGCATGCGTACCAAGTGCCAGGTTTTTTCACTTAAAACACAAGGATTACTGGGGACTCGCACCTCTGTGCCGATATTGAGTATTGGACACAAGCGAGATTTTATTTGTCCCGAGCAGGATGTACGGGCATTGGCGGCGGCCAGTCGTAACGGCAAGGCCATCGTTTTCGACAAACAGCCTTTGCTGGAGGTGTATGACAAGGCACTGGACGAAATCGTCGAGTGGCTGAAACAGCATTTGTGTACCTGACATTGCGCTAAAGAACTGACGCCATCCCGAGGTGGCGCGGCTTGTTTAACAGGGAGGTTAACATGTCTGAAAGAGTGACCTACAAGCGACTGCTGAGGCAGTTTGCTGCCATTGGCCCCTATTTGCGCGAAGATCTCTGCGAAGAGGGGCGTTATCGTTTCGATTGCCTGTCGGTCTGTGTCAGCGCCAAGCCGGCGCCGGACAAGCGGGAGTTCTGGGGCTGGTGGCTGGTGCTGGAGCAGGACGATCACCATTTCCGTTACCACTATCAGCTCGGTTTCTACAATGCTGATGGTGAGTGGCTGGACAAGCCGATCCCCAAGAAGCACCAGGTAGAAGTGGAGCGGACCCTCAACCGTTTCTACAAGCTCATCAGCGACAAACTGACGGCTCTGGAGTGTCAGTTAGCGCCAGCGGATCAGGTCACCAATGAGTTGACCGTGACCGCCGCTTGATCCCTGATGTCCGGCGAGCAGCATCCCGCTGTTTGCCGGGCCATCAGTCAGCCATCTCCCCTTCCGACCGCAATCATCCGGGCTTTGCCCCATCTCCTCACCCCGGCGTTAATTGCCTTGCAGGGCACCATGGCCGTGGGTATAAAGATATTCCTTACTTTTTTAGCCTTTATGCTCCCATGGAAAACAGAACCATAGTCGTCAAGTTGGGCACCAGCGTGCTCACAGGGGGGTCTTCCCAGCTCAATCGTGCCCATATGGTCGAGCTGGTCAGACAGTGTGCGGCCTTGCACCGTCACGGCCATCGGGTCGTGGTCGTCACATCAGGTGCTATCGCCGCCGGGCGTGAACATCTGGGTCACCCGCCACTTGCGCCAACCCTGCCCAACAAGCAGATGCTGGCGGCGGTTGGTCAGACCCAGCTTATTCGGGTATGGCAGGATCTGTTCAATCTCTACGGTCTGCATATCGGCCAGATGCTGCTGACCCGCGCCGATCTGGAAGATCGGGAGCGCTACCTCAACGCCCGCGACACCATGCGCACCCTGCTCGATCACCGCATTATTCCGGTGATCAACGAAAACGATGCGGTGGCGACCGCCGAGATCAAGGTCGGCGACAACGACAACCTCTCCGCACGGGCCGCCATTCTGGCGGATGCTGACCTGCTGATCCTGCTGACAGACCAGAAGGGGCTGTTTACCGCCGATCCGCGCACCAATCCCGACGCCCAGCTCATTGAAGAGGTGCAGACCATCGACGATACCCTGCGCTCGCTGGCGGGTGACAGTGTCAGCGGCCTCGGCACCGGCGGCATGGCTACCAAGCTGCAGGCCGCAGATGTGGCACGCCGCGCCGGCGTCAACGTGGTGATCGCGACCGGCCAGATGCCGGAGGTGATCGGCCGTCTCGCCAAGGGCGAGCGGATTGGCACCCTGTTCCCGGCGCTGGCGTCCCCGCTGGAAGGGCGTAAGAGCTGGATCCTGGCAGGCCCACCCCCTCACGGCGAAGTGCATGTGGATCAGGGGGCTGTCGCCGCCATGAAGGATAAAGGCTCCAGCCTGCTGCCCAAGGGGATCGTCGCGGTCAAGGGTGACTTTATTCGGGGCGATGTGGTGCGGATCCTCGATCCCAAAGGCGCCGAGTTGGCCCGTGGCATCTGCCGTTACGACCATCTGGAGCTGGATAAGCTGCGCGGCGTCCACTCTGATCAGATTGAACAGGTATTGGGCTATGGCTACGGCTCTGTGGCTATCCATCGAGACGATATGGTGCTGCTCTAATCAGAGCTGCACGGTATGAACAAAGGGAACCGAAATGAGTCTGGAGAAAATGGGGCAGGCGGCCCGAGAAGCCGCCTATCAGTTGGCTACCGTCAGCACGGCGCAGAAGAATCGGGCGCTGGCTGCCATTGCCAACGAGCTGGAGGCGCGCAGTGAACAGATCCTCGCGGCCAACGCGAAAGATATTGCCGCCGGTCGTGAGGTTGGCTTGTCAGAAGCCATGCTGGATCGCCTGCTGCTCAATCCGGCCCGGCTGGCCGGGATTGTGGCGGATGTGCGCAAGGTGATCACGCTGGATGACCCGGTCGGCGCCGAAATGGATAGCCGGGTGCTGGAAAATGGCCTGCGGCTCTCTCGTCGCCGGGTGCCCATCGGGGTTATCGGCGTCATCTACGAGGCGCGCCCCAACGTCACCATCGATATCGCCAGCCTCTGCCTCAAGACTGGCAACGCCAGCATATTGCGTGGTGGGCGCGAGACCTTCCACTCCAATCTGGAGCTGGTGCGGGTGATCCAGCATGCCTTGGCGGCCTCCGGTCTGCCCGAGGCGGCGGTGCAGTACATCGACAACCCAGATCGGGCGCTGGTCGGCGAGTTGCTGCGTCTCGACCGCTATGTGGACATGATCATCCCTCGCGGAGGTGCCGGCCTGCACAAGATGTGCAAGGAGAACAGCTCCATTCCGGTCATCATCGGCGGCTTTGGCATCAGCCACATCTTCGTCGACGAGAGTGCCGATCTGGTGCGCTCTCTGGCGGTTATCGACAACGCCAAGGTGCAACGTCCCTCCGCCTGCAATGCCCTCGATACTCTGCTGGTACACGAGAAGGTGGCCGCCACCTTCCTGCCGCAACTGGTGACGCTGATGAACGAGCGCAAGGTGACGCTGGTGGCCGCGCCCAACGCCATGGCGCTGCTGGCGGGTGCCGACAACCTGTGCGAGGCAGGGCCGGAGGATTTCGATACCGAGTGGCTCGGGCTGACCCTGGGGGTCAAGCTAGTGGCAGACGTCAACGAAGCGCTGGCCCATATGCGCGAGCACAACGCCGGCCACTCCGATGCCATCCTGACCAACGATCTGGCCAACGCCGAGCGTTTCGTCAATGGCGCCGGTTCGGCGGCTGTCTATGTCAACGCCTCCACCCGTTTCACCGATGGTGGCCAGTTTGGTCTGGGCGCTGAAGTGGCGGTGTCGACCCAGATGCTGCATGCCCGTGGCCCCATGGGGTTGACCGAGCTCACCAGCTACAAGTGGGTGGGACAGGCCGATTACCTCAGCCGTGCCTGATAACAGGCTGTTGCAAAAACAAAAATGCCGACCACAGGGTCGGCATTTTTTTCGCGGGTATCGTGCCGATACCACGCAGTGCGCTATCGCACGGGGTTATTCCCCGTGATAGAGCGCCTTGTCACCGTGCTTGAGCACATAACCCTTCCAGATAAAGAGGGTGTAGCCGCTGCCCTGCCACGACCAGTTGCCCTCCGCACCTTGACGGGTCAGCAGGTGCTGCTCGCCGCTTGGCAGATGCAATTCGGCCTGCGTCTGGTCGGCATTGAACATCACGAAGGCGCTGCTGGTCTGGCTGGCATCGGTTGGATTGAGCCGGATACCTTCATCAAACAGGCGCACACATTTGCCAGTCAGCGCTGACCACTGATAGCCCGCACTGCCGATACAGCCGTGGCTGTCGCGATCGCTGCCCACCAGATGTTGTTCCGGTGTACTGCATGCCGCCAGCAGCAGAGAGGCGGCCATCAGGGTCAAGGTGCGCATGGTTACTCCTGAAGATCCCGTTCGATGACGATGTTGGAGAATCCCAACTCTTTGAAGTAGTTCTCCTGGTAATCCTTCACGCTTTTCTTGTCACGGCGACAAACCTGAGCCAGCTGGGCCTCCATGGCGTGAAAACTGGTGAGGTCCAGCCCTTCGGCAGCGGCGATGGCGTCGTAGATGCTGCGGAACTTGTCGTTCGCGTAGCCGATCTCTTTGGCCTGTTTTTTATAGGTGTACGTAATCTTAAAGGCCATCTTGCCCTTCCTTCTTCGATTTGGCTTGCTTGCGCTGGACGTAGAGGTAGAGGCTTTCGACCTTCTCCCGAGCCCAGGGGGTCTTGCGCAAGAACTTCAGGCTGGACTTGATGCTGGGATTATCGGTGAAGCAGCGGATATTGATCTGCTGCCCCAGCTCTTCCCAGCCGTAGTATTCGACCAGCGCGGTGACGATGGCTTCCAGAGTCAGCCCGTGCAGCGGGTTGTTCTTCTGCGAGGCGTTCGGTTGCTCGCTCATGCCTGCTCCGCCAGCTTGGCAAAGGGCTGACCCATACGGGTGGTGACGCCATTGGCCAGATGGGGCTCGAAACCGGCCAGCATGCCCGGCCCAAACAGGCAGACCACGGTGCTGCCCAGCTTGAACAGGCCCATCTCGGCGCCTTTCTGCAGGGTAATGGCCTCATCGCCGGTGTAATCCCAGCGCACCACCTTCTTCTCTTTGGTCGGCGCAATGTTGCCGGCCCAGATGGTCTCGATGCTGGCCACGATAGTGGCACCGACCAGCACCAGCGCCATGGGGCCGTGTGGGGTGCGGAAGGTGGCCACCACTCGCTCGTTACGGGCAAACAGGTTCGGCACATTCTCGGCGGTGAGCGGGTTGACGGAGAAGAGATCCCCCGGCACGAACACCATGCTCTCCAGCACGCCGTCCAGCGGCATGTGGATGCGGTGGTAATCCTTGGGCGCCAGATAGATGGTGGCGAAGTCGCCATCCTTGAACGGCGCAACCAGATCCTCATAGCCGCCCAGCAGCTCGCGGGCGCTGTAGTCGTGGCCCTTGGCCTGAATGATGCGACCCTGCTGGATCGGGCCGAGCTGGCTGACGGTGCCATCCACCGGCAGCGCCAGGGTCATGGCATCTTCTACCACGGGGCGGATACCGGGCTTGAGCTCACGGGTGAAGAACTCGTTGAAGCTCTTGTAGTGGGCCGGACTCTCGTGCAGCGCCTCGCTCATGTCGACCTGATACTGCTTGATAAAAGCCTCGATCACTTTGGTGGTGATGTTGCCCGCTTCGGCGGCGGCAAACTTGCCGATCAGACGGGAGAGGGCGTGCTTGGGCAGACAGTATTGACCGGCAATTTTCAGGTTGTCAGTAATGCTCATGTTCATCATCAACGTAGGTTTATTAGGGTCACAGGCGCGCTTGCTGGCGACCGTGACGGGCTTCCTGCATGGTTTCCAGGATGCGGTGATAGTTGTGGAAGCGATCGGCGCTGATGGCGCCCGCGTCGACCGCGGCGCGCAGGGCACAGCCGGGATCGTCCTTGTGGGTACAGTCGCGGAACTTGCAGCCACCCAGGTAGTCGCGAAACTCGACGAAGCACCAGGTGATGCGGTCGGCCTCCAGATGCCAGAGGGCGAACTCGCGGATCCCGGGGGAGTCGATGAGATCGCCACCGCTCGGGAAGTGGTAGAGCCGCGCCGTGGTGGTGGTGTGCTGGCCGAGCCCCGAGTTTTCTGAGATCTCGCCGGTGAGCACATCCAGCCCCGGCATCAGGGCGTTGGTAAGCGAGGATTTGCCCACCCCGGACTGGCCAACGAAGATGCTGATCTTGTCGGTCAGGGCTGCCTTGAGTTCATCCAGCCCTTCGCCGCTCTCGCAGCTCACCAGCAGCACCTCGTAATTGAGTTTGCGGTAGGTTTCGAGCTGGCTTTCGATGCGCGCTCTGGCGGCATCATCGAGCATATCGACCTTGTTCAGCACGATGAGGGGGCGGATCTCCACATCCTCGGCGGCCACCAGATAGCGGTCGACGATGTTGGTGGAGAACTCGGGCATCACCGCCGAGACGATGATGATCTGGTCGATGTTGGCTGCGATGGGTTTGACCCCGTCGTAGAAGTCCGGCCGGGTCAGTACCGAGTGACGCGGATGCACCGCCTCGATGACGCCCGCTGTCGCGGTATTGAGGCCGGGACGCCACACCACCTTGTCGCCACACACCAGACTGCTGATGCTGCTGCGCCGCAGGTTGCTGCGGTGGATGGTGCCATCGACCGCTTCCACGTCTGCGTGCTGACCAAAACGGCTGATCACCACCCCTTCGATGGCGGGGCCAAACAGGGTGTCATCCACCACTGTGGTGTGATCTTTTTGCAGCCGCCGTTCGCGGTTGGCCTGGACGCGCCTTTGTTGACCCAGATTGAGTTTTGCTTTCTTTGCCACTCGATTCGCCAGTTTATGAACAGATCCAAAGCCAGTATGATACATGCAAATTGGCAAAATTCCGCCATTCCTCCCAATAGAGAGAGCAATCATGACAGTCAGCGCGCAGAACCTGGTATGGATCGACATGGAGATGACGGGTCTCGACCCCGAAGAGAACGTGGTACTGGAGATTGCCACCATAGTCACCGACAAGGATCTGAACGTACTGGCCGAAGGGCCGGTCATCGCCATTCATCAGAGTGATGAAGAGCTGGCCAAGATGGACGACTGGAACGTCAACACCCATACCAAGAGCGGTCTGGTGGCCCGGGTCAAGGCGAGTCAGCACGACGAGGCGAAAGCCATTGCCGAGACCCTCGACTTCATTCGCCAGTGGGTGCCGGAGCGCACCAGCCCGCTGTGCGGCAACAGCATCGGTCAGGATCGCCGCTTCATGGTCAAGCACATGGCCGAGCTGGAAGCCTTCTTCCACTACCGCAACGTCGACGTCAGCACTATCAAGGAGCTGGTACGCCGCTGGCAGCCGGAGTTGCTGGATCAGTTCAAGAAGAGCGGCACCCACCAGGCGCTGGACGATATCCGCGAATCCATCGCCGAGTTGCAGTTCTATCGTAGCCACGTCTTCAAGATCTGATTCCCCGGCAAGGGTTTGTCATACTCTGGCTGCTAAAATCGACAGTTCGGCCAGCTTTTGAGCGAACGCGCGCAACCAGACAAAAAAGCCCTTGCAATTGGAATGACTGCTCTTATAATTCGGCTCCCGTACAGTAGCGCAAGCAACCAAATGCTGTACGGCCTGTTTTAAGGTAGTTGCGGGAATAGCTCAGTTGGTAGAGCACGACCTTGCCAAGGTCGGGGTCGCGAGTTCGAGTCTCGTTTCCCGCTC
>NZ_JAPDCH010000015.1:0-113340 GCF_027705925.1 Aeromonas sp. Y289-2
AGACCAGCAGATCATTTTGGAGGTATTGGGTGAGCGCTATCGGCAAATTTATTCCTAAATCAGGTGCGGAATGTCGGATATTGAGCAAAGTAACAGTGAAGTGAAACGACGGTAAAAAGGATACAAGCGAGGATGTAGATAACAATGGGGCGAAGGGGCAGATTGGATAACCACGAGTAAAACGGCAAAAATAATGCCGCTCAAAGGCGGCATTATTCAATCTCTGAACCTGAAGAATTAGATCAGGAAATCGTTCAGGTCTTTACCCAGTGCTACTTGAGCAGCAATGGCTTTCGGCATACGGCCTTGACCGGTCCAGGTTTTTTCCTGGCCATCTTCTTCGTACTTGTATTTAGCCGGGCGCGGAGCACGCTTGCTCTTGGCAGCGCCAGTCGCAGCAGCCGGAGCTGCGGCAGTCGCCAACAGCTCACGAGGATCAATACCCGCCTGCTGCAGCATTTCGGTGAATTCATTCAGCTTGCGCTGACGCTCTTCCTGTTCAGCACGCTCCTGTTCAACAGAATCGGCGCGCTCTTGGTAAACCAGGTCAAACTTCTCTTTAGCTTCCAGCAGTTGCTCAAACGGCAGCTCACGAATAGCCGCACGCAAACTGCGAATGTTCAGCAGAACTTTCAGAAACTCGTTCATTATTTCCTCACAAAAAAGTCGGTTACAGGGATAACTGTTTCAGAATAGCATGGACAATTCATAACTACATGCAATTTTTACTATCAGGGCATACTTGGAAAGAATATGAAAATAAACTTGCCAACAAACTCACGCTTTCACCCATTAAACCTATCTCGCCTAGACATCTCTTTTGATATCACCACCAAATCGAACATACACATCTGAAACTATTAATATGAGGTTCAGGGTAATTGCCATCAACATTTTTCAGAAAATGCAACTAGTGCGTCAAACGATTCCTGAGCAGTACCTGCATAAAAAAATAGAACGATGCCTGCTCGCATCATGAGCAGATTAAGACCATGCGTCATATCACCCAATCGATCGCGCCAGGGATTAAAATCATTTAAAAACAACAAGTTAAAAACAACCCAATGAACATAAAAAAGGCGCGCGACTAAAGATGCATTCTCCCTCCAACTTACCTTTTACACGGAAACCACAGGTTCATTCTTACAGCTATAACGGGATAGAGACAAGCCGCTATGATTGTCTCATATCCCATTTTCCAAGCCTTAGTTGGCAGCTCCAGTAGGTAACGTATCCACACCACTGACCATTGGTTTAGAGGTTGCCTCAATCAGCAATGGTTCTTTTGGATACCAACGGAGCGCTTCGGCTCTTAAATTACGAGCCTCGTCAGGGCGCCCCAACGCATTCAATGCAACAACCATGTTCGCGTAGATATTTGCTCTGGGTGTATGGCGAACAAAATCTTGCCCCCATGCCAGGTAAGCTTCCAGTTCGGTCTTATTCTGAGTCTGTAAACCCACCATCAATCGTACCGCATTTACATCAAACTCAACCCGCGTCAACCAAGCCATTGGATTAATAATATCCAGCAACAATGCTGGCTCCTTATACCCCCCCCGTTCGTATTTGGTGACGACCCAGGCAGTATGAAGCGCAGTCAACATGAATGGTACGATAAACAAGGGGATGGAAACCGCCAGAAAGCGTAACAACAACTTATGGGGGTAACGGTATACGGCTATCCCTCTGGCCGCGTCTGCCCCACAGGTTTCATCGATATACCAGACCAACATCAATAAAAAAATCCAGTGAGCAATGGAGTGATAGAGGGGATATTCGACCTGGGTATGAAGTGTAATGGGTACGACTAATGCCAATAAGGCCAATCCATGCGACCAGGATTGACCCACTACACGCCATATCACAGCGGCGCCCATCACCAAGAGCCCGATGACTGGCAAGATACCCCCTTCAACAGCCCAATAAAGCAACTCATTATGAGGATGATCAAGATTGTACTCAATCTGTGGCATTGCCGGATTCAATAACTTGTCTGCCATATAGTTATGCAGGAATACAGATTCGAAAGAACCATATCCCCATCCGGTAAAAGGATGTTGTGACAGCAGGTGCAATGCATACGACCAATAAATCGTACGATATCCCCCCGACTGATAGACAGAAAGACCCCGCTTGACCCCTTCCACACCATACAGAGATGCGAGTCCGAACAGCACGCCCAATAAGATACATGAAAGAGTCACCTTCAAAGCGTGGTTTCTCTTCAACCAGGGAAGCATCATCAGCAAAGCCAATATTCCACCCAGTTGCCCAACTCTGGATTGAAGAACAATCAGCAATACCACTGAACCAACGATCACATACCCCTGAAGTGCCTTCAGCCATCGATGTTGGTTGAGGGTATTTAGCCAAGCAGCCAGAGACAAACCGGTGGCCATAAAACTGGCCATCACGTTGGGTTGCTGAAAAATGCCATAGGGACGATTTGCTTTGGTGTCATAGCCAAGCCAATTGCCCGGTGTTAGCAGGTAATACTGCACCAGACCCAAGGTCATTTCGATAGCTATCGCGACCAGCATAAGCGTCAATAACTGTTGACGCGCCTTCGGTGCAAGACGGAACTGATAGAGCGAGAAGAGAAATAATCCGCCGCCGACAAGACCACCGAGGCGAGGAAGTGCGTAATCACGCAAGGTGGCGTCAGACCACGCCATGGGTAGCAGCATCAATACAATCGCCCCCCCCCAAACTTGCAAG
Organism: Aeromonas sp. Y289-2; assembly: GCF_027705925.1. Taxonomy (NCBI): domain Bacteria; kingdom Pseudomonadati; phylum Pseudomonadota; class Gammaproteobacteria; order Aeromonadales; family Aeromonadaceae; genus Aeromonas; species Aeromonas sp. Y289-2. The sequence goes on from NZ_JAPDCH010000015.1 coordinate 2,722, forward strand.
AGCCTGCTGGATACCAATTCGCCTTTCGACGTGATATGCCACAACCCCAGACAGATCATCAAAGAAGCAAATATCCATCCCCATGCGTTGAAAGGAAGATAGAGACCTGCCCCACCCGGGTTATGCATGAAAAAATGCATTCCAAGTCCCAACCAAAGTATGCTTATCCCCCAGAAGAAAAAAAATACTCGCTTTTCCCGATGGGCTGATAGCACTGATGACCCGGTGGACGGAAATGTAGCCATAAAAAAAGCGCTCTGAAAAAATGGTGTTTCATACAACCATATTCAGAGCGCTTTACTCAAGCTATAGCATTAATTAGTCAGGGAATGATGCGTTGCTACTCAAACTGTAAAGACTGTATTTTCTGGCCAACATCTGGCCCCCATCTCTGGTCAATGGCATCCAGCCAATCGAGCCTTTGCTGGTTGTCGGGCGAAGCAGCATCAAGTCGAAGGGAATCGTCACATAGATACCTTTAGTGAAACTCCCCTCTCCATACTCATCAGCAGACACATCAGTCAGCGTTGCAAACACCCCTGCCACAACGCCGGATGAGAAGCGTTTGGACAGATCCAGTGTCGCCCCGACATCCCCTGCCAGATAACGGCCAATAGAGAGCTGGGCAGTCACATCATCAACATAGGGCAGTTGCCAATAACCGGTCACATGGCCTGTTGCCACATCGTAATCGGCCATCCGCAAGGTATTGTTCCAATCCCGTTGCTTGACCCAGTTCACATCAGCCGCAATCGCCCATGAACGACCAAAAGGACGATACAGCAGTTCGGCACCACCACCGGCGTACATCATCTCCAGATAACCGGCATAAGCCTGACCATACCACTCAGGTGAGAACTGCTCGAAATGGGTCGCTTGCAGGTTGTTAAGCAATACATCGGAGGAGCTGACATACTCCCGGATCCAGGTTCTCACCCTGGGCAAAGCATCCCCGTCCAGCGGTGGATTCTTGTAATTGAACTTGTCGTAGTTATTGGCCAGGTTCACAAATACTGTGCCCCCCAGCCAGTTCTTCTCGGTCACCCGCCAATCACCATTGAAGTTGAGACCAAGCTGATACATGTAGAAAGACTCCGGCCCCCCAACAGACTGGTTCAACACAGGATCCACACTGTAACTCAGCGCCGAGCTGCGACTTTCATGGCGAACAGGTGCCGACGGTGCATTGGCTGCGATGACATCCGACTTATAAGTAGTCTCTTGTCCCAATGGGAGGTCACTGTTTGCCAACCGTACAGAGTCCATGTCCACTACAGTCTCACGGATATCGAGCCCTTTCTTCTGCTCAACGATATGCAGAGAGTGAACCGAAGCGGGCAACGCATTCGCGGCCAATAATGACATTCGATCTTCGGCTTCATCTGGCTTGCGATACTTCAGCTGCTCACCGCTGACAAAAACACGATCGTCCGTGCCATACCAGACCAGATCACGATATCCGGCATTGCTTTTCGTCTGCCCACTGAGTGCAGCCCAATCGACATCATCCAGTTGGGCCGGACTCTTTTCCGGTTGATACTCAGGCCGGGGCTCATCCAGATGGGCCTGCTGCAACTCATTAAAGTTGGTCCGCATAGTAATACCCCACATCAGGGTATTGCCACGCTGATAGCTGAGATGAGTATCCATATTATCGAAAATACGATACACGGCACCTATGTTGACTGGTGAGCTATGCGGCAAGGCTCCATAGCCGCCTTTGCTGTTACGGGCTGCATACTCACGGCTGTAATCATTACCGTCATATTCCAGTTTCAGACGCAAAGGGCGCCATGGCGTCTGATACTCGATACCGCCAAACAAGGCCGCCGGGCCGTGGAACAGACTATCGACCTCAAATTTGCCGCCATTGCCCGCATAACCATCATTACGCTGGCACCAACTCTCTTTGTATTCACAGAAGGGGTTCTTGATATTGCCGCTCTCGGCCATATTCCCCCAGCCCATTCCAAGGGTGAAATCAAACGGGCCATAACGTTTACTGGCAACAACGTACTCGCTATCGAACAGGCCTGTCCCCATCAAGTCTCTGAAGCCCAATGATACTTGGGGTAAGTAATCAGACTCTTGCCAAAGTCGGAATTTAAAATCCATCGACTTGTCTTTATAAGTCTGATCCCCGCTGAACTGCTCGTAAGGGCTATACAGGCGAGTTCTGACATCGGTATAACGCAGCGTGGCCTCAAACCAGTCAAAGGGCTGCATGGAGATCGACCAGCGTCGATACTCTTCGTTATCCATGTAGTTGAAACTGAACTCGCCTTCTGCGGCCATTCTGGCACTGGGCATCTGCAGCAGACCTGCCCCACCGAAATCACTTTGCGATGGGCCATAGGGATCATTCGCCCCGGGTGCAGCAACACAAACGGTCGAGACGGCCAGGGCTATATATGAAAGTTTTGGAATCATTAATGAGGCACCCTGTTTGCAATTATCTCGGCGATCCGCTGATTTATTCCGGCAAATGAAGAGGGCAACAGGTCAGGATCAAACCCGACCAGCAGTGCAGCCCCCGCCATGGGTTCACGATGAAGCTTGTTCCAGACGGCAACGGGGACCATATCAATATCACCGGTTGGCTGGATCAACAGCAGATGAGCAGAGTCGGCCCCCTCCAGCAGCGCATCACGCTTCCAATATTCATCAACACCTGCACCGGGAACCAGAGGCAACGTGGGGAGCGCTTCCATCAGGCCAAACATGGCAACCTGAGGCTGGCGGGCAGCAACAAACAGTCGGTAGTTGCCTTCCAGGCGAGGGTTATCCTGCGGGGAGCGCTGGGCATTGTCAGGATCAACTATCACAGGCAAGCGGCCGGTAACGGTGATGCCTTCGAGTTGATGTGCAAGACGAGCCGCAGAAGAGGCTCGTTGAGCCTCACCTTCGCTACGCCATATGCTCGCCAGACTCTCCAACTCACGGATCACCGCCGCCTGCTTGAGCTCAAACTCATGTTGACGGGCCGGCGTCGTAATCTGGGCAGAGCGCCAATAGATGGGTGATGGCAGCAGCTTGTTTCTCAGCAAGGCATCAAGGCGTGTCCCTTCACTCAAGGTGATGGGATCTTGAAGACGCCCCTGATAGTAAATGCTGACACTGGTATCCGCGAAGCAAGCTCCGGACAGCAATAAAAGAGATAGGGTCAGTTTTTTCATGACGAGAATGGCTTCAAAATGGTGAGTTCAATGACCGGCAGATCAGGGCCGAGATGTTGCTGGGTTTTTACTACCTGTCCATTAACCGGATCTCGCCAGAAAACGTTGGTCCAGGATTTCCCCCCCGGGAACATTGAAACCGTCTCTTCAAAACGCGTAGCTGAAACTCGGCGCGTCACCAGATCCAGCTCATCCTGTCCGGCACGGACCATCTTCCCTTCAAGACGGTAGCCGCTGAGATAGCGCTGTTCCCACTCTGACAAGGTACTCCAGTTGGCAGATGAGGTGGCAGCCATCGACAGTGGGTCGGCAGAACCACTCTCGCTCATGACCAGGTCATTTTCCATACCGACAGTTTTAATGACCCGACCGTGGCGGGTAATAATCATGACCCGGTCGGCTGTCAGCCAAGAGAGTTCATCTCCATTGACATAAGCCAATACCACGAAGATCCGCGGGTTATCACCGATTTTCAGATAAGCGCTTGCATAAGGCAGTTTATTGACATGCTCGGCACTGACGGTCACATCATCAGCCCCCAACACGGCATATTTGATAGTTTCGCTCGTCACAGAAGCAGTATTTGAACAACCGGTGAGAGATAACAAACCAAGAAAAACAAGATTGCGCGATAAAGACATAGAGTGACCACAGTGACATATAAAAAAATAAGGCTGCCAAAGCAGCCCTATATCATATTAACGAGTACTGGTTGTGGTTCCGGTACCACGGCCGGCATCATCGTTGGAGTTGGCATTTGCAATGGCAACACCAGCAATAACCGCAGCACCTACACCAACGGCAACAATGGTGCCAGTCCCGATGGCAGCAGTACTGGCAGCACCAGCACCTGCGGCGCCGGCAGAACCGGTGGATGCAGTAGAAGCAGTTTCTTCAGCAGCCATCACACCATGAGAGAATGCCATGGCAGCAGCCAGAATCAGGGCGGTTTTTTTCATTTCATCTTTCCTTGTTTATTGTCTACTTGTGGCTCGGAGAAAATATGGCATGACAACAATGCTATTACCATATATCCCTTTACCAACGCATTGCCATGTTCACATAAAGTTAAGTAACTCATTGTAAACATAGATAATTGCAAATATAGCATACCATCGGGACGCTATTATTGCACTGAAATACAGGTTGCATTCGAAAACTATTTTATGGTGGTCATAAAAAAGGTGCGCCATGAAGACGCACCCTGCATTCACCTATTGCGGTTATCCAAACAGAATGTCAGGCTTTTTCCTTGCTGCCATAACTGTATTGATAATATCCGTAGTTACCGTAATAACTGCTCGCCTTCTTCTCGACCGCGTTGAGCAAGATCCCCTTGATAGCGACCCCGTTTTGCTCGAAGCGGCGAATGGCCACCTCCACCTCTTTGACCGCAGTCTTGGCGAAGCGGGCAACCAGCAAGGATGCCCCCACATGCTGACCAACGATGGCCGCATCGGTGACCGCCAGGATGGGAGGGGAGTCAACGATGACAAAATCGTAGTGCTCGCTCGCCCAATCCAGCAGCGCTTTGAAACGAGGGTGCATCAACAGCTCGGAAGGGTTGGGTGGCACAGCCCCACGACAGACAAAATCAAGGCCATCAAACCCGGTCTGGCTCACAACGTGTGCCAGCTCTGTTTGACCCGCCAGATAGGCACTCAGACCAGCGCCCATCTCCTGCCCCATAACCTTCTGCATATAGCCTTTGCGCAAGTCGGCATCGATAACCAGCACCTTCTTGCCGCCCAGAGCCAACGTGGCAGCAAAGTTGGTCGACACGAAGGTTTTGCCAAGACCCGGGCCTGGGCCAGAGATCATCACTATGTTGTTTTTGGCTTCCATCATGGCGAAATGGAGGCTGGTTCGCAGACTACGCAGTGACTCCATCGCCAGATCGGCCGGATTTCGCGCAGCCAGCAAGGCCTCGTTGAGAGGCATTGCCTGTCGCCGCTTCTTCTGCTGCTGCTCGATGGTGGCCTGCTCAGAGGAGTAGGGGATAGTGGCATAGACCGACAGCCCCATCTCTTCCAACTGTTCCGGGCTTTCCACACCACGGTGGAAAGCAGCGCGCACCAGGATCAACCCCACCGACAGCATGCCACCCAGCAGGGTCGCCAGTACCACGATCAACGGTTTCTTCGGCTTGACCGCTTTCGTCTCAACAACGGCATCATCGATGATCCGCACATTGCCGATGGTGCCCGCCTTCATGATATTGAGCTCCTGCTGCTTGTTGAGCAGCTGGACGAAGATCTCCTGACCAACCTGCACATCACGGGTCAGACGCAAAATCTCCTGCTGGGTTTTTGGCAGACGCTTGATCGACTTGTTGATCGCATTTTTGGTATTCATCAAGGTCTGGCGCTTTTCCATCAGGGCGATGTAAGCGGGGTGCTGGCGGGTATAGAGTTGCTGCAACTCCGCTTCCCGGAAGGTCAGCTCATTGAGCTGCTTCTCGAGGCCCACCATGGTATCCAGTGCGGCTTTCGCTTCCAGCGACAGATCGACCGACTCATTCTGCTGGCGATAAACATTCAACTGCTCTTCAGAACGATTCAGCTCCTCTTTGACCTGAGGCAGATGCGTCTGCAAGAAATCCAGGCTCTTCTGGGCCTCTTCGGTCTTGCGTACCACATTCTGCTGCAGATAGTTCTGGCTGATATTGTCGAGCACTGCACGAATGCGGCCCTTGTCATCCCCTTCCAGCGCCAGCGAGATGATCCCGGTATTTTTGCCCTTTTCACTGACCTGAAGATCGCGCTGCAACTCGGCAATCACATCCAGAGCAGGTTGTTTGACCAGCGTGAAGACCTGCCCTTCAGCGGCTGCCACATCAGACAACAGCAGGGTGACATCCTCTTTCTCAAGCAGCTTGCCTACCTGACCTTCCAGCACCCGCCCCTCAACCTCAAGGGTAAAGTGTTTGTCTGCGTCAACCGTCAGCGTCAACGGCGTCCCCAGCAATTCAGGCGCAACTTCAAAACGGCTTACCGCCATCTTGGGATAGGGGTGCCCCATCAGCCGTGACAGACCACGGCCAACCAGCGGGAAGAAATTGGGTGTCACTACGGTATCGAGGTGAAGCTCTTGTACCGTACGGCCAAGCACCATACGAGAAGTCAGCAGCTCAATCTCGGCGGCGGCATCGGGCTGTTCACCGCCCAATACATCAGCCATATCCCCGAGCAGCGCGGCACCACTGGCTTTTTTCTCCACCTGCAGCAAGGCGTTTGCCTTGAAGACCGGGGTCGCCAACAGGGCGTATGCAACGCCAAGAACCATAAACAGAGTGGTGATCGTCACAATCCACCAACGGCCATCGATCAGGTAACCCAGCAGGCGCCCCAGATCGATCTCGTCATTCTCCACCGCGGCACTGCTCTGCCGGGACGAAACAGAAGAAGTCGTCATTAAACACAATCCATTTTTATTGTCAGATACAACCCAAACACCACCAGACGCTGCGGATGTCGTTACAGTTTTTTCGCCCACCCATCGGCGCTACGTACCAACAGCTGGTAAACATGTTCGTAAGCTTCCCGGCTCAGACGATAGGGATCGGGCACTTCACTCTCCCCCTGCCAGTGGCCAAACAGCATGGTTTTGCCACGGGCCCCCGGATCGATAGCCGTGACGGCAGAGATATGCCCTTTCTCCATCACCAGGATCAGATCGGCATCCTGACAGAGCTCGCGGGTCAGTTGGCGCGCCGCGTGTCCCTCAAGGGAAAGACCATGCTGCTCTGCCACCTCGCTCGCGACCTTGTCGGCCGGCTTGTCAACCAGGGCACTGACCCCGGCAGAACTGACCTGACGGCCGGGCAAACGCTCGCGAAGCAGTCGTTCACCGGTTGGGGAGCGGCAAATATTGCCCACACACACCACAAGAATTTTTTCAAACATATCGCTGTCGCTCTCTAAAAATAAAATCTGCAGCCACCGCCCCTCACTACGTGCATCTTCCTGAAGGAAGGCGGATAGAGGGCATACTGCCCTGCCCTATCCTCCCCGTTTGTCTCCGTATCAAGGCAACAAACAACCGGAGATAAGGGAGGCATCAGCCCCCCTCAATGCCGTCTCCCTGAGGGAGTACAGCTACACGTCAACCCAGCGGGAGAGGTTAAGCAACATCACTGCCTTACCAGTTGCGAACCCGCAGCATGCCTTCGGTCAGCTCGTTAAAGCCGTTGATGGAGGGCACCAGCTGACTCAATACGCGATTCCAGCGCGTCACCGGCGCCGTGGTGACATAGACCACGTCGTAAGGTTGCAAAGCAAACTCGGTACCCATCACCAGCGCAGTGGCATCACTCAGGTCGAGCTGATAAATGGCGGCTTTCTCTTGGGCTTTCGCGGCAGGACGCAATACGAAGATGCCGGTCGCATTGGCAGCATTCTGGTTAAGGCCCTCGGCACTGCTCAGCGCTTCGGTCAGGCTCATCCCCTCACGACCAATGGTCAAGGTCGATGCCTTGTTGACCTCTCCCATCACAAAGACTTTCTGGGCATCGTTGCGCGGTACATAGAGCATGTCGCCGTCACGCATCAACTGATTGTGAGAGAGATCCCCATACTGCAGCAAATCCTGCATGGAGAGCGGGAACTCCTTGCCCTGGCGGGTCAACACCACATGGTGCCAATCCGCGGTCGGGGTCAACCCGCCAGCCAGATTGAAGGCATCAAGCAGGGTCATCGGCACATTGGTGATAGGCTGGGCGCCCGGCTTGGTTACCTCACCGGAGATATAAACCTTCTGGGAGCGGAACGCCGCAATGCTCACATCCACCTGCGGGCTCTCGATATACTGGGCCAGACGCTTGGCGATATCGGTACGGATCTGTGCGACAGTTTTACCCACCACGTCCACCTTGCCGATATAGGGGTAGAAGATGGTGCCATCGGCATGGACCCAGTTGCCCGCTTCGCTGGCACTGCGGTAAGAGCCGGCCGGGATGGTCAACTCGGGGTGATCCCACACGGTGACATTGAGGATGTCGCCCACACCAATCCGGTACTCGTAACGGCTGATCTCGCTATTGAGCTCAGGGTTGGCCTTACCCACCACCGGCGCCTTGCGCAGCTGGCTGATCAACGCCGGTGTGACCGGATAGACATCTGCCAGCTGATCAACATCAACGGAACCTGTAGCCACCTCGGTTTTGCCACTGGTGGAAAGATTGGTACCGGGCACCACAGTACATGCACTGAGCAGGGCCACGGCCGACAACAGAGGAATGAGCTGAATCCTTTTCACTACCACACCTTATTAAGCTTGCCATCAAGAACTGAACGGAAAAATCGCCGTATGATAGCGGAAATTTCGGATAAATATGAGAGGAATTTATAAAAAATCACCAAATAAAAGTAAGCATGGCTCTGGAAGATAACATCTATAAAAATATGATTATCATGCAACCAAGTTATATCGTTGATGATTGGATTACTCTAATCACTCAGGCCCAAACTGACAACCAGCCAAATTATAAACATAACTGTGACAAATTGAGCCGCAATAATAACGCCAAATTCTCATATGCTATAGAAAACTAACGCACCAATGCATTCAATACATAACAATGCCAATAGTAAGCACTTTTAAAAACACCAAGACCTAAATGTTTTCTATATATATCCCATTGCCACAAACTGGCTTTAAACTTGTTTCCAGAGAGTGATTTCTCTGACACTCTATAATACGCCAAATTGTCTTGCACACAGAAACATTTCGATGTGCGGCTCATCACATCAAGCCACATAATATAGTCTTCATGTCCAACTTGACGCTGAAAAACCTTACCTATACGTTCCTGATTGTACACACCAGTAAGGTTCCCAATTTTATTTCCGGTTAGCATATCAGAATAAGTAAACTCACTAGGGAAAGTTCTTGTGGATATCGTGGAGTCTATCGAATTACTAAATGTTGAATAGTTGCTACAGACGACGTCATAGCCATTTTCCAACATAAATAATTGGCTCTTTAGTTTGTTTTTAGTCCATTGGTCATCACTATCGAGAAATGCAATATAACGTCCCTGAGCAGCAGAGATCCCAACATTTCTCGCTATTGATACTCCTTGGTTACTGACTTGCCGAATATAACAAATCCTTGGATCATTAAAAGATAAAACCAAGCTTTCAGTATTGTCTATCGATGCATCATCAATAACATACAATTTCCAGTCTTCATAAGTCTGAGCTAACACAGAATTAATACTGGATACTATGAATGCTTCCGCATTGTAAGCAGGCATAATAATTGATACTGTTTCAATCATGGCTAAAAGCCTTTCCTATATTAAACACCACGCATTCATAAAATCATAGTCATAACATATCGCCCAGTATATAAGCGCTCTGAATTATGACTTTACTATCAAATAAAACCGAATTAAAAATGCTAACGTTTAAATGGGCGAATTAACTTTGAAGCACACCAAAGAATTATCATCCTATGATGCCGTAAAAATTTATTCCCATTGATAAACTTATAATAATTGTGAGCAACGATCTGTTTTTTTAGAGCCCGTAACACTGGCATATTAATGGAGTCATTCCCACCATGGATTAAACGGCAAACGTGCTCGTCTATATATGCCACTTCATCAGAGTTTAGTAAACATGCAAGCATGTTAATACGAGAATCTAACCATACATCATCAAAGCCGTCTTTGAAGATGAACGCCTTATATTTTTCTAAAAAAAATCCTGAAACAATAATCGATGATGTAACAGATATCGTGGGGAATATTGAACTGTTAAAGCAAACTTTTCTTTTTATATTTTCATAATATATATCATTTTCAGAAACATTTTTCACTTGAGTAAAGTTTACTACAGATGACTCGATTTTTCGTTTGAATTCAGCGCTTATGATTGAGAAGTCGAAGTAATCATCTGCATCCATAAGCCAATAATAGTCTGATGATGAAAAATAATCACTTGCCATGACTTTCCCTAAACTTTCAATTTGCCCCATGTATGGCATTTTTCTTCCGTAGTTAAGCTCACTCCTTTCAAAAACAACAATGTTATTAATCCCCTTGGAAACATATTCATGTATGATCTTAAGGCTATCATCTGTGGAACCATCATCGCAAATCAGTATCCTGAAGTATGCGTCATTATAAATTGGCTCCATCTTTGTCAGTAGTTTTGTCAAAAAATCAGAATAATTCCAATTAAACACAACAACATTAATCACTTACGCACTCTCCAAAATAAACAATCTACATGCCAAAGTTATCTATATAACTTTTCAACTAAATTTTCTTGCCCTATCATATTTATATAACGAATTCTCTTAAAATGAATAAAGCATGGTGTAAATATTGTAGAACGATATTGTTCAAGCTTAGAAAGCTTATAATCAAACTTCAATTCTTCGTAATATTCGCCATCAACAAAATTAAATGAACCATCATTTTTAAAAACATATCTTTCAAAGGATAACTTCATTCCATATACTTCAACGCCTCTAAATATTATTACCCTCTTATTTTTTCTCATTAGATTTTGAATTTTAATAAGCGCTGATGGAGTATACAACAAATGAGCATCTGCTTTCATGACGTAATCAGAAGTGGCTTTTGAGAAAGCAAAGTTATAATATGCTGCTAATGAGTTCTCCTTTGTTAGATTGCGAGAATAACTCTCTCCAGCAATAGCCAGCTTATGATTATAACAATAGATTTTAATTATACACAGATGAGATAGTTGATCTTTCAATCTGTAAGCAATTTCAAGAGTCGCATCAGATGAATTATTATCAACAATAATGATTTCTCTACAAATAAGAGCTAGCGAGCTTATAGATACCTCTAAGTATGTTTCTGCATTTTTTACTCTGAAGACTGCAGACAATGTGGGTGAACTGGCTCTTTTTTTATATATATCATCTTGTATCGAACCGACACTCTTATCAAACTCCAACCTCTTTAACGTATTTTTTAAACCAATGTCAAACATTCTTCCCGTTAGCATTTACACCTCGCACCACACATATCAATAATTGATTAGAGTTTACGACAAGTCGGTTAAAAATTTACTACCCCCCCTCATTCCCCAATACAGCATTTCTATTTCTTGGAATCATCGACACTATAAATATAAGCATCCAAAAAACAGGCTGTAGATAGTCAAACTTTCCATTCAAAATAATAAAAAATAATATAAAATGCATATTATCTTTCAGTTTAATTCTCGACCAAACGACAAATGCTATCGTGCCAAAAATGCCAAATGAGTAGTATAAGTTAAGAAGGAAACCACTATCTCGAATTGTGTAATCATATATATAATACCCTTTGTTATATACTGGCGTGGATATCACATTAATCCCATTACCAAAAATGTGAAACAGTGAATCTTGATTTAAGACCATATCAACTAAAACGCTTCTCGTCGCAAGCATATCATATTCTGATACATTATTTAGACGCTCATAGCTAAACATTAAAAATAATGCTATTAACGTAAAACTAATGACAGGAATTAAACCATACTTCAATAGTATATTTTTAATGCCTGATCTATTAAATATAAAGATAACAGATATTGATATTGAGCAAATTAGAATCCCCGCTGTCGACAAAGTCATCATAGATGATATGAACCCTAGGAATACATAACCATCAACTTTTTTCAAAAGTATTAAGTAGCAAAATGTTACTATTGATATGACAGCGCTAGCATTGGATGGCTCAGTAAAAAATGAAGTAGGTCGAATGATTTCAAACTCTTGAAGCGTTTTACTTAGATATCTAGATTCTGAATAACCAAATGAAAATAGGCTATTAAAGTCAACATAATATCCTCCCACCCAATAAACCATTATTTGGACCAATAAAGAACAACATAAGATTACGATTAAAAACCTGAAGATCTTTACACCTAAACAAATATTATAACTAAGTAATAGTGAAACAGAAAAATAGGAGAAAAACATATAGAGAAGAGCAACAATATATATATTTACGCTTGAGTTATATTTATTTACAGAAATCGAAAAGATACAATAAAATACAAATATAAACACAAGCCAGTAATCTCCGTTTAACAATCGAATATTACCAATCTTATTGTAATTAATGAGCAGACAGAATATTAACCACACAATAGCCATGCCTAACATGTATAGGCCTGAACTCATTAACGAAAGAAAACAAAACAATATAGCCAGACTTATTTCACGCATATAAAATCTCATGATATTTATCTTTTCATCAAAAACAAAAGTGATTCACTAAGTGATATTTCTAGGAGTTAAATTCTCATCAACATGAAGTCAACAATGCTATGTACAGACCTAGTTATCACCTGACACCGGCCTCAAACCGGGGTCTTGTTTACGCTACTTTATACGCACTTCCTTCGTTATCAATTTCAGACCCGTCTTGAACATGTTGTAGGGGGTCTGCCCCTCTATTATCCAGCCCTGATGTGGCCGCTGGTTATTGTCGTGTTACAGGTAGCTTTCCAGATCTGTCTACATCTGCTCTACAGGCTCATACCAGGTTATCCACCCCTTGACACGGCAGTGTTCATCAACCAGGGGGCTTATAGTCACTCGATCAAGCCGCAGCTCTGTGGCCCACGCACCTTGGTTGTCAGCCGCCCACAGAACTCGCGCCCATTGTACGGCAGCATGATAGACCAGCGCCTAATGGGCTTCGAAAAATGGCAGCACTGTTTCGTTGGAGTGAGATCACCGGCAGCTTGCTGGTGTAGAGCAGTCTCTAGGCGTGGAGACTGTAACAGTCAAGCACGGTTTGCAAATACACCTTGCCGACACCCTTGAACACACCAACGAAGAAGGTGTCGACAGCCTAGTGAATCTCAATGGCGTTCGCGGCACTCGGGACTAAAGTCCTCTAACTGGCGAATTTTCTCGTCTTTGAGCTCAATGACCTGTTCCTGGTGGGTTTTCTCGAGGCGCAGCAAGCGGTCGTGTTTGAAGAGCAGGTCGTGACGTTGTACACGCCACGCACTCCGCAGCTCTGACGTTGATACCCTACAAAGCGAGTTCCTGCGCCCGCGCACTGGCCATGGGTAGGTTTCGAGGATGGCCTGCTCAATCTAGGGTTGGGGGCATTCGGTTGGGATTAGCCCCCTTAACAATTGTGCAATTTGTAGAGCAAGCCCTCAGCACTATCGACCTAGTAATTCCGGCGAATTTCGTAGAACTGCTGACGGCGGTAGGTGATGAGCTCGCAAACTTTCTGACGTTATTGAGCTCTTTGGCAAGCTCTAGCAGAGCTGAGTTTGCAACGAGCTTTTCTCGTTGGTGATCATACGGTGACTACAGAGATAACGCGCCGGGGTACCATTTGGGTATACGATTTGAAGCCGTATGACCACTCCCTGATTATGGATAACAATCAGGTGAATACATATGAACACACCTCTAGACAAACTCACTTGCATAGCGTAATGCATAATCAAACACATGATAAAATTTCGTACCAATTTTATCGAATAATAGCTTTGACTGTTTTTAATGTCTCGCAAGCTAATTTAGGATCTACAGCAAACATAACTGCTTTCATTTTCACAGATGTCGCAAACTCACCGTTCAAGAATTCATATAGATACTTTCTCAAGTATCTTTTATAACATTCCACCTCATCACTATAATCATCAGCATTATCGGTAATGTATATTGTATGAAGCGCAATATACATCGTCATATACTTATGATACATAACAGCCAGATCAAGAATGTCAGACTTTAAGATAATCCCGTTACTTATATCATCAATAGCAGCCAATGCATTTATATATTTTGGAATATTTACAACTGTAGTAGCACTTTGTTGGTTATCCTTCCTATAATTATAAACAGACCGTTCTCCAACACATACAAATCGTGCTTTTTGTGCAGCACTTACGATAAAATGAAGCCCCTCCCCCATATAGTATTTATTTGGAAATATAATTTTGTTTTTTTCAATAAACTCTCTTGAAAAAAGCTTATTCCAACAACCAATTTCAATTTTCCCAGGATAAAGTAATTCTGCTGATGCTTTGGCTGGTGACCAGTATTCAACTGAGTCAAGCTTAACATTATTATTAATGTAACCAGGGAACAAGTTGCAATTCTTTGACATTACAAACTCAGCTCCACTTTGCATGGCCAACCCCATCATGTATTCAACAAAGTCCGGCTCTAGACAATCATCACCATCAACAAAAACCAAATAATCACCAGAAGATGTACTAATACCTAAATTTCGCGCCTGACTTACGCCTTTATTCTCTGTATGTATTACTTTAATTCTATGATCTACATAAGATAGTCTATCTGCTATACAACCAGAGCCATCAGGGGAACCATCATCAATAAGTAAAACTTCTAAGTTTTGATATGTCTGATTGATTATCGAGTTAACACAACTCTCTATATACTTCTCTACGTTATACATAGGAACTATAACTGATACTAATTTTGTCATATTAATTCTCACTACTAACTTTTGAATTTCGTTATTAAATTACGCATGATTTTATTTAATACAATTTTTTCATTCATTTCGAGACTATATATATAAGAAAAAGATAAATACAGCATCACGCTTATTACAGCAATCAACAGCTCGCTGCCATAAAAAACCACATATGAAGAAAAAATTAAAGCAACAGCATTAGTTATGATAAATGGAAGCGCCATTTGTAAGATTACTTTATTTAAATACCATTTAATTCCTATGTCAAAAAACTCACTAAATATGTAAACCTTTAAATAACCAGTTACAAATTCAATCAACAACAACAAACACATTACATAATATATTGGAGCGTTAAAATAAAGCATTAAATATGAAATTGGTAAAACCAATAACGCAGTTGAACCAATCCATAATTGAAATTTTTTAATGTTACCTATTGCCTGAATAGCAGGAGTAACCCCAACTGTAAGTTGATTGACTAGATTTGAGAACAAGAAAAAAAAAGAAAACATAACAACATAATCAGGTATGACACCTAACCACAATTCTATAACATCAGGTAATATATATAACAGTGGCGTTGTTATCAATGCAACCAAAAAAAAACCCACTTTACTGGCCACTATAGATACATTGACGGTTCTATCTCTATTATCCTTCCCCTCACTTTTCATAATTTGTGGGTTCATCGCTGATAACAATGTTTGGGATAAGTTCTTAACTTGACCATTAATTTGAAATGCAATCCCATACGCCGCATTCATTTTGGCATCGAAAAACTTATTAATTATTACATTAATACCTTGTGTGTTTAGGACATAGCAAATATTTGAATATAAGCTCCATAAAGCAAAAGCTGACATCTCAATAAAAACACCTCTTACAAGTGGTGTTTTAAAAGTACATTCAATATAATAAACCTTACAGTACAAAAAATAAGCAAGAAAAGTGATGGTACTTATAGCTGCAATTGCAATTCCTAAAAATGCTAATCGAGCATGTTCACCAATAGCATTCATATATAATGATGTTAACAACATCATTAGCGATTTAAATATTAATATTAGTGCATCTACTCTGAAATTCTCACGAGAAATAACTAAGGCATTCAATGGAACAGTTATTATAGAAACTATTATTGATGCAACCACACCTAAATATAGATAACGAGTCTCATCAACGAGTGTATTATCTATATTTATAAAATCTTCTAATATTGTGTTCATCAGCAACAGCAATATCACCGCAAGAAGCGTCCCTACAATCAAATGCAGAATGCAGCTTGTTTTAAAAACAACCCCCAACTGTTCTTTATTACCAGTCCCCTGATAGAATGACAAATACCTCTGAGTGGACACCGTCATAGCCGAATTTAAAAAGGTCAATATAATTATCACACCGGTAATTAGGGCATAAACCCCATACCTCTCAACCCCCAGCGAACCAATAAGATATCTTACCGTTAGCAATGAACAGACGGTTGTGCATATAATTCTCAAGTATGAGATGACAGTGTTTTTTACTATTGTGATATTTTCATTTTTATTTTTCGTCATTTAATACACCTAATGGTATTAATGCATAACCATAATTTACATGTGGCTGAGAAGATTAAACTCCACCCCTATTTAATATAAACAGCCTTTTTATTTATCGAAAAGGATGGTGAGATAAATAAATAAGTCTTTATTAGAAATTCTAGTTACATAAAAACAATAAAATGTCGTGATTTTAAAATTACACCTAAAATCACGACATGTAATTTTACACTAGCGCAATGCTTCACGAATGAAATGCATTGACTCAGCTCTTAATTCATCAAGTTTTTTCTGCTCTAACTCAACATTGTAAGTAGGGGAAATAGCATCGAATGGAGTATTTATCGGAACTAAGCAATTTTCAATACCAAGCTTTGTTAAAAGCGATGCCTGTCTATCGTCAGAATTATTTATATTATTTACTACAGAATAAAGTGGAATGCCAAAATTTACAGCGAATGCTGTGCCATGGAATGAGGATGTCACTACGTATGATGATTTTTCAAATAGTTCAATAAAATTCTCAGCGCCAATATCACTACAAAGCTCATAGCTGATATTAAAATCTTCAGGTATTGGGCAAAATGAGAACACTTTCAAACCAGTTTTATTTTGCAACGATTTGAGAATGTTATATATATATGGGGTCACATCAAATGAATGGGTTATGAGATAGAATATAATATATCCATCATCAGGATATATTGATTTCTCATTTTTTGAAAAAACACCCCACTGTTCTTTATTCATCATTAACGTTGGATCTAACGTCACGTCAACTTCATGGCCAATAAGTTGCCGAACTACATGATTTCCACCAGAATCTCTAATCGATACGCTGTTATATTTTTTTAATCCAGTAGTATATGAAGACTTGTATTCATCACTAATACTATTCCCAGCAATACTCGCAGAAAAAGACACTTTTTTTGCCTTTTCTGGTGCAAACGATAGTAAAAATGTTGGATCACCCTTGGTATGCTTTGGATTCCAAGTTTGATCGCTACCGGTTAGATATACGTCATAACATGGAGGATTTTTACTTATCTCATCTGGGCTCGAATAAGGCTTTGATAATTTTAGATATTTATTCACAGCTTTTTCAAGCTTTAACTTTTTACGATGACCAGCCTTGATCCCTAATTTATAGATAATATCAGAAATTTTTTTCTTGAGAAAACTTTGCCCCTCAATACCTCTTGCATAATGCCATTCATTAGGAAACATATAATCTATTATTTCGCATTTACACCCACAATTTTCTATAACGTTCTGTGTTGCATAAGCTTGTAAAAATGAGCCATAGTTAACAACTCTATGCATTGTTACAACACCAACATTAAGAACTTTTCCAGACATATAAATCCTACTTTATTTAAAATAAATGCATCAAAAACAAAAAAGAGTTATCAACAAACTCAGTCAAATGTTATCGACTTAATAAGGCATCATAGGTAGTTGGACATAGCCGGAGCACACTATAATTACCGCCCCATGCCAAACAGTACAGTCTTAACAGTCAATATCAGGATCTTGATATCCAACATCAGGCTTTGATGCTTGATATAGAAGATATCGTATTTATGCTTCCAAACGGCATCTTCAATAGATGCCCCGTAGGGGTATTTGACCTGGGCCAGGCCGGTAATGCCGGGCTTGACCGCATGACGGAAGCGATAGTACGGGATAACAGCTTCCAGCTCTTTTATAAATACTTCCCGCTCGGGTCTTGGGCCAACCAGAGACATTTCGCCTTTAAAGACGTTGATCAGTTGCGGTAGTTCATCAATACGGGTCTTGCGAATGAAACGTCCAACACGAGTGACTCGGGCGTCGTTCTTGCTTGCCCATTGAGCACCATTTTTTTCGGCATCGTTTCGCATAGAGCGGAATTTGATTACGTCGAATTCCTGGTTGAACAGGCCAACCCGGGCTTGACGATAAAAGATGGGACCAGGTGATTCCAGTTTGATGGCCAGCGCAGCAAGCAAGCCAATGGGAATGGCAACCAGACTGAGCGCAATGGCAGAGACCAGATCCAGCGCACGCTTGACAATGCGATTGGATGGACGGGAGAGGATGGAGAAAGATTTCATGTGCAGGAAGTAGCCGCTGTGCAGCAACTCCACTTCAGTGCGGCCGAAACGACGATCCAGATAACTGACCAGCGGTTCAACGTAGGCGCCATATTTGGTGGCCAACACCAGCATTGCGGCCAGTTCATCGGGAAGGTCACCACTCTTGTAATGCACAAGGGTTTTGCCTTTCAGGGCCGAGAGGTCTGTCACATTGAAGTTCAATGTGAACGGATAATCAGCAAGCACCCGTTCGATAAGCTTTTTGTCATTGTCACTGCAGTAAACATAAAGCTCATCACTTTTCATGTGAACCCGCTTAAGCTCATACACCAGATTACCAATATCCAGTGAATGGCTCTCGGCCGTCAACTGTTCATTCGCAGCAATCCCGAAGGCTGCACTACTGTCTATTTTATTATGCATTCCCATAAGCTCTCTTCATGTCTATACCCAGAGAAACAACCATCGAGGTTTGTCTCATCGGCATTCGACTGCCACGTCACGTAGATTTTGTGTTTCCCTCCGGCAGCTTGTCGAAACGAGCCACAGCGAGAAACGAACAAAGAAAAGAGATTGATTTTTATTTGAAAGCGAAGGGCTGGACAGGAGGAGCTCGGCAAACTCGTCGAGTTGACGAGTCCGGCAGTAAAAACATTTCAATTACAATCGATTGCCAACCAGTGACAGACACCCGAATGATCACACTCCGGCGTTGTCACACTCTCTATCCC
The DNA here is from genome assembly GCF_027705925.1 of Aeromonas sp. Y289-2. NCBI lineage: Bacteria > Pseudomonadati > Pseudomonadota > Gammaproteobacteria > Aeromonadales > Aeromonadaceae > Aeromonas > Aeromonas sp. Y289-2. The sequence goes on from NZ_JAPDCH010000015.1 coordinate 21,694, forward strand.
GTGCCATGTATCTGGGGACTACTGACGGTCCCTCTTGTATCGATATCATCGCTATCGCTAAAGTGCCGAATTGACTACAAAGAAGTCAGTTGCTGGCTAAAAAACAATCCAATCTATAAAAAAAATAATGGCTACCGCCCCTGAGTTACAGCTCCCAGTGTGCATGCAGTCTTTTTATATTGTTAAAAGAGTTAGTAAATGGCGTTGTGATTTACAATCATCAGCCTCTGGCAAGAGGGGCGACAAAACCAGTCGCCACGCCAGCTATTCGCCATAGCCCCTACACTGTGCACCAATATTTCACGCCAAAATGTAGGATAATTCCGAAATAGCGGGGGGGGATTGTACCTATGGTTCATCGAAATGAGTAGCCAATCTAGTCCGCGACTGGCTCGATCGATTAAAAAACAAACAAATTAGTGGGGAAGCAAAAAAAAAGCGCCCAATAATGGGCGCGCATATAAAAACTCAGTGATTGGCAAGCAAAAAATCTATGTTATGTGAGGGCAATTTAACAACATTATCACTTGGTGGTAGCTGCTGCTTCGCTAGCCACACCAGATCACAAATACCATCCGTCGGTTCGAATGCAGCCGGAGCATGCATCAGGATGTCGCGCACTTGCTGTTGATCAAAACGGTGACAAGCATCATCCAATGAGGCCAGCAAGGGGCGCAGTCGCGACCAGGGCAGCCAGCTCTCTTGTGCCACCATGATCCGGGGATGCTCGGTTCCTCTGGCATCATCACCAATCAGTAACTCTTCGTAGAGCTTTTCACCCGGCCGCAAACCCGTCACTTCGATGGCAATATCACCATCCGGTCGCTGCTCATCACGCAGTGTCAGGCCGCTGAGGCGTATCATGCGTTTGGCAAGTTCCATGATCCGTACCGGTTGCCCCATATCGAGCACAAAGACGTCGCCCCCCTCCCCCATGGCGCCTGCCTGGATCACCAACTGGGCAGCCTCAGGTATCGTCATAAAGTAACGGATGATATCGGGGTGAGTCAGGGTGATGGGCCCCCCTTTATCTATCTGCTGTCTGAATAACGGCACCACTGAGCCGGAAGAGCCGAGAACATTGCCAAAACGCACCATACAAAAACGGGTGCTGTGCTTCTCGCGGGTCAAGGCTTGCAAGATCAACTCGGCCAGACGCTTGCTGGCCCCCATGGTGTTGGTTGGCCGCACGGCTTTATCGGTAGAGATCAGCACGAATGTTTCCACCCCTGCCTCAATGGCCGCCTGTGCCGCATAAAGAGTACCGAATACGTTGTTACGTACCCCTTCAATGATGTTGAACTCAACCAGCGGGACATGTTTGTAAGCCGCCGTATGGTAAACAGTCTGGATCCTGAAACTCTGCATCACCGTCTTGAGACGATGCTGGCGCTGCACTGACCCCAGTAACGGCACCAGGTCCGTTTCAATTTCTTCACGCTGACACTGCTCCCGCAGGTTCTTGTGCAGGACATAGAGGGCGTATTCGGATAGTTCGAACAGTACCAGAGTGGATGGCCGGCACCGCAAGATCTGGCGACAGAGCTCAGAACCAATAGAGCCACCGGCACCTGTCACCATGACCGCTTTGCCTGTGATATTGGCTTCCATCAAGGTGGTCACAGGCTCTACCGGATCTCTGCCCAACAGATCGTCGATGGAGACCTCATTGAGCTGATCTATGCGGGCAGAGCCATTAACCAGATCAGCCATTCCCGGGATAGAGAGCACTTCGCAAGAGAGGGGCTCAAGTGCATTAATCACCTCCTGACGACGAGCCCTGGTGCTGCTCGGCATAGCCAGCAAGATCTTCTGCACCCCATGGTGGTCAATCAAGGTTGGCAGCTGGGCGCTGTTATAGACAGTACACCCCTGGATTACACACCCCTGCTTGGCTGGATCATCATCAACAAAGGCAACGGGATAAAACTCATTGCCTTGCAACAAGGCCATTTGCAACTGTCGGCCCGAAGAGCCCGCGCCGTAAATCAACACCTGGGTGCGAGCCAAACGGGTGGTATTAAGGAGCGCCCGGAAAAACAGCCGCACACCGCCAACCAGTAACACCAAAAAGGAGAGATAGATAACCGAGACCGTTCTCGGCAGAAAGATATCGAAATAAAACGCAGAGAGAACAAAGAAGCAGGTTGAAAGAAATGCCCCTAGCGAGATTGTCCATAGCACCCGAAAGCTGACATATCGGAGCACTGCGCGATAAAGCCCCAGCCTTACAAACAGACCGATGCTGACAATGATAATTGCGCCAAGCAGTGCCCAGTGATGCGGGCTATCGATTGGCCAGTTGTGTTCAAGCCGGATCCAGTACGCTACCCAATAGGTCATGGTGATCAGGATCATATCAACGGTGACAGATACGGCACGCTTGCTGGCTCGTGACAGGGAGCCCAGGCAAGTCAGTAGCCAGCTCCCACCAGGTAAAAGCTCATTTCTCATTCTGGTACTCCTGCATTCAGGTGATACGCAAGAAAAGCTAACGGCAAGTAGGCAATGACCAGACCGCTCACACCATCGAGCTGGCCCAATACAATCATGACAGCGATCGGCGCAAGCCAGAGGCTATTTATAAGAAGCACAGCCAAGGTCACGTTTCGATGACTTTGCCAACGTCTCGCCAGATATTGATAGCCATGAGTACGATGAGCCTCGCTCAGATGACATTTCAGACGATAGCGATTCAGTAACGTCCAGGTCGCATCAACCACAAAGACTCCGAGCATGACGAGCCATGCCCACAGGAATTGAGGTGCAGAAGCAGCATCCAGCAGCATCAGGGAAGCCAGCATCAAGCCAAGAAATCCGCTGCCACCATCTCCCATAAAGATCCTGGCGGGCGGAAAATTCCAGCACAAGAAGCCCGCCGCCGAAATCCCCAGTAGCAGGATCAAACTGGCAGACCACCACTCCCCCCCAACCAGATAGTGAAATAACGCCATGAACAGGCAGACGACAACGGCCTCGCCAGCTGCCAAGCCATCGATGCCATCCATAAAGTTGTACAGGTTGATAAACCAGATCACCCCCAGCCAGGCCAGCAGGTAACCAAACCAGGCAAGATCCAGCTGCCAGCCAAAGAAGGTCAGCGCTGGCAAACCATTAACCGCAGATACCACCAAGGCTGCCGCCATGCTCTGCACAATCAGGCGAGTTCGGGGCTTGAGAGAGATGTGGTCATCGATAAAACCAACCAAGGCAATCCCCAGCGCCGCAGCCCATATCAATGCGAAGCTGCTCTGGGACATGCCGGAGGGCAGTGGGATCAGGGTGACAAACAACGGGGCTGTCAGCAGAAAGGTGGCCACAATAGCCATGCCACCGCCTCTCGGGGTAGGCTCCTGATGCGAACTGCGATGATTGGGTTGGTCAAGCAAGTGGCTCTGGGCGTAACGCCTGAGCAGGCCGGTCATGGTAATTGAAAGAAACAGACAAAACATCAACAACAAAACAAATGCCAGCATCAAGACGACTCACTATGGGAAGATGCCATCAGAGATAGAGTCTGAGAGAGCGAATAGGGTGCCGACCATTGTAATCGGCTCTGAGCCTTACCGGTATCCATTTCCAGAGAGCTATAAATCCGTTGTAGCTTGACATCAATCCCCAAACAGCGGCCAAACCCTCTTATCACTCTTGGTGGGAGATAAAACAGCCGACAGGAAACCCCTTCTGCATCAGCAATCGTCGCCAGCAACAGCGATGTCGACACCGCGACCGGATCTGCAACCAGAAAAACCTGGTTCACTGCGGCAGGGTGTTCCATCGCCCTAGCAATGAAGTCACACAGATTAGGCAACGCCAGCAGGCTGCGCGCATTGTTCAAACGGGCAAAAGGGAGCGGGATCCCTTTGCGCACCCACATCATCATACTGGCAAAGTTAGCCTTCACCCCTTTTCCATAAATCAGGGGGGGACGGATGATGGTAACAGCCATATCACACTCTTTCGCGAGCGCCATCAGCCCCTGTTCCGCCTCATATTTCGAGCGTCCATAGGGATCTTCTGGAGGACTCTGCACATTCTCATTAAATGGCTTGCCTGGCACGGTATGCTCGCCATTCACTTTGATCGAGCTGATAAAGATGAAGCGCTTTACCCCTGCGTCAGCCGCTTGCCTGGCAAGAGTGAGCGTACCCTCGGTATTCACCGCTCGAAAAGCCGCCAGGGGGTCCGTCGCGGTATCAGACATCACATGCACTCTGGCTGCACAGTGAACAATCACATCCACATGTTGCAATTGGGCTGTCCAGTTTGCGTCAGCAGTCAAAGAGGGAGCCTGAACCTGGTACGAAACAAGCGGGCTACTGCGCACCGCACCTTTCACATTCGCCCCCAAACCAAGCAGGTGTTCACAGACCGCCTTACCTACAAATCCGTTGGCACCTGTGACCAAGACTGTACTTTTGATATCTGACATTACCACCAACGCCAACCGTGAATATTGAAGAAAGTCGCCATGGAACGCCCAAACATCCAGATATGGCGCCAGCCTTTGCGCGATGCATGACCACCGTGATGAACAACCTTCACCTGAGGGACATAGGCAATCCGGCTGATCTTTCCTGCCCGCAAACTGATGTCAAAATCTTCAAAATAGAGGAAAAAGCGAGGGTCAAACCCTCCAAGCTGCTGCAGTACATCTGTGCGAAACAGCATAAAACAGCCACTGACAATGGGTGGGTTCCACAGCACGTCATGATTATTGAGCTGATCTGCCATCTCATATTTCGCCAAGCGACTCTGAAATATCTGCTTTACAAACGCAGGCGCAAAACCACGCAGCAATAAATCAAATACGGTTGGATAGCGTTTGCAAAGCCGTTGTACCTCACCACCTTCCCATGTAGCAAAAGGCGTCAATAATCCGCAATCCTGATGCTGCTCCATAAACTCGAGCGCTTTTTTCAGCGCATCTGGGGCGACCTCAAGATCAGGATTTAATATAAGGTGATAACGCTGATGAGCTAATGCTGAAAGCTGGCGGTTATGCCCTGCACCAAAACCTGGGTTATGAGGATCGCTAACCACTTTAATCGGAAAATTCAAACCTTGTAAAATATCGCTATCAGGCTCTAACTCAGGCGTGGGTGAGTGATCAACCACCATCATAGTGATACGGATATTATCCATAGCATGCGAAATGGACAGTAAAGAACGGCGTAAAATAATATGATTTGGCTTATAAGCCACCACCAAAATAGTTAGTATAGGAGTATTGATGCTGTTCATGATACTTCTTAGAGATCAGAAATTGAAATCTCGGTCAGGTGACCATGTTCTAATGAAAATACACGATTACAATACTCTTTTATTAAATCAGTATTATGAGATGCAAACACAAAAATTTTAGCCGAGTTGATCAATGAATGAATTCTATCTTTACTCTTTTGCTGAAAGTCTGCATCACCAGTGGAGAACATTTCATCTAGCAATAATATTTCAGGGGTTACCGCAGTCGCCACCGCAAACATCAGGCGCATGGTCATACCCGATGAATAAGTGCGCACTGGTAAATCGAGAAAATCCCCCAACCCAGTAAAAGCCTCAATGTCAGGTGTCAGGGATTTAGCCTCCTTATGCGACAACCCTAACATCATGCCAATATTAACGATATTATCATAGCCAGATAGCTCAGGCTCTAAACCTGCACCGATTTCAAATACCGTGGCAGTTTCGCCTTGGCGAATCACTTTGCCCTCCTCTGGACTATAAATCCCCGCCATAGTGCGCAGCAAAGTGCTTTTTCCTGCGCCGTTATGACCGATCAGCCCCACTGCATCCCCTTCTTTGAGGCTAAAGGAGACATTTTTAAGGGCTGTGATCACGGTAGTATTACCAGCATTTTTCTCAATGGTACCGCCAGTGGCAATACGCACCAATTGATTGCGCAATGACATGCCGTGGCTGTCATAAATAGGATAACGCAGGGTTACATTTTTAAATTCAATCTTAGCCATAATTCATACCCAAAAAGACAGTCTGTGCCCGCGCAGGCGATAAAAAAGATAAGTAACCAAACTCCCCACCACTAAAATACCAGCTACGATAAAGTAGGTTTTGGAATCAGGAATTTCCCCTAATATGGGCTTTCTGATTATTTCAATGAAGTAGCTTAATGGGTTTAACCAAATTACATTCATATTTTCTGGTAAACGATCGGCTCTAAATACCACCGGACTAATAAAGAACAGCAGTGGTAAAAATGATGTAATCAGATACTCTAAGTCTCTGAACCTTGCCCCTATCATACCTAAAAATAAGGTAATCCAAAATAAATTTGCTAAAACCAATAAAAATCCAGGAATTGCTAGTAAGGCATACATGGTGAGACTAACGTTAAAGTACAACACCACAATTAACACAATCACCAAATTATGGGCAAGGTTGATCACATGACGTGCCAAAGCCCTAATGACAAAAAACCAATACGGAATAGCCACATTTCGGATCACTGATGATTGGCGAATAAAGGTAGTTGCGCCATCGCCAATTGCTCCTGATATCAAAAACCAAATAATTAAACCAATGGACAGTGAAGGAACAAATGTATCCATATCCTCTTCGAGTAGCGTTCCCCAGACAAGCCCTAACCCGAGTACCCCCACCATACTGCCAAGCGTTAGCCAAAGCGGACCTAGCACACTTTTCTTATATCTCGCTCTTGTATCAGCCCAAGCAAGATATATCGCGTTATTAATTAACATAATTCACCATTATTATTTGTATAACTTATTAATATTGAATAATTTATTAAAACAAGTAGTTTTTAACAAAATAAGTAATAATCGTTTTAGCAACCCACAGTGTTGCAAAGAAAGTTGCTTAGTTTGATGAATGTTTCGTTCTGGCTTAATATGAGCATCCATGCTGATAAAAATACTAGCTTGATTAACTATCTTCATAAAAGAAGAAAAATATTTATTCGGACCTTGTATAAATGACATTAATCTATTCTTTCTTTGTGCCCCAATTTGATTTTTACTATGTTGGCGATATTTAATCAATGGTTTGTTTATAAAATAAAATCGCCCATAATACTTTGCTACAATGGCTAACCACCAATCATGCATCACCATTTGTTTAATATCAATATGATTTAAAGAATTTCGCAGCAATGTAATCATTGCTCTATTTAAGGCAATGGTTGCACCTTGTACGCAATTTCTAAACAAAATAGAGTCATCTTTTAATACACCACTATCTAAACCTTGGTAGTGAAAAAAACTGGGATTAAACACAGTACCGCGCTCATCGATCAATGCGGCATCACTGAACACAATCGCAGCGACATCCACAGATATCTGCTGAAAAACCTTAAAATACTCAGATACTTTATCCTCACACCAAACATCGTCTTGATCTGCTAAGAATAACCAATCTAATTCAGGTGTATCCACAGATAAAATAGCATTAATAAAATTGCTTACGACGCCTTTATTTGTACCGGTTTGATAACTTAACATCCCATAAGGAAACTGATGTTGTAACTGAATTATTTTTTGGCTGGTACCATCAACAGATCCATCATCAAACACTGCAATGAAATTGTCATTAACACCCGCAAATTTAAATGCACGATCAATACTTAACACTTGTTCTGTGATGTACTTCTCTCCATTATAAGAGCAAAGCACTGTTTTGCATGAATACATTTAGCACCTAAATAAAATTTATGCGTTTTTGATCATTCTCGATTTCAGCAAACGGCTAAATTTATTAACTAAAGGCGCGACCTCTTTAGCTACATAGAAACTAGCCAAAACGCAGAAAACAAATAGTGCATATTTTTGTTGTAAATCCAATGTTCTATAATCAAAATATCTAAATGCAGCATAAATTATTTGATGGTGAAATAAAAATGCAAGGAACGTTAAACCAGAAATTCTCATAATAATGTTGGAGATGAAATCATTACATCTGATGAACGATAATACTAATGACAAGATAGAAAAAATAGAAACACCGACCACAAACATATATATTTGTGGTGGTAAAACTTTATGTAGATATGATGAGAACAATACTACTAATAGTGAGATAACTGCCAAGCTAATCTCTTTTATTCGACTGCCATTAATATAAGTCGCAAAGGTTATACCAAATAATATTTCTGGTAATCGCATAATCGGATTGCAATTGATATAAACTTCAAACAATTTATTATAAACAGCATTAAGAGAAATAAATAATACTAATACTAGCATCCAACAGTAAAGTGGTGCTTTATCAAAAAAAATTTTCACAAAGGGATAAAGCAAATAAGTAATTAGCATATATCCGGTGTACCACTCACCTACTAGATAGTAGTTTTGCATACGGTATAGGAAAAAACCATCCAAGCCAATTAAAGATAACAGGAGCTTCCACCACTGCCCATCACCAAATGATTGACCAACTAACAGAAACACCGCGGCCACCACAAGATAAGAAATCCAAAATGATGGGAATATCCCTAAAAATCTTCTTTTATAAAAATCAATATAGTTAAAGTCGGTTTGACCATGTCCCTGGGAGATGGTTAAAGCCAAGCCAGAAAGAATAATAAAAAGAGAGATAGCAATATCACCTACGGTTTGGTTTAAATAGCTTATCTCACCAATTCTTTCAGTTGCAGGATCTGCATACAACAAATAAACATTATAATGAAATAAGATTACCGCCAAGCAAGCAAAAATCCTGATCACATCAAGATGTATCTCTCTTTTATTCATATTAAAAACTCAAATTTAATTATTGTTCGCCCCAAATCGCCATAGAATCATATGGACGAGCAGGGAATACGTTGTACTCTGGCTTAATCTTCAGGTTGTTATCTTTTATAAAGCTCTCGACCTTGGTTCTTAAACTAACAGGCTTGCCACTTGAGCAGTTAAACACTCCCGCTTTGCCAGAGGTAATTCTTCTAGAGATCTGTGCACCTAACTCGTTAATATCAATGAAGTCATAGAGCATTTCACCACTGTTTAGCGGGAACGTAGCCTCTCCACGTTTTTCAGCATCTAAGATCTTACTGAAAATGGAGTTATTAAAGGCATCGTCACCTGTGATGTAATAAAAGCGCAACCACTGGAATTGGAACTTATTTTTCACCGCCATATCGGCAATCGCTTGACGTAAAAAGTTTTTCGCAATGCCATAAGGGTTGATAGGATTACATGGCGTACTGTTATTAACAGGGCCAACATGATATCCAATTTCATGCATCGTGCCCGCAATGGAGATAAAGGGCACATTAGCCGCCACCGCTTTGGCAATAAAATTGTAGTGCTCTAATACATCATTGATATGCGAAGGTGCATGATGATTGAAACCCGCCTTCCATGCTAAATGCAGTAACGCATCACAGCCGGATAAATAATCGTTCAGATCATCCTGCTCTAATGCAAAGATATTCGCTTTAACAACAATAGAAGACTCAATAAATGGATGAGGCTGCTCTTCAGGTAAAATAAATGAGACCACCTGATGACCTTCTTTCATTAATTGTGCAGCCACTCGCCGGCCAATAAATCCATTTGCGCCCGTAATAGCAATTTTCATATTACATTCCTAAGCTATGTTTTACTTTAAGATAAACACGTTTTAATAAACGGCCGACTCTTGGGAAGCGGAATTGAATAGAACGAGCACAAGCAAAAAATAGTGCTCGGGCACTGGCTTTGATACTCGAACTATTTATCGCAGCTGCAGAAGCATTGGACATATATCTTAAATGCTGTAAATGGAAAACCTGATCTTGCACTAAGCCATTATGCAGGTTACTCATTATACGCTGCGCTTTATATTCTAACTTGGTATAGTTTTTCTCAGCCATATCAGACGACATTATGTTATAGCCAAGATAACCATCAGAATGAGCAACATAGATAAATAAGCGCTCGATAACGTGGGCTAATGAACCATCATTATGACCCGGTTCTGGATTAAAATCGGTCCATTTCCAGTCATAATTGAACAGCTTTTTCAGCGCTTTGGGTCTGAACCAGAACATGGTGCCATAGGCCGCAAAGGGAGAAAAATCATCAAATGGTACATTGATGTCTAATTTCTTAGCCATGGTAGTTGCTAATTCGCGATTAGTAAACCAAGTGTGCCCTAACGTTGGATAGCCAATGTGCACCATAGAGGGTGCTAAGAAACCGACTTTGGGATTATTATTTAAGAAATTAATTAACTTAGATACATAAGCTTCATTAAGCACTAAGTTATCATACATTTGATGCTTGAAATGTTCAGCTTGAGTTGCATCATTTTGCGGTGATTTTTTTGAATGCAATCGGCAAATATAATCATATTCTTCGCTTAAACCCACATCTTTCATGGTGAGCAGCAATGAAGCGATGTCACGGCCACGGTTTTGCTCAACCACGCGGACTTCAATTTTTTGGGCTTTGTTTTTATTATTTTTTAAATATACTTCAATTTCTTTTTTGCTTTTATCTGAAGCTGTAGAAATGAACAAATCATAAGGTACCGGAATGTTCTCAATATAATGCATCATTTCTTCAATCATGTCAGCGTAGTAAACATGCAAAACTGCCGCAATTTTTACTGGCTTATTGATTTCAACCGCTTTCGCTGTATCAAAAATCTTTAATAGATCGATATTTGTCGCAAGGTCTTTTGGCTTGGTGGTACGCAACAGATTGTCATAAATCAAATCCACATTGTAATTTGATTTTTCTTTAACAATATCTAAAGCACGGCGAAGATCAATTGCGTTGCGATCAATCCATAATGGATCATGGAAAAATGGCCTTCTTTTTAAGATCGGCGAGCGATTTTCAAGTGTTTGACAAACATCGTTGAAAGTAGCATAGCTTGATGGATAATCTTCAGAATTCACATAGACAGCATAACCAAAACCCTTATCACTAAAATGCTGTGTGAATTTTGATTCGTGGTTTACGATAGAATCAGTGTATGTATAGATCATCGGCATGCTTTTCCAGTATTGTTCAAATTCTATACTGGAAAACATATTCTTTCTGACCGCGATAAAATGCGATTGAATATGGCGAGGTAAAATACTATCCCCAGTAAATGGATTTGGAATCACCTCTTTATGGTCACTTATGCCCCAGAAATCTACCTGCTGAGCCTTTGACCATTCGAACATTTCTTCGAATGGGAAAATTGGGCCAAAGAAGGTGTAGTTCAATAAAATTAATTCATCAAACTGCCTTAACTTCTCTGCACCATAGATCTCCATGGCTTCCTTATATCCCCAAACATCGAAACCGACATTCTCTCGGCAGTAAACGGTATCAACGACTTGCTCTAGTTTAGCTCTTTCATTGTATTTAATTATTGAGTTAGAGATAAAGAAAATTTCATCAACACTTTTTCTTAATTCCTTTAATTTAAAGTAAATATACTTGTCAACAATACCATTTTTGTCATAAAACAAATAAAATGCAATTCTTTTCATAAAAAATATACGTCCGCTGAGTTAACGATGAAGTGTTTTTTGACTTAAAACAACTCGGCTTCAAGCAATGACTTTTGCTTTTTATCTTTGTCTGATAAGAGGAATTCACCCATTTCAGGCCATTTAATATTGATCGTTGGATCGTTCCAAATAACACCACGATCATGCTCTGGCGAATAATAATTGGTGGTTTTATACAGAAACTCAGCAGTTTCACTTAATGTGACAAAGCCATGGGCAAAGCCTTCAGGGATCCATAACTGACGCTTGTTTTCTGCGGATAACACAACGCCAACCCATTGCCCAAAAGTGGCCGAGTCTTTTCTAATATCAACGGCAACATCAAACACTTCACCCGCAACACAACGCACTAACTTGCCTTGGGCGCGCGGAGCTAATTGATAATGCAAACCGCGCAATACCCCTTTTGAAGATTTTGAATGATTATCTTGCACAAAATTAATATTGTGGCCGACCGCATCATCAAATAACTTTTGGCTAAAGCTTTCATAAAAGAAGCCGCGCGCATCGCCAAAAACTTTTGGTTCAATGATTAATACGTCAGGAATTGCTGTTTTAATAAAATTCATACCCTATCCATATGCTATAAATAAATCATTCAATTTTAATTATTTTTCGACAGCATTTTTAGCAAATATTGGCCATAAGCATTTTTTGCTAATGGTGCAGCCAGTGATTTTACTTGCCCGGCATTGATAAAGCCTTTGCGATATGAAATTTCTTCGGGGCAAGCTACTTTCAAACCTTGGCGAGTTTCAATGGTTTGAATAAAGTTACTCGCTTCAATCAAACTTTCATGGGTACCGGTATCAAGCCAGGCATAACCACGGCCCATCATGGCCACCGACAGATTGCCTTGCTCCAGGTAGATACGGTTCACATCGGTGATTTCCAGCTCACCACGCGGCGACGGCTTCAGACTCTTGGCGATCTCCACCACGCTGTTATCGTAGAAATAGAGGCCGGTCACTGCATAGTTGCTCTTGGGCTCCAGCGGCTTCTCTTCCAGAGAAATAGCAGTGCCTTCTTTATCAAATTCCACCACACCATAGCGCTCAGGGTCATGCACATGGTAGGCAAAAACGGTGGCGCCACTCTCTTTGGCTGCGGCCGCCTCCAGCTGTTTCTGCAGGTCGTGGCCATAGAAGATGTTATCACCGAGCACCAGCGCACAGGGGTCTGAGCCGATAAACTCTTCACCCAGAATAAAGGCTTGTGCCAACCCGTCCGGGCTTGGCTGCACCTTGTATTGCAAGTTCAGGCCCCACTGGCTGCCATCACCCAGCAACTGCTCAAAGCGGGGGGTATCTTGCGGGGTGCTGATGATCAAAATATCGCGAATACCCGCCAGCATCAGGGTGCTGAGCGGGTAATAGATCATCGGCTTGTCATAAATGGGCAGTAGTTGCTTGCTCACCGCCATGGTGACCGGATAGAGACGAGTGCCAGAGCCACCAGCTAATATAATACCTTTACGTTTCTTCATATTTACATAACCTATTGTTGATTTAGTTTTATTTAGCCATGAGCTCAGTTAACATTCGCCCCACACCAATTTTCCATTCTGGTAAAACAAGATTAAATTCACGTTGAAATTTCTCAGTGTTGAATCTTGAGTTCATAGGCCTTATAGCCTCACGAACAAATGATGCCGATGGAACTGCTCTTATTTCCTTTAGTAGGATTTTTTTATTTTTTTTCTTAGCAAAATCGAATATAAACAAAGCATATTCATACCAACTGGTAACTCCGCTAGCAGCCACATGATATAAACCACACTTTGAGATATCTTCTAAAACCAATTTAATTGTATGTGCAGTGCAGTCAGCTAACAAATCAGCACCAGTAGGAGCACCAAACTGATCATTAACAATGGAGATTGTTTCTCGTTCTAAGCCAAGGCGAAGAATGGTATTGATAAAGTTATCGCCATGTGTTGAATAAATCCAACTAGAACGGAATATAATATGTCTACCACAATGCTTTTGCACCGCTTGCTCACCAGATAACTTGGTTTTTCCATAGAAATTAACTGGGGAAGGATTATCTGCTTCATGCCATGGTTGTTTACCACTACCATCAAATACATAATCGGTTGAATAATGGACCAGTAAAGAGCCTAACTTATTAGCTTCTTTAGCTAGAACTTCGACACTCTCCGAATTGATTTTCATGGCTATATTCTGCTCTTTTTCAGCAAGATCTACAGCGGTGTAGCCTGTGGCATTGACAATAACATCAGGCTTTAGTGTATTTATCGTCTCAATCAACCCTTGAGGGTTCAAAAAATCACCACAATAATCTTTAGAATCATGACTCAGCGCAGTTAATTTTCCGAGTGGAGTAAGAGAACGCTGTAATTCCCAACCTAGCTGCCCGTTTTTTCCAAACAGCAGAATATGCATCAGGCACGATCCCCGTAGTTCTTTTCAATCCAGGATTGGTAGGTACCGCTCTTAACGTTGTCAACCCACTGCTGGTTATCCAGATACCACTGCACGGTTTTGCGAATACCGGATTCAAAGGTCTCTTGTGGTTGCCAGGCAAGCTCGGCGCTCATCTTGCTGGCATCGATGGCATAGCGGCGATCGTGACCGGGGCGGTCGGCCACATAGGTGATTTGATCGCGATAGGAGCCAGCCTTGGGCACCATCTCGTCAAGTAGATCACAGATGGTATGAACGACGTCCAGATTCTGTTTCTCGTTATGACCGCCGATGTTGTAGGTTTCGCCGATGACACCTGTAGTGACCACGGTATAGAGCGCGCGAGCGTGATCTTCCACATAGAGCCAGTCACGGATCTGGTCGCCCTTGCCATAGACAGGCAGCGGCTTGCCATCGAGCGCATTGAGGATGACCAGCGGGATCAGCTTCTCGGGGAAGTGGAACGGGCCATAGTTGTTGGAACAGTTGGTGACGATGGTCGGCAGGCTGTAAGTACGGCGCCAGGCACGCACCAGATGGTCACTTGAAGCCTTGGAGGCAGAATAGGGGCTGCTGGGGGCATAAGGCGTGGTTTCGGTGAACAGAGGCAACACTGTACCAGCAGCGACTTCATCTGGATGGGGCAGGTCACCATACACCTCGTCGGTGGAGATGTGGTGGAAGCGGAAGGCCGCCTTGCGAACCTCATCCAGGCCGTTCCAGTAGGCGCGAGCCGCTTCCAGCAACATATAGGTGCCAACGATATTGGTCTCGATAAAGTCAGCCGGCCCTGTGATGGAGCGGTCAACATGGCTTTCGGCAGCCAGGTGCATCACCGCATCCGGCTGGTGCTGGGCAAAAACCCGATCCAGCTCGGCACGATTGCAGATATCCACCTGCTCAAACGCATAACGATCGCTTGACGATACATCGGCCAAGGATTCCAGATTGCCAGCATAGGTGAGTTTATCGAGATTGATAACGGAATCTTGGGTATCACGGATGATATGGCGCACGACAGCAGAGCCGATAAAGCCTGCGCCACCGGTAACGAGAATTTTCATAGATATGTTGTCTCTTGCGAAGAGTTGATATGTGATAGGTGCGGACTGAAATGGAGTAAAACGCTGAGGAGCTGAAGCGATGTCTAAAATTCACTCAACATCCGAAAGCTGACATTTTATTAAACAAAGCAAAAGTTACTTTGATGACAGGCAAACATCATGGCTACCGCCCCTGGGTTACAGCCCCCAGTTTGCTGCTTTTAACCGAATTTTGTTTGCTGTTGGTCATCGTGTCCTCCAGCATTTTTATGTTTTGATGGTCGATAACAGTGTTACACACTCGCATTTTATAGCCAACAGAGGGTGTACAAAACCAAACTACACATAGTCTACCAGCCCGATAAGGGGCAGATTCTATCTCGTTTTCTGTAACCCTGCACACCAAAAAGTGCCTTCATCAAGGGTTTTGAATCAAGATTCGATGGGCAACCGCGCACGTTGCCCCATTTTATAGTCAGATTTAACTGACTTGTTTATCAAATTGTGATCTCTCGCTCAGAACAGATGGACACGCTTTTGCTCAGTCACCTTTTGACTCAACTGCTGCAGCCATGCGCACCTCTTTACTCTTGTGGCTAGTGAAGTAGCGCATCACCAACACAAAGAAGAGCGGCACGAAGAAGATGGCCAGCACGGTGGCACTGATCATCCCTCCCATCACGCCGGTACCGATGGCGTTACGGCTGCTGGCACCGGCGCCGGAGCTGATCACCAGCGGCAGCACCCCGAGGATAAAGGCGAGCGAGGTCATCAGGATCGGGCGCAGACGCAGACGCGCCGCCTCCACCACCGCCTCACCCAAGCCCATCCCTTTGTCGTAGAGCTCTTTGGCAAATTCCACGATCAAAATCGCGTTTTTCGCCGACAGGCCTATGGTGGTGAGCAGACCGACCTGGAAGTAGACGTCGTTCTCCAGCCCGCGCAGGGTGGCAGCCACAATGGCCCCCAGTACCCCGAGCGGCACCACCAGCATCACCGAGAACGGAATGCTCCAGCTCTCGTAGAGGGCCGCCAGACAGAGGAACACCACCAGCAAGGAGATGGCGTAGAGCGCAGGCGCCTGTGAACCGGCCTGCCGCTCCTGGAAGGAGAGCCCGGTCCACTCGATGCCCACCCCTTCCGGCAGCTGTTTCACCATCTGCTCGATGGCGGCCATCGCATCACCGGTACTCTTGCCGGGCGCCGCCTCACCGACGATCTCCATCGCTGGCACACCGTTGTAACGCTCCAGACGCGGCGAGCCGAAGCTCCACTCGGTGCTGGCAAAGGCGGAGAAGGGCACCATCTGACCGGCACTGTTGCGCACATACCAGAGTTTCAGATCTTCCGGGTTCATCCGGAAGGGGGCATCCGCCTGCATATAGACCTTCTTGATCCGGCCACGGTCAACGAAATCATTGACATAGGACGAGCCCCAAGCGGTAGCCAGAGTGTTGTTGATATCCGCGATGGATAGCCCCTGCGCCAGCGCCTTCTCGTAGTCGATCTTTATATCGAGCTGGGGGGTGTCTTCCATCCCGTTCGGACGCACTCGCACCAGAGTGGGATCCTGCGCCGCCATGCCGAGCAGCTGGTTGCGCGCCGCCATCAGCTTGTCGTGACCGATACCGCCGCGATCCTGCAGGAAGAAGTCAAAACCGGTCGCCGTACCCAGCTCCGGGATCGGAGGCAGGTTAAAGGCGAACACTTGCGCCTCCTTGATGCTGAACAGATAGCCCATAGCGCGGCCGATGATGGCATTGGCGCTGCGATCCGGGCTCTTGCGCTCGCTCCAGTCCTTGAGCTTGATAAAGGCCATCCCCGCGTTCTGGCCACTACCGGCGAAGCTGAAGCCGGATACGGTCAGTACGGAGTCAACGTTATCCTTCTCGTTTTTCAGGAAGTAGTCGCGCATGTCCGCCAGCACCACCTCGGTGCGCTGCTTAGTCGCCCCCACCGGCAGTTGCACCATGGACATGATGACCCCCTGATCCTCTTCCGGCAGGAAGGAGGTGGGCATCCGCATAAAGAGCACTGCCAACACCGCCAGCATGGCGCCGTAGATCAGGCTGTAGCGCACGCCCTGCTTGATCACCTTGCGCACACCGCTCTGATAGCGGTTGGTACCCGCATCAAAGGCGCGGTTGAACCAGCCAAAGAAGCCGCGCTTGGCACCAAACTCGCCATGTTTCATCGGCTTGAGCAGGGTGGCACAGAGCGCCGGAGTCAGGATCAACGCCACCAGCACCGACAGCACCATGGCTGAGACGATGGTCAATGAGAACTGGCGATAGATGGCACCGGTCGAGCCGCCGAAGAAGGCCATCGGCACGAACACGGCGGAGAGCACCAACGCGATCCCCACCAACGCGCCAGTGATCTGGGTCATCGACTTGCGGGTCGCTTCCAGCGGGGAGAGATCCTCCTCGCTCATCAGCCGCTCCACGTTCTCCACTACCACGATGGCGTCATCCACCAGCAGGCCGATGGCCAGCACCATACCGAACATGGTGAGGGTATTGATGGAGAAGCCGAACGCCGCCATCACCCCGAAGGTACCGAGCAGCACCACAGGCACCGCAATGGTCGGGATCAGGGTGGCACGGAAGTTCTGCAGGAACAGATACATGACGCAGAACACCAGGAAGATCGCCTCGATCAGGGTCTGCACCACCTCCTCGATGGAGATCTTCACAAACGGCGTGGTGTCGTAGGGGTAGACGATCTCCATGTTGGCCGGGAAGTAATCCGACAGCTCATTGAGCTTGGCACGCACCTTCTCGGCGGTATCCAGCGCGTTGGCGCCGGTGGCCAGCTTGATGGCGACCGCGGCGGTAGACTGGCCGTTGTAGAGCGCATCGGCGTCATAGCTTTCGCCTGCCAGCTCGACCCGGGCCACGTCTTTGAGCCGGATCTTGGAGCCATCCTGATTCACCCGCAGCAGGATATCGTTGAACTGCTCCACTGTAGAGAGTCGGGTCTGCCCCATGATGGTGGCGGTGAACTGCTGATCTTCCACCGATGGAGTGCCACCCAGCTTGCCGAACGCCACCTGTGCGTTCTGCGCCTTGATGGCCGCCTGCACATCACCCGGGGTCATCTGCACCCGGTTGAGCTTGTTGGGATCGAGCCACACCCGCATGGAGTACTGGCTGCCGAACAAGGTGATATCCCCTACCCCGTCCAGACGGCTCAGGGGCTCCTTGATATTGGAGACCACATAGTCCGCCAGATCGTCGTTGTTCATCGAGCCATCGCTGGAGATGAAAGCCGCGACCATCAGGAAGCTGCTGGAGGTCTTCTGTACCCGGATCCCCTGCTGCTGCACCTCTTGCGGCAGCAGCGACATCGCCTGCTGCAGCTTGTTCTGCACCTGCACCTGAGCGATATCGGGATCGGTACCCGGCTGGAAGGTGAGGGTCACCGACACCCGACCCGCGGAGTCAGACTGGGAGGACATGTAGAGCAGGTGATCCAGCCCGGTCATGTTCTGTTCGATGATCTGGGTCACCGAGTCTTCCACCGTTTTGGCGGATGCGCCCGGATAGCTGGCAGAAATACCGACAGCAGGCGGCGCAATGCTCGGATACTGGGCGACCGGCAATTTGATGATGGCCAGGCTGCCCGCCAGCATGATCACCAGCGCGATCACCCAGGCAAAAATGGGTCTGTCTATAAAAAATCGAGCCATGAAGCGACTACTCCATCCTACTTGTTGGCCGGGGTGTTGGACGCAGCTTGAGCAGACGGTGCATCAGCACCCTGCTCGGCGGGATTGACCACGGCGCCCGGTCGTACTTTCTGCAAGCCAGCCACGATCACCCGCTCGCCGGAGGTGAGCCCTGACTCCACCACCCAGTTGCTGCCGACGACACGGCTCAGCTGCACGTTGCGCAGCTCCACCTTGTTATCAGCGGTTACCACCATCACGGTGGCGCCGCCGTTGGGGGTGCGAGTCACGGCCGTTTGCGGCACCAGCAGCCCTTGTGCCCGCTCACCCTCTTGCAGGGTGGCGCGCATGAACATGCCGGGCAGCAGCAGCTGATGAGGGTTGGGCACAATCACCCGCAGGGTCACCATGCCGGAGGTCTCATCCACGGTCACATCGGAGAACTGCAGCGAGCCCTCTTCGCCGTAAGTGGAGCCATCTTCCAGCTGGAAGGTCACCTTGGCCCCCTTCTGCTCGTCCTGAGTCAACTTGCCCTCGGCGACCAGTCGCTTGAGGCGCAGCAGATCGGCGGTGGACTGACGCACATCCACATACATGGGATCGAGCTGCTGAATGGCGGTCAGGCTGTCAGCCTGCTGGGCGGTCACCAGTGCACCCTCGGTCACCGCGGATTTACCAATACGGCCGCTGATGGGGGCTGTGATGCGGGTGTAACCGAGATTGATCTCGGCAGTGCGCAGGGCCGCCTTGCTCGCCATGATCTCGGCCTTGGCCTGCTTCCAGCTCGCGTCGGCGTCGTCATAGTCCTGACGGCTGATGGATTTGACCTTGAGCAGCTCCTGATAGCGCTGAGCCTTGAGGCGGGCACTCTGCTCGTTGGCCTCGGCCTTGGCCAGATTGGCTTTGGCGCTGGCGACTGCCGCCTGATAGACAGCCGGGTCGATCTGATAGAGCAGATCGCCCGCCTTCACATCGCTCCCCTCGGTAAAGAGGCGCTTGAGGATGATGCCGCTCACCTGCGGACGCACTTCAGCCACCCGCAACGGGGCGCTGCGGCCGGTCAACTCGGTGGTCAACATCAGCGGACCGCTCTGCAGGGTCACCACGTTGACCGCCGCGGGGGGCATGTCGCCCTGTCCCTGGGGTGCGCCCCCCTTGTCACCACAACCTGCCAGCAAGCCTGTAGCCAGCAAGGCAAGACCAACTGAACGAGCAAGAATATGTTTATGCATGAAACACCTGAGCCTTTGCCAGTCAATGAACAATCAGGGCCGCATGGGCCCTGTTGGTAAATAGTCGAAAGATGAGGCAATATACATACATTCATAAATGTATGTAAGTGACTTTTTACTTGCATGAGGCACAAATTTCGATGGCCAGACGAACCAAAGAAGAGGCGCAGCAAACCCGCTGCCACATCATGAGCACGGCGCTGGATCTGTTCTGCTCTCAGGGCCTGGCCAAGACCAGCCTGACCGACATCGCCAGGGCGGCAGACCTGACCCGCGGGGCCATCTATTGGCACTTCAAGAACAAGGATGAACTCTTCATTTCGCTCTGGCAGGAGCTCTGCAGCCCCCTCGCCCACCAGCTCGATGCCTGCCTCAATCCAGATGAGCCGGATCCGCTGGGGCAACTGCGCCTCTTCTTCGAAGGGGTGCTCCACAGCTTCATTCACAATCCGGCCCAGCGGCAGATGTTCACCATCCTGTTCAATCTCGAATCGCTGGAGGGGGAAGCCATCTCACTGCGCGAGCATATCCGCAGCCAGTCCGCCAACTTCTTTCGGGACCTGGAGACCACCCTGGCCAACGCGGTACGGCGGGGGCAACTGCCCGCCAACCTCAACCTGCAGCGCGCCGCCACCCTGCTCCACTGCACTCTGGATGGCTACATCATCAACTGGCTCCACTTTCCGGGGCGGATCGACCTGCAGGGCGAATCCGCCTTTATGATAGAGAGCATGTTCACCATGCTGGCCCAGCCCCACGGGCCTGCCTGCGGCCGCTAACCGGCTCCGGCAACTCCCACCCATCCAAATCGGGGCCTGACCGCGCGCTTTGGCAGTCAGGCCCCGATTTGTTACCCTGTGCGCCCCCTGCTTGAGGTAACCCCTGTGCCACACTCCGACGCCATCCCCGCTTCCCGGCCCTTGAACGACCAGCATGCCCGCGCTCGGGCGGCCTTTGTGGCGCGCCTCAAACCCGGTGCCCATCTGCTCAATGGTCAGTGCGGTACGGGGGAGGATCTGTGCTGGCTGCGTGCAGAGGGGTATGTGGTCACTGCCTGTGACGCGGTGCTGGCCGACGCCAAAGTTGCCTCGCAGCAATCCGGACAAGCGGTGCGGGTATGCCCCCTCCCACGGATTCACTCGGTGCTCCTTTACGATGGCATCTGGCTGAGTCGCCCGCTTGATAGCGACGCAGCCACCCTTGTCCCCCTGTTGCAACAGCTGGCGACCCTGCTCAAAGCAGGCGCTCCGCTCTGTTTCCCTCTGCAGCCAAGCGGCGTAATGAGCCACACTCAGTTACAGCAACTCGTCGCCACATCCGGAATAGCGCTGCAACTGGCGCCGCTGGAAACCGTCTCGGCCAACACGTCACCATTCTCAAATCAAAACGCCAGCCAATACGTCATGTTGCTGCTTGGCGATCATCCGGCCCCCTAACGGGCTAATTCATCACGGGTTTCCCCGTTCAACGCCAAGCCGACAGCTAGTCGGCGATCCTGGCTTTCGACAATATTTAACTCGGCGTTAACGCATAAAAGGCAGACATAACACGGCTTACGTGTTAAAAAGTGTGATTAACATCAAAATTTAATAACAAAACAGACAATACAACCAACTCCGGATTTCCTTATGAAACTTGTCCTGAAACTCATTGCTGGCATCCTTGCCGGTCTCTTGCTCGGTCTCTACGCCCCTGAGTGGGTGGCGCGCGTGCTGTTTACGGCCAAGACAGTGATAGGTCAGCTGATCACCTTCACCATTCCGCTCATCATTCTGTTCTTTATCATGAGCGGCATCGCCAGCCTGCCGAAAAACTCCGGCAAGCTGCTGGGCAAAACCGTGGCCCTCTCCTACTGCTCCACCATTCTGGCGGGGCTGTTCGCCTTTACCGTGGCGAGCCACCTGATCCCGCAGCTCACCACCGCCGCCGAACCCACCACGGCCACGGCCATCAAGCTCGCCTCCTACGTCAATCTGGAGATCCCGCCGCTGTTTGGCGTGATGTCGGCACTGGCCGCCGCCTTTGTGTTCGGTATCGGCATCAGCGCCACCCAGGCCACCGATCTGCGCCGGGTCGCCGATCAGGGTCGTGACATCATCGACCGCCTGCTGGCCAAGGTGATCATTCCGCTGCTGCCGTTCTATATCGCTGGGGTCTTTGTCGAGATGACGGTAGAAGGCACCGTGTTCGCCACCCTGAAAACCTTCGGCGTGGTGCTGGTGATGGCGATCCTGATGCACTGGATCTGGCTCTCCGTACTGTTTATCGGCACCGGTCTGGCCCTTGGCCGCTCACCGGCCCAGCTTATCAAGAACATGCTGCCCGCCTACTTCACCGCGCTGGGGACCATGTCGAGCGCCGCCACCATTCCGGTCGCCCTGCAATCGAGCAAGAACAACGGGGTGAGCGACGGCATCGCCAACTTTACCGTGCCGCTGTGTGCCACCATTCACCTCTGTGGCTCCACCATTACCCTGGTGACCTGCGCCACCGCGGTGATGTTCCTCTCCGAGCATCTGGCTATTCCGGGCATCGAGACCATGCTGCCCTTCATCATGATGCTGGGGGTGATCATGATCGCCGCTCCGGGCGCGCCGGGTGGTGGCGTGATGTCGGCGCTGGGTCTGCTCACCTCCATGCTCGGCTTTGGTGAAGCCTCCATCGCCCTGATGATTGCCCTCTATCTGGCACAGGACAGCTTCGGCACCGCCTGCAACGTCACCGGTGACGGCGTGATTGCCCTGTGGGCCGATCGCTTCGCCAACGGCCGCGAGACCACTGAAAGCGCAGCTCCTGTGGCCGAGGCCGAACAGGCGTAAGCGCGCCGGGAAGGCAACCGCCATCTGCTGCAAAAAACGCAGGCCCGCACCATGTTCGGGCCTGCGTCGTTTCTGCCACCTTTTCTCCTCTTCCCTGTTCGTCTCTGTTTTTCTCTTTTCCCCTTTACCTCTCTCTGCCGTAAAGAGACAGCACTGGCGCTGCCCGCTGCACCCGACAAAATTATTGGCATATGCCACATATGAGCGTATAAATGGCGTATGCCAATTAGGAGCCACCATGCCAAGACCCAAGATTGCCCGCCAGATCTGTGGCCACCCCGCCAACAGCTGCTTCAAACCCAATGGCCGCCCCATGCATCAGCTGGAGCAGGTCACCCTGGCCCCTGACGAGTTCGAGGCATTGCGTCTCGTCGACCTTCAAGGAATGCAGCAGCAGGAGGCCGCCCTAGTGATGGGCGTCTCCCGTCAGACCCTGGCGAATATCCTGAAAAAAGGGCGCTACAAGGTGGTGGAGTGTCTGAGTCTGGGCAAGGCATTGATGATGCAACCCGCCGAGCCTAACCACCAAACCAGTGGAGAAGATCCGAAATGAATGCCGTCACAAACATCCCCTGCAACAGCGCCCTGATGCTGAGTCAGGGCCTGCTGGCCGGGCACTTTACCCGTGCCGAGCAGTTGCAGATCCTCAGCCCCGAAGGGAATGTTATCGCCACCCTGGCCAACCCGGCCGCCGCCGAAGGCTGCCATGGCAAGCAGGGGCTGCTCGACGCCCTTGCCCATCATCAGGTGGGTCAGGTGGTGGTACGCAATATCGGCGAGCGGATGCTGGGGCGCCTACTGGCGGCCAATATCCGGGTGCTGCAGTGCCGCTCTGCCCGCCTGCCGCTGCCCGCGCTGCTTGCTCCTGCCAATCTGCAACCTCTCACCGAGGCCAGTCAGGGCCGCCCGTCTCGCCGTCATCAGAGCAAGTCGGCGATCCGTGCTATCCAGCCTGTTGGTGCTGGCCACAGCCATACCCATTGTCATGGTGGTTGCAACAGCAGCTCAGGTCACTGTTGCGCCAGTGATGGCCATCAGGCAGATAGCTCACGACAAGGCCATACTTGTTGTCACGGCAGTGAGGGCGCAGGCCAACAGGGCGGTTGCTGCCATCATCACTGATGCCATCACAGTGCATGTCATCACCATCAAGGAGAAGAGATCATGTCCATCTGGTTGTTGAGCCTGCTCGCCTCGTTCGTGCTGATCCTGGCCATGGGCACCATCATCTGGTGGCGCCAATACCAGCTTGCCCAGAAGCGGGAAGATAAAGAGGTGCGCCCCTGTGGCTGCTCCAGCGCCTGCTCGGATCACCTCTATCAAATCAGCGAGCCGACGCCCAAAAGTAACCTGACCGCAGCCGCCATAGCCGCAGATACAAGGTCGGCAAAATGAAGGCGCATTGAATAGAAAGGCGCATAAAAGAGAGGGGGCACCTGCTGGTGCCCCCTCTCTATTTATTCCTCGTCATGCTTGAACCGCCTCTTTCCCACTTACGCTCATCACGCGCGCTCAACCCAGCTCAGCGCCGCTGGCTGCCACGCCTGCCGAACTGGCCGGATCCTGATACTGCTGATAGATGGCATAAAACTCGGCCTTGTTGTGCAGGGCCGCGGCAACACAAGCGGGATCGAACTGGCTGCCGGCATGCGCCTCCAGATAGGCAAACGCCGTCTCGAACGGCCAGGCCTTCTTGTAGGGGCGCTCGCTGGTCAGGGCATCAAACACATCGGCCACTGTCACGATGCGCGCCGCCAGTGGAATGGCCTCCCCCACCAATCCTTGCGGGTAACCGGTGCCGTCAAAACGCTCATGATGATAGGCAATAATATTGGTCAGCATATCGGTGTGGTGAATACCATCGAGGCCAAACTCGTTAATCATCAAGTTGATCATCTCCTGCCCCTTGCCGGGGTGGCTCTTCATCACCTCAAACTCTTCCGGCGCCAACTTGCCCGGCTTGAGCAAAATGGCATCCGGCACCGCGATCTTGCCGATGTCGTGCAGCTCAGAGAAGAGATAGATAAACTCAACCTCCTCATCACTCAACCCGCAACTCGGTGCCAGTGTCCTGGCGATCAGCCGGGAGTAGCCCGACATCCGGTGCAGGTGGTTGGCGGTCTCCTCATCCCGATAACGGCTGAACTCCCGCGCCGTAGTCAGCGCGCCGCCAAGGGTCTGGATGGAGAAAAACTCCACCGCAATGATGGCCGACAACACCTGGGCATAGGCTGACAGCTCGCTGCGGATCGGCTCGTTGAAGTAGCCCGGCTCCATCGCATCGCAAAACAGAAAACCAAACAACTTGCTGTTGAACAGCAGCGGCTCGGTATAGCTGGAGGCATAGCCCGCCTCCAGCAGCTTGCGGCTGTGCTCAGACGCCGAGCCGCGCAGGGCGTCGAGATTGCCAAGCACCCGGGGCTGCTTGTGCTCCGCCAGATAGCGCAGGGAGGGGACATCGCTCAGCTTCACCTCATACTGCACCAGCGGCGAGTGCCCCTCGGTGCTGTGAGCGAAGGTCTTGAGCTGATCCGTATGGGGATCATAAATCGCGATGGCCACCCGGCTCAGCTTGTCAAAACGCTCGCGCAGCGTGGCATGCACGCTCTGCATTCTCTCGCCAAATGAACTTTCCATCGCCTTCTCCACCGTATTCCCGTGGTGGGAGTATAGTGACTCCCGTTGCAACCCTCTCTGCCATTGAGCCGAAAATGACAGGAAAGCCAACAAAGCGGGATCTCCATAACAGGCCCGCGCGACAGGGGCAATAGCCTCATCAAGGGCGCGTCATTTCCGGCCATTGGTGCGACCCAATCCTGCCTGCCCGGAGATATTGTTCGGTTCTGCCATGCTGGCTGTATAGTTTTTGGTTAACCATTCCGGTAAAATCCGCGCCCTTGAATAAGAGCCACCTAAGAGTGATTGAGCGATGTCCAACACAAAACAGGCCCCCAAAGTAGGATTCGTCTCCTTGGGTTGCCCCAAAAACCTGGTCGATTCAGAACGCATCCTGACCCAGCTGCGTACCGAAGGGTACGATGTGGTGCCCAGCTATGACGATGCCGAGCTGGTCGTCGTCAACACCTGCGGCTTTATCGACAGCGCGGTGCAAGAGTCGCTGGAAGCGATCGGCGAAGCGCTGGCCGAGAACGGCAAGGTGATCGTCACCGGCTGCCTCGGCGCCAAAGAGAATCAGATCCGCGAGATCCACCCCAAGGTGCTCGAGATCACCGGCCCCCACGCCTACGAAGAGGTGCTGGGCCACGTCCACAAATATGTGGAGAAGCCGCAGCACAACCCCTTCACCAGTCTGGTTCCGGCCCACGGCGTCAAGCTGACCCCGCGCCACTACGCCTATCTGAAGATTTCCGAGGGCTGCAACCACCGCTGCACCTTCTGCATCATCCCCTCCATGCGTGGTGATCTGGTGAGCCGCCCCATCGGCGACGTGCTGGCAGAAGCCAAGCGCCTGAAAGAGGCGGGCGTGAAGGAGCTGCTGGTGATCTCCCAGGACACCTCCGCCTACGGCGTCGATGTGAAGCACCGCACCGGTTTCTACGACGGCATGCCGGTCAAGACCAGCATGGTCGCCCTGTGCGAAGAGCTGGCCAAGCTCGACATCTGGGTGCGCTTGCACTACGTCTACCCCTACCCGCACGTGGATGACGTTATCCCGCTGATGCGCGATGGCAAGGTACTGCCCTACCTCGACATCCCGCTACAGCACGCCAGCCCGCGCATCCTGAAACTGATGAAGCGCCCGGGTACGGTCGAGCGTACCCTGGAGCGGATCCAGAAGTGGCGCGAGATCTGCCCGCAGATCACCCTGCGCTCCACCTTTATCGTCGGCTTCCCGGGCGAGACCGAGGAAGATTTCCAGATGCTGCTCGACTTCATCGACAAGGCGGAGCTGGATCGGGTCGGCTGCTTCAAATACAGCCCGGTCGAAGGGGCGCTGGCCAACGAGCTGCCGGATCCGGTACCGGAAGAGGTACAGGAAGAGCGCTTCCAGCGTTTTATGGAGCTGCAACAGCAGGTCTCCATCCGCAAACTGGCTCGCAAAGTGGGTCAGGAGATGACCGTTATCATCGACGAAGTGGACGAAGAGGGCGCCACTGGCCGCTCTTTTGCCGATGCACCGGAGATCGATGGTCTGGTCTACCTCAACGGCGAAACCGGCCTCAAGCCGGGCGACATGGTCAAGGTGCGGATCGACGAATCCGACGAATATGACCTGTGGGCCAGCCTGATTGGCTAACCCTGCCATGGGTAAACACGCCGCGCGTTGAGCCGATAGCGTTCAACGTAACTAAACAAAAAGCGCCTGATGGCGCTTTTTGTTTAACAACTACTGGCGATAAACCGCTAGCCGAGGTCGTGCAGTGCCTTGCCAAGGGGCGCTGTGAGGCGCAAATCAGAGAAGTGCACCGCCAGTCCCTGCCGCTCCGGTGTGCAGCACATCACCCCGATAAAGCAACTTTCGCCTGGCGGAAACGGGGCTAGACGCAGCAGCGGCCACACCTTGCCATCTGAATGCGAAAGGGGACTCCCTCCGACGTAGGTGGGAGGGGAATTTCGCCGGGGCGTCAGCCCCGCTGGTTTTGAATGTATTGCTTGATCACCTCCAACGGCGCACCGCCGCAAGAGCCAGCAAAGTAGGAGCGTGACCAGAGCTCGGGCTTACTGTAAGCACCTCTTAAGTCCAGGAATTCATTGCGCAGTCGCCTTGATGTGACTGCCTTCAACGAGTTCACCAGTACCGATAGCTGTACTGTTGGGCCGTACTCTATCAGCATGTGAACATGATCAGCCTCTCCGTCACACTCTTTCAGTTCCGCGCCAAAGTCGTTACAAACCACAGTGGCATACTGATTGAATGCGGCAAGGTGTAAATCGCCCAATATCTTTTTTCGATACTTGGTCACAAACACCAAGTGAACATGGAGGAGATAAGCGGCATAGCGTGACTTATTGATGTTTATGACTTGCATTCAATGACTCTGTTCGGTGTAATGATGCGAAGAAATATTGCTACATACTGAGTATTGAATGCAAATTCTTAAAGCCTACAAATTCCGACTTGATCCGACTGAACAACAAGCACAACGCCTGCGCCAGTTGGGCGGATGTGCTCGTTATGTCTGGAATCACGGGCTGGCAGAAACCAAACGCCTTCTTGATGCTGGCGAAAAACTGCCTTCTGCTTTTGAGCTGAACCGGATGCTCACCAGTTGGAAGAAAGACCCGGAAATGGCCTTTCTGGTTGAGGCATACACCGACAACCTCCAGCAGAAACTCAAGGATTTGCACGGCGCGTGGATGCGCTGTTTTGATAAGAAACTCGCCGCCAAGGCTCCTGTTTTCAAGAAGAAAAGCGACAACAGAGACTCAATCAGATTTGTCAACTTCGACAAGTATTGCCGCCTTGAAAAAGGGCGAGTGAAGCTGCCAGCCGGGCTGGCTTGGGTCAAGTTCCGCCAGTCCCAGCTAGTTGAAGGGAAGATTAAAAACGCCACTGTCAGCCAAGCCGCCGGGCACTGGTATATCTCCTTTCAGGTCGAGCAGGAGCACCCCGAGCCAGTTCACCCGTCCGGCTCAATGGTCGGGCTGGATGCGGGTATCGCCAAGCTCGCAACCCTGTCAGATGGTACGGTGTTTGAGCCCGTCAACAGCTTCAAAACCAATCAGGCCAAGCTGGCAAGGCTCCAACGCCAGTTGAGCAAAAAAGTAAAGTTCAGCAGTAACTGGAAGAAGCAAAAAGCCAAGATCCAGCGGCTGCACTCACATATCTCCAATACCCGCCGCGATTACCTTCACAAGGTCACCACGACAATCAGCAAAAACCACGCGATGATTGTTATTGAGGATTTGAAGGTTTCCAACATGTCAAAATCAGCAGCGGGCACGACAAGCCAGCCGGGGCGCAACGTCCGGGCAAAATCAGGGCTGAATCGTTCGATATTGGATCAGGGCTGGTTTGAGCTACGCCGCCAGCTCGAATACAAGCAGGCATGGCGAGGCGGTCAGGTGCTGGTGATTAATCCGGCCTACACCAGCCAGCAATGCGCCTGTTGTGGGCACGCTGCGAAGGATAACCGCCTGACGCAAAGCCAGTTTAAATGCGTTGCGTGTGGTTATGAGGCGAACGCCGATGTGAACGGCGCTCGCAATATTTTAGCGGCGGGACACGCCGTTTTAGCCTGTGGAGGAGCGGTGCAAACAGGCCGCCCGATGAAGCAGGAACCCGGTACTGCGAGAGCAGCTATCACCCAGTAATGGGAATCCCCCTCCTGAGACGCGAAGCGCGAAGGTGGGGGAGGATGTCAAACCAGGTGCTGCGCCAAAAATCGGTCTGCTAGTCCGTTACCACCAGCAAACCGTCATCTGTCTGGTGCCATTCGGCGGGCTCATTGAGCCAGCGCCATTCCATCCCTTCCATCATCCTGCTTTGCTCCCTTTTATCCCGCGTAATCCCGCACAAATGGGGCTAGCCAACGCCTCGTCCGGTCACGACAGGTCATGGCTGCGCCTCTGCGGAACCCATAAAAGGAGTCAATAGTGTCGCTATTGCTGCCCCGATACAAGGCTTGTGCGTTGCGCCATCAGTGCGTCCCAAAAAGCGCGGGGGGCCTGATGGCCCCCCGCAAACACACCGGATGAGAAAATGCCTTACTTGGCGGCGCTATCCTTCACGCACTTCTGGACAAAGCTGTTCTTGGCCGCGCCAGCCAGCTTCTTGTCGGCTGCCGCCTTCTCGCACTTGGCCGCCGGATCCACCGCCGCGCCCGTCTTCACGCACTTCTGGATAAAGCTGTTCTTGGCCACACCGGCCAGCTTCTTGTCGGCGGCCGCCTTCTCGCACTCACCGCTCGCGGCGCCAGTGGCATCTTTCACGCACTTGCCGACAAAGCTGGTCTTGGCGGCGCCGTTAAGCTTTTTGGCTGCGGCCTGCGCCTCGCACTGCAACTGGGCTGCGTCGTTGGCAAAGACCGGATTGGCCAGCAGCACGCTGCCGCAGAGCAGGCCGAACAGGATGGTACGCTTCATGGGTGATCTCCTCTCTATCTGGTGATGTGTTTGCATGGTCATATTTGCATGACGATGTGTTGCAAATGGCTGTGATTGCAACATCTGATTGTTGCCGCAGATCCCCCGCCTCGCCAGCTTGGGAGCGGAGCAAAGGGCAACCATCGCCCGCACTATAGCGCCGATTGGCTGAGCGGGATGGTCCCCAGCCAACCCTTCCCCGACGGCAAGTCTGCCCCCAACTTTCCCGCCACGCCCGCCAACTCCAATAAAATCAAGGGCCATGGGAATCCGGTTCCCGGTCAGAGCGATTTGTTGAGCCAGCGCAAAAAACCAGTCATTACTGACACTTACGTCATTTTTTGACTGGCACGACCAGATTCGACTGGCTTAACATAGCCATCCGGTGCCTATTCATCAGTGATGGGCTGCTGCCCCGCTGGTTAATGGAGCATATTGGAAGCTGTAATCCACGGGCGGTAGCGTGGGTTTTGCACAGTGATTGATGCATTGCGTAGGTTGGCGCTGAGCGTAGCGAAGCCCAACACGCGAGCCCTCGGCCAGTTGGTGGCCATTCGGTGCAACCGAACAGACTGGATATTTCCGGAAAGGAGAACCATGCGCTATCGCCGAGCAACAACCAGTGGGGCATGTTGGTTCTTCACCGTCAACCTGGCTGACCGAAAGCAGGATCTACTGGTACGTCATATCGACCTGCTGCGCGAAGTGCTCCGCCACGTCAAACAGCAACACCCCTTCGAGATTATTGCCATGGTGGTGATGCCGGATCATCTCCATGCCATATGGCAACTACCGCCGGGTGACAGTAACTATCCCATGCGCTGGTCTCTAATCAAGGCCGGCTTTTCACGAAGTCTCGCCAAAACAGAGCGGATACGGGAGAGCCGACTCAGAAAACGGGAACGCGGTATCTGGCAACGCCGTTATTGGGAGCATCTGATCCGGGATGACAAGGATCTGCAAGCCCATGTCGATTACATCCATTTCAATCCGGTCAAACATGGTTATTGTGCCAAACCTGTCGATTGGCCTTACTCCTCCATTCATCGCCATATCGCCGCAGGATGGATAACGCCAGATTGGGCCATTGATAGTGACTCGCGTCGGGAATAATCGACTTGGGATATGTTGTAGGTTGGCGCTGAGCGCCGCGAGGCCCAACAAACGGGAGATATGATTTCCCAAATAAGATCATTTTTGACCATATAGAATCGATAACCAAAATCAAATCTAGGGAAGGTGCGAACAAGTGGATCGCACCTTCACCACGAACTCTTTGTCCGCATTTGAAATGCCCATCACTCCAAAAACCTGACTTTTTGCTGCAAGTATTCGGCTATTAAGCGCCATTTAGCCTCATTTTCGAGGCTTATCTCGATTTTTGGGCACAGCTGCGTATTCCCACGCATGGCGATCGCTCAATAACATTCATGCCGATCACTCAATAACATCCATGCCGATCGCCCAATAACATCCCAAGCCGATCACTTTTTTCCTCTATGGGAAACCATGATCGGCATGAATGTTATTGATGACTTCTTCTCCCCGCTTCGTTA
This sequence comes from Aeromonas sp. Y289-2, assembly GCF_027705925.1. NCBI lineage: Bacteria > Pseudomonadati > Pseudomonadota > Gammaproteobacteria > Aeromonadales > Aeromonadaceae > Aeromonas > Aeromonas sp. Y289-2. The sequence goes on from NZ_JAPDCH010000015.1 coordinate 52,954, forward strand.
AACCCGCACTTTCCAACTGGACCCAAAAGAGGAAAGTGCATGTCTGCGAGGCCTATCACCGTGAGAAAACTCAAAGAAATCCTTCGTCTCAAATATCAGGCTCAACTGGCGCATCGTCAGATCGCCCTCAGCCTGCATATCTCATCCAGCACCGTCTCCTATTACCTCAATCGCGCTGCTCAGTTGGATATCACTACCTGGCCGCTCTGTGAGCGCTGGGATGATGTCACCCTGGAGCGTGCCTTCCTCAGCACCCGCGCGGTGTCCAAAACCCGCCACAAACCGCTCCCTGACTGGGCCGTGCTCCATCAGGAGCTCAAACAGCCCGGTCAAAAAGGGGTAACGCTGGAGCTACTGTGGCAGGAGTATGCCGAGCGCAATAACGGTGCCCACTACAGCTACAACCATTTCTGTCGGCTCTATAAGGAGTGGGCATCGGTGCTGCAACCGTCGATGCGCCAGACCCATATCGCGGGCGAAAAACTCTTTGTCGATTACTGTGGCCAGACCATGCCCATCGTGGATCCTCATACCGGTGAGATCCTCTATCGGGCCCAGGTCTTCGTCGCGGTGCTCGGGGCCTCCAACTACACCTTTGCTGAAGCCACCCGCTCCCAACAGCTTGAGGATTGGGTGATGAGCCACAAGCGGGCCTTTGAGTTTTTCGGCGGCGTCCCGCAACTGGTGGTGCCTGATTGCTTGAAGAGTGCGGTCAGCGTGGCACGCAATACTGACCCGGATCTCAATCCCACCTACCAGATGCTGGCCGCTCACTTCGGCACAGCGATCATGCCCGCCAGGCCGCGCAAGCCGAAAGATAAATCCAAGGCCGAGGTGGGGGTACAGATCGTCACCCGCTGGATCCTGGCGGTACTGCGCCATGAGACCTTCCATAGCCTGGCTCAGCTTAACCAACGGATATCCGGGTTACTGACCCGGCTCAATGAGAAACCCTTCCAGAAGCTGCCCGGTTGCCGCGCATCCATGTTTGCCGAGCTCGATGCGCCAGCACTCAAGCCCTTGCCAGCGTACCCCTACCAGTACACCAAAGTGGTGTCGGTGCTGGTCGGCAAGGATTACCACGTCGACCTGGAGAAGCACTATTACTCGGTCCCTTATGCCTTGCAGGGCAAGCGGCTGGAAGCCCATCTGGCGGAGCGTACGGTCACCCTGTATCACGCGGGTAAGGTCGTCGCTCAGCACCCACGCAGTCATCGCAAAGGCCAGCACAGCAGTCTGCCCGCCCATATGCCAGCGCATCACCAGGCACTGCTGGAGTGCTCACCTGAACGCCTACTGAGCTGGGCCGCGTCCATCGGGCCCTATACCACGCATTGGGTGGATAGTTTTATCCGCCAGGCAGCGCATCCGGCCCAAGCCGTGCGACCTTGTCAGGCCCTGCTGGGACAGAGCAAAAAGTATGGCAAGGCGCGGCTGGAGGCCGCCTGTCTACGTGGCTATCTGACCGGCGCCAACCGGCTGCACCACATCCGCAACATGCTCAAACACGGGCTGGAACAACAACCAGTTGCCACCTCACGCCAGGATCCGTTGCAAGACATCCATCATGACAATGTCCACGGCGAACACTACTTCCACTAATCCATCACTCAACAAGGAAAAGAGCATGCAATTACATCTCGATGAACAACTGAGCACCCTGCGTCTGGGCGGTGTGAAACAGGCGCTGAGTCAGCAACAGACACAGAGCGCGTTGTATCAGGACATGAGCTTTGAAGAGCGGCTGCAACTGCTGCTGAGTCATGAGCTGGTGCAACGGGAGCAGCGCAAAGTTAACCGGTTGGAGAAGCAAGCGCGGTTTCGATTGTCCGGTCAAATTGAGCAGCTGGACTACCGTGCCAGCCGGGGAATAAGCAAAGCGCAGATCCGCCAGCTACTGGAAGGGCAGTGGCTGGCTCATCAGCAAAACCTGCTGCTGACGGGGGCGGCAGGCTGTGGGAAGAGTTACCTGGCCTGTGCGTTGGGCCGCTATTTTATCCGGCAAGGCGTAGCGGTGCGCTACTACCGGCTGAAAACCCTGCTGGAAGAGATGAGACTGGCGCAGGCGGATGGCAGTTATCCGAAGCTGCTGGAGCAGGTGAATAATGTGGGCTTGCTGATCCTGGATGACTGGGGCATGGAGATGCTGGATGCGGCCGAGCGCAGTAATTTGCTGGAGATCATCGATACCCGTTACGGGAGGGTCTCGACAGTGGTTGCGAGCCAACTGCCGGTAGAGAAATGGTATGGGATGATCGGAGAGGCCACATTCGCAGAAGCGATCCTGGACCGGCTGATCCACAGAGCGGTACGAGTAGGTTTGACAGGTGAGTCGATGCGAAAACAGGGCATCAACTTGACCGATGCCGATCAGGCAGAGTAAAAGAAAGACGCAGTTCCTGCGGGTAGAAAAATGGTGATCGGCATGATGTTATTGGCTGATCGACATGATGTTATTAGCCACACAGCTATCCCATGCCCGTATCATCTGGTCCACGCGAAACAGATTCGCCAGCGTAAACAACATCGCCAGTTGGTTGTCGTTCTTACGCAGCCCCTTGAACCGCGCCTTCACAAAGCCAAACTGACGTTTGATGATCCGAAACGGGTGCTCCACTTTGGCGCGGATGCTGGATTTGAGCCTCTCAAAGGCAATCACAGCCTTGTTTTTGTGCGGATGTTTTTTGAGCTCCTTGAGCCTGCCAGGTCGCATCGCAATCGCCCATTGTGCCTTTACATCTGCCAGCTCTTCACGGTTTTCTGCACCCTGATATCCTGCGTCAGCGAACACAAATGCCTCCTCGCCATGGAGCAGATTTCCCACTTGATTGAGGTCGTGCTCATTGGCTGCCGTGGTCTCCAGACTGTGCGTCAGGCCACTCTTGGCATCGACACCGATATGAGCCTTCATGCCGAAGTACCATTGATTGCCTTTCTTGGTCTGGTGCATCTCGCCGTCACGCTCGCCACGCTTGTTCTTGGTCGAGCAAGGGGCCTCAATGAGAGTGGCATCGACCAACGTGCCTTGCTTCATCATGATGCCGGCGTCAGAAAGCCATTGGTTGACGGTGTCGAAGAGCTGCCGGGCCAGCCGGTGCTGCTCCAGCAGATGGCGGAAGTTCATGATGGTGGTACGGTCGGGGATGGCCTGGTCCAGTGAGAGCTTGGCAAACAGACGCATCGAAGCAATCTCATAGAGCGCATCCTCCATGGCGCCGTCGCTAAGGCTATACCACTGTTGCATGCAGTGAATACGCAGCATGGTATCGAGTGGGTAGGGACGACGGCCATTACCTGCCTTGGGATAGACGGGCTCGATGACCGCCAGCATCATTGCCCATGGGAGCAACGCCTCCATACGAGCTAGGAATAACTCCTTACGGGTTTTGCGGCGTTTGCCATTGAAAACTCGCTATCCGCGAAGGTGAGCTGATGATTCATGCTGAACCTTATCCCTGATGCCAAGTGGGGCTCATGATCTCACATCAGGGACTTGTTCGCACCTTCCCTAAGCGGCTTAGCCCACCAAAAACGCTCTTAACCGGGCAAACTCCGCAGGCAAATTAACGGAGAGCAGCGGCAGTTCGGCGTGCTTGGCCAGCGGGCCGGGCAGCGGTACATCGAGATTGAGGATCTCGTCTACCGACTCCTTGAACTTGGCGGGATGGGCGGTGCAGAGGAACACCCCCACTTCGTCCTCGGCCAGCTGTTCCTCCAGCAGATCCCAGGCAATGGCGCCGTGGGGTTCGCAGAGGTAATCCAGCTGATGCAGGCGTTTGAGCGCGTCGCGGGTCTGGGCATCGTCACGCATACCGGAGCCTAAGGTCTCCAGTGCCCAACCCTTGCGACGGCAGAGCTCTTCTACCCGCGGCCAGTTGTTGGGGCGGCTGACATCCATGGCATTCGACAGGGTGGCCACTGTCTGGTGCGGCTCCCACTGACCGGTTTTCAGGTAGCGCGGCACGGTATCGTTGGCGTTGGTGGCGGCGATAAAGCGCTTCACCGGCAGCCCCAGCGCCTTGGCAATCAAGCCTGCGGTGAGGTTGCCAAAGTTGCCGGACGGCACGCTGATCACCGCCTTGGCGCGGTCGGCTTTGGGCAGCTGGGCCACCGCCTCGAAGTAGTAGCAAACCTGCGCCAGCAGACGGCTGATATTGATGGAGTTGGCTGAGTTGAGGCCAATGGCCTTTTTCAGCGCCTCGTCGTCAAAGGCCTGTTTCACCAGCGCCTGGCAGGCATCGAAGTCACCGTCGATGGCGATGGTGCGAATATTGCCGCCGAGGGTGCAGAAGAGCTTCTCCTGCAGCGGGCTTATCTTGCCCTTCGGGTAGAGAATGACCACCTCGATCCCCTCCAGCCCATAGAAGGCGTGGGCCACGGCGGCGCCGGTGTCGCCGGAGGTGGCAGTGAGGATGGTGATATTGTCATTTGTTCTAAAGGTGGCGAGGCACTGGGCCATAAAGCGGCCGCCAAAATCCTTGAATGCCAGGGTCGGGCCGTGGAACAGCTCAAGGGCATAGGTGCCATCCTTGAGTTTCACCAGCGGCGCCGGGAAGGTGAAGGCGGCGTTAATCAGCTCGCTCACTTTCGCTGCGGGCACTTCGTCCCCCAGCAGGTGGCTCAGGATGCGAGCAGAGCGTTCGGCCAGCGGCAGATCCAGCAGGGCATCCACATCGGCGAGCGGTTCGAGTTGTTCGGGGAAGAAGAGCCCCTGTTCGCGACCCAAGCCCTGACGCACCGCCTGCGCGAAGCTCACCTGTTCGCTGTTGTCCTTGATGTTGTAGAGATTCATAGCTCGCTTCCTGTTACCCGTGCCCCGGCCATGTCCAGTTTACAGACCCGGGCAAATCCATCTTCGTTCTGCACAAAATGTGCTTCCATCCAATCCTTCATCCGCTCGGCCTGCGCTAGATCCTTCATCACCACAAACACGGTGGGGCCGGAGCCGGAGATGCCGGTAGCCAGCGCCCCGTTCTGGGCCGCCTGCGCCCGCACCTCGGCAAAGCCTTCGATCAGCGCCGCGCGGTAGGGTTCGGCAATCACGTCTTTCAAAACGCTGGCGGCCAGCCCCTCCTGTCCGGTGTAGCTGGCGTGAACAAAGGCAGCCAGGCGACGACCGTAGGTGAGGCAATCCTGACGGCGATATTGGGCCGGCAAGATGGCGCGGGCGGCAGCGGTCGAAACCACGGTCCCCGGGTAGCAGACCACCCAGTACCACTGATCGAACACCGGAATACCCTGACTGATAACGCCGTGCTCTTCCAGCACCAGCTGCATGCCGCCGAGATAACAGGGTGCCACGTTGTCGTAGTGGACGGAGCCGGAGATCTTGCCTTCCATCTCCCCCATCAGCAGCAGCATGTCGTGCTCGTCGAGCGGCTCGCCGTGAAAGGCGTTGAGCCCCTCCAGCGCCGCCACCACGCTACAGGCGCTGGAACCCAGCCCCGAGCCCACTGGCAAGTTCTTCTCCAGCACCATTTCGAGGGGCTTGAGTTTAAGGCCGCGCTTCTCCAGCGCCTCGCCATAGGCGACCCAGCAGTCATGGAGGATATTCTTTTTCGGATCGTCCGGCAGCTTGTGGGCGTAGCGGCCCACGGATGAGAGGGCGAACGGCACGTCAGCCGCTTTTACCTGCACCCGATCGCCCAAGAGGGAGCCATCAACGGGGGCGAGCGCCGCCCCCAGTACATCGAATCCCACGCTCAGGTTGGCGCTGGAGGCGGGGGCATAGGCGACGACGCTGCCGCCTTCAGTCATATAAGAGGGGTACATGTCTGAACTCATGCTTATAGCTCCTGCTTCCAGTTCTGGGTGCGCAGCACGTCGGCAAAGACGCCCGCCGCGGTCACTTCGGTACCGGCGCCATAGCCACGCAGCACCAGCGGGATCGGCTGGTAGTAGGTGGAGAAGAAGGCGAGCGCGTTCTCCCCGTCTTTCACTTTGAACAGCGGCTCGTCGCCACCGACCGCCTTGATGGCGACCTTGCACTTGCCACCCTCGATGGAGCCCACATAGCGCAGCACCTTGCCTTCACGCTGGGCCGCGGCGAACTGATCGCGGAACCAGCCGTCGGCTTCGGGCAGGCGGGCCATAAAGGCTTCCACGTCGCCGCTGGCGTCAAAGCCGGGCGGCAGCGCCTGCTCCACCTCGACATCGGAGAGCTCAAGCGCCATACCAGCCTCGCGAGCCAGGATGAGCAGCTTGCGCGCCACATCCATGCCGTTGAGATCGTCGCGGGGATCCGGCTCGGTAAAGCCGTTGCCACGGGCGATTTGGGTCGCCTCGGAGAAGGCCATCCCCTCGTCCAGCTTGCCGAAAATAAAGGAGAGCGACCCCGACAGGATGCCATCGAAGGCACGCAGCTTGTCACCGGCCTTGATGAGGTTCTGCAGGTTCTCGATAACCGGCAGGCCCGCGCCGACGTTGGTTTCATAGAGGAACTTGCGGCGAGTCTGGCGGGCGGTGCGGCGCAGCGCCTTGTAGTAATCGAGCGAGCCGGTGTTGGCCTTCTTGTTCGGGGTGACCACATGGAAACCGGCGGCAAGGAAGTCGGCATACTGGACGGCGACCGCCTCGGAGGAGGTGCAGTCAACGATCACCGGGTTGATGATGTGACTATCTTCCACCAGCTTTTTCACCCCTTCCAGCGAGAAGCTGTCACGGGCTTCCACCAGCTGTTCGCGCCAGTTGGCAAGGTTCAGGCCATCCTTGTTGACCGCCATCTGGCGGCTGTTGGCGATGCCCACCACCCGCAGGCCAGTGCCCTGCTCGGCCAATACCGGTTGCTGGCGGGCAATCTGATCCACCAGTGCCGCACCAACGCCACCGACCCCGACCACGAACAGATCGATAAACTGCTGACTGCCAAAGAAGTTCTGGTGACACGCCTTGATGGCTTCCGCCACCTTGCGATCCCGCACCACCGCCGAGATGGAGCGCTCGCTGGAGCCCTGCGCGATGGCGACGATATTGATGGAGGCTTGCGCCAGCGAGGTGAAGAAGCGGGCCGCCATCCCCTTGCTAGTGCGCATGCCGTCACCGATGAGGGAGATGATCGCCAGATCGCTGATGATATCCAGCGGCTCCAGCAGCTGGTTTTTGAATTCCAGCTCGAACTCGCGCTCCAGCACCTTGCGGGTCTTCTCGCTGTCGTAGCTGTGGATACAGAAGCTGACGCTGTACTCGGAAGAGGACTGGGTGATCAGCACGATACTGACCCCGGCGCGGGAGACGGCGGAGAAGATGCGACCGGCCATGCCAACCATCCCCTTCATGCCGGGACCGGAGACGTTGAACATGCACATGCCGGAGAGATCCGAGATGGCCTTCACTTTCAGGTCATCGTCGCCGCTCTCGGGGCCGATCAGGGTGCCCGGCCCCTGCGGGTTGAAGCTGTTCTTGATGAGGCAAGGAATATGGAACTGGGCCACCGGCGCGATGGTTTTCGGGTGCAGCACCTTGGCGCCGAAGTAGGAGAGCTCCATCGCCTCCTTGTAGGAGAGGGTTTTCAGCAGGTAGGCATCCGGCACCAGACGGGGGTCGCAGCTGTAGCAGCCCTCGACGTCAGTCCAGATCTCGCAGCACTCGGCATCGACGCAGGCAGCCAGCACGGCGGCGGAGTAGTCGGAGCCGTTGCGACCCAGCAGCACGGTCTCGCCCTTGTCGCTGCCACCGGTAAAGCCCGGCATCAGATAAAGACAGTCGCTACGCAGCCCCTTGGCGGCAAAGCGCAGGCGGGAGGCTTCGATATCGACATGGGCTTCCAGATAGCCGCCGTCGGTGACCAGCAGCTCTTCCGGTACGATCAGCTCCAGATCCAGACCGCGCACCCGCAGCAGCTCGTGCATAAAGGCGATGGAGAGGTTCTCGCCACGGCTCAGAATGCGCGCCTGCACGTTGTCCGGGCAGAGGCCCAGCAGACGGATGCCCTGCATCAGGCGCTCGACCTGATCCAGTTCGCTGGTGAGACGGGCCAGCAGCGCCTTGTCATCGAGCGCCGGATAGGCCGCCTTCAACCCGGCCAGCAGGCGGGAGAAGATGCCGTTGACTTCAAACAGGGTGGAACTGGCATCCATGCCGCGACTGGTCTGTTCCACCAGCGCCACCAGATGATTGGTCACCTTGGCAGGTGCAGAGAGCACCAGGGCTACCTGAGATTGGCCGTGGGTGTTGACCGCGATATCGGCCACCCGTAAAAAACGCTCTGCATCGGCCAGTGAAGACCCGCCAAATTTCAACACTCTCATCGCTTTCTCTCCCTGTAAATCTATGAAATTCAATCTAAAAACCAATCCAACAAAAAGGCCCGTACTGGGTGGGTACGGGCCTTTTCTGATTTCTGTGCTTGTTCGTCAGCGCATCAACCGGCCCCAGTGCCACCTGTGGTGGTACCGGTAATAATGGTGGTGGTGATGACGTTGGTGAATAACTGCATGACGAACACTCGTTGACGAAGCTGGCTTTTAGCAATACCGCGGCTGGCGATGGGCTGTCAACTTAAACCTCTTTGCCAAGTTTGCGCGCAAGGTCTTTGCAGAGCAGGTGGAGCATGTTCAAATCCCGCTGCGGCAGCATGGGTATCCGGTCCATCACCCATTGATGCAGTTTTTCATCCTGCGAAACCCCGAGTTCACCCAGCAATTCTGCTGTTTTGCTTTTCAGCACCCGAACCTGCCCGGCGTTATCAAAATTTTCTGCTACCGCAGCGGCGCCGTCGGCGTTCAGCTCATCCATCAGCTGACTCATCTCGTAGGCGTAGAGCATGATCGCCTGCCCCAGATTGAGGGACGGGTAGCTCACCTTGAGGGGCAGATAGCTGATGAGATCGACCTCGGCCAGCTGCTCGTTGGATAGCCCCGACTCCTCACAGCCAAAGACGATGGCGACCTTGTCGAGGGAAGGCTTGCTGCGGATCTGCTCGCGGATCTCCCCCGGCGTGAGGTAGTGCTGGTAGCGACCGCGCTCACGGGCGGTGGTGGCGATCACCAGATCCATGTCGGCCAGCGCCTCGGGCAAAGTCTCGAACGCTTCGGCCTGAGTCAGGATCTCCTGAGCGCCGTGGGCCACCCAGCTCGCCTCCTCCTCTTCGTGTACCCGGCTAGCCACCAGTCGCATGGCATCGAATCCCATGGTTTTCATGGCGCGGGCAGCTGCCCCCACGTTCGCAGGTCGGGCAGGTGCCACCAGGACAAAATAGAGCTTCATCGGGTTTCCTCACAGGCCGGACGGCCTCTCAAACAGACAGCAAACAGTCGCTAAACCATCACCAAAACAGGGGCGCAATCTACCGTTTATCCCCGAAAATTGCCACTTGAACAGACGTTTGAATGTTGCGATAGTGGCCTGACGTGTGAACAAATTACACCCAATCCTTCGCGCTATCGGCCCGACAGATCACAAGGAAGAGAGAGATGCAGCAGCCATTGGAACAGGCCGTCGCCGAGACTATCTTGCAACGCTTCGAGTCGTTTTACAGCCGGTTTCTCGAGATAACCCAGGGCAGCAAGAGCCGCTTCGAGAACAGTGACTGGCTGGGGGTGCAGCTCGCCGGGCGCGAGCGCATTCGCCTCTATGACCACCATGTGGGGGCCACCGCCAGCTCCATCCGCCAGATGATGGGGGAGCACCACGCCACTCAGGAGCTGCTCAAGCGGGTCAAAAGCGCCTTCAGCGACCTGCTGCCCCGTTGTGACAACTTCGAGGTGGCGGAGTCCTTCTTCAACTCCGTCTATCGCCGGATCTTTCGCCATCGCAATATCCGCGACGAAAACCTCTATATCCACCCCTTTGTCAGCCGTGGCGAAAAACCGGACCTGAGCGCCCTGCTGCGGATCTATCGCACCGATCTCGCCCACCTGCCGCAGACGTTGAGCCAGCTTTTGGGGGATTACAGTTTCACCCTCCCCTACGAGGACAAGCAGCGGGATATTGTCGACATCCACCGCCATCTTGCCGAGAACGGCCCGCAAATCATCCATGATGAGCCGTTTGCCATCGAACTCTTGAAAGAGGTGTTCTACCGCAACAAGGGGGCCTATCTGGTGGGGCTGATCCGGGTAAAAGATCAGGTCTTCCCCTTTATCCTGCCCCTACTCAGCACCGGCCACAGCATCTATGTCGACACCGTCATCTTTGAGCCGGATCTCGCCTCCATCGTGTTTGGCTTCGCCCGCGCCTACTTTATGGTTTATGCCCGCGAACCGGCACTGTTTGTCGCCTTCCTGCGCCAAATCATGCCCCACAAGCCCGATTACGAGATCTACAACGCCATCGGCTGCCAGAAGCACGGCAAGACCGAGCTCTATCGCCACTACCGCCACCATCTGGCCCAGAGTCGGGATCAGTTCATCATCGCTCCCGGCATCAAGGGGATGGTGATGAGCGTGTTCACCCTCCCCTCCTACGATGTGGTGTTCAAGGTGATAAAAGACGAGTTCACTCCCCCGAAGGATGTGAGCCACGAGCAGGTGAAGGCGAAGTATCGGCTGGTAAAACAGCACGATCGGGTTGGCCGGATGGCCGATACCCAGGAGTTCACCAACTTCGAGTTTCCGCTGGACCGCATCTCGCCCGAACTCCTTGCCGAACTCAAGACGGTGGCACCATCGGCGCTCACCATCAGCGACGACAAGCTGGTGATCAAGCACCTCTATACCGAGCGCAAGATGATCCCCCTCAACCTCTATCTGGACAAGGCGGACGAGCAGCAGACCCGGCTCGCGCTGGAGGAGTACGGCAACGCCATCAAGCAGCTGGCGGCGGCCAACATCTTCCCGGGGGACATGCTGTTCAAGAACTTCGGCGTCACCCGCCATGGCCGGGTGGTCTTCTACGACTACGACGAGATCTGCTACATGACGGAGTGCAACTTCCGCCAGATCCCGCCGCCGCGCTACCCCGAGGATGAGTGGAGCGCCGAACCCTGGTATTCGGTGGCCCCCAACGACATCTTCCCCGAGGAGTTCGCCACCTTCCTGCTGCAAAAGCCGCAGGTGCGGGAGATCATGCTGCAACTGCACAAGGAGATGTTCGACGCCAACTACTGGAAGATGCTGCAGAGCAACATCAAGGTGGGGGTGTTCGAGGATGTCTATCCCTACCGGCGCAAGAAGCGCTTCAAGTACCAGCGCGGCGGCTGATCCCGCAGCGCCCGCGCACATCGCAGCAACGAAAACGGGGTGGCCAAAGCCACCCCGTTTTGCTATCCGCTTTGCGCCTTAACTGCCGCGACGGCGGATCACCCCCTCCTGCATGGTGCTCGCCACCAGCACGCCGTCACGGGTAAAGAACTGACCGCGCACCAGACCGCGACCGCTGCTGGCGCTCGGGCTGTCTACCACGTAGAGCAGCCAGTCGTCGAAGCGGAAATCCCGGTGGAACCACATGGAGTGATCGATGGTGGCCACCTGCATATCCGGCTCCCAGTACGACACCCCGTGGGGCTGCAGCGAGGTGAGCAGGAAGTTGAAGTCGGAGGCGTAGGCCAGCAGGTATTTGTGCACCCGCAGATCGTCCGGCATCTGGCCATTGGCCTTGAACCAGACGTGACGCACCGGATCCTGCACCGTCGGCCGAATAGGGTCGACCAGGGTCACCGGGCGCATCTCGATGGGTTGCTCGCAGAGGATCTTGTCGCGCAGAGAGGCCGGGATCAGGTTCTCGTAGGGGCGCACCAGCTCCAGCTCGCTCTTGAGCTCCTCCGGCGGGGTGATGCCGGTGGGCATCTGCGCCTGATGCTCGAAGCCGTCGGCCGGCACCTGAAACGAGGCGTTGAGATAGAAGATGGGCTTGCCGCCCTGAATCGCCTTGACCCGGCGGGTGGAGACGGTCTGGCCGTCACGGATATTCTCCACGTCATAGACGATGGGACGGGTCACATCCCCCGGACGCAGGAAGTAGGAGTGAAAACTGTGAACCTGACGGCCGGTCTCGACCGTCTGCTTGGCGGCTGACAAGGCCTGCCCCATTACCTGTCCGCCAAACACGGCCCGCAGACCGAGATCCTGGCTCTGGCCCCGAAACAGGCCCTCCTCGATTTTTTCCAGCGCCAGCAACGCCAGCAGCTCATCAAGTACCTTGCTCATCGTTCACTCCTCTATCAGAGCCGCACAGGCTAACAAGCTCACCGGAGCAGAGCAACCGCCACAACCCCTTCCGCCCGCCAAAGGGAACTTCAAGGGCCATACACCGCGACCAGCAGCATTTATCGAGTCTGTTTTTTCCTTGCCAGAACCGCTACGCTGTCAGCAATCGATAGAGGTGAGGTCACCCGCCATGCACATCCGTTATCCGGTCACGCCCTCTGCCACTTATCGCCTCAGCTCGTCCCTTCGCTTTCTTGCCACCCTGTTTGCTCTCTCGCTGCTCCCGGCCGCCACGGTGCAGAGCGCGGTAATTATCACCGGCGAATTGCCCCCCTACTCTTCAGCGACGCTGGCCAATGGCGGCGAGCTGGCAAGCAAGGTGCTCACCACTCTCAAAGCGGCAGGCCACCCGGATCTGAGGGTCTCCTACCAGCCCTGGCCGAGAGGACTTAAAAACATCGAGCTGGGCAACGCTATCGCCGCCTTCCCCTTTACCTGGACCAACGAGCGCAGCAACACCCTGTTGTTCAGTACCCCCATCGCCTTCGATATCCAGTCCTGGTACACCACGCCCGATAAGAAGGGGCTGGAATCCCCACCCTGGCAGCAGAAAACCGCCTGCGTGCCCAAGGGGTGGTTCTCCGATGCCATCGAGCGAGTGACCATCGAGCAGAATCTGATCGTCAGAACCACCAACCGCCTCAACCAGTGTGTCGAACTACTGAAAAAGGGCAAAGTCGATCTGGTGCCCATCAACGACACCTCAAAAAAGAACCTCTCGGAGGAGGACAACGCCGCCCTCTACCGCCTCTCGCTGTTTCGCCAGAACGTCACCTTCTATCTGGTCACCGCCCGCAATGAAGAGGGAGAGATGTTTATCCGCGACTTCAACAAAGAGTGGATGACACCGGCCAACTGAGGAGTGTGAGAGCAATCATTGCCATATGACCGGAGCCAACCGGCAGCTGGAGGTCACCCGCTAGAGATGAAAAAGGCCCGCACCTGTTGGTGCGGGCCTTTGCTTGGCCGACTGCGCGCTCTTTGACGAGCACACAGTTCGCAACGGGTTGTCGGCTTACTTGCTACCGGTACCGGAGTTGCGGGTAGAAGCTTGCGGCTTGCGACGGGCGGTGGTGGCGCGAGCGCGCGGCTCTTTGCCCTGCATCTCTTTGTGACGCTGCACGGCGCGACGGATCTGGGCGGCCTGCTTGTGACGGCTGGTTTTGCCATCTTGCTGCAGATCGACCTTGGATTCGGTCTCCGGCGGCAGGTTGACCAGACCGCGCAGGTAGTTCACTTCCGGCAGTTTCAGCTCTTGCCAGCCGCCGCGCGGGATGCCGCGGTCCAGCTTGACGTCGCCGTAGCGGATACGCATCAGGCGGCTCACCTGCACTTCCTGGGATTCCCACAGGCGGCGCACTTCACGGTTGCGTCCTTCGGTCAGGGTGACGTTGAACCACTGGTTCAGACCCTCACCGCCAGCCGGTTTGATCTTGTTGAACTTGGCGGTGCCATCTTCCAGCTGCACGCCCTTGCGCAGACGCTGCAGCATGGCTTCGGTGATTTCGCCAAAGACACGTACCGCGTATTCCCGCTCCACTTCGTGGCTCGGATGCATCAGACGGTTGGCCAGCTCACCATCGGTGGTGAACAGCAGCAGACCGGAGGTGTTGACGTCGAGGCGGCCGACCGCGATCCAGCGGGCACCTTCCATCTTGGGCAGACGATCAAACACGGTGGGACGACCTTCCGGATCGTGACGGGTACACATCTCCCCTTCCGGCTTGTGGTAAGCCAGTACGCGGCAGATCACTTCCTCTGCGGCACGGGTCTTGACCTGGTGACCATCCACCCGGATCACGGCGTTCACTTCGACGCGATCCCCCAGTGTGGCGACCTTGCCATCCACACTGACCCGACCTGCGGTGATCAGGGCCTCCATCTCACGACGGGAGCCGTGACCCGCGCGGGCCAACACTTTTTGCAGTTTTTCACTCATCGGGGTTACCTGATTGTTGATCGCTGCCCACTGGTAAAAGGGGCAACGGGGTTAACTGTAACAAACGCTGGTTGGAGCACTCACCACAGTTGAATAATGTATATCTCGGTGACATCGGCACGCTTGGGCGCCATTCACCGGGCATCGTTCTCCCCGTCCACCGCAGAGGGCAACAGGGGTTGCAGCTCCGGATCCAGCTCGGGGAGCTGCTCCAGACTCTGCAGATTAAAGTAATCCAGAAACTCTCTGGTGGTGGCGAGCAACTCGGGGCGACCCGCCACCTCTTTGTGGCCTATGCTGCGCACCCAGCCACGCTCTTTCAGGGTATTCACTATCTGGCTCGACACCGCCACTCCGCGGATCGCTTCGATCTCGGCCCGGGTAATGGGTTGGCGATAGGCGATCAGGGTCAGTGTCTCCATCACGGCGCGCGAATAGCGCGGCGCCCGCTCGCTCCAGAGCCGCGAGAGCTCTTCGGCATACTCCTGACGCGCCTGAAAGCGCCAGCCGGAGGCGACCTCTTTGAGTTCGACGCCCCGTTCGCTGTAATCTTGCCTGATCTCGGCCAACAGCAGCTGAACATAGCGACTGGTCACCGGATAATCGGCCAGCACGCTGCTTTTCAGCTCGCTGACATTGAGCGGACGACCAGCCACAAACAGCGCAGCCTCGATCAGGGTCTTGAGTCGTTCAGTGGGCAGCGCCACGGTTGCCCTCCTCGCTCTGCTCGGCCAATGCAAAATGGATTGGTCCGAGTGGTTCTGCCTGCAGGATCCAGATCAGTTGCTCCTTGCACAGCTCCAGCAGGGCCAGAAACGTCACCAGAACCCCCATGCGCCCCTCTTCGGCGCGCAGCACCTGCTCAAGGCGCAGGGTCTGCCCCAGAGTCAGCATGGCGAGGATCTCCGCCATGCGTACCCGGGTCGGGATCTGTTCGCGGCGGATCTGGTGATGTTCGAAATGAGTCGCGCGTTTTACCACACTTTGCATGTAAAGGGCGAGCTCAACCAGCGAAACATCGGGCGCCAGTGGCTTGAGGGCGCCAAAATCGGGGGGCAAGGCGGTGGCGATATAAATCTCCCGCTCCACCCGAGGCAGCTCATTGACCCTCTCTGCACCTACCTTGTAGCGCTCGTACTCCTGCAGGCGGCGAATAAGGGTCACCCGCGGGTCTTCCCCCTCATCTTCATCCTCCAGCTCCGGCGCCTTGGGCAACAGCAGACGGGATTTTATCTCCGCGAGCCAGGCCGCCATCAGCAGATATTCGGCTGCCAGCTCAAGGTTGAGCCCCTGCATCAGCTCCACGTACTCCATGTACTGGGCGGTGATCTGCAGGATCGGCAGGTTGAGGATATCGAGCTGCTGGCGCCGGATAAGGTAGAGCAGCAGATCGAGCGGCCCCTCGAAGGTATCGAGGAACACCTCCAGCGCATCGGGTGGGATGAACAGGTCCTGAGGCAGCTCGTGATAGGGCTGCCCCAGGACTTTCGCGATGGGTAGTGCGGCGCCAGTCCCCGTCTCGGCGGAGGGGACTGTCACCGGTTCAGCGACATCACTCAAACGGAGTCGGATCCCCGGCGCCGCGACGACGCAATACCGGCTCATCGTCAGAGAAATCGACCACGGTGGTGGGCTGCTCGCCCAGATAACCGCCGTTGACCACCAGATCGATCTGCTTGCCCAGCTTGTCGAAGATCTCTTCCGGGTCGAACTCAGCCATCTCGGAGTCCGGCAGGATCAATGTGGTGGAGAGCAGCGGCTCGCCGAGGGCTTCCAAGAGCGCCTGGGCAATCTTGTTGTCCGGCACCCGGATGCCGATGCTCTTTTTCTTCTCGTTCATCAGGCGGCGCGGCACCTCTTTGGTCGCCTTGAAGATGAAGGTGTAGGCACCCGGGGTGTTGTTCTTGATCAGGCGAAACGCGCTGTTGTCGACCTTGGCGTAGGTGGAGATCTCGGAGAGATCGCGGCACACCAGGGTGAAGTCGTGGTTGGCGTCGAGGCGACGGATGCGGCAGATGCGCTCCAGCGCGCCCTTGTCACCCATCTGGCAACCCAGCGCATAACCTGAGTCGGTCGGATAGACGATCACACCGCCGTTCTGGATGATCTGTACCGCCTGACCGATCAGTCGGGCCTGGGGGTTTTCCGGATGTACGTAAAAATGCTGACTCATAGCTTGTTCTCGCAATGGGGGCAGCAATACCTGCCCGCTCGTATGGTCACGGGTCAAAGACCCATGACACTACCTTAACCTGTTTGTGGCTGCTTCGCTGGCGCCGTTAGCGACTCGCCAGCAGCTCGGCATGTTGCTCGGTGGTGAGCCCAAAGTGACCAGGATAGGCCAACCAGACAGGCATGCCTTCCTTTGGTAACCAGAGGTGGCGGCCCAGCTCGGTCCAGTTGGAGGGGAAGTGAAAATCCGATCCCACCGAGATATAGAGGTCGTGATCCTTGGCCCACTGGCCCAGATTGGCCCGCTCCTGCGGGCTCTGCTGGGGCAACGAGACCTCCATGGCATCGCCACCGGCCGCCTTGAAGGCCACCAGCAGCCGCTTGATCCACTTGGCGGTGAGATCGTAACGGCTGGGGTGGGCCAGCACCGCCAGCCCACCGGCGGCGTGAATGGCGGTGATGGCTTCACTCATCTCGGGCCACTCGGCCGGGGCATACCCTTTATTGCCACGGCTCAGGTACTTTTTGAATACCTTCTGCATGTTGTCGGCCACCCCGCGCGCCACCAGCACCCGGGCAAAGTGGGCGCGGGTCACGGCGGCGTCACCGGCCAACTGTTTGGCCTCTTCATAGGTACCGGGGATGAGGCACTTCTCCAGACGACGCCCGATCTCCAGCGCGCGCGCCTCACGGCGGGCCAGCTGACCGGCCAGAAAGTCGGTCAGCTGCGGATTTTTTTCATCCACCCCCAGCGCCACGATATGAATTTCGTGATGCTCCCAGCCGGTGGAGATCTCGACCCCGCTCACCAGTCGCAGCGGCAGTTGCTCGGCTTCGATGGTGCGGCGCACCTCATCAAGCCCGGCGAGGGTGTCGTGGTCAGTAACTGCTAACACCTCGACCTGTTTTTCGGCAGCGCGGCGCACCAGTTCGGCTGGGCTCAGCACCCCGTCGGAGGCAGTGGTATGGCAGTGAAGATCGAATCTCATCAGGTTATTCCGCTCTCGTGGTCAGGTCACCATTCATGGCAAATCGGTGAAAGAAGGCTAAAAAGCGACTTGACTTGGCCGCGACTTTATCGTTTTCTGTAGGCACTTCATTGCAAACATCTTTTTACAGGACTTTATCATGCAAACGACTTCCATCCTGACCATCTGGTGGTGGCACACTCCCTGACATGCGGGCGTGTGGTCGTTGCTGTACCTGTAATCTGACAGCAAATTAAGAACCCAAAGAAAAAGCCCGCTGACCCCAGCGGGCTTTTTTATTATCCGGCAAATGGACCTGTGATGAAACCGAGAATTCAGACAAGCAAGCTGACCTGGCGATGGCGCCCCTGAACCAGCCACCCCGGACCAATTAAATTTCTAAGGAATTCAACGTCATGAACATCGGTAAACAGCATCACACGCAAGGGAACGCACTATGACAGCCACACATCGCCTTCCTCTGGGTGAATTCGATACCCTCAAACTCAACGCCCCCTATGTGGCCGATCCGCTGGCGCTCTATACCCGCCTCTGTCAGGGCCGCCCCAACAACCTGCTGCTGGAATCAGTGGAGATCGACTCCAAGGCGGGCAAACAGAGCCTGTTGCTGGTGGATGCCTGCCTGCGCATCGAGTGCCGTGGCCGCACCGTGCGGGTTCGCAGCCTGAACGACAACGGCGCCCAGTTGCAGAGCCTGCTGGCCGAGCGGCTGCCTGCGGTGGTTGCCCGCTCGCTGGTCGATGGCGAATTGCAGCTCGACTTCCCGGCCTCCGATCGGGAGCTGGACGAAGATTCCCGCCTCAAGGGGAGCAGCGTGCTGGACGTGCTGCGCACCCTGCAGCGAGAGCTCGATTGCCAGCTCGGCAAAGAAGCGCTCTTTATGGCGGGCAGCTTTGCCTATGACCTCATCGCCTCTTTTGAAGATCTGCCCGAAGTGCCGGAAGGGAGCAACGACTGCCCCGACTACTGCTTCTACGTGGCCGAGACCCTGATCACCATCGATCATATCGAGCGCACCACTCAACTGCTGGCCTGCATCTTCGGCGGCGATTGCGACGAAAACCTGGTGGAAGACAGATACACCCGCCTGACCGAACGGCTCACCGACTTCAAACAGATTTGCCAGCAACCCCTCTGCGCCGAGCTGACCACCCAGCCCCTGACCGGCGGCATGAGCGTGGACAAGAGCGACAAACAGTTCTGCGCCGAGGTGGAGAAGCTCAAGGGCTTTATCCGCCGTGGCGACATCTTCCAGGTGGTGCCGTCCCGCTGCTTCTCCCTGCCCTGCCCGAGCCCCCTGGCCGCCTATCGCCGCCTCAAGCAGACCAACCCCAGCCCCTACATGTTCTACGTGCAGGATGAGGGCTTCACCCTGTTTGGCGCCTCGCCGGAGAGCGCGGTGAAATTCTGCGCCGCCAGCCGCGACGTCGAGATGTACCCCATCGCCGGTACCCGCCGCCGCGGCTTGAACCCGGATGGCAGCATCAACCGGGATCTGGATGGCCGCATCGAGCTGGAGCTGCGTCAGGATGAAAAAGAGGTGGCCGAACACCTGATGCTGGTGGATCTGGGCCGCAACGACATCGCCCGCATCTCGACGCCCGGCACCCGCTACGTCAAGGAGCTGCTCAAGGTGGATCGCTACAGCCATGTGATGCACCTGGTCTCCAAGGTGGTCGGCACCTTGCGCGCCGACCTTGACGCCCTGCACGCCTATCAGGCCTGCATGAACATGGGCACCCTGACCGGCGCCCCCAAGATCCGCGCCAGCGAGCTCATTCGCATGGTGGAGGGTAAGCGTCGTGGCAGCTATGGCGGCGCCGTCGGCTACATCAACGGCGCTGGCGAGATGGATACCTGCATCGTCATTCGCTCCGCCTTTGTCAAAGATGGCGTGGCCCATGTGCAAGCCGGTGCCGGTGTGGTCTATGACTCCAAACCCCAGGCCGAAGCGGACGAGACCCGCGCCAAGGCGGCCGCCGTGCTGGCCGCCATCGCCGCCAGCCATGGCACCTCACTGCAAGCCCTGAGCGCCCAGCAGGAGCAACATAAGGACGTGAGCCAATGAGTACCGGATCAGCAGCCACTAATATCTTCCTGCTCGACAACTTCGACTCGTTTACCTACAACCTCGTCGACCAGTTCCGCTCCCTCGGCTATCCGGTGCGGATCTACCGCAACAGCCTGCCGGCCAGCCGCATCATGAGCGAGATCGCCGCCTGCGAAGGGGACGCCGTGCTGGTACTCTCGCCGGGCCCGGGCGCCCCCCACGAGGCGGGCTGCCTGATTGATCTGATCAAGCTGGCCCGCGGTCAGGTGCCCATCCTCGGCATCTGCCTCGGCCATCAGGCCCTGTGCGAAGCCTACGGCGGCACCGTCGGCGCGGCGGGCGAGATCGTCCACGGCAAGCGTTCCCTGATTGAGCACAATGGCCACGGCGCATTCGCCGGTCTGCCGAGCCCGCTGCCGGTGGCCCGCTACCACTCGCTGGTCGCTACCTATGTACCGGAAGAGCTGACGGTGATTGCCCACTATCAGGGCATGCCCATGGCCATCGAGCAGCAGGATGAGCGGGTGCTGGGCTTCCAGTTCCATCCCGAATCCATCATGACCTCGGAAGGGGCCCGTCTGCTGACTCAGGCGCTCGCCCATATCACCCGTCCAGAAAGCAGTGTGCGGTAAGGAGACCAACATGCATCAACATCTCAACACCCTCTATCAGGGTCAGTCTCTGAGCCGTGAAAGTACCCGTGACGCCTTCGGCCAGGTGGTTCGTGGCGAAGTGGACCCCATCGTGCTCGCAAGCCTGCTGACTGCCCTCAAGATCAAGGGGGAGACCCCGGAGGAGATCGCCGGTGCCGCCGAGGCTCTCTTGGCGGAAGCGCGCGACTTCCCGCGTCCGGACTATGAATTTTGCGACATCGTCGGCACCGGTGGCGATGGCCTCAACACCATCAACGTCTCCACCACTTCGGCGCTGGTCGCCGCCGCCTGCGGCCTGAAAGTGGCCAAGCACGGCAACCGCTCGGTCTCGAGCAAGTCTGGTTCAAGCGATCTGCTCGACAAAATGGGCATCAAGCTCGACATGAGCCCGGCGCAGGCGCGTCGCTGTCTGGATGAACTCGGCATCTGCTTCCTGTTTGCCCCCCAGTACCACGCCGGGGTGCGCCACGCCATGCCGGTGCGTCAGGCCCTCAAGACCCGCACCCTGTTCAACGTACTGGGGCCGCTCATCAACCCCGCTCGCCCCACCTATCAGCTGATGGGCGTCTATGCCCCCGAGCTGGTGCGCCCCATCGCAGAAACCCTGCTGGCACTGGGGCTGAAAACCGGTATGGTGGTTCACGGCGCCGGGCTGGATGAGATTGCCATTCACGGCCCGACCCAGGTGGCCCAGATCCGTGACGGCGAGATCCGCGAATTTCTGCTCACCCCGGCTGATTTTGGCCTCGAGACCTATCCGGTCAGCGCCATTCAGGGTGGTGAGCCTGAAGAGAACCGCGCCATCACCGCCGCCATTCTGGAAGGGCGTGGCACCCCGGCCCACAACGCCGCCATCGCCGCCAATGTGGCCCCGCTGCTGCTGATGGCGGGCAAGGCGAAGGATCTCAAGAGCGCGGCAGCCGAGGTGCTGGCGGTGCTGGCGAGCGGCAAGGCAGCGGATCTGGCTGCTCGGCTGGCTACTCTGAGCCATCAGGAAGCGGGCCATCAGGAGGCATGATGTCAGCCACCACGTTGCACAACAGTCATTCAGAACGCCCACTGGGCAAGAGCCAGTTTCGCAAGGATAACGAGATGTCAGACCTTATTGCCCCCCATGCTTTTCTGAACATGGCCTCCATCAGCCAGACCATCCTCGGCAAGATCGTGGCGGCCAAGCAGGAGTGGATTGCCGCCCGCAAACTGGCCCAGCCGCTGGCGAGCTTCCAGAGTGCGCTGACCCCCAGCGATCGGGATTTCGTCGGGGCGCTCAAGGCGGGCTCCACCCGCTTTATTCTGGAGTGCAAGAAGGCCTCCCCCTCCAAGGGCTTGATCCGCGATGATTTCAGCCCGGAGGCGATCGCCGACATCTATGGCAAATACGCCACCGCCATCTCGGTGCTGACCGACGAGAAGTTCTTTCAGGGGGATTTTGCCTTTTTGCCACGGGTGCGCAGCCGCGTCAGCCAGCCGGTGCTCTGCAAGGATTTCATGATTGACCCCTATCAGGTCTATCTGGCCCGCCACTATCAGGCGGACGCCATCCTCTTGATGCTCTCGGTGCTCACCGACGAGGGCTATCGCGCCCTGTTCGCGGTGGCCAAAGAGCTGGGTCTTGGCGTGCTCACCGAGGTGAGCAACGAGGAGGAGCTGACCCGCGCCATCGCGCTGGGGGCGCCGGTGATTGGCATCAACAACCGGGATCTGCGCGACTTGAGCGTCGATCTCAACCGCACCAAACAGCTGGCCGCAGACATTCCAAGCGAGCGGGTAGTGATCAGCGAGTCCGGCATCAACCACCGCGCTCAGGTAGCGGATCTGCGCCACCACGCCAAGGGCTTTCTGGTGGGCTCATCCCTGATGGCCGAGCCGGATCTGGAAGCCGCAGTGCGCAAGCTGGTATTGGGCCAGAACAAGGTGTGCGGCCTGACCCGCGCCGAAGATGCCGCCGCCGCCCATCAGGCGGGTGCGGTATTTGGGGGTCTTATCTTTGTTTCCAAAAGTCCGCGCTATGTGGACATCCCCGCCGCCCGCGCCGTGATGGCAGGGGCGCCGCTCGCCTATGTCGGGGTATTTCGCAACGCCCAGCCCGCCACCATTGCCAAGACGGTGGATGCGCTGGGGCTCGCCGCAGTCCAGCTGCATGGGGATGAGGATGCCGCCTATATCGACACCCTGCGTCCGCTGCTGCCCGCGGGCTGCCAGATCTGGAAGGCCGTAGGCGTCTCTCTCGGCAAGGAAAGTGGCGAACCGCTGCCCGACCTCGACTACCCGGCCGATCGCCTGCTGCTCGATACCAAAGCCGGCAGCCAGAGCGGCGGCACCGGTCAGGCGTTCGACTGGGCCCTGCTGGCCCATCTCGATAAAGCCAAGCTGATACTGGCGGGGGGCCTTAATCCCGACAACGCCCTGCAGGCGGCGCAGGTCGGCTGCCTCGGCCTTGATTTCAACTCCGGGGTGGAGAGTGCCCCGGGCCAGAAGGATGCGCACAAGCTGGCGGCCGTGTTTGCTGCCCTGCGCCAACTGTAAACGGGCTATGCGCCCCGATATGCACCAGATTAATGAACCTCATTAGCCTATAAATACAAGGAATAGTCTATGACCCTGCTCAACCCGTTTTTTGGTGAATTTGGCGGTATGTACGTGCCCCAAATCCTTATCCCCGCCCTGCTCCAGCTGGAGAAAGCCTTCGTCGATGCCAAGGATGATCCGGCCTTTATCGCCGAATTTCAGGAGCTGCTGACCGAGTATGCCGGTCGCCCGACCCCGCTTACCCTGACCCGCAACCTGACCAGGGGCACCAAGACCCGCCTTTATCTGAAGCGTGAAGATCTGCTGCACGGCGGCGCCCACAAGACCAACCAGGTGCTGGGTCAGGCGCTGCTGGCCAAGCGGATGGGCAAAACCGAGATCATCGCCGAGACCGGTGCCGGTCAGCACGGCGTCGCCACTGCACTGGCCTGTGCCCTGCTCGGCCTCAAGTGCCGGGTCTATATGGGCGCCAAGGATTGCGAGCGCCAGAAACCCAACGTATTCCGTATGAAATTGATGGGCGCCACCGTCATTCCGGTGCACTCCGGCTCCGCCACCCTGAAAGATGCCTGCAACGAGGCGCTGCGCGACTGGGCTGCCAACTACGACACCGCCCACTACCTGCTCGGCACCGCCGCTGGCCCGCACCCCTTCCCCACTATCGTGCGGGAGTTCCAGAAGATGATCGGCGAAGAGGCCAAGGCCCAGTGCTTCGAAAAGGAAGAGCGACTGCCTGATGCGGTGATCGCCTGCGTCGGCGGCGGGTCGAACGCCATCGGCATGTTTGCCGACTTTATCGATGAACCTTCCGTGCGTCTGATCGGCGTCGAGCCGGGTGGTCACGGCATCGAGAGCGGCGAGCACGGTGCGCCACTGGGTCACGGCAGCAAGGGGGTCTTCTTTGGCATGCACTCCTACCTGATGCAGGACAAGCAGGGCCAAATTCAGGAGTCCTACTCCGTCTCGGCGGGGCTCGACTTCCCCTCCGTCGGCCCGCAGCACGCCTATCTGGCCTCCATCGGCCGCGCCGAGTATGTCTCCATCACCGACAAGGAGGCGCTGGACGCCTTCCTGGAGCTGGCCAAATCAGAAGGCATCATACCCGCGCTGGAGTCCTCCCACGCGCTGGCCCACGCCCTCAAGATGGCCCGCAGTGAACCGGAAAAAGAGCAGGTGCTTATCGTCAACCTCTCCGGCCGTGGCGACAAAGATATCTTCACCGTGGCAGACATTTTTGAAAAAGAAGGAACCTTGTCATGAACCGTTACGCACAACTCTTCTCCCGTCTGGACGCGGCCAATCAGGGCGCCTTTGTGCCGTTCGTGATGCTGGGTGACCCCACTCCTGAACTCTCGCTGGCCATTGTCGATGCGCTGGTCGCAGGGGGCGCCGATGCCCTCGAGCTCGGCATTCCCTTCTCCGATCCGGTAGCGGATGGCCCCACCATTCAGGGCGCCGCCCTGCGCGCGTTTGCCAGCCACACCACTCCGGACGACTGCTTCGAGCTGCTCGGCCGCATCCGCGCCAAGTACCCGCAGCTGCCCATTGGCCTGCTGGTTTACGCGAATCTGGTTTATGTGCGCCACATCGACGGCTTCTATGAGAAGTGCCTGCAGGCGGGAGTCGATTCGGTACTGGTCGCCGACGTGCCGGTGCAGATGTGCGCCCCCTACAAGGCGGCGGCCGACAAGTTCGGCATCGACAGCATCTTTATCGCCCCGCCCAATGGCGATGCCGAGACCCTGAAACAGGTGGCGGAGCTCGGGAATGGTTACACCTATCTGGTGAGCCGCGCCGGCGTCACCGGTGCCGAGACCAAGGCCGGCATGCCGGTTGAGGGATTGATCAATACCCTGCGCGAGTTCAACGCTCCCCCCGCCCTGCTCGGCTTTGGCATCAGCGAACCGGCTCAGGTGCGTGAAGCGATTGCCGCTGGCGCCGCCGGTGCCATCTCCGGCTCCGCCGTGGTGAAGATCATCGAGACCCACCACCAGAACCCGGAACATATGCTCACCCGTCTGAAAGAATTTGTGGAAGGGATGAAGGCCGCGACCAATCGCTAAGGTCGGTTATGGGGTCAGCTGGTTGTGACCCTGATCTGCCAGTTCGCATAACCACTCCATAACCATGAGAAAGGGAGCCTGACCGGCTCCCTTTTCTATTTCCTTGTTCTGTCGCCAACGAGTGCTACTGCTCCTGGAGATTTGCAGCTACTTCAGGACTCAGTCTCTCCATGGCCCAACCATGTCCTCGGTAATAATCCAGCATGTACAGCAAGTCGCGAACGGCTTCGAGCATTTCGCGTACATCTTCGGTTGTTACTGTTTCTTCACGCCCGTGCACGAGCTTGTTCCGCAATTCGATACCCTTCTTGATCACGGAAATTACCTTTTTAGGTGGTCGACGAACTTCACCGTTAATCTGATTCCTTGCGGGCAGTTGCGCCATGTAGTTGCGCAACATCAGATCTAGTGGCGGAGACTGTAAGTTCTCGACAATCCAAGTCACTGACGGATTCAAGTCCGTCATAGTTGTCTTGAATCCGGTCTCTGCTGCGGCAATCCCCATTACAAGTGCACTTCGAGGATTGTCCCGTTGATTCTGCCATGCTTCACGAAAAAGATCGTGATACAACGGTTGCTTGGATTGAAACTGAATTAAGGTTTCGACATTCGCTCGACACTCCTCATCGAAATCGGCGTCCTGCACTTCTGGCATATGGAGAGTGAATACTCCGGCGATCATTTGACGGTTCAAGAACCCATGCTCGTCGATAATCTTCTCGCCCTTGCTGTCATCGTGCCATCTCATAGATGACCATTCGCTCTGAAGTCCCAATGGTCCACCGACGATTCCCATGCGCCAACGAACCACATTGAATATTTCAGACGCCATGCGGTCCATACTCCCGTGCAACGCAACTATGAAATCGCGATAGTCGTCAGGCAAGTTTGTAAACCCGTTCTGATTCTCTCCTCCAAGACTCCAATCGATTTCTGCCTCTCCGGTAAACACGACGCGTACCGAATCCGGAATGTCATCCTTGCGATGAATTGTTTGTACAAGCACTTGCGGTTCTTCATCCTCGCTGAACACATGTATGTAACGTATGAACAGCGAAAACATCTGCTTGGGATCATCGAATTGGATTGCCCCAAAATCCTTTAGCGGCGGCTCAAATCTCCACGGATCTAATCGGTAATATGTTTGGAAAAACATTGCGCATCCCCATAAGCCATTTTTTCACTGAAACCAAAATTATCACTCTGGTTCAGCGAAAGGAAATTTAGGCCATCGCTCGGTGAAGTGAAGTGCACTACGGCTCTGCAAGCAACATCCTCCCTGCCCCTCGGCCATCCCCCAGACTATCCCTAACCACCTCTTCTGTTCTAAAAAGTGAATTCTTCTACACTTTTATATCGCAAACAGCACCGAGATCATCAAAAGTGCACCATCGTACACTTTTGATTGCTGTTTTCTCTTACCATGAGTTAAGGTGTAATAACCTACACTTTTTCCGTATTCATGATGACAGACACATCGTTGCAAATCGCCCCGAAAGCACTGGATCCCGCCTCGCTGGGGCTGGCGATCCGCGAGAGGCGCAAGGCCGCCAGGATGACGCAAGAGGTGACGGCCTCACTGTGCGGCATCTCCAAGAAGACCCTGATCAAGATTGAGAAGGGGGGTGATGTCTACCTCTCGACCCTGCTGCAGGTGATGAACGCACTGGGACTGCGGTTGCAACTGGTGCAGGAAGCGGGATCACAGGTAACGAGCGACAGCAGCCAATCAGAGGTCGGTGATGATGAGTGGTTCTGAGCACCATCAGCTTGAACTTCGGCTGGGTAACCAGCTGATCGGTCATCTTGAATATGACTCCCAACGGGATACTTTTCAGCTCGGCTATACACCTGCGTGGCAAGCACGCGGATTCCCGCTTTCACCGCCGCTGGCGCTGGATGGCTCGGCCAGCAGCGCCCAGATCCGGGCATATCTCGGCAACTTGCTGCCAGAAAATCGCGGGCTGGAGCACCTGATTGAGGCGCTCTCCGTTTCGCGCAGCAATCTCTTTGCCCTGATCCACGGCATCGGCCGCGATGTCTCTGGGGCGGTCACCTTTACCCTGCCCGCAGAGCACGATATTCCCACCCACTTTCGCCCCATCACGCCAGAGGAGTTGTTGCTGCGACTCGATCAGCCCGAGATCTGGCCGCTGGAAGTCTGGGATGGTCGCCCCCGGCTCTCGGTTGCGGGCGTGCAGGCCAAGCTCAACCTGCTGCGACTCGCGGGGGCGCTGGGATTTGGCGAGGGCGAACTCTGTTCCACCCACCTCCTCAAGTTCGAGCATCACCCTCATCTGGTGATCAATGAATTTGTGACCATGCGGCTGGCCGCGTTGCTGGGCATGCCGGTAGCACAGGTCGAACTGCACACATTTGGTCAAGATGAGAAGTCCCACCGAGGTTTGCTGGTGGAACGGTTCGATCGGCGTCTTGACGAGGATGGCGCGAGGGTGCGCCGTCGTCACATGATCGATGCCTGTCAGGGGCTGGGGTTTCCCGTCGCCCGAAAATATGAACGCAACTTCGGTGACGGGCGGGATGTGGCCCATATTCGGGAAGGGGTGAGCCTGCCACGGCTGTTCAGCCTCAGCGCCCTGTGTGTCAATCCGGCGCAGGCCAGACTGGACATGCTGCAATGGCTGCTTTTCAACCTCTGCGTCAACAACCATGATGCCCACGGCAAGAACTACAGCTTCTTCGTATCAAAAGCAGGGCTGACGCCGACCCCCTGGTACGATCTGGTCAATGTGGGGCTTTATCCCGAGTTCAACCAGCATCTGGCCATGGCCATCGGCGACGAGTTTGCCCCCGAGGCGATCAACGCATGGCAGTTGCTGGAGATGGCCGAAACATGTGACCTGCCCAAACGTCTGTTGCAGCAGACCTTGCACAAGATGGCCAACGACATCCTCCTTCATCTGGATACCGCCATCGCCACGGTTGAGACAGACAACCCCGCCGAGCTGGCTTATCTGGCACGCTACCGAGACGACGTTGAGCGTCGCTGCCGCCATTTTCAGGAACAGGCTGCGCAGTTACCCGACCTACATCTGTAATCAATCCGACGAAAAAGACCCCCTCTCGCCCAGCGGCAAGAGGGGGTCTTTTGTTTTTGCCGCTGACTAACCGGCTATTGCGTCACGCTATCAAGCCAGCGAGACAAAGATCCCGGCCAGGGTGGCGCTCATCAGATTGACGAGGGTCGCCGCCAGCACCGCCTTGAAGCCCATATTGGCGACATCGTGGCGGCGCTCCGGCGCCATGGTGCCGATGGAGCCAAGCTGCACCGCAATGGAGCCCAGATTGGCAAAACCGCACAGCGCGAAGGTGATGATGATCTGGGTGTGGGCGCTCAGATCGGCCTTGATATTGGCAAAGTCCAGATAGGCGACGAACTCGTTCATGATCACCTTCTGACCAATCAGGGATCCTGCCGCCATCATCTCGCTGGCGGGCACACCAATCAGCCAGGCCACCGGGGCAAACAGGTAACCCAGCAGCTGCTGCAGGGAGAGATCGGCCCAGCCGAACCACTCGCCCACTGTGGTGAGACCGGCGTTGATCATGGTGATGACACTGACAAAGGCGAGCAGGATGGTACCGATGGCCACGGCGATCTTCATGCCACCCATAGCGCCGCCCGCCAGTGCGTCGATGGCGTTGCTGTAGTCACTCTTGTCGAGGGTGATCTCGGTCTGATCGCTCACCTGCTGCTGCTCCGGCACCAAGAGTTTCGCCATCAGCAGGCCCCCCGGCGCCGCCATAAAGGAGGCGGCGATGAGGTATTTCAGATCCACCCCCAGCCCGGCGTAGCCGCCCAGCACCGAGCCCGCCACCGAGGCCATGCCACAGGTCATCACCGCAAAAAGTTCGGAGCGGGTCATACCGGCGAGGAAGGGGCGAATAAGCAGCGGCGACTCCCCTTGCGACAGGAAGATGTTGCCGGTGGCCACCAGGGATTCGGCGCGGCTGGTGCCGAGCAGGCGGTGTACTGCGCCGCCCAATACCCGGATCACCCACTGCATGATGCCGAAGTGGTAGAGCACGGCGATCAGCGCGCTGATAAAGATCACCAGCGGCAGCACCCGCACGGCGAAGATAAAGCCGTTGCTGGCCAGATCGCCAAACACGAAACGGATGCCGCTGTCGGCAAAGCCGAGCAGGGCGGAGACGCCATTGCTCATGGCACCGAGCATGATTTGTCCGGGGGGGAAATAGAGCACCAGAGCAGCAAAACCGGTTTGCAGGGCGAGCGCACCCAGCACGGTTCGCCAGCGGATGGCTCGGCGGTTTTCACTCGCCAGCCAGGCGATAAACATCAGGGCCAGCATACCGACCAGACTCAATAACAGTGTCATCTTGCACCTATGAAGAGAGGAGTTTCATATGGCAAGTCTGCAGACAGGCGTCGCGGGAGTGTAGGCAGGAGAGGTGCCGACCCACGCGACACGCAGACCACAAACCTACAGGTTAGTGGCGGGTCCCATCCTGGGGTCATTCACGTTCCGGGTGACAGCATGTATCGGGTGACGCCAGCGCCGTCGCAGGGGGAGATGCGGCCGGGTGGCAGGTCGGGCGGCGATGGTACAGTGATCATCGT
Organism: Aeromonas sp. Y289-2; assembly: GCF_027705925.1. Taxonomy (NCBI): domain Bacteria; kingdom Pseudomonadati; phylum Pseudomonadota; class Gammaproteobacteria; order Aeromonadales; family Aeromonadaceae; genus Aeromonas; species Aeromonas sp. Y289-2. Next base: position 82,095 of record NZ_JAPDCH010000015.1, read on the forward strand.
CACAGAAAAAGCGGTAAAACGATTGGCCGGAGTAACTTTTTCAACTTGTTCACACAACGAAACAGGGCCAGCGTGACACTGGCCCTGTTTCAATCCGTACTTGAGTACTCAGATGATTACTTGAGGCGCTTGCCGCTCGCGTCCACCACCTGCTCGCCATCCTCCTTGGCGAAGGCCCCTTTTTGCTGATCGGGCAGAATATCGAGCACCACTTCCGACGGACGGCACAGCTTGGTGCCAAGCGGCGTGACCACGATGGGGCGGTTGATGAGGATGGGGTGGGCCAGCATGGCATCGATCAGCGCATCATCGCTGAAACGATCCTCCGCCAACCCGAGCGCCTCGTAGGGTGGCACGTTCTTGCGCAGCAGATCGCGCACCGGCATGTCCATGGCGGCGATCAGCGCCACCAGCTGGTCACGGGAGGGGGGCGTCTCCAGATAGTGGATGAAAGTGGGTTCCACGCCGCTGTTGCGGATCAGCTCCAGGGTGTTGCGGGAGGTACCACATTCCGGGTTGTGATAGATGGTGATTGCACTCATTTGCGTGTCTCTCATTAATCAAGTGAATAGAAAATGGATAGCATCAGTTCGCGGCCAGCTGTTAGCGGCCATCAGTTAGCGACTCAGCCCCGCTTCATACCAGGGTTTGCTGGCGTTAACCACCCGCACCACCAGCAGCATGACCGGCACCTCGATCAGCACCCCGACCACGGTGGCGAGCGCCGCGCCGGAGTGAAAGCCGAACAGGCTGATGGCGGCGGCCACCGCCAGCTCGAAGAAGTTGGAGGCACCGATCAGGGCGGAAGGACAGGCAACCGAGTGCTTCTCCCCCACCTTGCGGTTGAGCCAGTAAGCCAATCCCGAGTTGAACAGCACCTGGATCAGGATGGGCACCGCCAACAGGGCGATAACCAGCGGCTGCTCAATGATGGCGTTGCCCTGAAAAGCAAACAGCAGCACCAGAGTGAGCAGCAGGGCCGCCACCGACCAGGGCTGGATGCGGGTCATAACGCCGTCAAAATGGGCCTCACCCTTTTTCAGCAAAGCCTTGCGCAGCAGCTGGGCGATGATGACCGGGATGACGATATAGAGCACCACAGAGGTGAGCAGGGTATCCCACGGCACTATGATGCTGGAGACCCCGAGCAGCAGCGCCACCAGCGGTGCGAAGGCAAACACCATGATGAGGTCGTTCACCGCCACCTGCGACAGGGTGAAGTAGGGATCGCCGTTGGTAAGGCGACTCCAGACAAACACCATGGCGGTGCAGGGGGCCGCCGCCAGCAGGATCAGCCCCGCCACATAGCTGTCGAGTTGATCCGCCGGCAACCAGTCGGCAAACAGCACGCGGATAAAGAGCCAGCCGAGGAAGGCCATGGAGAAGGGTTTGACCAGCCAGTTGATAAAGAGGGTGACCCCAATCCCCTTCATGTGCCCTTTCACCTGATGCAGGGCGCCAAAGTCGATCTTGAGTAGCATGGGGATGATCATCACCCAGATCAGCAGCCCCACCGGCAGGTTGACCTTGGCCACCTCCATGGCTCCGATCGCCTTGAAGAGATCCGGCAACCCCTGCCCGAGACCAATCCCCACCAGAATGCAGAGGGCGACCCAGGCGGTCAGATAACGTTCAAAAAAGCCGATGGCAGGCACGGCCTTGGCATCACATGTTGCAGACATCACAGCTCCCGATGCGGCGCAATCCCGCATCTTCTATTGGTTCAAAACACAGGTTTATAACAAGTAACGGCATATTCAAGCCGCCCCGGCAGCAGACCGGGGCGGCGACTCAATGGTGCTGGCAGAGACGGCGCAGGGCATCGGGCCCCACCGGCTCCTCGGCGAGCAGCGGCACCACGGCGTAGCGGCTGGCATGTTGCTGCTCGACCGCTTCGATATGGGGCAACTGGCGCTCGGCCCGCAGTTGCAGCAGCGGTGAGCTGACCGCGGCTTGTTGCAAGCTGTGGTTGATGAGCCAGCCCCAGGGCTCGATGCCGGCCCGGCGCAGATCTGCCTGCAGATTGGCCGCCTCCTGCACTGGCGTCGGCTCGGGCAACGTCACAATCAACACCTTGGTCTGCTTGGGGTCCTGCAACTGCATCATGGGGGTGGTGAAGTGCAGCCCCTTGTTTCCCATCTGGCGAGCGATCTCCCTGTGGTAGGCGCCGGTGGCGTCGAGCAGCAGCAGGGTGTGGCCAGTGGGGGCAGTATCCATCACCACGAAGCGCTTGCCCGCCTCGCGAATAATGCGCGAGAAAGCCTGAAACACGGCGATCTCCTCGGTACAGGGGGAGCGCAAGTCCTCCTCCAGCAGTGTCCGCCCCTGCTCGTCCAGGGCCGCTCCCTTGCTGGCCAGCACCTGGGCGCGGTAACGCTCGGTCTCGGCGTGGGGGTCGATGCGGCTCACCTCAAGATGGGACAAGCTACCTGCCAGCGTCTCGCTCAGGTGTGCGGCGGGATCCGAGGTGGTGAGGTGCACCGGCAAGCCGCGGCTCGCCAGCTCCATCGCCACGGCGGCAGCCAGCGTGGTTTTGCCCACCCCGCCCTTGCCCATCAGCATGATGAGGCCGTGACCATCGGCGGCCAGCTCGTCCACCAGCGAACTCAACTCGGGCTGGGCTTGTTTGACAGTGGACTGTACTGTCGGGGATTGAGCGGCTCTTCCCTCTGATTGCAGCAGCTGGCGCAAACTGTCGAGCCCTACCAGATTGGTGGCCAGCAGCGGGATATGATCCTGCGCCAGCCCCTTTATCCCTTGCGGCATCTGGGCAAGAGCCTGTTGCTCGCGCTGCCAGAGCGCCATTGCCAGCGGATCTCCGGCAATGGCGCCTTCGGGGAAGAGGCCATTGATCACCAGTTGCTGGTTCAACAAGCCGATGGCGGCCAGCTCCTCGTGGGTGCGGGCCACTTCCCGCAGAGTGGATTGCTGGGCCCGCGCCACCAGCACCAGCCTGGTGCGAGCAGCATCAGCCAGGGCGGCGACCGCCTCGCCATACTGGCTGCGCTGTTTCTCCAACCCCGCCAGCGGGCCGAGGCAGGAGGCATCCCCCTTGCCCTGCTCCAGAAATTCGCTCCAGGCGCCCGGCAGTTGCAGCAGCCGGATGGTGTGGCCGGTTGGGGCCGTATCAAAGACAATGTGGTCATACTCGGCCAGCAGCGTTTGGTCGGTCAGCAGCGCGGTGAATTCGTCAAAGGCGGCGATCTCGGTGGTGCAGGCGCCGGAGAGCTGCTCCTCGATGCTGCGCACCACGCTCTCGGGCAACTTGCCGCGCACCGGCCCGACGATCCGCTCCCGATAGGCTTTGGCCGCCGCGGGGGGATCTATCTCCAGCGCCGACAAACCGGGCACAGCGGCGATGGTGGTGACGCGATTGCCGATCTCGGTGGCAAACACCTGTCCCACGTTGGAGGCAGGGTCGGTGCTCACCAGCAGCACCCGCTTGCCAATATCACAGAGAGCCACCGCACTGGCGCAGGCCAGCGAGGTCTTGCCCACCCCGCCCTTGCCGGTGAAAAAGAGAAACGGCGGTGGATTGGTCAGAAAATGGTACATAGCCTCTCCCGAATGGTGCGTCACGACTCAGCAGCAACCGCTGCCAGAGCAGCAGCCGCCCTTGACGATCCCCTTGATGGCCGCTTGTGGCGCAGGCAGCCCGGCATAACGGGCCAGCTCGCTGCGGCTCGGATAACGGCCGGTCAACACCACCTGCCCCGCCACCAGCACCAGTGGCAACCCCTCCTCCCCGGCATGGGTCAGAAAAGCGCTGACGGCAGGCGTCTCGGCAAACTGCATCGGCTGCTGGGCCAGATTGAAACGCTCGATGGCCACCCCCTGCTCCTTGGCCCAGGCAAGGTCGGCTGCGAAGGTGACCAGTGCCTGATCAACCTCGGTACCGCAGACACCGCTGGAGCAGCAGAGGGCGGGATCAAAAATCTGAATGGAGGACATGGCATTACTCCTTGTTGCAGCAGGGCTGCGCAGGCAGAACATGGGGGGAGCAGGCTGACTCGGCACGCATCACGCCGCACGCCTCGGGATGACCGGCGCAGCACTCCTCGGTGAGGTAGGCGATCACATCCAGCATCAGGGGAATATTGGCGCGGTAGCGCAGAAAGCGCCCCTCCTGCTCCACCGACAGCAGACCAGTGTTGAGCATCGCCTTGAAGTGAAACGAGAGGGTATTGGGGGCAATATCGAGCTCGCTGGCCAGTTCACCGGCGACCCGCCCCTCCAGCCCGGCCTTCACCAGCAGCCGCCATACATCGAGCCGGATGCCGGATGCCAGCGATTCAAAGACCTTGGTGGCCATCTCTTTGTTCATCTTCACTCCCCTTGGTGCGACTTTTCATTTCAACTATACAAGAATCATTGAAATGATCAAGATACGTACCAAAGCGAAGATACGAGATTCTGGTATCAAACCGGGCTGACTGGAGAATCGACGAGTGAACAACAGTAGCGGACGAGCACACAGGGTTCGTCGCAGATAAACAGACGCCCTCCAGAGGGAGGGCGTATCAGAGCGTTTGACCCGCCAGCACAGTCAGCGCTGTCGGGGCAATCAGACAAACGCGAGCCTTATTTGGCAGCAGGCACCGCGTTAAAGGTGAGCAGGGCCGCCTTGTTGGCATCGCTCAGAGTCAGCTGGTTGCCGTTGATGGAGTAGGTTGCCACCTTCTCCAGCTTTTGCAGGAACTCGGTCTCTTTGTTCATGGCGTCGCCGATGCACATCATGCGAGTGGAGCCCATGGCGCCCAGCGTCAAGACACCGTCACCCTGCTTGGTGATACCGCCAAAATAGCGGTTGCAGCCGCCCTTGCCCGCCACCTTGCCGTCAACCACTTGCAGGGTGAAGGTATCGCCGGTGGCGCCTTGCAGCTGCCAGCTGGATGCTTGCAGTTGAGCCATGCTGGAACCTGTTGCCATTGCGCAGCCTCCCAGTGCCAGCGCGGCCAGCAGAGTCAGTTTCTTGTTCATGGATTCACCTCTTAATGATTAGAGCCATCAATACGGCAGCCTGTTTATCATGGCTGGCGCCCATGCCAAAGGATTTTATTGTGATCACGCTTCACTTTACTACCAGCTGGCATGTGCCATGCTTAGGCTCAGTTCCGGACCCAGGGAGGGGAAACGAATGGTCAAATCACTCATCATCACACTGCTTGCAACCTGCGCCAGCATGGCCGTACAGGCCGCCGACTGGGCAGTGGTTCAGCCGCAATCCAACCCGTCTCTCTATGTCAAAAGTTACTCGGGTGTGCTGCTCAATGGCCATAGCCATCACAGCGACAGTTTTGATCTCTGGCTGGTCAATAGCGGCTATCAATATCCGGTGGTGGATGATGTAACCCTCTTTATGGAAGCGGGCCCGGCAGTGGCGGATCAAAATCGCACATCCGGATTCAATATGAGTTCGGGGGTACGCTACCAGCTCTCTCCGGCATTCAATATCGGCAGCCAGATCAAGCATCTCGATCTCAACAAGGCCAGCACCCTGCTGGAGCTTAACTCCAGCCTGCTGCTGACCCCCAGACTCTCCCTCACCGCCAACTACGGCGTCAGCGCCATCACTGCCGATCAGGCACTGAGTCTGGGCGTCGGCTTCAACTTCTGATGATCACAACAGCGGCGTGGCGCTCACCACCACGCCGTTGCGATCCGCATAGACATAATCCCCTTCGTGGATGGTCACCCCGGCAAAGCTGACCACGGCCCCCAGCTCACCCAATCCCCGCTTCTCGGTCTTGACCGGACAGGCCGCCAGCGCCTTGACCCCGAGCGCCAATGTCGCCAGGGTGCCCACATCCCGCGCCGCGCCGTGGATCAGGATACCCTCCCACCCCTGCTCCACCGCCTTGACCGCCAGTTGATCGCCAAGCAGCGCACGGCGCAGCGAACCGCCACCGTCGATCACCATCACCTTGCCGTGACCGGGGCGGGTCACCAGATCCCGCACCAGACTGTTGTCTTCATAACAGGAGAGCGTTACGGCGCGACCATAGAAGATAGCCTTGCCGCCAAAATCCTGAAACACCGGGTCGGCCACTTGCAGCAAGTCGCCATGTTGATCGCAGAGGTCGGGCAGGAGATCCAGCATGATTTGATTCCTTTCAGATGCATGAAGGTGTTCATTCTTTCATCAGGCAAGGTTTCTGGCAATCCAGAAGGATTCAATATTGCCCAAGCAAACTGCTGATTTATCCGTCAATACCGGTGTCAGCCAAAGCTGGCCATCCTCCACCCAGTAGATGGCGTTCTGGCCAAAACGGGCAGCCAGCTGACGGGCTTGTGGCAGGGATAGCGCCACCGCCAGCGATGACTCCTGCCAGCGTTCGTCCGGGTCAGATCCCCAAAATGGCCCCACCACGGGCACCTGCAAATCCACGGTCAGATGGTGCCACAGCGCCCGTTCCCGCCGCATATTGCGTCGTTGTGTGACCCACTGGCTGGCCGGATTCCAGGCTGTGATGATGGCAAAAGCAGACCAGTCTGGTGGCTCAAATGGCGCGATAAAGCAGATTTTCTTGTAGTTTTCCCACAAATTCATGTCAATCACATGTTACATTCCATTACATTTTGTAGGGGCGAAAACCCGGTTCAGGCCAAGTATGATGCTGCTGTACCAGGGTTTGACCTATATCAAATCAGAGTTAAAAAGTTGCTATCTGACGGCAAAGAGTGTTGTTATGCTCCTGTTAACTGATAAAATGCGGCCACTTTCGTAATGGACGACCTTTCCAGGCTCTGCTCGACCAGACTTGTCGGGAACCTGTAAGTGGCACAGGGATACTTGCCGGTACTGATGCCTAATTCGCGATATTCCGACCTGACTCTCATACCCAGGATGACGTAATAAATTTTCAGGATCAGTCAGGAAATCGGTTTGAAACGCCAAAGAGTGTTAAATTTAAGATAATTAACTGATAAGAATCTGGGAATACTCATGCAAACACCACACATTCTGATCGTCGAAGACGAGCTGGTCACACGCAATACCCTGAAAAGCATTTTTGAAGCCGAAGGCTACATCGTGCTCGAAGCCAACAACGGCGACGAGATGCACCAGGCCCTCACTTCCCACACCATCAATCTGGTGATCATGGACATCAACCTGCCAGGCAAGAACGGCCTGCTGCTGGCCCGTGAGCTGCGTGAGAACGACAACATCGCCCTGATGTTCCTGACCGGTCGTGACAACGAAGTGGACAAGATCCTGGGTCTGGAGATCGGCGCCGATGATTACATCACCAAGCCGTTCAACCCGCGCGAGCTGACCATCCGTGCCCGCAACCTGCTGAGCCGCACCATGAACGTGGCTGCCGGTGGCGAAGAGAAGAAGCTGGTTGAGCGCTACCTGTTCAACGGCTGGGCGCTGGATATCAACAGCCGCGCACTGGTCAGCCCGACTGGCGACATGTTCAAGCTGCCGCGCTCCGAGTTCCGCGCCATGCTGCACTTCTGCGAAAACCCGGGCCAGATCCAGACCCGTGCCGAGCTGCTGAAGAAGATGACCGGCCGTGAGCTCAAGCCCCACGACCGTACCGTCGATGTGACCATCCGTCGCATTCGCAAGCACTTCGAAAGCGTCAACGATACTCCGGAGATCATCGCCACCATCCACGGCGAAGGCTACCGTTTCTGTGGTGAGCTGGAGCAGGAATAAGCTCCCGCGACGCTGTTGATCTGAAAAGGCGCCTCGGGCGCCTTTTCTGTCTCTGCGGTTTGCCTTAAAGCTGAGAAACGGTAAGCGTGACGGCGCACAAGATAGATGAAAAACAAAAAGCCCACTCGCAGGAGTGGGCTTTTTGTTTTGAAGCTGGAGCGGGCAGCGGGAATCGAACCCGCATCATCAGCTTGGAAGGCTGAGGTAATAGCCATTATACGATGCCCGCCTGGCATCTGAAATTTGGAGCGGGTGATGGGAATCGAACCCACGTATGCAGCTTGGGAAGCTACCGTTCTACCATTGAACTACACCCGCGTCAGGGCTCCTACTATATGCATTTTGCCGCTGAGCGCAATGGCGCCTTTGCCACTTTTTTCAATAAATCAATCTGTTCGGACAAGGATTGAACAGACGGTTGCTTTTTCAATCAAACATTTTCAACACAGATAATTTACAAGGTTGCCAAGGCCAAACGGCAAGGATAGTCTTGCGCCACTCGACGCGAGGATGGTGGTAATGGATAAAAAAACGCAAAAACGTCTCTATGGCTGGTTGCGCAAGCAATCGAGTCACGGTCGCCGCTGGATCACGATATCCATCGCTTTTGGCCTTGGCCAGGGCATTCTGATGGTGGCGCAAGCCTGGCTGCTGGCGACCCTGTTGCACGGCTTTATCATCGAAGGCTCAACGCCTGAGCAATCCATCACGCTCTTTATTACCCTGCTGCTGGTGACGCTTGGCAAAGCGGCGCTGGCCTATGGCCGCGAAGTGGCCAGTTTCAAGGCGGGCAGCGCGGTGCGCCAGACCATCCGCCAGCTGGTGCTCACGCGTTTGAGTCGTCTCGGCCCGGCTTATATCCAGCGCCGTCCGGCCGGTAGCTGGGCCAGCCTGCTGCTGGAACAGATTGAAAACATGCAGGATTTCTTCTCCCGCTATCTGCCGCAGATGGCCATCGCCGTCTTTATTCCGGTGGTCATTCTGGTGGCCGTGTTCCCGGTCAACTGGGCGGCGGGTCTGATCCTGCTGGGCACTGCGCCCCTCATCCCCATCTTTATGATCCTGGTAGGTGTGGGCGCCGCCGATGCCAACCGCCGCAATTTTCAGGCGCTGGCTCGTCTCTCTGGTCACTTCCTCGATCGGCTGAAGGGGCTGCGCACGCTGCAACTCTTTATGCGTACCCAGGCGGAAGGTGAAGCCATTCGCGACGCCTCGGAAGATTTTCGCGAGCGCACCATGGAAGTGCTGCGCCTGGCGTTTTTGAGCACCGCCGTGCTGGAGTTCTTCGCCGCCATCTCGGTAGCGCTGGTTGCCGTCTACTTCGGCTTCTCTTATATCGACCATCTGAACTTTGGTAGCTATGGGGTCAAGGTCACCCTCTTTACCGGCCTGTTCGTGCTGTTTCTCGCCCCCGAGTTCTACGCCCCGCTGCGGGAACTGGGTGCCCACTACCACGCCAAGGCGCAGGCTATCGGCGCTGCCGAGCAGCTGCTGGAATTCCTAGAAGCCGAGGTGAGCGAACCGGCCGCAGGCACGGCGCCGTTCCATGCCGACAGCCCGGTCAAGGTAGAAGCCAAAGGCCTTGAAGTGCTGAGCGCCGAGGGCAAGGTGCTGGTCGGCCCCATCGACTTCACTTTGGAAGCCGGTTCACGCACCGCCCTCATCGGCGTCAGCGGCGCAGGCAAAAGCTCGCTGGTCAACGCCCTGCTCGGCTTTGCCCCCTATCGTGGCGAGCTCAAGGTCAACGGACAGGAGCTTGCCACCCTCGACATGAGCCAGTGGCGCCTGCAACTGGGCTGGCTCTCGCAAAACCCGCAGCTGTTCCACGCCTCCTTGCGCGACAACCTGCTGCTGGCCAAGCCAACGGCCAGCGATGCCGAGCTGGAAGATGCCCTGAAACGGGCACAGGCGTGGGAATTTGCCATGGAGAAGGGGCTCGACTATCCGGTCGGCGATCAGGCAGGCGGCCTCTCGGTTGGTCAGGCCCAACGCCTTGCCCTGGCGCGAACCCTGCTCAAATCAACCCAGCTGATGGTGCTCGATGAGCCGACCGCCAGTCTGGATCGCCACTCCGAGCGCGCCATCATGACCACCCTCGAGCAGGCGATGGCTGGCCAGACCCTGCTGATGATCACCCACCGCCTCGACCAGCTTACCAAGATGGACAAGATAATGGTGCTGGCCCATGGCCAGCTGGTGGAGCAAGGCAGCTTCCAACAATTGAGTCAGGCGGATGGGCCTTTTGCCCGCCTGCTCTCCCAACGTTCCGGAGGTTCTCTCGATGAGTGATCTGTTGCCGTTTCTGCGCCTCTATCGCCAACACTGGCTCAGCCTCACCATTGGTTTGCTGCTGGCGCTGGTGACCCTGGCCGCCGGCATGGGGCTGCTCTCCCTCTCCGGCTGGTTCCTCTCTGCCGCCGCCGTGGCGGGGATGACAGTTGCGACGACCCATGCTTTTAACTACATGACCCCCGCGGGCGGGGTGCGCTTCTTCTCCATCGTCCGCACCGCCGGTCGCTGGGGTGAGCGGGTGGTGAGCCACGACGCCACCTTCCGGGTACTGACCCGGTTGCGGGTCTGGTTCTGGCAGAAACTCTCGCCGCTCTCCACCGGTACCCTGGCCGGTTTCCGTCAGGCGGATCTGCTCAACCGACTGGTAGCCGACATCGATGCGATGGACCACGTCTATCTGCGGCTGATCACCCCCATAGGCGCGGCCCTGCTCAGCACCGCCGGACTGGTCTTCTTCCTGTCGTTTTTTGACTGTCGCCTCGCCCTTACCCTGGGGGCCATTCTGCTGTTTGGCATGATTGCCCTGCCGCTGGTGTTCTACTTCCTCGGCCGTCGTCCCGGTCAGGCGCTGATTGCCGAAAAATCGACCCTGCGTACCCGGATGGTGGACTATCTGGATGGACAGGCCGAGCTGCAGATGTTTGCCGCCGCCCCCAAGGCGCTGGTTGAGCTGCAACAGGCCGAACAGGCACTGCTCGTCGCGCAGGCCCGCATGGCCAAGGTGAGCGGGCTGGCCAACTTCTCGGTGCAACTGCTGAGCGGCTGGACCCTGACCCTGATGCTCTGGCTGGCCGGTCATGGGGTAGCGGGCGCTGCGCCCGACCCCATCACCGCACTGATGGTCTTTGCCACCCTGGCAAGCTTCGAGGCACTGATGCCGCTGGCGGGGGCTTTCCAGCACCTCTCCACCAGCCTCACCTCGGCACGCCGCCTGAACGAGATCCTGCAAGAGGCAAAAGCCCCCGTGTGGGGCGACGAGCAGACCCATGCCACCGCTGGCGCGCTTCAGATCAATGACCTCTATTTTGGCTACCCCGGCAACCCCCAGCCGGTGCTGCGTGGCTGCACCCTGCAGCTGCACGCCGGTGAGAAGCTGGCGCTGCTGGGCCAGACCGGCTGCGGCAAATCGACCCTGATGGGGCTGCTGACCCGTGAGTGGAGCCCTCAGGCTGGCAAGATCCTGCTGGGTGGCAAGCCGCTCACCGACTACAGCGAAGGGGCGCTGCGCGCCTCCATCTCGGTGGTGAGCCAGCGGGTGCATCTGTTTGCCGATACCCTGCGGGGCAACCTCAAACTGGCAGCCCCGACCGCCACTGACGAGCAGCTGATTGCGGTACTGACTCAGGTCGGACTGGCCAATCTGCTGGAAGATGAGGCGAGCCTCGACGCCTGGCTCGGTGACGGCGGCCGCCCCCTCTCCGGTGGTGAGCGTCGCCGTATCGGCATCGCCCGCGCCCTGCTGCACGATGCGCCGCTCTGGCTGCTGGACGAACCGACCGAAGGGCTAGACAGCCAGACCGAGCGGGAGATCATGGATCTGCTGTTCCGGCTTGGGGCAGCTCGCACCTTGCTGCTCATCTCCCACCGCCTGCTGGGGATGGAACAGATGGACCGGATTGCCCTGATGGAAGAGGGACAGATCCGCCTCTGCGCCCCGCACAACGAGCTGCTGGGGGATGATTACTACCGCAGCCTCTATCAGCGACTGGCTCCTGTTTGATATCAGGCTGATATCAGCCTGATGGGGGTCACACCCCGACAACCGGGCGCAAAACGGGGCTGGTCGCCGCAGGCGGCTGGCCCCTATAATGTCCCCCTCATTATTCAACAAGATGCCGACATGGAGCGCCTGCGCATTTCTACTGTCCTCATCACCGACACAAGATACGAGACGATGAAACGCCTGATCCTGATGATGCCCCTGATTGCCTCCGGCTGTGCCAACTACGCCTTCAACAGCAATCTGGATAAAGAGAACTTCGACGAATACTTCAAACCCGGTAGCGTGCGCATCTATGAACAGGATGAGCTGGCTGACCTCAACTACCTCTACCTCGGCACCATCGAGGGGGAGTCTTGCCAGGCCGATGCCAACCAGCCGGTGCCCAACGCCGGTGAAGCGCGCACCCTGGCCCGCCGCCGCGCAGCCGACATGGGTGGCAACGGCGTCACCATCGACAAGTGTACCGAACTCAGCGACACCCCGGGCTGCCTGAAACAGGTGATCTGCTACGGGCAGGCGCTGAAAGTGGCCGAAGAGAAGTAACTCGCTGTCATGGCCCTCGCTATCGTTCGCCTTGGCAGCCCGCGCCTGCCCGATGAGGGGCTGCGGATCGGCACGGTGCGCCGCCCGCCCCGCGGCGTCCCCAAGAGCGAATTTGCCAACCAGCATTGGTATGATGTCTGGTTCCCCAACCTGGCTCCAAGCAGCGAGACCATGAAGCTGGGACAGGCCGCCGAGACACCCGCCCAGTGGGCGGCGTTTGGCAAACTGTACAAGGCCGAGATGGCGCAACCTGCCGCCAGGCATGATCTGGCGCTACTGGCCGCCCTCTCCCACACCACCAACCTCTCGGTGGGCTGTTACTGCGAGCAGGAGTCCCGCTGCCATCGCACCATTTTGAAAGAGCTGCTGGTAGACGCGGGGGCCGCCATTCGCTAACTCGGTGAGCGACAGCGATGGGACGGGGAATCGCGTCAGCCTGTATTCGGCAACCATCAGGCATAGATAGACAGAGAGGGCATCCCGCGGGATGCCCTCTCTCGTTGTATTCACACCTGCCGCGCCACGCTCGGTAGCAGCGGCACGATGCTCCCTCTCCTATTGCAGACTGGGCTCCAGCAACTGCTGCCGCAGCGAAGTCTCCTCGCCCTGAGTCATAGCATTCACCGCTACCCCGGCGGCAGGCTCGATGGCCAGCCAGTGGGCAAGGTCGGCGGCGGTCTCCTCCAGCGGCCGGAAGTTCAACCCGTGGACGATGGCCGCCTCGGCGCTTATAGAGCCGTAACCGGCAAACTCCGCCTGCGCGCAGGGCAAGAGGGTGGGATAGCTCTGCCAGGGCTCGATACCGGCTGCCATCAGGGTCGACCAAGGCAACCATTCGGGCTGGATGGGGCGGGCGGGCTGCAACCGGGCGCTCAACCGCTCCAGCCAGTCGCAGAGGGTAATGCCGGGTTTGAGCAGGTTGAAGATGCCCCCCAACTGCTGCTCGGCGGCCCGTAACACAAACTCGGCGCAGTCGCGCACATCGAGATACTGCAAGCGATCCTCGCCACTGCCCGGCAGCAACCAGGGCCCGCCCTGCTGCACCCGCTTAATCCACCAGGCTATGCGCCCGGTAGGATCATGGGGGCCGCACAACACGCCCGGGCGCAGGATGCAAAGCCGCTCACCCCAGCGGGCGCGATACGCCTGCTCGCACAACACCTTGAGGGGGCCATAGTCAGTGGGCATTTCCCCTTCGGGGATAGCATGCAGCGGCGCCGACTCATTCATCCCGGGCATTGAGAAATCGCGATAGACGCTGATGGTGGAGATAAAGATCAGCCGCGTGCAGCGCCCGAGCAAGGCGGCCGAGAGGCTTGCCGCCTGCTCGGGGCGATAGCAGCAGGTATCGATGACGAGATCCCACTGCAACCCGGCCCCTTGCAGGGCGCTCAGGCTCTTGTCCCTGTCGCCGGTGAGCTGCACCAGATCGCGCCAGTCCGGATGCTGGTGCAGGCCGCGATTGAACAGCGTCACTTCATGGCCCCAATCCAGCGCCAGCGCGGTGAGGTGACGCCCCAAAAAGCCGGTGCCACCGATAATCAGCAGTTTCATCCCTCTCCCTCCCCCTTCGGCGCGAGTGCGCACATTTCATTCTGACACGCCAGTTGCCTCCACCCTACGCAACTTGGTGCGCGGGCACAGCCCCCGACTGGCCGGGATGGGACAGGGATCACGGCAGCGCCGCAGAAATGGGCGTAATAAGGCCGAACCTGCGTTTTGGGGCCGCCTGTGCTAAATTGCCGGGGTTTTCAGTCAGGATCCGCCATGAAGTTCGAAATCGACACCCTCGGGATCATCCGCTCTCCCTACAAGGAGAAGTTCGCCATCCCCCGCCAGCCCGGACTGGTTAAATCGGCCCGCGCCCGCCTCGAGCTGCTCCCCCCTTACGATCAGCCGGATGTGCTGCGCGGCATCGAGCAGTTCTCCCATCTGTGGCTCAGCTTCGTCTTTCATCAGACCATGGCGCAGGGCTGGCACCCGACGGTGCGCCCGCCGCGCCTTGGCGGCAACGAACGGGTCGGCGTCTTTGCCACCCGCTCTACTTTCCGCCCCAATCCGCTAGGGCTCTCGGTGGTCGAGCTGCACGGGGTCGGTCGCGAGCGTGGCAAGCTGTGGCTGGAGCTGGGGTCGGTGGATCTGCTCGATGGCACCCCCATCGTCGATATCAAACCCTATATTCCCTATGCCGACAGCCTGCCGGATGCCCGTGGTGGTTTTGCCCCCGACGCCCCCACCCCGCCGCTGGCGGTGAGCTTCAGTGCCGAGGCCGAGCTGCAGTTGCAACCCTGGCTCAAGGCCCACCCCGAGCTGCGCCAGCTGGTGAGCGAAGTGCTGGCGCAAGATCCGCGCCCCGCTTACAAGAAGGGCAAGCCCGATGAGAAGGAGTACGGGGTGCGGCTGTTTGACTGCAACGTCCGTTTTCGCATCAACGAGCCGGATTGCGTGGTGCTGGCCATCGAGCCCGCCTGAACCTGGGCGGGCCGACATCAATGATGCTATTTCACGCCTTCTTCACGTCACAAGGGGCTTAATGAGCCTGTAAATTGTGTGGCATTGATCAGACTATCCACCCGGTTGCCAGTGATACCATGCACACAGCAGAGGGCATCTCCTCTCTGACTGATGCCAGCAGCAGGCTATCGATGTATGGCAAGCATGGTAGCCCGGCTGTTGCCGCCAAAGGATCTGGCCTCGCTCCGACACGCTTGAGTGCGGGGATGCCACACGGAGTGACAGCACTTCGAAGGAACAAAACTATGCTGATGAACAGTGAACAACGTTATGGCACCCTGAATATCGTGCTGCACTGGCTGACCCTGTGGGCCATGATCGCCGTCTACGCCCTGATCGAATTTCGCGATATTTTCCCCAAAGGGGACCCTGGCCGGGATCTGATGAAGGAGTGGCACTTTATGCTGGGGCTGCTTATCTTCGCCCTGGTCTTTGTCAGACTGGCCCTGCGCTGGATGAGCCCGACACCCCGTATCGTGCCCGAGCTCTCCCCGATCATGCACAAGCTGGCAAAACTGGCCCACCTCGCCCTCTACGGTTTTCTGATGCTCACCCCGCTGTTTGGCTGGCTGCTGCTGAGCGCCGCGGGCAAGCCCATCCCCTTCTTCGGGCTTGAGCTGCCTGCCCTGCTCTCCCCCAGTCCGGACCTCAAGGGACTGATCAAGGAGGTGCACGAGACGCTGGGTAATATCGGTTACGCCCTGATCGGCCTGCACACGGTGGCGGCCCTCTATCACCACCATATTCTCAAAGACAACACCCTCACCAATATGCTGCCGCCACGCCGCAGCTAACCGGTGACAGATAAACGCAGAGGGGGCCATCGTAGCCCCCTCTCTGTTTTCCTGAACAGCACGCTTGCAAAGAGCATCACGCCTGCTTGGCCAGCTCCTCGGTCGGCTTGCCTTTCGGTTCGTGCGGCAGCTTTTTCACATTGCTCTTGCTCTCCGGCTGCTTGCTCCCGGACGAACTGTTTTCAGACAAGGCTTGCAACACAGGATAGGCCTTGCCGGCCACGGTGGGCTGGGACTGGCCAACAAAGTTGCCGCCTTTGCAGATGGAGAGACTGCCCCCCTTGAAGATCCCCTGCATCTTGCCGCTCTCCAAGATCTCCACCTCGGCGGAGGTACAGGTGCCTTCCAGCAGACCATTGATGATCACGTGGGGCGCACTCACCTCTCCCTCAACGCTACCGCCCTGCATGATGCGCAGCACACCACCGATGAGCTGGATGGTGCCATTGACCTGACCGCGCACCTCCAGATCCCCCTCCACCTGCAACTCGCCCTTGAAGCGGGCACCGGCTGCAATCACAGTGGCACCGGCCGACCCAGTAGCCGCACCACCTTTGTTTCTTCCAAACATCCGTACTCTCTCCACCAACCACACAAGCAGAACCAGCGGCATCGGCGCCACTGGCCACAGAAAACAGGGCGACCCCAGCACGTAGAGCAGCAAGGCTGCCCCCCAGCAGAGCCAGACAATATAGAGGAAGTCACTGCGCTCACGCTGTTGCAGTCGCGCCAGCAGCCTCCCGGCCATCTCTCTCATCACATCAAACCTTTCGCAGCATGGCTGCCGACCAGCAGGCCATCGACAAGCCGGACCATGGTTAAACGACCAGTTGGCACGAACTCTGAAGTCCCGCTGATTCAGTCCCGATACAGCCGGGATGCATTAGGATTCGAATTGACTCGAAGCGACATACACTTTCTAATTGACAGCCTGGATCCCTATGACCGCTCACATCATGAAAATTCTGTTGGTCGAAGACGACAAGCTGCTCAATCACCACCTCTCCTCTCTGCTGACCGAAGCCGACAATCAGGTCTACAGCACCGACCAGGCCGGGATTGCACTGCACTACGCCGCCGACTATCCCATTGATGTGGCCATCATCGACCTCGGTCTGCCCGATATGGACGGCCTGCAACTGATCCGGCAACTGCGCGAACGGCAGATCCCCTTCCCCATCATTGTGCTGACCGCCCGTGGCAACTGGCAGGACAAGGTCGAAGGATTGGAAGCGGGTGCTGATGACTATCTGGTCAAACCGTTCCAGAAAGATGAGCTGCTGGCCCGACTCAATGCGCTGGTGCGCCGCAGCGCCGGTTTTATCTCGCCCAGGGTGAAAGCCGGTGATTACGAGCTGGATCTCTCCCGCAAGGAGCTGACTATCGCCGGCGAAGTAGCGGTGCTCACCAGCTTTGAATACCTCATTCTGGAGTACCTGATGCGCAACGCCCGTCAGGTGGTCTCCAAGCAGCAACTGCTCGACCAGCTCTACGGCGACGGCGAAGGGGACCCCAACACCATCGAGGTGATGGTGAGCCGCCTGCGCAAGAAGCTGGATCCGGAAGGGACGATTCAACCCATCTCCACCATCCGGCGTCAGGGTTATATCTTCAACCTCTCCTGTAACTGATGCAGTTTCATCTGCCGCGCCCCATCAAGATGATCCGCAGCTCACTGCACATCAAACTGCTGCTCAGCTCGCTGCTGGTCATCGCGCTGATCATGGGGTTTGCCGTCTACGCCCTCTATCTTGGCCACGTCGAGGAGCAGACCCAGAAGGCCAGCGCCCGGATGCAGGAGAACCTGGCCAAGCTGTTTTCCTCCACCGAGCCGGATGACAAGGGGTCGAACGTCGAGCTGGGGCGGATATCCCGTGGTGCGGGGGATCGCAACCTCGATACCCTGATCTGCCGCGCCGATGGCGATCTGGTCTGGTCTAGCCTCCATATGCCGGAGGTGATCAAGGCCAAACAGACCATCTGCGGCGATCTGATGAAGTATCTGGGGGGGATGGATCTCGACTACTTCTTCAAGAAGCACACCATCAAGAACGGCGAGAGCTACTTCGTCTACAGCCTGCGGTTTATCCGCAATCCCGGCAGCGGCACCACCGCCTACTACGTGGTGATGATCGACTCGGCCAAACGCTATCACGAAGAGTCCCGCACCTACCTCTACCAGACCGCCAAACAGGCGCTGCTCGCCTATATGCTGCTGGCCGGGCTGCTGCTGCTCACCACCTTCTGGAGCCTCAGCTCCCTGCGCACCATCGCCCGTCAGATCGACGATATCCGGGCCGGCAAGCGCGATGACCTCTCGAGCGATTTTGAGCGAGAGCTGGCCCCGCTGACCGACTCCATCAACCAGCTGCTGGAAAACGAACGCCAGCAGACCCAGCGCTACCAGCACGCCCTCAACGATCTCGCCCACAGCCTGAAAACCCGGCTGGCGCTGATCCAGATCACCACCCGCGAAGTGAAGCTGGGGCGGGAGATCCACGACAACATCAACGAGCAGATCCTCACCATGGATCAGATGATCCAGTATCAGCTCAGACGAGCCGTGACCGGCCGCCAGCGCCTTGCCAGCAAGGGTACCGAGCCGGTACCGCTGATTGAAAAACTGCTGGCCAGCCTGACCAAGGTCTATCGCCACAAGAAGCTGCAAACCCACTTCAAGTTCGATGATGACGCCCTCTTCCACGGCGAACAGGGCGACCTGATGGAGCTGATGGGCAACCTGCTCGACAACGCCTGCAAGTTTGCCATCAGCGAAGTGAAGGTGACGGTGCGCCGCCATCTCGAGCGGCTGCGTATCGAAGTGGAAGATGATGGCCCGGGTATCGACCCGGCCAAATCGGAGCAGATCTTCCAGCGCGGCGTGCGGGCAGACAGTTCACCCGGTCAGGGTATAGGTCTGGCGGTGGTGACTGAAATCGTCCACAGCTACGGCGGCCAGATCCGGGTCGATGAATCCCCCCTCGGCGGCGCCCGCTTTACCCTGGATCTGCCCTGACACCGGATAGGCCCGACCACGGGCCCTCTGCCACCCGCTGCACTGCCCTACACAGTGTTAAATACTCCTGCCTGACACCACCCAATTCAGCAATATGCTATCGAGATGCTTGAGATGTGAGGCATCTCGGTTAAGCTATGGCCGACTCGTTTGTTAACCATTTGATGGATCTGTAATCGCACTATGGAAAACATGTTTGAAAGATTGATGTACGCATCCCGCTGGATCATGGCCCCCATTTATCTTGGGCTCAGCCTCATACTGCTGGCACTGGGAGTGAAATTCTTTCAGGAGATCCTCCATATCCTGCCCAACATACTGGAGATGAAAGAGGTGGACCTGGTGCTGGTCACACTGTCGCTGATCGATATCACCCTGGTGGGGGGACTTATCGTGATGGTGATGTTTTCCGGCTATGAGAACTTCGTCTCGCGCCTCGATGTCGGGGATGAGGGCGACAAACTGGTGTGGCTCGGCAAGCTGGATGCCGGCTCCCTGAAAAACAAGGTCGCCGCCTCCATTGTCGCCATCTCCTCTATTCACCTGCTCAAGGTGTTTATGAATGCCGAAAATCTCCCCAACGACAAGATCAAGTGGTACCTGCTGATCCACATCACCTTTGTCCTCTCGGCCTTCGCCATGGGCTACCTCGACAAGCTGACCCGCAAATAGTAGCCAGCCTGCGATAGACGATATGCCCGATAACACGACATGGATCGGGCATATCGTGCGACCACTCTTCACAGTCGAGGCCAATATGATCCGCCCATTATCTGCCACCGATCTGGATGCCGCCGTCGAGCTCTGGTATCAGGCATCGGTGCAAGCCCACGACTATATTTCCGCCGCCTTTTGGCATGAGCAACGGGCAGCGATACGGGATATCTATCTGCCCGCCAGCAAGAGCTGGGTCTATGAGGAGGATGGACAGCTACTGGGCTTTATCTCCTGATATCAGGGGTCTGTTGCCGCGCTGTTTATTTCCCCTGATCACCAATCACACGGGTTGGGTCGCCAACTGCTCGAACACCTCAAAGCCCAATATGATCGACTCGAGTTGACGGTCTACGCCGAAAATGAGCAGGCGCGGCGCTTCTATTCCCGCAACGGTTTTAAAGAGGGTGAGCAGCAGTTCTGCGAGCGTAGCGGTCGCCCCGAGTTGGTGATGCATTGGCAACGAGGATAAGCGGGTCGCCCATAGCGATGGCGAGCACGCTTTGCCTGTTTTGTGGCCGCCTTGAATGCCATGGCGGCATTCTCTACAATGACCCACTTTTTATTCATTTCGGGTTATATCGATGAGCGATACCAGCACCAAACCGGCTCTGCCAGATCACCTCTCCTGCAATCCCCGCAGCCCTCACTATGTGGCCGCCTGCTTCGAGCACCCGATCGGTATTCGCCTGAACGGCAAAGAGCGCACCGATGTCGAGGAGTACTGCATCAGCGAAGGTTGGGTGAAGATCCCCTCCCCCAAAGCGCTGGATCGCCGTGGTCAGCCCATCCTGATCAAACTCAAGGGCACCGTTGAAGCCTTCTACAGCTAATCAGCGCGCTACTGCTTGATAAACAACAAGGCCACCCTCACGGTGGCCTTGTTGTTTCTGGTATTGGTGCTGGCGTCAGCGTTATCTACGCGGCACCCACCAGCCCACATTTCTCGCTGGGCAGCTCTTATACACCCAAGCGGTCGCGCAGGGTGTACCAGGCGGCGCCCGCAGCAGTGAAGGGGATGCGGAACAGGCGGCCACCCGGGAAGGGGTAGTGCGGCAGTTTGGCAAAGGCATCGAAGCGCTCCGCCTGACCGCTCAGCACCTCGGAGAGCAGCTTGCCCGCCAGATGGGTGCAGGTGACGCCGTGGCCGCTGTAGCCCTGCATGTAGTAGATGTTGGGGCCGATGCGGCCAAACTGCGGCAGCCGCGACAGGGTGAGCAGGAAGTTGCCGGTCCAGGTGTACTCCACCTTGACGTCGGCCAGCTGCGGGAAGGTTTTCAGCATCTTGGGGATGATCAGCCGCTCGATATCCGCCGGATCCCGCGCCCCATAGACCACGCCACCGCCATAGAGAAGCCGGTGATCGCCGGAGGTACGGTAGTAGTCGAGCAGGTAGTTGCAATCCTCCAGACAGTAGTTCTGCGGCAAGAGTGAACGGGCCCGCTCCTCCCCCAGCACTTCGGTGGCGATCACCTGGGTGCCGCAGGGCATGCTCTTGCTGGCCAGTTCCGGCACCAGATTGCCGAGGTAGGCATTGCCCGCCACCACCACAAAGCGCGCCTTCACCGCCCCCTTGGCGGTCTTGACCAGTGCTGGTTGACCCGGGGTGATACTGGTGACGGCGGACTGCTCGAAGATCTGCCCACCCTGGATGCGGATGGCTTCCGCCTCCCCCAACGCCAGGTTGAGGGGGTGGATATGACCGCCGCTCTTGTCGAGCAGGGCGCCGACATAGCGATCGCTCGCGACCACCTCGCGCACCCCCTTGGCATCGAGCAGCTCCAGCTGGTCGTTACCCCACTTCTGCCAGCGGGCGTATTGGGATTTGAGCTCGTGCAGCTGCTTCTCGGTCTCGGCGGCAAAGACCCCCCCCTCCTGCAGATCGCACTGTATGTTGTAGCGCTTGATCCGCTCGCGGATGATCTGCCCCCCCTCAAACAACATGGAACCGAGCAGCCTGGCCTGATCCGGCGGGCAGTTCGCTTCTATGGTGTCGATGTCGCGGCTGTAGGAGTTGACGATCTGGCCGCCGTTGCGGCCGCTGGCGCCAAAGCCGACCCGCGCTGCCTCCAGCACCACCACCTTGTAACCCTTCTCCACCAGATGCAGGGCGCTGGATAGGCCGGTATAGCCCGCCCCGATGACGCAGACATCGCACTCCAGCTGCTCGGTCAATGTCGGGTAGGGCGCGTGTTTATTAGCGCTGGCTGCGTAGTAACTGTTTACATGTTCGGTCATGATCCCTGTTTCCTTACCGGTTCGGTTGCCAAACTACTGTCAGGATTAAAAGCTCGCCGGGGTGTGGGCGCTGACGATGCGACAGGTCTCCCCCGACGGATTGCTGAAGCTGTGGGGCTCGCCGGTGTCGATCACATAGCTGTCGCCCGCCTCCAGCGGATAACTCTGGCCCGCCACCGTCAGGATCACCGACCCCTCCAGCACGGTGCCGACCTCCTCCCCCTGATGGGTCACCTGACCGCCGGTGTCGGTGCCGGGGGGATAGGTCTCCAGCATAAAGCCGAGCTGGCGGCGGTTGTTGCCGTTGTGCACCAGCTTGAGAGAGACCCCCTGACTGCCCAGCTCGATCAACTGATCCGCCTTGATCACCACCTCCGGAGTGCGGCTCTCCTCCTCGGCGAAGAAGCGCGACAGCGGCAGGCCATAGATGGTGAGCAGCTTTTGCAGGGAGGCCACCGAGGGGCTCACCTTGTCCTGCTCGATCATGCAGATGGCACCGTGGGTCAGGCCGCTCAGCTCGGCCGCTCGCCGCTGGGAGAGCCCCAGCTGATGGCGTACCGCCGCCAGCCGTTCCCCCATGGTGCGCGCCCCGGTGTCAGCCGCACTCAACGGTCGAGCCACGCCTTCCCGGCTCTGTGGCCCGCTCATGACAAGCCCCCTGCTGCGCCATATCTGCATCCTTGCATCATCAGCCTCTCCTGCTTGCGCGTGATCGCATCGGATCAGGCGCAGCCTGTTTACCCTGCTGGTTAAAATAGCCGACCAGCTTTCCCTTGCCGTTCACTATGTTACACAGCACAGCCGTTCATTATTTTGCACACCTGATTTACCATCTCCCCGTCGTTTGCCCACTTACAGCCTGCAAGCGAATGGGTAAAAGCGCGCTACACAGCCCATTTTCTAGCATGGCGCCCCCCAGCAATTCAAATATATTTAACACTTGAAAAACATTTCAGCTCAAATTATGGTCTTCCTGTGCTTATTATTTTATACGGCAGCGGCGCAGGAAGGGTCGGCTCACTCCGGCAACCAGCTGCTCTGACCCACACTCGAGGCTTCTCATGTCAGGAACAACATCCCACTCCAGCTTGATCACATCCCGCGCCTATATAGATGGACAGTGGTGCGAGGCCGCCAGCGGCCGCACCTTCGAGGTCACCAACCCCGCCAGCGGTGCCGTCATTACCCAGGTGCCCGACATGGATGCCGAGGATACCCGCCGCGCCATCGCGGCCGCCCACGCGGCGCAACCCGCCTGGGCAGCGCTGACCGCCAAGGAGCGCAGCAACAAGCTCTACGCCTGGTTTGCCGCCATCACAGCCCACAGCGACGAACTGGCCCGCATCATGACCTGCGAGCAGGGCAAGCCACTGGCGGAAGCAAAGGGAGAGGTGGCCTATGGCGCCAGCTTTATCCAGTGGTTCGCCGAGGAGGGCAAGCGCGCCTATGGCCGCACCATCCCGGGCTTTAGCGGCGATCGCCGGTTGGCAACCATCAAGCAGCCGGTGGGCGTGGTCGCCGCCATCACTCCGTGGAACTTCCCCATTGCCATGATCACCCGCAAGGCGGGCCCTGCGCTGGCCGCCGGTTGCACTATCGTCATCAAGCCCGCCGCAGAAACGCCGCTCTGCGCGCTGGCGCTGGCGGTGTTGGCCGAGCAGGCGGGCATCCCCGCCGGGGTCATCAATATCGTCACCAGCCATCAGGCGAGCGCGGTGGGCAACGAGCTGTGCAGCAATCCGGTGGTGCGCAAGCTCTCCTTCACCGGCTCCACCCGCATCGGCAAACTGCTGATGCGCCAGTGTGCCGACACCATGAAGAAGCTGTCGCTGGAGCTGGGTGGCAACGCCCCCTTTATCGTCTTTGACGACGCCGACCTCGACGCCGCGGTGGCCGGGGCGCTCGCCTCCAAATACCGCAACGCCGGGCAGACCTGCGTCTGCGCCAACCGCATTCTGGTGCAGGCCAGCGTCTATGACACCTTCGCCGAGAAGCTGACTGCCGCCGTCAAGGCCTTCAAGGTGGGGGATGGCATGGCGGAGGGCACCCAGATCGGCCCGCTCATCAACCCCGCCGCCGCCAGCAAGGTGGCCGAGCTGGTGCAGCAATCGGTCGCCGCCGGTGCCGAAGTGCTGCTGGGGGGCGAAGCCCACCCCGCTGGCCCCCTCTTCTACCGCCCCACCGTTCTGGGCAAGGTGGATAAAACCAACCCCATCCTGCAGGAGGAGATCTTCGGCCCGGTGGCTCCGCTGGTACGCTTCGAGACGGAAGCCGAGGCCATCGCCATTGCCAACGACACCCCTTATGGCCTGGCCGCCTACTTCTATGGCCGCGATATCGCCCGGGTGTGGCGCGTCGCCGAACAGCTGGAATACGGCATGGTCGGCATCAACGAGGGGATCATCTCGACCGAATTGGCCCCCTTTGGCGGCATCAAGGAGTCGGGTCTGGGCCGCGAAGGCGCTGCCGAGGGGCTGGAGGAGTATCTGGAGACCAAATACCTCTGCTTTGGCGCCATTCGCTAGGGCAGCAACAGAGAGATAAGGCGCCGCCGATCTGGCCTTATGGGCTGATCGGCGGTGATGGGCGCCAAAACGCCTGCCACATTTTCAGGGAATATCGGGGGCTGCGGCCCCTCAGGGAGGAAAGATGAGTCAGTCAGAATCAAACAAGGCGTGGCAAGCGCGCCGCGAAGCGGCCGTGGTCAACGGCGTAGGCACCCTGCTGCCGGTCTTTATCGACCGGGCGCAAAACGCCGAGCTGTGGGATGTGGAGGGCAACCGCTACATCGACTTTGCCTCCGGCATCGCCGTGCTCAATACCGGCCACAACCACCCGAAAGTGGTGGCGGCGGTGCGCGAGCAGCTGGAAAAATTCAGCCACACCTGCTTTCAGGTCACCCCCTACCCCGGCTATATCGAGCTTGCCGAGAAGCTCAATGCCCTGGTACCCGGCCCGACGCCGAAGCGCACCCTGTTTCTCTCCACCGGCGCCGAGGCAGTCGAAAACGCCATCAAGATTGCCCGCGCCCACACCGGTCGCAGCGGCACCATCGCCTTCAAGGGGGGCTTTCACGGTCGCACCATGATGGGGATGGCGCTCACCGGCAAGGTGGTGCCCTACAAGACCGGCTTTGGCCCCTTCCCGGGCGAGGTCTACCACATCCCCTTCCCCGCCGATTATCTCGGGGTGAGTGAAGAGGATGCCCTGCACGCCCTCGAGCTCTGCTTCAGCGCCGACATCGAGCCGAGCCGGGTTGCCGCCATCATCATCGAGCCGGTACAGGGCGAAGGGGGCTTCTACCCCGCCTCCCCGAGCTTTATGCAGAAGCTGCGCAGCATCTGCGATCAGCACGGCATTCTGCTCATCTGCGACGAGATCCAGAGCGGCTTCTGTCGCACCGGCAAGACCTTCGCCACCGAGTATGCCGGCATCGAGCCGGACATCATGACGTTGGCCAAGAGTCTGGCTGGCGGCTTCCCCCTCTCCGCCGTGGTGGGCAAGGCGGAGATCATGAACTCGGCCAAACCGGGTGGTCTGGGTGGCACCTATGCCGGTTCCCCCATCGCCTGCGCCGCCGCGCTGGCGGTCTTGCAGGTGATCGACGAGGAGAAACTCAACCAGAAAGCGCTGGATCAGGGTGAGCAGATCAAGGCGGGGCTGGAACGCATAGCCGAGCGTTTTGACTGCATAGGTCAAATTCGCGGCCCCGGTGCCATGGTGGCCATGGAGCTGGTGAAACGGCGTGATGCCAACCAGCCCGATCCCGACCTTACCAAACGTCTGGTGGCCGAGGCGGGCAAACGGGGGCTGGTCCTGCTCTCATGCGGGGTGCGTGCAAATGTCATCCGTTTTCTCGCCCCCCTGACAGCCCCTGCGGCCGTGATTGACGAGGGGCTGCAACTCCTTGAAAAATCACTGGAGGCCGTGCTGGCCTGACCAGCAGGAAAGTGACCACTTACCTGTGCAAATAAATGCATTTTTGCCCCCTTTTTTTCTTGTCAAGGGGGCCCTGCAAATGCACAATGCGCCGCCACTGAAAGAACCGATGTAAAACAATGGCATCGGTTCTTTTTTAGACAGTGAACACACCCATAAACGAGGCCGGATCACCCCCGGAAAAGATAGCGAGATTGGCAGCAGTCTCCCGACACCAAGTCTAGTGAGGAACAACATGGGGCATCTCAATGCTTTCCAACCGGCCATGGCCGGTGTGCGCCGCCCTGGCGCCCTTGATTCCCGGGCCTCTCTCCCGGTTTCGTTGATGGACCGTGCCACTCTGGCACTGCATGAGGAACATGCATAATGGCGGCCCAGCAGGTTGGTCTGAAAAAGACCCTCAAACTGTGGCAGGTCGTGGTTATGGGACTGGCGTACCTCACCCCCATGGCGGTGTTCGACACCTTCGGCATCGTTACCGAAATCACCGAAGGCCATGTGCCGACCGCCTACCTGTTTGCCCTCATCGGCATGCTGTTCACTGCCCTGAGCTACGGCCATCTGGTGCGCAAGTTCCCGTCAGCCGGCTCCGCCTATACCTATGCCCAGAAGGTGTTTCACCCCTATGTCGGCTTTATGGTGGGCTGGACCTCCCTGCTCGACTACATGTTCATGCCGATGATCAACATGCTGCTGGCCAAGATCTATCTGGAAGCCCTCTTCCCGAACGTGGAGCCCTGGACCTATATCTTCGGTCTGGCGGCGGTGATGACCGCCCTCAACCTGCGCGGCATCAAGCTGGTGGCCAACTTCAACAGCCTGATCGTGGTGATGCAGTTCAGCATCATCGCCATCTTCATCGGCCTGATCGCCTGGGGCGTTCACAACGGTGAAGGGCTGGGTACCGTGGCCAGCAGCCGTCCCTTCTTCTCCGAGCAGATCCAGGTATCGCCGCTGCTGATGGGGGCCTCCATCCTCTGTCTGTCATTCCTGGGTTTTGACGCCATCAGTACCCTGTCGGAAGAGACCCCGGACGCGGATCGGGTGATCCCCCGCGCCATCGTGCTGACGGCGCTGATCGGCGGTGTGCTGTTTGTCACTACCTCCTACTTCCTGCAGCTCTACTTCCCGGACATCTCCCGCTTCCAGCATCCGGATGCGGTACTGCCGGAGATCGCCCTCTATGTCGGCGGCAAACTGTTCCAGGCGGTGGTGCTGGTCTGCACCACAGTAGCGGTGCTGGCCTCGGGGCTCGCCTCCCACGCCGGTGTATCGCGCCTGCTCTACGTGATGGGACGGGATCGCGCCCTGCCTGCCCGCTTCTTCGGCTACATCCATCCGAAGTGGCAGACCCCGGCGTTCAACGTGCTGCTGGTCGGCCTGCTGGCCCTCTCTGCGGTGTCGCTGGATCTGGAGATGGCGCTGGCGCTGATCAACTTCGGCGCCCTGGTGGCCTTCACCTTCGTCAATCTGGCGGTGATTGCCCACTTCTATGTGAAGCTGGGCCGCAACAAGTGTCTCAAGGATCACCTGATGTACCTGCTGCTGCCGCTCTGTGGCGGCGCCTGCATCGGGGTTCTGTGGCTCAACCTCGAGCCCTCCTCCTTCGAGCTGGGGCTGATCTGGGCGGCGCTGGGGGCCATCTACCTGTTCCTGCGCCTGACCGTGTTCCGCATCCCGCTGCATACCGCCGACAAGGTGGAGATCGCCCAGTAACCGCTGGCGCCCCTCCCCCCGATAGCGAACAAGGAGCCTGCGGGCTCCTTGTTGTTTTTGCGGCGCGCTGATTGCCAGCAGCACGGGTTGCCAGAAATGCGGTTTCTGCAGGAAGTGTGACTGATTTCAAATAACTACCCAGCCGGGCTGCTCGCCGTGCCATGGCCCGAGCCGCGTTGCCTTCTATCCTCAGTCATTAATGTGAATGGATATGCAATAGATCTTTTTCCACTTCACCCCCTCCCATCCCTCGCCAGCCGATAAGATCGCTGGACTCGAGCCCGGGGGAACGCCGGCAAATATGATCAGGATCAATGTTGAGGCGCTATGCACCCTGCAGCCCCGATTTGCCGATTTTTCATACGCCATGACAGGGTTCTCTTCCCCCCCGAAAAAGGGGGAACGGCTCGGGGACGGCTGCAGGGGGCGAGTGACCACTTACCTGCCCCGTGCGTATGCAAAAAAATGCGTTAATCCGCCCTTTTTTGCTTGTCAAGGGGGCTGACCGAATGCACAATACGCCGCCAATAAAGGACCGATGTTCACTGCGACATCGGTTTTTGTATTTTTGAAGTGCAGTACAAACCCACCACAAGAGGCCGGAACGTTTCCGGAAGTGATATTCGAGATTGCCAAACAATCTCCCGACGTTGAGAGGATAACAATGGGGCGTTTTAATGCTTTCCTGCCGGTACAGCCCGGTATGCGCCTCCCCGGCGCCCTTGATGTACAGGCTTGCGAATCCATCGTATCCCTGCGCTCGTTGCAAGCACGTGCTGCGGCACTGATTGAGGAGAAAGCGTAATGGCATCGCAAAACGCCAAGCTGCTCAAGACCCTTACCCTGACACAAGTGATTGTGATGGGTCTGGCCTATCTGACCCCCATGGCTGTCTTCGACACCTTCGCCATCGTCGGTGATATCACCGATGGCCGGGTCGCCACCGCCTATCTGCTGGCTCTGGGTGGCATCCTGCTCACCGCTTTCAGCTACGGACATCTGGTACGCAAGTTCCCCTCTGCGGGCTCTGCCTATACCTATGCCCAGAAAGTGTTCAACCCCTACGTCGGTTTCATGGTCGGCTGGTCATCCCTGCTCGACTACATGTTCATGCCGATGATCAACATCCTGCTGGCCAAGATCTACCTGACCGCCATGTTCCCCGGCGTCGAGCCCTGGGTGTTCATCTTCGGTCTGGTGACCGTGATGACCTTCCTGAACCTGCGCGGCATCAATCTGGTGGCCAACTTCAATGGTCTGATCGTGGTGATCCAGCTGGCCATCATCACCCTCTTTATCGGCCTGATGGCGTGGGGCATCTACCACGGCGAAGGGGCTGGCACCCTGATGAGCAGCCGTCCGTTCCACTTCGAGTCAGCACAGCTGGTACCGCTCTTTACCGGTGCGACCATCCTCTGCTTCTCGTTCCTGGGCTTTGACGGTCTGAGCTCCCTCTCCGAAGAGACTCCGAACGCTGGCAAGGTGATCCCCAAGGCGATCGTGCTGACTGCCCTTATCGGCGGCATCATCTTCGTGGTGGTCTCTTACTGCCTGCAGCTCTACTTCCCGAGCCTCGCCCGCTTCCAGCATCCGGATGCGGTACTGCCGGAGATCGCCCTCTACGTTGGCGGCACCTTCTTCCAGTCCGTAGTTCTGGTCTGCACCACGGTCGCGGTACTGGCCTCCGGCATGGCGGCTCACGCCGGTGTGTCGCGCATCCTCTACGTGATGGGGCGTGACCGCATGATCCCGGAGCGGGTGTTTGGCTACATCCACCCGAAATACCGTACTCCGGCCATCAACGTGCTGATGGTAGGCGGTCTGGCCCTCTCCGCCGTGTCGTTTGATCTGGATACCGCACTGGCGCTGGTCAACTTCGGCGCACTGGTGGCGTTCAGCTTCGTCAACCTGTCGGTGATCGGTCAGTTCTGGGTGCGCGAGAAACGCAACAAGACCCTCAAGGATCACGTCATCTACCTGTTGATGCCGTTGCTCGGCGCCGCCACCATCGGTGCTCTGTGGATCAACCTGGAGCAGAGCTCGCTGGAGCTGGGCCTGATCTGGGCTGGCCTCGGCGCAACCTATCTGTTCCTGCGTCTGGCGGTGTTCCGCATCCCGTTCCGTCAGTACGAAGAGGCGGCTGACGCCTGATCCTTTGCGGATAACGGATAGACAGAAGGGGAGCCATGGCTCCCCTTTTTGCTGCCGGTCTGTTGCCGGTCACACGGGCTTGGACCCGGTCTGCTTACTGCTTATCCAGTACGGCGGTCGCCGCAGCCTTGAGCGGATCGCGAGCGATGGTCTTGGCATCCTGCTCCGCCTTGTGCAGCTGCTGGTTTGCCTTGTCCATCTTCTGCTGCATACCGTTGCCGCTCTCCTTGAGGTCGGCACGCTTCTCGCCCAGCAGGTCGTTGCGGCCTTTTTGCACCTCAGCTTTCACCTTCTCTTTCTCCTGCTTCACCAGCTTGCTGGTATCACAGTTGCCCTTGACTCCCAGAGTGGCATTCACCGCTTCGTTTTTGAGGGCCTTGTCGAGGTTGCAGTCGGTTTTCAACAGGCTGGCCTGTGCCCCTGCCGAGAGCAGCCCCAGCGACAGAGAGAGGATCCATGCACGCATCATCTTGTTTACTCCTGCTTGCCAATAAAGGGGCGCAGTGTAGCGATCACATTCCGGCTGGCAAGGCGGCAGTGCTTTCGTCCCCCCTTTCGCCACCCCAGAGCCAACCGGCTCGGTCAGCGCCTGTCGCCGCAGTTCGTCGTCATAAAAACATCATCGAAATGTCACGTTGTCATATTTCTGTCATTAACCACTGATTAAATGCGCGGGTCATCAACAACCCAAGACGGAACGACCGTCTCAAGAGGCTTTATGCAACACCATCACTCCTTGTCACAGCCGCCCGCGACCCGCGCCCTGTTCAACTGGATGAGTGTCATCGTACTGGTCTACCTGATCCTGGTTGCCGTGGGCGCCATCTCCCACGGCTTCAAAGATTTCTCCGGCGGCGCCGAGGGCGCAGCCCAGATCTTCGCCTTTGCCAACAACCCCTTTGTCGCCCTGCTGCTGGGTATTCTCGCTACCGCGCTGGTGCAATCCTCCAGCACCGTCACCTCGGTGATCGTCGGTCTGGTGGCTGGCGGCCTGCCCATCAGCATGGCCATCCCCATGGTGATGGGTGCCAACCTCGGCACCACCATCACCAACACCATCGTCTCCATGGGCCATGTGCGGGATCGCGCCGAGTTCCGCCGCGCCTTCGCCGCCGCCACTGTGCATGACTTTTTCAACCTGCTGGCGGTGTTCATCTTCCTGCCGCTGGAACTGATGTTCGGTCTGCTGCAACACAGCGCCGAGTGGCTGGCCAACCTGCTGGTAGGCTCCGCCAATATGTCAATGAAGGGCATGGACTTCATGAAGCCGCTGACCGCACCGGCCCAGCAGCTGATTGACAGCGCCGTGGCCTTCCTGCCGGGCAAGGGCGCCGCCATCGCGACCATCATCATCGGTATCCTGCTGATCCTCGCTTGCGTCACTTATCTCGGCAAAGTGCTGCAACAGGTACTGGTTGGTCGTGCCAAAGAGGTGCTGCACAAGGCGCTGGGCCGTGGCCCGCTGACCGGCATCACCTCCGGTGCGCTGGTGACCATCATGGTGCAGTCCTCCTCCACCACCACCAGCCTGATGATCCCGCTGGCCGGCGGCGGCGTGTTCAGCACCCGTCAGCTCTACCCTTTCACCCTGGGAGCCAATATCGGGACCACCATCACTGCCCTGCTGGCTGCAACAGCCATCAGTGGAGCCGGTGCCCAGCTGGCCCTGACCATCGCGCTGGTCCACGTGCTGTTCAACCTCTTTGCCGTGGTCATCATCTATGGCATCCCCTTCCTGCGTGACCTGCCGGTACGCGCCGCCGAGGGGCTGGCCCGGGTAGGCAGCGAGAACAAGCTGCTGGCTCTGGGTTATGTGACGGGTCTCTTCTTCGCCCTGCCCGCCCTGATGATGGTGGCCGCCAATTGACATCCTCCCCGCCCTAAAGGACGGGGATTCCTACTGCGGTTAGGCGATTACGCTTAATTCGCTTCGGTGGGTT
>NZ_JAPDCH010000016.1:0-83667 GCF_027705925.1 Aeromonas sp. Y289-2
ACACGCCGAAACAGCGCTTGGCACAGGCCGCATGACCTCTACTTTTGAGTGCTCCAAAAAATGGGGGGATTACCGGACGTCACTGCGGGCAACTTCAAGCCATCTCCCAGCCAAGCCGTAACCGAACAACGCTTTCCAGTGCGTCTTTACAGCCAGGGGCAGATCGCAGCCTTGGCGGGCGACAACCAGCAGGCACTGCTGAAGATAATCGACGACGCAGCAGGAACTCAGACATCGCAAGCAGTATTTGAGGAAGCCAAACGAACATTCCTAACCTATCGGGCGCAGATTCGCGAGTTGGATGGCAAATTACAAAGCCGCGATGCGTTGGTGTTGTCTCAACAGGACGTTCAACGAAAGCTAGCTCGCTTCGAGGGCGCTGACCACGCGGCTGTATTGAAAAGTTATCAGCACACCAGCCAACAAAACCGCGAGCTTGAACGCCAGTTTGAAGCCTCTGCCGAATTGGCAACTTACTTGAAGAGCATTGCTACAAACTTACAAGTAGAGGGCTTACCGGAAGGACTTTTCGATGCGAACGAAGACAACCCTGCTCTAAATATCATTCAAGCATTACAAGACGACATCAATAAGGCGAAACAAGAGGTCGAAAATACGGCAGAAATGCTATTGGTGCGCAGCCAAGTACTTAAGAATGAGCTAGAAACATCCCCTTGGTTCTCACGAATTGGAGCATCCAAGACTACCTACGATCAGCTCAGAGCCGATTTGCAACAACAAGGAGTCAATGACCCCAGTGAGTTCGGCCATCTAGTACAGGAAAAGCAGCGACTTGAAACCGAGATAAAACGTCTTGATGCATTGCAGAAACAACACTTTGAGTTGTGTGAAAAAGTCACACAGCAACTTGAAACAGTGTTATCAGCTCGCCGCACCATCAGCATGCAACGCCAAGCATTTCTACAAGCAACTCTTCAGAACAACCTTTTCGTGAAGATCGAGCTGATCCCCTATAGCCGTGATGCGCAAGGAATTGAACGCTCATTGCGAGAAGTGCTTGGCACCGCTGATGGTAAGTACGTGGATGATCTATACCAAGAACAAGATGGCGCACCACCAAAAGGCCTTGTAGCAGATCTGCTAAATGCCTGTGAGCTTGTTAAAGAACCAGGCATACAGAGCACAACTACCTTTGAAAACTTACTATTGGGACAAAAAGAGCGTCTATTACGTGCCTGTAGTGGTTCTGCAGAATTTGGTGGTTGGTTCAACAAATTCTTGAAGGCTGAAACCGATAAGCATCCAGAGTTTATCGATCATATTCTTTGCTGGTTTCCCGAAGATGGCTTAAAGGTGGAATACAGCCGCAAGGGGGATGGCAGAGACTTTCAATCTATTGGACAAGCGTCTGCTGGGCAACGCGCAGCTGCAATGTTGGCCTTCCTACTAGCACACGGCAGCGAGCCACTGGTGCTCGACCAACCAGAGGACGACCTAGATAACCACTTGATATATGGGCTAGTGGTTCAACAGATTCGTTCCAATAAATTGCGTCGCCAGCTCATCATCGTCACCCACAATCCCAATATAGTGGTCAATGGCGATGCAGAGCTAATTCATGTTTTGGATTTTAATCACCAATGTCATTTGAAGCACACGGGTTCCTTGCAGGACCTAACTATGCGTAAAGAAGTCTGCCAAGTAATGGAAGGGGGAGAAGAGGCATTTGAACGCCGTTACTTGCGTTTGGGAAGAGAAATTTAACTATTTATAGGCTCTCCGTGTAGCAGTAGATAATTATAAGGGAGGCACAAGCCTCCCTTTCCTATGTCATTCCCAATGAGATGCCATTGCACAGATATGAGACGTCATTTCATTTGCAATGAGATCCCACAACTGCGTCGATTAGACGTCGAGGTTGGCTACGCGCAGGGCGTTGGTCTCGATAAAGTCACGACGGGGCTCAACGGCATCACCCATCAGGGTGGAGAAGAGCTGGTCAGCACCGACGGCGTCGTCGATGGTGACGCGCAGCATGCGACGGGCTTCCGGATCCATGGTGGTTTCCCACAGCTGGTCCGGGTTCATCTCACCCAGCCCTTTATAGCGCTGGATGTAGATGCCGCGTTTGCCCTCGCCCATCAGCCACTCGACGGCTTCTACAAAGTTGGCAACCGGCTTGACCTTCTCGCCACGCTTGATGAAACCACCTTCCTCGATCAGGTTGGCGATCTCCTTGCCCAGCGAAACCAGCTGACGGTACTCACCGGACTGCAGGAAGTCGTAGCTGAGCGGATATTCGCGGTCGACACCGTGCTGACGTACCACAGCGTGCGGCACGTACAGGCTGCGCTCTTCGTCACGACGAACCTGGATCTGGTACTGGATACCGTGGTTGCTCTCGTTGAGCACGGCTTCCATACCCTGACACCAGGCCAGCAGATCGCTCTCGCTGTTCAGCAGCGCTTCGTTCAACTCCGGCTGATAGATCAGCTGGGTCAGCACGGCTTCCGGCGCACGACGAGACATGCGGGTGATCAGGTGAGTCACCGAGCGGTGCTGGTTGACCAGACGCTCCAGCGCCTCGCCACCGATGGCCGGAGCAGACTCGTTGACGTGCAGGGTAGCACCGTCCAGCGCCATGGCGGTCTGGTACTGCAGCAGCGCGTCTTCATCTTTCAGGTACTGCTCCTGCTTGCCCTTCTTCACTTTGTAGAGCGGCGGCTGGGCGATGTAGACGTAGCCACGTTCGATGATTTCCGGCATCTGACGATAGAAGAAGGTCAGCAGCAGGGTTCGGATGTGCGCACCATCGACGTCCGCATCGGTCATGATGATGATGTTGTGATAACGCAGCTTGTCCGGGTTGTACTCGTCACGACCGATACCGCACCCCAGTGCGGTAATCAGGGTGCCCACCTCTTGCGAGGAGATCATCTTGTCGAAACGGGCCTTCTCTACGTTCAGGATTTTACCCTTGAGCGGCAGGATGGCCTGGTTTTTACGGTTGCGACCCTGCTTGGCGGAACCGCCAGCAGAGTCCCCTTCCACTATGTAGAGTTCGGAGAGTGCCGGGTCTTTTTCCTGACAGTCAGCCAGCTTGCCGGGCAGACCGGCGATATCCAGCGCACCTTTGCGGCGGGTCAGTTCGCGGGCTTTGCGGGCCGCTTCACGGGCACGGGCCGCATCGATGATCTTGTTGACCACGATCTTGGCATCGCCCGGGTTTTCCAGCAGGAAGTCGGCCAGCTTCTCACCCATCGCCTGTTCAACGGCGGTCTTCACTTCGGAAGAGACCAGCTTGTCTTTGGTCTGGGAGGAGAACTTGGGATCCGGCACCTTGACGGAGATAACGGCAATCAGACCTTCACGCACGTCGTCGCCACTGGCGGCAGACTTGGCCTTCTTGCTGTAGTCCTCTTTGTCCATATAGGAGTTCAGAGTACGGGTCAGCGCGGTACGGAAGCCAACGAGGTGAGTACCACCATCCCGCTGCGGGATGTTGTTGGTGAAGCAGTAGACCCCTTCCTGATAGGCATCGTTCCACTGCATCGCCACTTCAACGCCGATGCCATCCTGCTCGGTGGTGAAATGGAACACCTTCGGGTGGATCGGGGTCTTGTTCTGGTTCAGGTATTCAACG
The DNA here is from genome assembly GCF_027705925.1 of Aeromonas sp. Y289-2. NCBI lineage: Bacteria > Pseudomonadati > Pseudomonadota > Gammaproteobacteria > Aeromonadales > Aeromonadaceae > Aeromonas > Aeromonas sp. Y289-2. The sequence goes on from NZ_JAPDCH010000016.1 coordinate 3,605, forward strand.
AACGCCTTGATGCCACCCTCGTAGCAGAAATGCGCCTCGCGGCCATCACGCTCGTCTTGCAGACGGATGGAGACACCGGAGTTGAGGAAGGAGAGCTCGCGCAGGCGCTTGGCCAGGATCTCGTAGTGGAACAGGGTATCGCTGAAAATGGCCGGGCTCGGCCAGAAGCGCACTTCAGTACCTGTGCCGGTGCTGTCGCCAATCTGCTTGAGCGGCGCCTGCGGCTCACCCAGATGATAGGTCTGCTCGTAGACGTGACCGTTACGACGAATGGTCAGCAACAGCTTGTCAGAGAGGGCGTTAACTACCGAGACACCCACGCCATGCAGGCCGCCGGATACCTTGTAGGAGTTGTCATCAAACTTACCGCCAGCGTGCAGCACGGTCATGATGACCTCTGCGGCGGAGCGGCCCTCCTCCTCGTGCATGTCTACCGGGATACCCCGGCCATTGTCACGCACAGAGACAGAACCGTCGGAATGGATCTTGACCAGAATATCGGAGCAGTAGCCAGCGAGCGCCTCGTCAATGGAGTTATCGACGACCTCGAACACCATGTGGTGCAGACCCGAGCCATCATCCGTATCGCCGATATACATCCCCGGGCGCTTGCGGACCGCATCCAGGCCCTTCAGCACCTTGATATTCGAGGAGTCGTAAGTATTTTCACTCATAGCTTACTCTCTGCCTTCTCTAACGTTTCGGAGATTTTACCCTGTTCCACGTGGAACAACTTACAGTCATTCGCATCCATCATGTCTGCGAGCTGACCGGTGTCGATGGCGGTGATAAACACCTGGGACGCACACTGCTTCAGCCTTGCGGCCAGCAAGCGGCGCTTGTCGACATCCAGTTCAGAGGCAAAATCGTCAATTAAAAAAATACAGCCACGGCTGCTATGTTGATTCAAATAGAGCCCTTGGGCCAGTCGCATAGCGCAGACCAGCAACTTCAGCTGACCCCGGGACAAAATATCCTGAGCGGGCACCCCGTTCGCCTTGAGGCGCACATCGGCTTTCTGTGGACCGACACCGGTATAGCCCAGCGCCCGATCCCGCTCAAACCCCGCCTCCAGCAGATCGCCGAGGGGAGTATCTTTCTCCCAGCCCCGGTAAAAGCCGAGACTGATATCGAATTCCGGCAGAAAATCCGCCGTCATCTCCTTGATCAGGGGCGTAATGGCCTGACAATAACTGGCGCGAAACTCGGCCAGCTCCCCCCCCAGCCGCACCAATTCCTGATCCCAAAACGCCAGCTGGCGGTACTGGGTGCTCTGGCGCAGTAGCGCATTGCGCTGTTTCAGCAGCCGCCGCACTCGCCCCCAGAGGGCAAAGAAGGTCGGCTCCTGATGGAAAACGCCCCAATCGAGCCAGGCCCGGCGAGCCTGAGGCCCGCCCGTCAGCAGGTTGAAGCCATCGGGATGGATCAACTGCACCGGCAACAGCTCCGCCAAATCGGCCAACCGCTGGGCCTGTGCCCCGGCAATCTTGAGCTGGGTCTCACCACTCTTGTCTTTGGCAAGACCGATCGGTACCTGACGCCCCTCCAGCTCGCACTGGGCAAACAGGGTAAACGCCCTCTCCCCCTGGCGGATAACCCGCCCGGTCAAATGAGTGCGAAAGGAGCGCCCCAGACCAAGGTAGTGAATGGCTTCCAGCACGCTGGTCTTGCCGCTGCCATTGCGCCCGACCAGAATGTTGAGGCCGGGCGACAGCTTGAGATTGGCTTGCTGGATATTGCGAAAGTCGCTGAGCTGGAGTTTGACCAGGGACACGACTAGATCCGCATCGGCATCACCACGTACTGAGCATCCTGATGTTCAAAATCCTCAATAATGGCACTGCTGATGGAATCGCTCAGGCTAATCCGAATTTGGTCACATTTTAACGTATTCAGCACGTCGAGCACATAAGAGACGTTAAAGCCGATCTCCATCTCGCCAGCGGCATATTGTACGTCAAGCAGCTCTTCGGCTTCTTCCTGTTCCGGGTTGTTGGCGGTGATGCGCAGCAGGTTTTCCTGCAGATTGAGACGCACCCCACGGAATTTCTCGTTGGAGAGGATGGCGGCGCGGGCAAACGCCTGACGCAGATCCTCACGGCCGGCGATCAGGGCCTTGTCGCTGTTGCGCGGAATGACGCGGCGCCAATCCGGGAAGCGGCCATCAACCAGCTTGGAAGTGAAGATGAAGCCGTCGAGGGCTGCACGCAGATTGCTGCGACCGATCTGCAGCCGCACCGGCTTGTCTTCCGCTTCCAGCAGACGCACCAGCTCCAATACCCCTTTGCGCGGCAGGATAACTTGATGATCGGGCAGCGATTCCCCTACTACCTCGCGGCGGCAGGTGGCCAGACGGTGACCGTCTGTCGCTACGGTGCGCAGACCGTGACCTTCGCTCTCGAACAGCATGCCGTTCAGGTAGTAACGCACGTCCTGGCTGGCCATGGAGAACTGGGTCGCATCGATCAGCTTCTTCAGCTCCAGCTGGCTGATATCGAACTCGAGCACGGATTCCCAATCCTCGATGTTCGGATACTCGGTCGCCGGCAGGGTCGAGAGGTTGAAGCGGGAGCGACCGGACCGGATGATCAGGCGCTCCCCTTCGGTATTGAGACGGATCTCGGCGCCTTCCGGCAGACCACGGCAGATATCCAGCAGCTTGCGCGCCGGTACTGTGGTGCGGCCATCTTCGCTGGCCCCGTTCAGATAGACCTGACCGATCATCTCTACTTCGAGATCGGTACCGGTCAGTGACAGCAGACCGTTGCTGACATCAAGCAGCACGTTGCCGAGGATCGGCAGGGTCGGTCGGCCGCCGAGGGCGCCGGACACCAGTTGCAGAGGACGTAACAGGGCCTCACGGCTAATTTCGAGCTGCATCTGTGCTCTCCGTTGTGATTAGGAGGAAAAGATTCGGATCAGGTTGGAATATTCGCGCTGCATCTGTCCACTCGATTCCGTTATCAGGAAGAAAGGGTACGGATCAGGTTGGAATAGTCCTCCTTGATGTCGTGACTCTCCTCCTTCAGCTGCTCGATCTTGCGGCAGGCATGAAGAACGGTAGTGTGGTCACGGCCACCAAAGGCATCACCTATCTCCGGCAAACTGTGGTTGGTCAGCTCCTTGGCCAGTGCCATCGCCAACTGGCGCGGACGGGCAACGGAGCGGGAACGACGCTTGGAGAGCAGATCCGCCAGCTTGATCTTGTAGTACTCCGCCACCGTCTTCTGGATATTGTCGATGGTGACCAGCTTCTCCTGCAGTGCCAACAGGTCGCGCAGCGCTTCGCGCACGAAATCGATGTTGATGGCACGGCCGGTGAAGTTGGCGTTGGCGATCACCCGGTTGAGGGCGCCTTCCAGTTCACGGACGTTGGATCGCAGACGCTTGGCAATGAAGAAGGCCACTTCGTCCGGCAGATGGATCTGGTTCTCGTCTGCCTTGCGCATCAGGATCGCGACGCGGGTCTCCAGCTCCGGCGGTTCGATCGCCACGGTCAGGCCCCAGCCGAAGCGGGACTTGAGGCGATCCTCAACACCGTTGATCTCCTTCGGATAGCGATCCGAGGTGAGGATGATCTGCTGGTTACCTTCCAGCAAGGCATTGAAGGTATGGAAGAACTCCTCCTGGGAGCGCTCCTTGTTGGCGAAGAACTGGATGTCATCGATGAGCAGGGCATCGACGCTGCGGTAGTAACGCTTGAACTCTTCAATGGCGTTGTTTTGCAGCGCTTTCACCATGTCCTGAACAAACCGCTCGGAGTGCATATAGATGACTTTGGCATCTTTTTTACTCTCCTTGATGGCATTGCCAACGGCGTGCAACAGGTGGGTTTTACCCAGGCCGGTGCCGCCATAGAGGAACAGCGGGTTGTAAGCACCACCCGGATTGTCCGCTACCTGACGGGCAGCCGCACGCGCCAACTGGTTGGACTTACCCTCGACGAAATTCTCGAAGGTATAGTTCACGTTGGTGTTGCTCTTGTGGTTCGGCTCGGGCTTGGCTTCAGCCTTGCTTTCCCAGCTCTTCTGCAAGTTATTCACAGGCGCGGCACCCTGTACCGGCGCTCTGGCGACAGCAACAGGATGTGGACGATTGCCTATATCAAAACGCAGGGCGGGGCCGTCGACCCCGCAGAGTTCGTTGATGATGCCGTTAACCCGGATGAGATACTTGTCTCGTACCCAGTCCAGAACAAAGCGATTCGGTGCATACAGGGTCAGAGTATTGTCACTCAACTCCGCTTGAAGCGGCCGGATCCACATGCTGAATTCTGCCGAGGGCAACTCATCTTGCAGCCGGTTAAGGCACTGCTGCCATAGCGAAGCAGTCACTCTAAACTCCTGTCGATTGATTAACTAAAGACCGGCTATTCTACGTTTTTAGCCGCCGGATCTCCAGCCATCGCCCGGTGGATCCAGCAAATAAGATCCTTGACTTTCAAGGATCCAGCGCCTTTGGATCGGATTTCATCCCCAAAGTTACCCACAGCTTGATCCACCGTCCGGATTGGTCGATCCCGTGCTTCTCTCCTGTTATTTCATATAACCAAATGTCATTTATTTTTTAAATTTTATTCCAATAACATCAGGGCCAAACCAGTTATTACAACTACAAATACAAGACATTGAGAGAGAGAAACACCATGAAAACATCCATCAAACTGATTTCCGGCGCAGCCATCCTGCTCGCCACCCTGTCCGGTCAGGCCATCGCCCAGGAGACCATCAAGGTCGGCATGTCTGGCAAATATTTCCCGTTCACCTTCGTCAAGCAGGACAAGCTGCAGGGCTTTGAAGTGGATATGTGGAACCAGATCGGCGAGCGTACCGGCTACAAGGTCGAATTCGTGACCGCCAGCTTCTCCGGCCTGTTTGGCATGCTGGAAACCGGCCGCATCGATACCATCTCCAACCAGATCACCATCACCGACGAGCGCAAGGCGAAGTACGACTTCTCCCAGCCTTACGTCTATGACGGCGCCCAGATCGTGGTACGCAAGGGCAACAGCACCATCCACGGTATCAAGGATCTGGAAGGCAAGAAGGTGGCCGTGAACCTGGGTTCCAACTTCGAAGAGCTGCTGCGCAAGAACGACCCGAACAAAAAGATCGACATCCGCACCTATGACTCCGCCTTCGAGCAGGATGTCGCCCTGGGTCGCATCGATGCCTTCGTGATGGACCGCGTCTCCACCGCCCAGCTGATCAAGGAGTCCAAGCTGCCGCTGCAACAGGCTGGCGCACCGTTCGAGACTATCGAGAACGCCCTGCCCTTCCTGAAGACCCCGGAGAAACAGGCGCTGCTGAAGAAGGTCGACGAGGCCCTGACCGCCATGCGCAAGGATGGCTCCCTGCGTCAGATCTCCGAGAAATGGTTCGCTTCCGACATCACCGACAAATAAATGATGGAATTTGACCTCGAATACACGCTGGGGCTGTTTCCCATCCTGCTCAAATACCTGGGCACAACGATGGAAATGGCCCTGTGGGGATTCGTGCTGGCACTCGTACTCTCGCTGGCCCTGGCGATAGTACGGGTGTTTCGCGTCCCCGCGATTCACTGGCTGGCGATGCTCTATATCTCGTTCTTTCGGGGTACACCGCTACTCGTTCAGCTGTTCCTGCTCTACTACGGATTGCCGCAACTTTTCCCGATCTTCGTGGGGATGGATGCCTTTACTGCCGCCATCGTCGGTCTGACCCTGCACTTCGCCGCCTACATGGCCGAGTCGATCCGCGCAGCCATCCTCGGCATTCACAAAAGCCAGATGGAAGCGGCGCTCAGTATCGGCATGAGCCGTTATCAGGCGATGCAGCGGATCATCCTGCCGCAGGCGGCCCGCATCGCCACCCCGTCGCTGATGAACTACTTCATCGACATGATCAAGAGCACCTCGCTGGCGTTCACCCTGGGAGTGGCCGAGATCATGGGCAAAGCGCAGATGGAAGCCTCCTCCTCCTTCAAGTTCTTCGAGAGCTTTATGGCGGTGGCGCTGATCTACTGGGTGGTGGTGATCTTCTTTACCCGCTTGCAGCATCTGCTGGAAGTCCGTCTCAACCGTGCCTATTAAAGGAGGGCTCTCATGATCAAGCTAACCGGCCTCTCCAAGGCATATCACGGCAATCAGGTGCTCAACGGTATCGATCTGGATGTTAAAAAGGGGGAAATTGTCGTCATCATCGGCCCCTCCGGCACCGGCAAGTCGACCCTGTTGCGCTGCCTGAACCTGCTGGAGACTCCGGATGCGGGCACCCTTGCCATCGACGATCTCGAGCTTAATCTGGCCAAGGCCAGCGAACAGCAGGCGATCGAGCTGCGCAAACGAGCCTCCTTCGTGTTCCAGAACTACGCCCTGTTTGCCAACAAAACAGCGCTCGACAACATCGCCGAAGGGCTGATCACCGTCTGGAAGCAGCCAAAAGCGGAGGCCCGCGCCACAGCGCTCGGCATCCTCAAGGACATTGGTCTCGCCGACAAGCAGGATGCCTATCCGGCCTCCCTCTCCGGCGGCCAGCAGCAGCGGGTCGGCATTGGCCGCGCCATGGCGGCACACTCCAAGGTGATCCTGTTTGACGAGCCCACCTCGGCCCTCGATCCCGAGTGGGTCGACGAGGTTTTGGGACTGATGAAAGAGTTGGCCCGCCAGCACCAGACCATGGTGGTGGTGACCCATGAGATTGAATTTGCTCGTGATGTTGCCGATCGGGTGATCTTCATGGAAGGGGGGCGGATCGTCGAGCAGGGCCCGCCGGATCAGATATTGGTCGATCCCAAGGATCCCCGTACCCGGGAGTTCTTGCGGAAAGTCCTTAAATAGCTCTCTCTTTGGCGGCCTGGCCGCCTTTTTTATTGAGGGATCCCTTGTTTAACCCCGGGTTGCCAGTATAATCCGGAGCCCTTGATCCTCTGGATCCTCACGCTCGGCAGTGGCCTTTTCAAGACCATGGCAGGATGAGAGGGAACGGCGGATTGACTAAAAGCCGAACTCTGTTTAGAATTCGGCCTCTTTTGCTAGTCGTCACACGCTATAGCTGGCGCGTCGGCTTAGTGTGACAATCAAAACTGTACAGAAATACGGAATCGAATCATGAAACGTACTTTTCAACCGTCCAACCTGAAGCGCAAGCGCTCTCACGGTTTCCGCGCCCGCATGGCAACTGCCAACGGTCGTAAAGTTCTGGCCGCTCGTCGTGCCAAGGGTCGTGCCCGTCTGGTAGTTTAATGCCTACCCAGCACACCTTCTCTCGGGAGTTACGTCTGTTAACTCCCGAACACTTCAAACGCGTTTTCGCCGAGCCTGTCCGGGCTGCTTCCCCGCAAATTACGCTTCTTGCCTGCCCCAATTCACTCGAACACTCTCGTCTTGGTCTCGCTGTGCCCAAAAAAGCACTCAAGCGTGCCGTCTGGCGTAACCGTGTCAAACGGGTGGTCCGGGAAAGTTTCCGCCTCAAACAACATCAGCTGCCCGCTATCGACATCGTGGTGATCGCCAAAGCCGGTGTGAAAGAGATGGATAACGAGGAACTGTTCAAGTTACTGGAAAAGCTATGGCGCACTCTGTCACGCCGTTGCAATGGGTAGCTATCAAACTGATACGCCTGTATCAGCTAATCATTAGCCCTCTGCTCGGGCCGCGCTGCCGTTTTACTCCAACTTGTTCCCAATTTGCGATAGAAGCCATCCGACTTCACGGTTTCATAAAAGGCGTTTGGTTAGCTAGCAAACGTCTATTAAAATGCCATCCCTTATCCGAGGGTGGTTATGACCCGGTTCCGCAACCAAAGCGAAGAAACTGAAGACTATGGAATCACAACGCAATCTACTCCTGATCGGTTTGCTGTTCGTGAGCTTTCTGCTCTGGCAACAGTGGGAGTCCGACAAGGCTCCGAAGCCGGCCCCGACTACCGTGGCCCAAACCGAACATTTCGTACCTGAAGCCGGTCAGACCGGTGATATTCCTCAGGTTTCCGAGCAAGCCAACGCAACTGCCGCACGCAAGCTGATCACCGTCTCCTCTGACGTGCTCAAGCTGACCCTGGATACCCAGGGTGGTGACGTCGTGTCTGCCGAACTGCTGTCTCACAAACTGGAAGAGGGCAAGGACCAACCGTTCGTGCTGCTGACCAGCAAGCCTGAGCACCTCTATATCGCCCAGAGCGGTCTGGTGGGTCGCAATGGTCCGGACAGTCAGGCCGAAGGTCGTCCTACCTATGAAGCCGCCCAGACCAGCTATCAGCTGGCCGATGGTCAGGATCAAGTCGTCGTTCCGATGACCTGGACCGACAGCAAGGGCGTGGTCTTCACCAAGGAGTTCATCCTCAAGCGTGGCGACTATGCCGTTGGCGTTGATTACAAGATCGACAACAAATCTGCCGAGCCGGTTCAGGTGCAGTTCTATGGTCAGCTGAAGCAGACCGTAGCAACGCCGAAGGATCAGGAAGGTCATGCCATGGTAGCCAGCGCTTACCGTGGTGGTGCCTTCTCCACTGAAGATACCCGCTACAAGAAGTACACCTTCGACGAGATGAAGGATGCCGACCTGAACAAGACCACCAAGGGTGGTTGGGTCGCCATGCTGCAACACTACTTCGTCTCTGCCTGGGCACCGAATGCCGACGATACCAACAGCTTCTACAGCCGTGTGATCCCTGGTAAAGGCCAGGCCATCATCGGTTACAAGGCGCCGCTGGTTGACGTGGCTGCCGGCCAACAGGCTGAAGTAACCAGCAAGCTGTGGGTCGGTCCCAAGCTGCAAGACCAGATGGCCAAGGTGGCTAACCACCTCGACCTGACCGTCGACTACGGCTGGCTGTGGTTCATCGCCCAACCGCTGCACTGGCTGCTGACCGTGTTCCACGGTTTCGTCCAGAACTGGGGTCTGGCCATCATCATGCTGACCCTGCTGGTACGCGGCATCATGTTCCCGCTGACCAAGGCCCAGTACACCTCCATGGCCAAGATGCGCATGCTGCAACCCAAGATTGCGGCCCTGCGCGAGCGCTTCGGCGATGACCGCCAGAAGATGTCTCAGGGCATGATGGAGCTGTACAAGAAGGAGAAGGTCAACCCGCTGGGTGGCTGCCTGCCGATCCTGGTTCAGATGCCGATCTTCATCGCCCTTTACTGGGCACTGATGGAGTCCGTTGAACTGCGTCACGCGCCGTTTGCCCTGTGGATCACTGACCTGTCAGTGAAGGACCCCTTCTTCGTGCTGCCAATCCTCATGGGTGCCTCCATGTGGTATCTGCAGAAGATGAGCCCGACCACCGTAACCGACCCGATGCAGCAGAAAGTGATGCAGTTCATGCCGATCATCTTCACTTTCATGTTCCTCTGGTTCCCGGCTGGCCTGACTCTCTACTGGCTGGTGAGCAACGTCATCTCCATCATCCAGCAGACCATCATCTATCGTCAGCTGGAGAAGAAAGGACTGCATTCACGCAGCTAATCTTCCCGTGATGACAAAAGAGGCGGCCTTCGGGCCGCCTTTTTTATTACAATGTCTCCCACTACGTTTTCCTATCAGCGAACAAACGAGCCAAGCAAGATGACAACAGATACGATCGTGGCCCAGGCCACCGCGCCAGGCCGTGGTGGCGTCGGCATAGTCCGGGTCTCCGGCCCCGCCGCCGAACAGGTCGCCGGGATAGTGCTCGGCAAGCTCCCGCGGGTGCGCTACGCCGAATATCTGCCGTTCAAGGATGAGCAAGGCCAGGTACTGGATCAGGGCATCGCCCTGCTGTTCAAAGCCCCCAACAGCTTCACCGGCGAGGATGTGCTGGAGCTGCAGGGCCACGGCGGCCCCGTCATCATGGACATGCTGATCCGCCGCATTCTGAAAATCGATGGCATCCGCCCTGCCCGCCCCGGCGAGTTCAGCGAGCGCGCCTTCATCAACGACAAGCTGGATCTGGCCCAGGCCGAAGCTATCGCTGACCTTATTGAAGCCTCCAGCGAACAGGCCGCCCGCAGCGCCATGCACTCCCTGCAGGGGCAGTTCTCCAGCAAAATCCAGCAACTGGTGGAGAGCCTGATCCGGCTGCGCATCTATGTGGAAGCGGCCATCGACTTCCCGGACGAGGAGATCGACTTCCTCTCCGACGGCAAGGTGGCGGGCGACCTCTACGCCATCATGTCCGAGCTGGACGACGTGCGCGGTGAAGCCAAGCAGGGCGCTCTGCTGCGGGAAGGGATGAAGGTGGTGATCGCCGGTCGTCCCAACGCCGGCAAATCGAGCCTGCTCAACGCCCTGGCAGGGCGCGAGTCAGCCATCGTCACCGAGATTGCCGGCACCACCCGCGATGTGCTGCGCGAGCATATCCATCTCGATGGCATGCCGCTACACATCATCGATACCGCCGGTCTGCGCGACACCCAGGATAAGGTAGAACAAATCGGTATCGAGCGCGCCTGGGCCGAGATCGAACAGGCCGATCGGGTGCTGTTTATGGTGGATGGCACCACCACGGATGCGGTTGACCCGCGAGAGATCTGGCCGGAATTTGTTGATCGGTTGCCAAAAAATATCGGCCTCACCGTGATTCGCAACAAGGCCGACCTGACCGGCGAGGATCTGGCACCGAGCCAGGAGCTGGGCCACGCCGTCTACCGTATCTCCGCCAAGACCGAGCTGGGGCTGCCTGCCCTGCGCGAGCACCTGAAAGCCTGCATGGGCTTCCAGGGCAACACCGAAGGGGGCTTTATGGCCCGCCGCCGCCATCTGGATGCGCTGGAGCGTGCCGCCGAGCGGCTGCTGGTGGCCAAAGAGCAGCTGGAAGTGTTCGTGGCAGGCGAGCTGGTGGCCGAAGAGTTGCGCCTCGCACAGGAGTCCCTCTCTGAGATCACCGGTGAATTCAGCTCCGACGATCTGCTGGGCCGTATCTTCTCCAGCTTCTGCATCGGCAAGTAATGTGGTGAAAAATCAGCAATAAAAAGCAGCCAGTGAGAACATAAGGCATTGTAAATATTGGACTTTGTTTTTTACTGGCTATTCTTGCCTGATCTTGTTTCGTGAGAATTTACCCCGAGAGTACCCCGAAGTAACCTCTCGGGGTACTCTCGGGGGACAATTATGAAGATCAGCATCGAATTCCGCGAACCTGACGCCGAAGGCAAGCGCGCTCTGCGCTTAACCTATTACGCCGGCTCCTACCTTGAACCAACCACGGGCATCCGCAAGCACAAACGCAGCAGAGAGCCCCTAGATCTCTTCTTGTACGACAAGCCGCGTACACCAGCACAGCGACTCCACAACAAAGAAACCCAGCGAGCAGCCGAAGCCATCCGCGCCAAGCGACTCTTCGAGTACGAGACTGGTAAACACCATCTGGATTTCTCGAACGCCTACAAGGCCAGCTTCTTCGAGTACTTCCAAGAGGTTACAGACCAAAAAGCGGCAGGCAGCAAGAGCAACCACTCCATCTGGATATCAGCCCTCAAGCATTTACGCCAGTACCATAAGCTGCCGGAGCTGACTTTCGAGGAAGTAGATCAGCTGTTCCTAGAGGGTTTTCGGCATTACCTGATGCACAAAGCCCGAACCAAAAGCGGCACACCACTGAGCCGCAACACCCAGAGTGCCTATTTCAACAAGTTAAGGGCAGCCCTGAACCAGGCAGAGCAGGAGCGGCTGCTACCGGATAATCCGGTACGACGAGTCAAAGCTATCCAGGGGGAGAAGAACAAACGGGTTTATCTGACCGAAGACGAGGTACGAGCCCTGGCCCAGGCCGAGTGCCGCTACGACGTTCTTAAGCGCGCCTTTCTGTTCTCTTGTTGCACTGGCTTGCGCTGGTCCGACATTCACAAGCTGACCTGGGCAGAGCTGGAGCCCTTCTACGGCCATTACCGTATCGTCTTCACCCAGAAGAAAACCAGCGGTCTGCAATACTTGGATTTGAATGACATGGCGATGCAGCTGATGGGGCGCCCAGGCAAGACATCAGAGCGGATCTTCAAGGGGCTGAAATACTCTGCCTGGCACAACATGGAACTCACCCGCTGGGCGTTGCAGGCGGGTATAACCAAGAAGGTCACCTTCCACAGCGCACGCCATACCTTCGCCGTCATCCAGCTTAACCGTGGCGTCGATATCTATGCGCTCTCCCGCTTGTTGGGCCACAGTGAGCTGAGAACCACCGAGATCTACGCCGACATCCTTGAATCACGACGCAGGGACGCCATGCTCGATTTTCCCAACGTATTGTTGTGATCCTGATGAGACAAAGCCTCGACGAGATCTTGACCTGAATTGATCGAAACAGCTTAGCCAGTTAGGGAAGAGCCAACAAACAGGCCAGCGCAACCATACGCTGGCCTAGATTATCTTAGATAATATAGATCGGATCTCAGGATCGCCCTGCAGCCCAAGTAGCACTTGGGCTTAACTGATTAGGCCTGTGACCAATATCGTGAACTTTGTGACCACTTTCGTGATAGTCCGTGACCATTATCGTGATAGCGCAGGCCGACCGATGGTGAACCGCCCCTTGGCATGTTCACTGATTGACCAACCCAGTTCAGCCAGTTCATCCAGTGCCTTGCGGACTCGCGATTGCCGCTTGCGGTCGGTGGCCGCGCTGGACTTATCAGGAAAAGCGTAAGAGACCAGTTTATCTAAGCCTACTGGCTTGCTGCGGCCACAATCAATCCAGGCGCACAGCCGCTGATGCAATATCCGAGCAGTGCTACTACGCAGTTGCCGTACCTCAGCCAGATCGATATAGGTATATCGGCCATTCCCCAACACAGCATTGGTCAGCAAAGGATTAAGCGCCACAAAGAGCCCATCGGTCAGGGCATCACTGGCATAGTTCGCCAGCAGACGAAAACCGCTACGCAGGCCTGCCACCTGTGCTATTACCGACACCTTCCACAACCGCTCGACACTGCGGCGCACCGTGTTGGTGTCACGAGGGTTGGCGTAACCAATCTCCTTGGCCAGTTTGCGCAAGCTGCTTTTGACCACCAAGACATCCTGCTGGTTGGCAATCCCACGAAGCTGAAGTAGTTCTCGTAATATCTCTCCGGTTTCACCACTCGCAACAGGCTCAATCTTGCCGCCTTGTGATTCAAGCCCAGCTAGGGCAACCAACCCTTGAAGTACGCGCAAATCGTCGGCCCCCAAGGGTTCTGGCCCAGAAAACTCAATCTGATTACCGTTATCCAAACGGTAAATCACCGCCAGTTTGTCTCGACGGCGCTGACCAGGAGCGATGGCTCTGAACAATCCTGGGGCCAGACAGTGCATATGGTCGTGCCGAGCATGAGTTAGTTCAAAGCAAGGCACGTTTGCCTCCAGCCCGGCGTGTTACGTCCAACCTGACGGGGTGCAGCACGCCACCTTCCCCCCGCACCAACCAGCGCTCCGGTAGTGGCTGCCCATAATTACTTTTGCTTACTCCAAAGCGCACGTAAAGTTGGCTCAGCTCTGCCGATACGCCCAGCTGCTGCGCCTCTTTCTTGGTCATAGTGGCGAGATAGGCCTGCCAGCGGATGTTGTCCACCAGAACTGACGAACCTCGGCTTGCCTGCTGCAGATCGCCAGCTTCTTGGAATACTGCGGATTTGCTGGTGTGGTGTACAAACAACACAGCGCATCCCAGCCCCATGGCCAGCCGTTCCAACTGACCCAGCACCTGTGTCATGGCACAGGCCGCGTTCTCGTCGGCATCGTGGAAGCGTCTCAAAGTATCGATAACCACCAACCTGACCCCCTCAGCCCAAATGGCAATCGCTTCCCACCAATGGCTATCCAGCACATTCGGGCTGGCACCCTGAAGCGATATCAAACGAAGGTCTCGTTCAACGTTGGCACGAAGTTCAGCATCAAGACCTCTGCCCAAGGCAAACAAGCGCTGGTGCAGTACAGGCCAAGGGTCCTCGGCAGGCAGGTAGAGCACAGCCCCCCTGCCCAGATTGCCAAGCCCAATCCAATCCGGCCCACCGGATATCTGCATTGCCAGTTGTAATGCCAACATCGATTTGCCCACACCTCCCGGTGACACCAAAGCACCAACGCAGCCCACCGGCAGTCCCGGGAGGACGAAATCGAGGGGTTTCGGAGGTTCAACAAAAGCCGATCGGAGATCCTGAGGCCAGTGAGATGCTATGAGATCTCGTTCCATAACAACCTCACAACCGCCCATGGCTAGCTTGCCGCACACGCTTGGTTACATGCTCAGTGAGTTCGGCGTCCGGTGAAATGCGGTGGGAGAGCAGCCAGTCCAGCAGCTCAACGCGCTTGAAGTAGATCTTTTTGCCTTGTGGCTTGTAATGCGGCAGACGCTTTTCACTAGTCAGCCGGTACACATAGCTGACAGAAACCCCCAGCAACTCGGCGCACTCCTCGGCAGAAAGCACCTCTTTTTGCGCCAGTCCTTGCTGGATTACCAGCTGCTTAAGCTCATAAAGCTCTCTCAGAATTGACCCGTTAGGATCGCTGTAAACAGACGGATTTTGCTCACGCATGCGGATGATCTCCCTGTAACAAACATCAACATGCAAAGCGTACCGGGGGTAGAACTAAATCCAGAGCGCTGTAAGTGCCCATTTTGGGCACTTACAGCGCTTTTTCGGAGAAAAAAATTTCACATGTGAAAGCATCGCAAAAAACTCCATTGCCATTGATGCAAAAAAAGACCGAGCTTTGTCTTGACGAAACAAAGTCTCATCAGAGACACTAATCTCCAGCATCATTAGCGATGACGAGATTTTTTGTGAAATTACACCTTTACCAAATCGCCACAATCAGCGCTGGTTATCCATTTCGCGGCAAGATCCCCGAGCATCCAGAGGGGAATCTGGCCGTTGTGCAGATGAAAGACACCTCGTCAGAGTTCGGTGTCGACTGGATGAGCTGCGTGCGCAGTGAGGCAACTGGCAAAAAAGCACCGGACTGGCTGCAAACAGGAGATATTCTGGTGGCAGCACGGGGCAACCAAAACTATGCCGTGCTGGTTGATACCCGGCATGCCCCACTGCCAGCTGTGGCGGCCCCCCACTTTTATGTGGTACGGCCACAATCTGATGCACTGATCCCGGAGTTCCTCGCCTGGCAGCTCAATCAGCAGCCCAGCCAGCGTTACTTCGAACTGCATGCCGAAGGCACCCTGACCAAAAGTATTCGCCGCCAGGTGTTGGAAGAGGCCTTGATTGGGCTTCCATCACTGACAGAGCAACAAACCATTTTGGCAATAGCTCGCACGCTGCAGGAGGAGCGCCAATTGATGCAGCGCCTCCAGCACAATGGCGAGCAGATGATGCATGCCATCGCGACTCGCCTACTTGAACAATCCGATAGAGATGCCTCTTGAGGCTCGCATACCCGTTATTACGCCAAGGAAACCCCCTTTATGACCGAACAGATCAATCAGGACGTTATCAACAACACCGTTTGGGGCGCCTGCGATATCTTCCGTGGCACCATCAGCCCCGATACCTACAAGGATTTCATCCTCACCATGCTGTTCCTGAAGTACATCTCTGATGTCTGGCAGGACCATTACGACAGCTACAAGAAGCAGTACGGCGATGCGCCAGAGCTTATCGAAGAGATGATGAAGAGCGAGCGCTTTGTACTGCCCATCGCCGAAATCAAGGATCAGGATGACAAGGTAGTTCAGTCCTTCAAGGCTAACTTTTACAGCTTGTACGAGAAGCGATTCGAGCCCGGTAACGGCGAGCGCATCGATGTCTGCCTGCACGCTATCGAAGAAGCCAACGGCACCAAGCTCAAAGATGGCAACAAGAGTGTGTTTCAGGACATCAGCTTCAACAGCGATCGCCTCGGCGAAGAGAAGCAGAAGAACACCATACTGCGCTACCTGCTGGAGGCATTTGCCAAACCGGAGCTCAACCTGAAACCAAGCCGGGTCGGTAACCTCGACGTGATTGGTAACGCCTACGAGTACCTGATCGGCAAGTTTGCCGCCAACAGCGGCCAGAAAGCTGGCGAGTACTACACCCCGCCCGAAGTCTCCGATCTGATGGCCGAACTGCTGGATCCGCAGCTCGGCGATACCATCTGCGATCCCGCCTGTGGTTCCGGGTCGCTGCTGATGAAATGCGGCCGCAAAGTAGTGCAAAACTACGGCCAGAAACGTTATGCCCTCTACGGGCAGGAGGCCATCGGTTCCACCTGGTCGCTGGCCAAGATGAACATGTTCCTGCACGGGGAAGACAACCACAAGATCGAGTGGGGCGATACCATCCGCAACCCCAAGCTGCTGGATAAAAACGGCGACCTGATGCGCTTCGATATCGTGACCGCCAACCCGCCGTTTTCCCTCGACAAGTGGGGTCATGACGAGGCTGGAATTGATAAATATGGCCGCTTCAAGCGCGGCATTCCGCCCAAGACCAAGGGGGATTACGCCTTTATCCTCCATATGATCGAAACCCTGAACCCCAAGAGCGGCCGTATGGGTGTCGTGGTGCCCCACGGCGTGCTGTTCCGGGGCTCAAGCGAGGGCAAGATCCGCCAAAAGCTGATCGACGAGAACTTGCTCGATGCGGTGATCGGTCTGCCGGAAAAGCTGTTCTTTGGCACCGGCATCCCCGCCGCCATCCTGATCTTTAAAAAAGAGAAGGTGGACGATAACGTGCTGTTTATCGACGCCAGCAACGACTTCAAGCCGGGCAAGAACCAGAACGTGCTGAGCTCGGAGAATATCTCCAAGATCGTCAAGACCTACCGCAACGGCGGCAATGTCGAGAAATACGCCTACCTTGCCTCGCTCAAAGAGATCAAAGAGAACGACTACAACCTCAATATCCCCCGCTATGTGGACACCTTCGAGGAAGAGGAAGAGATCGATCTGCTGGCGGTGCGTGCCGAGCGGGAGCAGCTCAAAGCCCAACTGACCGAGCTGGAAACCGAGATGGCCAACTTTCTCGCCGAACTGGGTTATCTGGATCACAACGCATAAGGAGCTCTTGCAATGGAACAACAACAAATTCAGGCATTAACGACTAGTTTCGAAGGCCATGCAGAGCAAACCGACACGGGCGTTGAGTATTGGCTAGCGAGGGATCTGCAACACCTGCTGGGCTATGGCAAATGGGATAACTTCACCAGCGTCATCTCGAAAGCCAAAACAGCCTGTGAAGTCAGTGGCCACGGGGTGTCGGACCATTTTGCCGACGTCGGGAAAATGGTCGAACTTGGCTCGGGTAGCCAACGAGAGATCGATGACATCATGCTGACCCGCTACGCCTGCTACCTGATTGCTCAAAACGGTGATCCCCGAAAGCAGCAAATCGCCTTCGCCCAAACCTACTTTGCCATGCAAACCCGCAAGGCGGAGCTGATTGAACAACGGCTGCTGGAAACTGAGCGGGTGCAAGCACGCCAAAAGCTCTCAGCCACAGAAAAAGAGCTCTCCAGCGTCATTTATGAGCAGACCGGTGGTAATCAGAACTTTGCACTGATCCGCAGCAAAGGGGATCACGCCTTGTTTGGCAAAAGCACGCAAGCGATGAAAGCCCAATGGAAGGTTCCAGATAGCCGACCATTGGCTGACTTTGCCCCAACCATCATTCTCAAGGCCAAAGACTTTGCCACCGAGATCACGATCCACAACGCCCGCACTCAACAGATGACCCGGGAGACGCAAATTTCCAACGAGCACGTCACCAACAATCAGGCGGTGCGTCAAACCCTACTCAGCCGCGGCATTCAGCCAGAGCAGTTGCCAGCTGCCGAGGATGTAAAAAAGGTGGAACGCCGTCTGGCCTCGGCCGACAAAAAATCGCTGAAAAATCCTGCGCGGCTGGATAACGGGAGTACGGACGATGAATAAGAAAACAGCACTGCGTACGCTCAAAATGCAACTCACCACGCAGGAAAGCGAGATGGCCAACTATCTGGAGGGGCTCGGTTATGGTGCCTAAGGGATGGATCGCCTCCCAAATTGGGGACATTGCTAAGTTTTCCTCTGGTGGAACACCAAGTAAACAGAGCGCTCATTTCTGGGGGGGAACAGAGCCATGGATATCAGGTAAAGACCTAAAAACTCACTACCTTGCAACAAGTATTGATACTCTGACAGAAGATGGTTTTAAGGTGGCTAAAAAAGCGCCAAAAGGATCATCTTTAATCCTTGTTCGCGGTATGACGTTATTGAAAGACTTTCCTGTTGGCTATGCCACAAGAGAGGTCGCATTTAATCAGGATTTAAAGGCGCTTATTCCTAACAAGGATATTGATGGGCTTTTTCTCTCTTTTATGCTGGCAGCTGAAAAAAACAAAATACTCCAGCTGGTTAGCACCGCTGGCCATGGCACTGGACGTCTGGATACTGAATCCATAAAAGCATATCCAGTAAATATTCCGCCTCTTTCTGAACAGAATAAAATAGCTGAAATTCTTTCCACTTGGGATAAGGCCATCACCACCACCGAGCAACTGCTGACCAATAGCCAGCAGCAGAAAAAGGCGCTGATGCAACAACTGCTTACCGGCAAAAAACGCCTGCTGGATAAGAATGGAGTTAGGTTTAGTGGGGAATGGAAAACTTACAAATTCAGCAGTTTGTTCAATGAGCGAGTTGAAACTGGTCGGGATGATCTGCCCCTGCTGTCGATTACGGCTGACGATGGCGTTGTTTACCAGGAAGATACCGGTAGAAAAAACACCTCCAATGAAGACAAGTCAAAGTATCGCAGAATTTGCGTGAATGACATTGGCTACAACACCATGCGCATGTGGCAAGGCCGATCTAGCTTGTCAGATAAAGAAGGGATTGTTAGTCCTGCTTATACAATTGTCACACCAACGGGCAAAGTTTGTCCTGCTTATGCTGCGTATTTATTTAAGTTCCCAGCCCTTGTCCATATCTTCTACAGGCATTCTCAAGGCCTTGTTTCAGATACTTGGAATTTGAAATTTAACCACTTTAAGAATATTAGCTGGCAAGTACCTAGTATTGATGAACAACAAAAAATAGCCGCAGTCTTGTCCACCGCCGATAAAGAAGTTACTGCGCTGCAACAAAAGCTCGACGCCTTAAAGCAGGAGAAACAGGCGCTGATGCAACAACTGCTGACCGGCAAACGACGGGTCAAGGTAGAGGAGGCCGCATGAAAAAAGTGACCATTCACCCCATGACCGAGGCCGAAGTGGAATGGCTGGAGCAGCGACTGATGGACTATGGCAATGACGACGCGATGCTGAGTCTGTCGGCGCTCGACGGCTTTCTGACTGCGGTACTCTCCGGCCCCGACCTGGTGCCACCCAGCCAGTGGTGGCAGGTACTCTGGGGTGGCACGCCCCCAGAGTGGTCGTCCGAGCGGGATATGAAACGGGCGCTGGATTTGATCCTCGGCCATATGAATATTCTGGCCCATACCCTCTGTTATCAGCCCGAGCACTTTATCCCGGTGCTGATGGCCAACTATGTCGAAGGGCAGGAGATCTGCAACGCCGAGGAGTGGTGCTTTGGCTATCTGCGTGGCATGGCGCTGGGGAACTGGCCAGCCTTGCCAGAGGAGCTGGATACTTGGCTTGAGGTGATCCGCCTGCATGGCAGCGATGACCAATTGCCACTGCTTGCCAGCCTGTCGCTACCGGAACATCAGCAGAGCGTGGCCGAGGTGGGCACCGCCGCCTTGCGACTGCACGCCCATTTTCTGGCCCAACGGGGGCCAAGCACAGCGCCGATAGCCGCACCAGCCCTCACACCAGTAACCCTGCCGGTTAGAGCGGCCTCCAAGATCGGGCGCAATGACCCCTGCCCCTGTGGCAGCGGCAAGAAGTTCAAACAGTGCTGTTTGCACTGAGTTGAGATCGCAAGACCCCGAACAGACGCCATCGGTAGCACACAGTTGAAGGAGCGTTCAAAGGCATGATCGAATTTACCCCGGAGCAGTTGCTGGCTCAGTTGCGCGAGCTGGATGAGTGTCCCCGTATCGAGGCCAAGCGAGGCAGCGACATCGGTTCATCCGTCATGCAGTCGATCTGTGCCTTTGCCAATGAGCCTGGCCTTGGTGGTGGCTATCTGCTGCTCGGGGTTAACGAGCCAGATGACACACACGACACCTTTTCGGTATGCGGTGTCAGCCACAGTGACCAGCTCCTCAACACCCTGCAAACCAACTGCCGTGATCAGTTTGAACAGCCGATCCCGGTACAGGCACAAGCCCATCAGCTGGAGGGAAAACGTGTGCTAGTCGTCTTTGTCCCCGAACTGGAGCCGGCAGCCAAGCCTTGCACCTTTAAAGGGAAATACGACAGCAAGAACAAGCGCAAGAGCGGCGTCTGGCGACGGGGATTGAACGGTGATTACGAATGCTCCCAGCTGGATCTGGAGCCCTTGCTGCTCGCCAAAAATGGCCTGGGGTTCGAGCAGGTTCTGCTGCCTGACGCCCACTGGGATGATCTCGATCCCCACGCCATCGAGCTCTATCGCACGCTGCGCAGCAAGGTTCGCCCTCATGCTGAAGAGTTGCAGGCCAGTGACAGTGAGATGCTCCAATCCCTCAATCTGGTGAAAAAGCGCCAAGGTGAATGGGTACCCACTATCGCCGGCTTGTTGCTCCTTGGCAAACCGCTGGCGCTGCGAAGACTGTTACCCGCCATGCGCGTGGACTATGTGCGCGTCGCCGGCACTCAGTGGGTGGAAGACCCTCAACAGCGCTTCGACACCACGCTGGATCTGCGTGAACCCCTGCTGACGCTGATCCCCAAACTGGAGGCCACCATTCTGGATGACTTGCCAAAGCATTTTCGTCTGGAAGAGGGCAAAACCCAGCGAGACGACCAGCCCTTGCTGCCACAGAAGGTGATTCGCGAAGCGGTGGTCAACGCCGTCATGCACCGTGATTATCAGGTCAATCAGCCCATCATAGTGGTGCGCTTTAGCAACCGTCTCGAGATACGCAACGCCGGCTACTCTCTCAAGCCCGAGGCGATGCTGGGGGAGATGGGCTCTATCCTGCGCAATCCGGTGCTGGCTTCTGTGCTCTACGACGTCAGCTTTGCCGAGACCAAAGGCTCCGGCATCCGCACCATGCGACGTCTGCTGGACCAGGTGGGTCTGACCGCGCCTGTTTTTATGAGTCAGGTCATCCAGAACCAGTTTCTGGCAACCTATCTATTGCATCAGCTGATGGGCGAAGAGCAGTTGGCCTGGCTCAAACAATTCGCTCATTTCACCTTGAACAACGATGAGGCCAAAGCACTGATCCTGGCCAAAGAGACGGGAGCGGTGGATAACGCAGGCCTTCGAGCCATTACCGGCCTTGATACGCTCGCCGCCAGCCAGATACTGGGAAGATTGCATCATCAGTACCAGTTGCTGGTCAAAGGGGGGGCAGGCTCCTCCACTTACTACGAGCTGTCAGCGCCTCACGAACTCCCGCTGTTTGCTGCTGCCAATGATGAGAGCCCCCGCTCAAATGCAGGTGACCCCGTGGCAAATACGGGTGACCTCGACGCAAATACGGGTGACCTCGCGGCAAATAGAGGTGACCTCGGCTCAAATGCGGGTGACCTCCCGTCAGATCTGCTCGCTCGTATAGACCAACTCACCCCCAAAGCACGCAGAAATAACCTGTGGCCAGTGATTCTGTGGCTCTGTGCCATGCGTCCTTACAAAACCGAGCAACTGGCCAAAACGCTGAACCGGCGGGAAAACGCATTAAAGGCGTCCCATTTGAACATCATGCGTGAACAAGAGGGCTTGATTGGCTATGCCCACCCGGAAGTGCCCAATCATCCGGAACAGGCTTACCAAACCACAGAGAAAGGGCGCCAATGGCTCGCTGCACGGGGAATTGAACTCAATGACTGATCATCACCACGTACCCAAGTTTCAAGAAGAGTTCAGCGCCAAGATCCCGGCCCTGACCCTGCTGACCCAGCTGGGCTGGACTTTTCTGCCCCCCAAGCAGGCACTGGCAGCCCGTAACAATAAATATGACCAGGTCGTGCTGAGCCAAATTCTGCGCGAGGAGCTGAGCAAACGCGCCTTTGTGTATGCTGGCAAGAGGTATCCACTGTCCGCCAAGTCGGTCGACAATCTGGTGAGTGAGCTGTGTACTCCAGCGCTTAACGAGGGGCTGATGACCGCCAATGAACGGATCTATAACCATTTGCTCTACGGCATGTCGGTCACCGAATTCATCGATGGCAAGAAGGTAAGCCCGACCATTGCCCTGATCGACTGGCATCACCCGCACAATAACAGCTTCACCTTTACCGAAGAGTTTCACGTCACCCGAGCCAGTGGTATAGAGTCTCGTCGCCCCGATATCGTCTGCTTCGTCAATGGCCTGCCATTGGCGGTGATCGAGGCGAAACGCCCGGATAGCAACGCCAAGAAGGGGCCTACCGTCAAGGAGGGGATCTCCCAGACTATTCGCAACCAGCTACACGGTGAGATCCCGCTGTTGTTCGCCTATAGCCAGTTGCTGCTATCCATCAGCGGAATCGAAGGACGCTATGGCACCTGCGGCACACCGGAAAAATTCTGGGCTGCCTGGCGTGAAGAGGACATAAGCGACGCGCAGATGGCCGAGATCAAGAATCGGCCGATTCCCCAAGATACCCTCTCGACACTGTTTGATCATCGCCCACCGGCCACACTGGATTGGTACCAGACCCTATTGGCCGCCGGCGAGTTGGCGGTGACGGACCAGGATCGGCTGCTTATCAGCCTGCTGTCACCTGATCGGCTGCTGGAGATGACCCGTCTGTTTACCCTGTTTGACAAGAAAGCCGGCAAGATAGTGGCCCGCTATCAGCAGGTGTTCGGCATCAAGCGACTGATCGAGCGGATCAGTCACAAGCGCCCTGATGGCGGCCGCCAAGGCGGGGTGATCTGGCACACCACAGGATCAGGCAAGTCGTTCACCATGGTCTTCCTGAGCAAGGCGATGATCCTGCATGATGCACTTAAAGCCTGCCGCATCATTGTCGTGACCGACCGAGTGGATCTCGAAAGCCAGCTCAGCAAGACCTTCTCATCCAGTGGTGAACTGGCTGGCAAGAAGGACAAGGACGCGGCGATGGCCACCTCGGGCAAGCGACTGGCCGAGCAAATTGGCAAGGGTACCGAGCGCATCATTTTCTCGCTGATCCAGAAGTTCAACACTGCCACCAAATTGCCTGAGTGCGTCAACAAGAGCCCGGACCTCATCGTGCTGATTGATGAGGGGCACCGTAGCCAAGGGGGCGAAAACAACATTCGCATGCAACTGGCCCTGCCCAATGCCGCCTTTGTGGCCTTTACCGGCACCCCTCTACTGAAAAACGACAAGACGACCAACAAGTTTGGCCCCATCCTGCACGCTTACACCATGCAGCGAGCCGTTGAGGACAAGGCGGTCACCCCCCTGCTCTATGAAGAACGCATCCCGGATCTCGATGTGAACGACAGGGCGATTGATGCCGGTTTTAACCGCATCGCCACCAACCTGACCGAGGAGCAAAAGGCTGACCTGAAGCGCAAATACACGCGCAAAGGTGAACTCTACAAAGCCGATGACCGGCTCCAGCTAATCGCTCGCGACATAGCCGAGCACTTCGACAAAAACATTCCGGAAGGGCTGAAAGGTCAGCTCGCCTGCGACAGCAAGTCTTCCGCCATCAAGTACAAGCAATATCTCGATGAGGTTGGATTGTTCGAATCTGCCATTGTTATCAGCTCCCCCGATAGCCGGGAGGGCAATACCGATGTTGATGAATCAACCCTCCCTCTGGTCGTGCAGTGGTGGAAAGATAACGTGGGTAGCCAGGATGAGCAGCTCTACACCAAGCAGATTATCGAACGCTTCGCCGACAAGGATGATCCGCTCAAGCTCTTGATCGTGGTAGACAAGTTACTGACCGGTTTCGATGAGCCCAAGAATACGGTGCTTTACATCGACAAACCCTTGAAGGAACACAACCTGATCCAGGCCATCGCCCGGGTTAACCGGTTGCACCCGGACAAAGAGTTTGGCTTGCTCATCGACTACCGCGGCATTCTCTCGGAGCTAGATACCACTATCGCCAAGTATCAGGATCTCGCCTCACGCACTCAGGGCGGCTATGACCTTGACGACATCGCCGGCCTCTACAACCAGATGAGCTCTGAATACAAGCGCCTGCCACAGCTCTACAAGGATCTGTGGAACATCTTTGCCGGGGTAAAGAACAAGCAGGACATAGAGCAACTGCGCCAGGTGCTGGTACCCCGAATGGAAGAGGTAGAGGGAGAGCTGGTAGATGTGCATCTCAAGGTGCGTGAAGACTTCTATGAAGCACTATCCCGCTTTGCCAGTTGCCTGAAAGTAGCTCTACAGTCGGCCTCGTTCTTCGAGGACACCGCCTTTACCGAAGCGGATCGCCGCCATTACAAAGAGACGCTGCAACAGTTCTCCAGCCTGCGGCAAACCGTGCAACAGGATGCAGGTGAACGAGTCGACTACGACGAGTATGCCCAGCAGGTGAAAAAGCTACTCGACAAGCATGTGGTTGGTGTCGAGGTCAAAGAGCCCGGTGGTGTGTATGAAGTTGGCAAGATGGGACAGCAAAAACCGCCGGAAGAGTGGAGCAAAGAGAAGACCCGCAACGAGACTGACATCATCAAGACTCGCGTCACGCGCATGATTGAGCAGGATCTCAGAGATGACCCTTATGCTCGGGAGTCTTTCTCAACCTTGTTGCGCCTCGCCATTGAAGAGGCGGAAAAACTGTTTGATCACCCTCTCAAGCAGTACATGCTGTTCCGCGAGTTTGAAGAGCGGGTACAGGAACGCCGCCTGAACGATATGCCTGATGCTTTTGGCACTAACCGCCATGCTCAGGCCTACTTCGGTGTCTTTAAAAAGAACCTGCCACAACTGTTTGACAGCCAGGATGATCAGGTTGAAGAAAAGTGGGTCAAACTCGCTTTCGAGATCGACCGGTTGGTTGATGCCTCGGTCGCCGAACACTCTATCAACCCGCAAAATATTGAGGCCGATATTCGCAAGAAGCTGCTGCCATTGCTGTTCACCGAGTGCAAGGCCATCGGCTGTGGCATGGATCAAGCCAAACGTATGGTGGAAATGGTCGTGCAGATTACCCGAGTTGGTCACAGTGGGATGTAACTGCAGATGAGTACCTCCGGCAACATGACCAATAGGCTCCAGCACTTTTCCTATGGCGGTGAGCTTATCAGGTTCGAACGGCTCACCAGACCCAAGGCAGGCAAACTGCTGATCAAGGTGCATCCTGACTGCCGGGTTGAGGTGATGGCTCCGCCGCAAACGCCAGATGAAGAGGTGCTTGCGGCGGTAAAAAAGCGTGCCCGCTGGATCTACGAGCAGTTGCGTGACTTTCGTCAGCAGTTGGAACATATCACGCCACGCCGTTATGTCAGTGGCGAGAGTCACCTTTACCTCGGCAAGCAATACCTGCTCAAGGTCATCGTTGCACCAAGCAGTGTGCAAGGGGTCAAACTGCTGCGAGGCAAGCTGGAAGTATCAGTCAGGAAGCCAGGACCCGAGACAGTGAAGGCTCAACTGACCCAGTGGTATAGAACCCGCGCCAGAGAGCTTTTCGCCAAACGTCTCGATGCCATGCTGGAACAAGCCTTGTGGGTTGTGGATCGCCCTCCGTTACGCCTGCTGAATATGCAAACCCAATGGGGAAGCTGTTCGCCCAATGGCCGGGTCACGCTCAATCCTCATTTGGTAAAAGCCCCTAGAGAGTGCATTGATTACGTCATCCTCCACGAGCTTTGCCACCTAGCCGAGCACAACCACAGCGAGCGATTCTGGCGGTTGCTCAGCCAGGTGATGCCGACTTGGGAGAAGACCAAGCTGCTACTCGACGGGATGGCCCACCGACTGCTGACATCCTGAAATATGAGGGGCAAAATTCCAGATAGATAGGAATCCGCCCCCCATATTTCAGCACACCAGAGTCCATCATCCCTTCAAACAAGATGACCAATATTCCAAAGAGAAAAACGGCACGAAATTTCCAGATAGATAGGAAGTCTTCGATCAGGATTCCACATAACTCGTTCTGAACAGGCATTCCACTATGTGGAAAATTCACACCACTTTTCCAGATAGATAGTTATGTGGAAAGAAACTGGACAGGAATTTGTTGGGAATGACAGTGTTCATTCCATGGCTCCACATCCTGCGTGATTCCACGCAATCATGTTTGTTGTGAGCGAACAAACTTCAATACTTTCAGTGCGTTGTTGATTTTTTCCTGAGCGAAGTCCATGGTGATATGGAGTTTGGTCACACGATCACCTGATTGCATCCTTTATCCGCTACACCTGAGGCCATCACCATGAACAGCATCGTCATCCTGATCCTCCTGTTTTCATTC
This sequence comes from Aeromonas sp. Y289-2, assembly GCF_027705925.1. Classification (NCBI taxonomy): domain Bacteria; kingdom Pseudomonadati; phylum Pseudomonadota; class Gammaproteobacteria; order Aeromonadales; family Aeromonadaceae; genus Aeromonas; species Aeromonas sp. Y289-2. Next base: position 29,922 of record NZ_JAPDCH010000016.1, read on the forward strand.
CTGATAGGGTTTGGCGCCTTTGCTGCGTGGCTGTATATCGAGAAGCGTCGCATGGGTGCCTCGGATAAATGACCCGCTATTTTGCTGAACGGACCTCTTTTGCCACGCACGAAATCAGATGGCGGGAGCAGCCCAACATTTCCTGGATCACCGAGTAGCTGTGTCCGGTGCCCAACAACTGTGCGATGTGCTGACGCTTCTTTTCATCTTTCTGGCGACCGCGATATTTCCCCTCATCCCTGGCCTTGGCAATACCCTGCTGCTGCCTGCGTCTGCGATCTTCATAATCTTTGCGAGCGACTGCTGCGAGCATATCCAACAGCATGCCATTTACAGCCTGCAAAATGGCGCTGGTGAACTCGGAGCGGTTGTCCCCCTGTAACGCCACCCAGGAAGTCGGAAGCTCCGGAGAAACGATTGAGAGCTGTTTCTGAGCCAGCAACTGCTTCAATGTTTGCCAATCCGTCTGATTGAGACGGGCCAGACGATCAATCTGTTCTACCAGCACAATGTCACAATCTGCAGCGTCGCGGATCAGCCGCATAAGCTCAGGCCTGTCCAACGTTGCACCAGACTCATTCTCCACATAGAAACTGGCTATCTGATGGCCATGCTCTGCAGCAAAACCAATCAGCAGCTCTCGTGCCCGCTCAGCATCCTGCTCCACAGTCGATGCACGTAAATACGCCCGTATGAACATTGAAACCTCCATTGGTCTGTTTAAACTGGTTCCAAATTATAAGTTCAATATAAGTGGTTTCTATAACATTTTCGAGAGGGTATTGAGTGGTTTTTATGGGGTATACCTTTTTAGAACCACTACATGACGCTCGAAACACAACCTTTCGATAGCCTTTTGATCTGACAGCACAAACTTTAAATGTGATCCGTCATCACAAAGTCGCTTTTGAGTTGTATTTGAGTATTTAAGCGACGTTGCTCACCATTCCTGATCTGCTGAATAGGATGCCAAAGGAGGAAATCTACAGAAGCTGGGCTTTGAGGTGAGTCATCTTTTCGACTCACCGAACAAGCCAGCAGCCAAGCGCAGCGCGGCAGGCTACTGGAAGTTACGTACAAAAGCCCAACCATGTGGCACCATACTAACCAGAACTCTGTCTCAAACGACCAAATGGCCGTACCAATATGAAACCCGACAGCGATGTTATTCACCAGCTGATTACCCTCGCCAACAGCAACCCCCAAGTGCAGGTGCTTTGGCTTTACGGCTCCCGTGCCAAGGGAACTGCAGGTCCTGCCAGCGACTGGGATCTGGCGGTGGCCTTTGATCCAATCAAACAGAGTGGACCACTGGGTACTGCACTGGAAAACCGCTTGCGCCCTGAACTGCTCGCGCTGGAGTGGCAACGTGCCCTGGGATTGGCAGAGGGGAAACTTTCGGTCGTCGATATCAATCAGGCCCCGATTCCGTTGGCTTTTGCGGTCGTAGATGCAAATCGTCCTCTCTATAGCCGTGATGAGGGGCGGCGTTTGCAAGAGGAGGCGCGGATAATGTCGCAGATGGAACTTGGTTATCCCCATCGCCAAGCCTATATCAGCAAACATCATTCTGAGGAGTGGAGTAAAGATGAGTGATAACGCCTATATAGGAGCTTTACGTATCAGCCTCTCGCGCTACAAGGCCGAGCTGTCAGAGATACGGGCTATTCTGGCGCTGCGGGCGCTTTCCAATCTGGAGTACCGCGCAGCTGAGCGAACTCTACAAGTGTCTATCGAAGCGTGTATTGGCGTGGCAAAGCACTGGGCTAAAGCATTGGCAAGTCATACCCCACAGGATGCCTATCAGGCATTCGAAATCCTGGCCCAGCGTGGTGAGCTATCCCCCGACACCTTAATCGGCTGGCGCAAGATCATTGGCCTTCGCAATGCGCTGGTGCACGACTATCTGAATATTGACCCCGAGATCATCCGTAGCGTCATTGCTCAAGGCTATAGCGACCAGCTGTTCACGTTTGCAGAGCAAGGTCTCGACTGGTTGGCTGCCCATATTGATTGAAACTTCGACGTCATATCTCCGTTTACCGTTCTCTTACCCACTATAGGGGATAAATGTTTAATACCGGCTATAGCGTGTAAGTTATATTTACCTCCTATAACAGGTAAACATTGATATACCTGCCACAGCGTGTAAATTGGAAGAAGGCACGCTACCAGGTTGTCGAATCATGAAAGTAACCAGCGCCAAGCAGCTGAGCGCCTGTATCAAGGATGCCAGGCTTTCTCAAAAGCTCTCTCAAGGCAAAGTGGCCGAGAAAGTGGGGATTAGGCAAGACACAGTCTCCAGCTTCGAACTCAATCCTGAGTCCACCAAGCTGGAAACCCTGTTCAAGATCCTCGCATCACTCGAATTGTCACTGGACATCAAACCCCGCAATGAGTCATCCGAGAGTCCGGCATCGGGCTGGAAGGAGGAGTGGTAATGGCCAATCTGGCTGTCTACATGAACGGCTATCGGGTAGGCACATTCACCAAAACTACCAGCGGCGCCCATCAGTTTCAGTACCATGAGTCATGGCTGGCACAACCGGGCAGCCGTCCCATCTCACTTTCCATGCCATTGCGCCATCAGGCCTACCGGGGCGATGAAGCCTATAACTTCTTCGACAACCTGCTGCCAGATAATACGGAGGTGAGGAACAGGGTTGTAGCACGCTATCAAGCGGCATCAACTCAGCCCTTCGATCTGCTCAGTTGCATTGGCCAGGATAGCGTAGGGGCATTACAGCTGGTTACCGAAGGGCACGACGTTCCAGATGTCAGGCGAATCAACTACAAAGCACTTTCCGATGCCGAGCTCGAGCAGATCCTGACCAGCTACAAATCAGGAATCCCTTTGGGGATGGTCAGGGAGCAAGAGGAGTTCCGGATCTCTATCGCCGGAGCGCAAGAAAAGACAGCGCTGCTCTATCTCGATGGCCGTTGGTACTTGCCACTCAACGCAACGCCGACAACCCACATTATCAAACTCCCTATTGGCAAGATTGAAAGCCACTCCTACTCGATAGACCTCTCCCAGAGCGTAGAAAACGAATATCTCTGCACTCTGATTGCCAAGGAGTTTGGTCTACCCGTACCTCACTGCTTCATGATGCAGGTTGGCCAGGTCAAAGCACTGGCTGTGGAACGCTTCGACAGACGTTACGCTGCCGATCGCAGTTGGATCATGCGCCTTCCCCAAGAAGATTTCTGTCAGGTATTGAATGTTCCGTCAGCACGGAAATACGAGAGTCATGGAGGACCAGGGATCACTGACATCATGAAAACCTTGCTGGGCTCTGCGACACCAGAACAGGATCGCTACCTGTTCATGAAATCTCAGGTCCTGTTCTGGCTGCTGGCGGCCACCGATGGCCATGCAAAGAACTTCTCGGTCTTTATTGAACCGGAAGGGCGTTTTCGCCTGACCCCTTTTTACGACATCCTATCTGTCTATCCAGTGTTTGGCGGCCGAGGCCTCAACCGAAGGGATGCCAAGCTCGCTATGGGCCTAGCAAGCAGCAAGGGAAAGAAATACGCAATTGAGCAGATATTCCCGCGTCATTTCTTCCAAACGGCGAAAGCTGTGGGATTTGAGCGTTCTGCTATGGAAGAGATCCTGACAGAACTGGCCAACTCCGTTGATGATGTTATTGAGCGTGTTACCCAGCAATTGCCAGCGGGCTTCCCCGATGCCATCAGCAGCACCATTCTAGAGGGCCTAAAAGCCCGCTCAGCCAGGCTGATAAAGGGCTGGGATTAAATTGACGGTATGTGGGATGATTGCACGGTTAGCCAAACCACCGATGGGAAGTTTGCACGGTTCGAAGAGTAAAAGCGGCTTTCCAGGCACCGGACGGTGCTATGGTCGGTTCAAAATATGTTCAAAACTCACCTAAAAAGCGGTTTTGAATGCGTGTAGTAGCATCGCGTTGATTCATATGGGAAGGCTGCACGATCGAGAATGGACTATGTGGGAACGCTGCACGATAGCAGAAACCCGTGAGCGGCCTCTCAATATGCTGTTTTAGTTACTTTTACCCCAAGAGCCCCCCAATAAGTCACTAACATATTGAAGATAATAGATTATTTACATTCTGCATCGGCAAGTAACTCTCCGCACAGCAGGCAATAAAAAGCCCGGTTTCATCCCGGGCTTTTTATTGTGCGTTTTTTGTCCGCAAACCTAGAGGCGACGCAGGCACCACATGAAGTAAGCGCCCCCTAACAGGGTGGAGACCAGCCCAACCGGCACCTCCTGCGGGAAGAGGATCTGCTGACCGACCCAGTCCGCCGAGACCATCAACAGGGCGCCGGAAGCGGCGGCCCCAAGCAGGTGCCAGCGTGCCCGCACCAACCCCATCAGCTTGGCCATATGTGGTGCCAGCAGACCAACGAAGGAAAGCGGCCCCACCACCAGGGTGGCGCTGGCAGTGAGCACGGCCACCAGCAGCAGGATGGCGAGCTGGGCACGGTAGAGGCGAATGCCCAGCGCGGTCGCCACCGCACTCCCCATTGGCAGCAGATCGAGCCAGCGGCTGACAAGCAGGCAGGCGGCCAGCATCAACAGCGCCAGCCCCACCAGCCCATAGGCCACCGGCAGGGTGACGTAGTAGGTGGAACCGGACATCCAGGAGAGCAGTTGCTGCACCCGCAGGTCGCCGTTGGCCAGCGCGATGGCCTGCAACGGCTCAAACAATGCTGTGATGGCGATACCTGAGAGCAGGATCCGCTCCGGCTGGAAGCCGTGCTTGCGATTGACCACCACCAGCAGCAAGAGACAAGCGAAGGCCCCGATCAGGCCGCCCAGCAGCATTATGGGCAACGGCAAAGCAGGCAGCAGTAAGGCCGTCGCTATCACCCCCATAAAGGTGCCACCGCTCACCCCCAGTAGCTCCGGGCTCGCCATCGGGTTGTTGCTGACCCGCTGCAACAGGGTGCCCGCCAGCGCCAGCAGCACGCCAGCCGCCCCCGCCGCCAAACTGCGCGGCAACCGCCACTCCAGCTGGGCCTGCCAGCGGAGCCAGCTTGGCCAGCTCCAGCCCGTCATTCCCTGCCCCAACAGCAGGGTGGCGACCACGGCCAGCAGCAGCCCGACCAGCAACAGGCCGATAAGGCGAGCCGGAGCCGGATGGCGAGCCACCAGCAGGCCGGCGTTTGCCTTAGGCGTACCCGACTTGATACCCAGGCGCGGGATCAGCCAGAGCAGCAGCGGCGCCCCCAGCAGGGCGGTCATGGCGCCGGTGGGGATCAAGACTGGCCAGCAGCGGCTCAGGCTCTGCAGCAGCAGATCGGTCGCCGCCAGCAGCAGGGCACCGAGGATCGGAGCCCACAGCAGCCGCTGGCCAAGCTGGCGGATCCCGAGCAGCCGCACCATGGCGGGCGCCGCCAGCCCGATAAAGCCGATCAGCCCCACCACGCTCACCACGCAAGCGGTGACAAACACCGCCAGCCCCAGTCCGGCAAAACGCAGATGCTGCAGGGAGACCCCCAGACTGCGGGCGCTGGCATCATCCAGCTCCAGCACCGCCAGCGGGCGCACCAGTACCGCGGCCAACGCAGCAGCTGCCAGCAGGCGGGGCAACAGGTAACTCACCCCGCTCCAGCTGTTCTGCACTAGCGAGCCACTGCCCCACACCAGCAAGCCTTTCAGCTCCTCCTGAAAGAACAGCAAGAGCCCCATGCTGATGGCCGCCAGATAGAGGTTGATCACCAGCCCGGCAAAGACGATGACCACCGGATTGAGCTGGCGACGCCAGGCCAGGGCAAACACCAGTCCCATCGCAAGGCTGCCGCCGGCCATGGCGATCCACTCCCGCCCCAGCAGCAACCAGGAGGGGGCAAACAGGGTCACCATCATCAACGCCAGTTGAGCGCCGGAGGCTACCCCCAAGGTGGTCGGTGACGCGAGCGGGTTGCGCAGCACCTGCTGCATCAGGGTACCCGCCAGCCCGAGCGCCGCCCCGGCCAGCAGGGTGACCGCCAAGCGGGGCAGCCAGCTGAAATGCACCACTGCTTGGCTGACGTCATTCAGATTGGGGGTGAACAGGCTCTTCCACCAGAGCGCACCGGGCAGCTGGCGAGCCAGCTCCCAATACGCGAGCGAGAGGGTCAACCCCAGCAGGATCGAGACCGGCCGCAGCAGCGGCGATGTGAGCAGTCGCTTCATCGGCTCGCCTCCATACGCTCGGCATCTTGCAGCAATGCATCGCTGAGCAGACCGGCGAAACGGCGAGCGGCAAGTACGCCGCCAAAACTCCAGACCGCAGGCAGATGCAGCACAGGCGCCTGCCGAACCAGCGGCAGATGCTGCCACAGCCCAGGCTCCTGCAGCCGTTCGCTCACCCCTACCGGGATGGGATCGACCACCACCAGCCGCGCGGTTGGCAAGGTCATAAACTGCTCGATGCTGACCACCGAGAAACCCCAGTCATTGGTCTGCTCTTGCCAGCCATTACGCAGCCCGAGCCGCGTCATCACCGCATCGAACAGGCTGTGGCGACCAAACACCCGCACATGGCGCTCATCGATAAACTGAACCACCAGCAGAGGCGGCAGATCCGCAGGCAATCTGGCCTGCATTCTGGCGAGATCCCGATCCAGCCCGGCCAGCAGCCGTTCGCCCTCGGCGGTTTTGCCCACCATGCGGGCGAGGGTCAGGGTCACCTCGTGCAACCGCTGCCACAGATCGGTTTGCCCATCATAGAGGGCGATGGTGCTCACCGGTGCAATGCGGGAAAGAGTTGGCGCCAGCGGGGCCGCCAGCGGCGAGATGAGGATGCGATCGGGTTTGAGCTCCGCCAGCAGCTCACGGTTGGGCTGGGTGCGCAGGCCGATATCCACCACTCCGGCAGGTAGCCGTGGCTCGCCGACCCATGCCTGATAGGGGCCTGCATCCCCAACGGCCAGCGGCGTCACCCCGAGTGCCAGCAGGGTCTCGGCTATGGTCCAGTCGACGGTGGCGATACGGGGTAGCGGTGCAGAGGCGATCGGGGATGTGTCGGCCTGCGCCGATAGTGGCAGCAGCAGGCTAATAAGGCAGGGTGCCATCTTCTTCAATAAACGGTTCAAGAGAGCCCCCCGGTCAGACGATGGCGATGGGATGAGCATGAGCCGGGTGGCGAATGACCTCCATCGGAATGCCATAGATGGCGTGCAGAGTCTCGCTGGTCATGATCCCCTCAGGTTCACCGTGGGTAAGCAGGCGGCCGGAGTGGAGCGCCACCAGCCGATCACAGAAGCGGGAGGCCATATTGATGTCGTGAATGACGATGATGACCCCGAGGTTTAGCTGACGGCTCAACTGCTTGACCAGCGTCAGCACCTCCACCTGATGGGCCACATCCAGCGCGGCCAGCGGCTCGTCCAGGAGGATGAAGCGGCTCTCCTGGGCCAGCAGCATCGCCAGCCAGACCCGCCCCCGCTCACCGCCGGAGAGGGTATCCACCAGCCGATCGGCAAAGCGTTCGGTATGGGTAAGGGCGATGGCCCGATCGACCTGACGGTGATCCTCCGCCCCCATCCTGCCCAGCAGGCCACGCCAGGGGTAGCGACCCATCTCCACCAGCTCCCGCCCGAGCAGATTCTCGGCGCTCGGCAGATGCTGGGGCAGATAGGCCACCTGACGGGCAAACTCCCGGTTGCCCCAGTCGGGCAGCGGCTTGCCATCGAACAGGATCTCGCCGTCGCTGAGGGGGTGCTGGCGTGCCAGCAGCTTGAGCAGGGTCGATTTGCCCGAACCATTGTGGCCGATGAGGCCATAGACCTGTCCCTGCTCGAAACGCAGGTCGGTGGGGTACAGCAGCGTGCGATCATTGACCGTGAAGCTGGCTGATTTCATCTCGAACATAAGCAATTCCTGTGCTGGCTTGCCGCCAGTCTCATCGGTGCCGGCATCAAGCTGGCACCTCGCAATCCAGATGGGCGATCGCATCGCGGCTCACTGCGGCACGGCGCGCGCCGGTCAGTTCAGTGAGCTGGCCCTGACGCATCTCCAGCAGGCGATCGGCCAGCGGGAAATAGTGATCATCGTGACTGATGGCAATCACCGTCTTGCCCATCTCCTTGAGGCGCGGCAACAGCACCTGATAGAAGATGCGGCGGAACTGGGGATCCTGATCCGCGGCCCACTCGTCAAACAGCATCACCTCGCGCTGCTCGGCCAGCGCCAGCAGCAGGGCGACCCGCTTTCGCTGCCCTTGGGAGAGAGCGATATCGGCGATAAAGCCATCCTCGATGGTGAGCTTGCTGCCCATCTGCAACCGCTCCAGCCACTCGGCCACCAGCTCATCCTTGGGTTCCGGCCCCAGCAGGTGCTGGAACAGGTGATAGTCGGTGAAGATGGCGGAGAAGAGCGCCAGATAGCCATTGCGATCGGTGACGGGCTCACCATCCAGCAGGATCCGGCCCGATACCGGCTGGTAAAGGCCGGTCAGCAGCATGGCCAGCGTCGACTTGCCGGAGCCATTGCCACCGATGATGAAGATCTGCTCCCCCTTTTCGATGACCAGATCGATGGGGCCAACGGCAAAACCGCCCTCCCCCTGATAGTGAAAGCTCACCTGCTCCAGCTCGATACGCAGCCAGGGGCGGATGGTGGGCGGCAGCGGGAAGTCCGCATCCGGCTCGGCCAGATTGAGGGCGGCGATCTTGTCGAACGCCACATGAGCGGCAAGCAGGGTCGGCATGGCGCCAATCCCCTGCAACAGCGGGGTGCGCAGGAACAGCAGGGTCAGCGCAAAGGTGGCGGCCACATTGGTGTTGGCCCAGCCAAGGCCGTTGGCCAGAAAGAAGACCAGACCGATCGCCCCCAGCATCATGATATTCGACCAGTTCACCGCGCTCAGGTGATAGGTGTCGGCGCGAATGATCTGCTGGCGGTAGTCACGGGCATTTTGCTCATAGAGCTGGTGGTAAACGAAGTGAGCCCGCTCGCGGTTGAGCGCCAGCTCCTTGCTGCCAGCGATGATGGCCTGATAGTTCTGATAGAGCCGATCTTCGGCCTGACGCATGTGGGAGAGATGGCGATAAACACGGTTCACCAGCAACCAGCCCACCACCATGGTGACGGTGACCCAGAGTGCGGTCACCCCGAGTAATGCAGGAGAGAGCCAGCCAAGATAGAGGGCAGAACCCAGCGTGAGCACCAGCCCCTGCACCAGCTCAGGCAGGCGCACGAAGGCGATGGTGATTTGGCCGATATCGCTGGAGAGGGAAGCCAGCAGCGGCCCCTGACCAATCTGGCGGATGCGGGCGACATCGGTATCCAGCAGTTGCTTGAGCAGACGGCCGCGCAACCGGTAGACAAAATGGTGACCGAGGGTGGTCAGGGCCAACTGAGATCCAAGTGTGATAACCAGCAGCAACACAATCAGGCCGACCAGCTGACCGAGGATCGGCAGCGGATCACCTATAGATTCGATAAGAGACTGATTGATAAAGGCAATGACGCCAATCCCGCTGACTGCACTGAGCAGACTGAGCAGGGTAATGGCGATGAAGGGCCAACGATATTGGCGATAAACCAGAGACAAGAGTTCCATAACGGACCGGTATTCCAGAGAGATCAGAACAACTGCGGGTGAAAAGAAGGGCGGGAATCTGGTTCCCACCCGACTTCGATTACCAGCGGTAGTTGATGCTGCCCACTACGCTGCGCGGCTCGCCGTAGTAGCAGTAGTAGTCACAACTGGCCACATAGGTTTCACCCAGCAGGTTGTTGATGTTGAGCTGGGCGCGCCAGTTCTTGGCAAAGTCATACCCGATCATCGCATCCCAGACGGTATGGGCCGGCACCTCGGCAGAGCCGTAGATGGGGGTGTAGTCCGCATTCACGGCACCAATACCCACGCTGGAACCGATATAACGTACACCGGTACCCAGCTCCAGACCCGAAGCCACCCCTTGCTGCACCTTGTAGTTACCCCAGAAGGAGGCCTGGTGGCGCGGGATCAGGCTGGCACGGCGATCGCCACTGCCGGTGTCGTTGGTTTTGGCATCTGTGTAGGTATAAGCAGCGGTCAGACGCAGCGCATCGGTCACCTGCACGCTCCCTTCCAGCTCAATCCCCTGAGAGGTCACTTCACCCGCCTGGGTCTGCTGGCCTGAACCGGTAGAGACCAACGAGTTGGTCTGGGCCAGATCGAACAGCGCCAGATTGATGTAACCGTCGAGGAAGGCAGGCGCATACTTCACGCCGGTCTCGTAGAGCTTGCCCTTGAGCGGCTTGTAGGAGTTTCGGGTGTTAGGATCGATCCCCGGCAGCACCTCGAACGACTCGGCATAGGCAAAGTAGGGAGAGAGGCCGTTGTCAGCCAGATACATCAGGCTGCCCGAGAGGGATAGCTCGTGATCGTACTGGCGCTCGTCCTTGCTGGTATTGGTGTTGTGGGTCTCCACATAGTCAAAACGGCCACCGGCAGTCAGCAACCAGCGATCGTCCCAGCGGATCTGGTGCTGGGCATAGAGGCCGCTCTGGCCCTTGCTGCTCTTCTGGTGAGTGGCGGTCGACTCGTCAAAACCGGGGAAGCCGCTGTAATCCGGGTTCATGGTATTGATGGAGCCCATACCGTAGTTGTCGGCCTCGACCCCTTCGTTGACGTGACGCTGCAGGTCCACCCCCAGCAGCAAGGTCTGCTCGGTGCTGTCGGTGTTCCAGTAGCCCACCATCTGGTTATCCATGGTGGCACTCTTGGTATTGCCATCGCGGTAAACCAGGCCACGACTGGCGGTTGTGCCTTCATAGGTCGGGAAGATATAGGTCTGGCGCAGCAGCAGATCGTTGTAGTTGAAGCGGACGTTCTGCTTGAACTCCCAGGTCTGGTTGAGCTGGTGGGCCAGCTCGTAACCGGTGGAGATCTGGGTATTGCGGTTGCGATCGTAATCCGGCTGGCTCAGGTTGGTGGAGGGATCAATCTGGCCACCTGACGTATTCAGGGTGCCATAGACCGGGAAGAAGCCGTTGGTCGGGACCCCTTCGTCGTGCAGGAAGCTGGCCAGCAGGGTCAGGCTGGTACGATCCGAAAGATCGAAGGTGACGCTCGGCGCCAGATAAACCCGATCGTTGTAAGTACCGGTAAGCACCCCATCACGCTCTTTATAAAGAGCAACCATGCGGTAACGGCTGTTGTCGGAGAGCGCGTCAGAGACATCCACCCCGACCTGACGATGATCCCGGCTGCCAAGCTGCAGATCCACCTGCCCTTGCGGCGTGGCGGTCGGTCGCTTGCTGATGGCATTGATCACCCCGCCCGGAGGTGCCTCACCGTAAAGGATCGAGGCTGGCCCCTTCAGCACTTCCACACTCTCCAGACCGAACGGTTCCGGCGTCCAGACGTAGTAGCCGGTGCCAAACAACCGGTTGCCATCCAGATAAGAGGCGGCATCGAAGCCACGCACCTTGAACCAGTCGGTGTTGTTGTCGGAACCATAGAGGCCGGTCAATACGCCAGAACGGTAGCGAATCGCTTCATCCAGCTGCAACACGGCGTGCTGATCCAGCTCCTCCCGGTTAACCACGGAGACGGCGCGAGGCGTCTCGGCCATAGGCACTTCCACCTTCATGGCCGTACCGGTCACCACCATGGTTTCGCTGGCTTTGGGCAGCTCAGCTGTGGTTTGTTCGGCCATAAGCGGCAGGGAGACGAGCAAACCGGAGAGCGAAAGCACGCCGAAGGCGCCCTTCTTGCCGGGTCCTGTAGTGTATTTTTGCGCAATCATATTAAAGTCTCGTTTATCAATGAGTTATGTTGTTTTAATTGTTATTTGTGGTCGTTTGTCACGACATCACCCTGTTCCATGGGCGAATAAAGCAGCGCAATCCTACTACAGGAGCCGTGATCGAATCGATTCAATAATTGCTAATCATTTGCATCTACATTGTTATCTAGCTGCATCGTTGGCAGGATTTCGCGGGAGATGGGAGCCATCAGGAGAGCTATGAGCGGAGAAGAAAATGGAGAGGAATATAAAGAAGCAGAAAAAAGATCGGCAGGATGGCTCCGGTGGCATTATCTGACTGGCTCCATTATCCCCAAGCTTTATCCATATTTATCCACACCCTTTGGCGGTAGAATCCGGCTTTCCGTTTCTTTGTCTGAAATCAGGATCCATTCCATGGCCAAACTCAATCTCGTCGTCGGCTCCATGCTGGGCGCCGCCGAATATGTCGCAGACCACGTCGCCAACCTGCTGGAACAGGCTGGCCACCAGACCCGGATCCACAACCCGGCCAAGCTGGCAGAGGTGCTGGATGATGCAGGATCCATCCTGCTGGTGGTCACTTCCACCCATGGTGCCGGGGATGTGCCCGACAACCTGCAACCCTTCGCCAAGGATCTTGCCGAGCAGCATCCGGATCTTAATTCATTGAAATATGGCGTGATCGCCCTTGGCGACAGCAGTTATGACACCTTTTGCCAGGGTGGCAAGACGCTGGATCGGCTGCTGGTCGAGTGCGGAGCCAGCCGGATCGGCGAGCGGCTCGACATTGATGTGACCCAACACGAGATCCCCGAAGATGCCGCAGAAGTGTGGATCCGCGACTGGATGACGATGATCGCCTGATCAGCGCACGGGAGATCCTGAAAAAAAGCTTGATCTCCCCACTTATCCCCAGATCGACTATCCACCATGTTATTAACAGATTGATCCGGGGGAGTTGTTCTACAAGGTTACCCACAACGCCCAGGGGTAATGTGCATAACTACGGTGTAAAGCTCTGCAAAACCTATAGTTATCCATGTATTAGATCCAGACCGACAGACCTCTGTGTATAAAAGTCCTGGTTATCCCCTCGTTCACCGGGCCAGGATCCAAGCTTTTCCACAAGCTAGGATCGTCCTTAAATTAATGATCTTTATGATCAAAAAGTGCTTATCAACAGAAAGGGCGGATCCTAATAAGAGATCCAGTAAAAGATCGATCTAAAGATCCTTAAGATCTAATTAGTGGATCCTCCCTTCATACTGAACGTTAAGTAGACGTTCCCCTCAGGACGCGAAACAGATAGAATGTTCCGCCCTTTAGCCCAGGCAAATAAAGATCTTCAGGCGTGCAGATCAAGGTGATCCCAATGCAATACCATGAACAATTTGATGTGATCGTCGTCGGTGGCGGTCATGCCGGAACCGAAGCAGCAACAGCGGCAGCCCGTATGGGCATGAACACCCTGTTGCTGACCCACAATATCGATACGCTGGGACACATGTCCTGTAATCCGGCGATCGGCGGGATCGGCAAGGGACACCTGGTCAGGGAAGTTGACGCACTCGGCGGGATCATGGCGCGTGCCATCGATCTTGGTGGGATCCAGTTCCGCACCCTCAACTCCTCCAAGGGCCCGGCAGTACGAGCCACTCGTGCCCAGGCGGATCGCCTGCTCTACAAGGCTGTCGTTCGCCAGATGCTGGAGAACTACCCGAACCTGAAGATCTTCCAGCAGGCTTGTGACGATCTGATCATGGATGGGGATCGTGTTGCCGGTGTGGTCACCCAGAGCGGGATCCGCATCAGCGGCAAAACTGTGGTGCTGACGGTCGGTACCTTCCTGAACGGGTTGATCCACATAGGGATGGAAAACTACAAGGGCGGCCGTGCCGGGGATCCTCCCTCGATCGCCCTGGCCCAGCGCCTGCGCGAACTGCCGCTGCGCATCGATCGTCTCAAGACGGGCACCCCGCCGCGCATCGATGCTCGCAGCGTCGATTTCTCCGTCATGCAGGAACAGCACGGCGACGATCCGCGTCCGGTCTTCTCGTTTATCGGCAATGCCAGCCAGCATCCCCGTCAGGTGCCTTGCTACGTCACCCACACCAACGAGCGTACCCACGAAGTGATCCGCAATAACCTGGATCGCAGCCCCATGTACGCCGGGGTGATCGAGGGGATCGGCCCGCGCTACTGCCCGTCGATCGAAGACAAGATCACCCGTTTCGCCGACAAGACGGCGCACCAGATCTTCGTCGAACCGGAAGGCTTGACTACCCACGAACTCTATCCGAACGGGATATCCACCAGCCTGCCGTTTGACGTGCAGGTGCAGATCGTTCGTTCTGTGCGCGGCTTCGAGAACGCCCACATCACCCGCCCCGGCTATGCCATCGAGTATGATTTCTTCGATCCGCGGGATCTCAAGGCCAACATGGAGAGCAAGTGCATTCCAAACCTGTTCTTTGCCGGCCAGATCAACGGCACGACCGGTTACGAAGAGGCGGCGGCACAAGGCCTGATGGCCGGTCTGAACGCGGCCTTGCGTGCCCAGGACAAGGATCCCTGGAACCCACGTCGGGATCAGGCCTACATGGGCGTGATGATGGACGATCTCTCCACCCTGGGGACCCGCGAGCCTTACCGCATGTTCACCAGCCGCGCCGAATACCGCCTGCTGCTGCGTGAAGACAACGCCGATATCCGCCTGACCGCCATCGGTCGCGAGCTGGGTCTGGTGGATGACGAGCGCTGGAGCAAATTCAACGCCAAGATGGAACAGGTCGAGCTGGAGCGTCAGCGCATGCGTTCAACCTGGATCCACCCGCAACATCCGTCACTGGAGGCAGTCAACGCCCTGGTCAACACCCCGCTGACCCGCGAACAAAGTCTGGAAGAGCTGCTGCGTCGCCCCGAGGTGACCTATGATGCGCTGATGGCCATCGAAGGTGTCGGCCCTTCCGTGACTGATCCTGCCGCGGCCGAACAGGTTGAGATCCAGATCAAGTACGCCGGTTACATCGAGCGTCAGCACGATGAAGTGGAGAAGCAGCTGCGCAACGAGAACACCTTGCTGCCGCTGGATCTGGACTATCGCGAGGTGAATGGCCTCTCCAACGAGGTGAAAGCCAAGCTGAACGATGCCAAACCGCAGACCATTGGTCAGGCTTCCCGCATCTCCGGCATCACCCCGGCGGCCATCTCCATCCTGCTGGTTCACCTGAAAAAACACGGCCTGCTGCGTAAAACTGCCTGAGGATTCTTACCGTTGGAAAATATGCTGGAAAGATTGAACGGCCTGCTCAAGCAGGCCGAAATTGTTATCACCGATACCCAAAAGAGCCAACTGGTGCAGTTGGTCGAGTTGCTGCACAAGTGGAACAAGGCTTACAATCTCACCTCTGTGCGAGATCCGGACGCCATGCTGGTCAAGCATATCCTCGATAGCCTGGTGGTAAGCCCCCACTTGCACGGTGAGCGCTTCATCGACGTGGGGACAGGTCCCGGCCTGCCGGGATTGCCGCTGGCGATCATCAATCCGGACAAGCAGTTCGTCCTGCTCGACAGTCTGGGCAAGCGGATCAACTTCATCCGTCAGGTGATCCAGGAGCTGGGTCTGACCAATGTGACGCCGGTCAAATCCCGGGTTGAAGAGTATCAACCCGAGGTGGGATTTGATGGTGTACTGAGTCGGGCATTTGCCTCGCTGGAGGACATGCTGAGCTGGTGTCACCACCTGCCGTCAGAACAGGGCTGCTTCCTGGCACTCAAGGGACAATATCCCGAGCAGGAGCTGGCCCAGTTGCCTGCCAATATCCGTCTGGTAGCCTGTCATGAGTTGCGGGTGCCGGAGCTGGAAGGCGAACGTCATCTGCTGGAATTCAAACATATCCAGCCCGAATAGGGTCGCAGTTTCATTTAGGGGATCGTGTGGGAAAAGTCATCGCCATAGCCAACCAGAAAGGTGGAGTGGGTAAAACCACCACTTGTGTGAATCTGGCCGCCTCCATGGCTGCCACCCGGCGCAAGGTGCTGGTGATCGATCTGGATCCGCAGGGCAATGCCACCATGGGCAGTGGTGTCGACAAGTATGACGTCGAGCGCACCGCCTATGAGTTGCTGATCGAGGATGCCCCCATCAGCGAAGTGATCATCCCCGAAACTACCGGGGGTTATCACCTGATCGCCGCCAATGCCGACGTGACAGCGGCCGAAATCCGTCTGATGGAATTTTTCGCCCGCGAAATCCGCCTGCGCAATGCGCTGGCCTCGGTGCGGGACAAATACGACTACGTCTTCATCGACTGCCCGCCCTCTCTCAACATGCTGACCGTGAACGCCATGGCCGCCGCCGACTCCGTGCTGGTGCCCATGCAGTGCGAATATTACGCGCTGGAGGGGCTCACCGCCCTGGTCGACACCATCAGCAAGCTGGCTGCTGTGGTCAATCCGGATCTCAAGATCGAAGGGGTGCTGCGCACCATGTTCGATCACCGCAACCGGTTGGCCAATGATGTGTCCGATCAGCTAAAACAGCACTTTGGCGACAAGGTCTACCGCACCATCATTCCCCGCAACGTTAGACTGGCTGAAGCCCCGAGTTTCGGTGCACCGGCCATGCACTATGACAAATCATCGGTGGGCGCCAAGGCCTACCTGGCACTGGCTGGCGAGATCCTGCGCCGCCAGGAGCAGGAACGTCAGGCGACCATCGCAGACCGAGAGAGCATATGACTCCGAAAAAACGTGGACTGGGCAAGGGGCTGGATGCCCTGCTCAGTACCAGCACGGCTGCCCGCCAGAAACAGGTGATGAGCGATCAACGTACTGAAGAGGCCATGGCCCCCACCAATCAGGGCGAGCTGCGCAAGCTGCCGGTGGAGTGGTTGCAGTCCGGCAAGTACCAGCCCCGCAAGGACATGTCCCAGGATGCACTGGAAGAGCTTGCCAACTCCATCCGCGCTCAGGGGGTGATCCAGCCCATCGTGGTACGTCCTCTCGGCGAACAATCCTTCGAAATCATTGCCGGTGAACGGCGCTGGCGCGCGTCCCAGCTGGCGCGGCTCGAGGTGGTGCCCTGCATCGTCAAGGATGTACCCGACGAGGCTGCCGTCGCCATCGCGCTGATTGAGAATATTCAGCGGGAAGACCTCAATGCCATCGAAGAGGCGGTCGCTCTACAAAGACTGCTGACCGAATTTGAACTCACCCACCAGCAGGTGGCCGAGGCGGTGGGCAAGTCCCGCACCACGGTGACCAACCTGTTGCGTCTCAACCAGCTCAACGACGATGTGAAGCGTTTCGTCGAGCACGGCGACCTCGATATGGGCCATGCCCGTGCCCTGCTGGCCCTGAGCGGCCAGGCCCAGTCTGAACTGGCCAAGCTGGTTGCCCAGAAAGGGCTGACCGTGCGCGATACCGAGAAGCTGGTGCAAAAAGCGCTCGAACCGGCAAAAGCCAGGGTCGAACCGGCCCGTGATCCGCAGATCGGCTACCTGGAGCGCCAACTGGCAGAAAAAATTGGCAATCAGGTGCAACTTCAGCCTGGCAAGCGGGATAGCGGGAAGTTAGTAATAAGTTACGAGAATTTGTCCGACTTGGACCGTATATTGGGCTATTTTGGCGTGTCGGAATCGTGATTTTTACGCTTTTTGTAGTAATAAAACATCCATTCCTTTTGATATGACCATAACCCTGATTTGCCGCGGAAAGCCGCAAAAATTAAGGATTTTTGTCATATTGCAATAGCTGCCCTCAAGGGTATAATTTGACCGGCTTTAAGAGCTGTTAACATGGGGTCTTCGGATCCCGATTTTTTACAGTTCTGTAATGTTCAGGGGTAGGTTGGTGAAGCAGAAAATAGCCTTGGAAGGTTTGACACTGGCCTTGGTTATGCTCGTTTGTCAGCTCATCCTGATCCTGGCGATGAGTGCCGTCTGGTTTTACCTGACTGGTGCCAGCGCCGGTTATTCCGCCCTCTACGGAGGGGGGATGTACTGGGTTCCTCAAGCCTTGTTTACTGTCTGGGTGCTGCGCCGCAAGGTGACAACCGAGAGTGTGGGCCTGGTTTTGCGGGACTTTTATGGTGGGGCAGGGATTAAGCTCATTTCTACAACAGGTCTATTCGCCCTGATGTTTGGTGCGGGAGTCGAGGTCGTTACCGTCTCGTTTTTCGCCACTTATATCCTCGCCCTCGTTGTACAGTGGATGGTTTCATTCACGCTTAACAACCACTATTAGGAAAACTCATGTCTGCAACCGGAGAAGTCCTGACTCCTCAGGGATATATCTCCCACCACCTGACCCACCTTCAAGTCGGGTCCGGGTTCTGGACGGTCAATATCGACTCAATGGTATTTTCCGTCGTGCTAGGCGCCCTGTTTATCCTGCTGTTCCGCAAAGTAGCCGTTAACGCTACCAGCGGGGTGCCGGGTAAGCTGCAGTGCTTTGTGGAGATGCTGGTCGAGTTTGTGAATGGTAACGTCAAAGACATCTTTCACGGTCGCAACAAGGTCATCGCACCTTTGGGGCTGACGGTGTTTGTGTGGATCTTCCTGATGAACTTCATGGATCTGATCCCCGTTGACTTTATCCCTCACGCTGCACAATTGATGGGTATTCCCTATCTGCGTGTGGTTCCCTCTGCTGACGTTAACATCACCATGTCCATGGCTTTGGGCGTGTTCTTCTTGATCCTGTATTACAGCATCAAGGTCAAGGGTATCGGCGGGTTTGTGAAGGAGCTGACGCTTCAGCCTTTCAACCACCCGGCGGCCATCCCGGTTAACCTCATCCTGGAAACTGTTACGCTGATTTCCAAACCTGTTTCTCTGGGTCTTCGACTGTTCGGCAACATGTATGCTGGCGAACTGATCTTTATCCTGATTGCTGGTTTGTTACCCTGGTGGTCACAGTGGATCCTGTCCGTGCCTTGGGCAATTTTCCACATCCTGATCATCACTTTGCAGGCATTCATTTTCATGGTTCTGACCATCGTCTATCTGTCGATGGCGCAGGAAGACCATGGTTGATGCAACTCAAATAATCCTTTTTATACAATCAATTACATCTAAATAACTGGAGATCCTCATGGAAAACTTGAACATGGACCTGCTGTACATCGCTGCTGCAATGATGATGGGTCTGGCTGCTATCGGCGCTTCCATCGGTATCGGTATCCTGGGTGGCAAGTTCCTGGAAGGTGCTGCTCGTCAACCGGATCTGATCCCTGTTCTGCGTACCCAGTTCTTCATCGTAATGGGTCTGGTGGATGCGATCCCGATGATCGCCGTTGGTCTGGGTCTGTACGTGATGTTTGCGGTTGCTGGCTAAGTCGTTACGACTCTCCAGGCATAACCCATTAACTAACTTAAGAGGACATCGGCTGTGAATATCAATGCCACCCTCCTCGGCCAAGCAATTGCTTTTTTCTTCTTCGTAGTGTTTTGCATGAAGTACGTATGGCCGCCGCTGATTGCTGCCATCGAAGCCCGTCAGAAAGCTATTGCTGACGGTCTCTCTTCTGCCGAACGTGCCAAGAAAGATCTGGATTTGGCCAAGGCCAACGCCACCGATCAGCTGAAAGAAGCCAAGCTGCAGGCTGCTGAAATCATTGAGCAGGCTAACAAACGTAAAGCCCAGATCATTGATGAAGCTGCCGCTGGTGCCCAATCCGAGCGGGAAAAAATCCTGGCTCAGGGCCGTGCCGAGATCGAAGCTGAACGTCATCGTGCCAAAGAAGAACTGCGTAAGCAGGTTGCTGCTCTTGCCATTGCTGGTGCAGAGAAGATCCTGGCGCGTCAAATCGACCAGGCTGCCAACAGCGACATCGTCGACAAACTGGTAGCAGAACTGTAACGGGAACGGGGCTATGTCTGAACTGACTACAATCGCTCGCCCCTACGCCAAGGCTGCTTTCGAGTTTGCCGTTGAGCACAAGGCGGTTGACCAGTGGCTGGGTATGCTCGGTTTCGCTGCGCAAGTAGTGGAAAACGAGACCATGCACAACCTGGTAAACGGCTCTGTGGCCGCCGAAGAGCTGGCAACGCTGTTTGTCGGTGTCTGCGGTGAGCAACTCGACGTGCATGGCCAGAACCTGATCCGGGTGATGGCCGAGAATGGTCGCTTGGGTGTGCTGCCGGCGGTCGTTGCTGAATTTGTAGCGTTCAAAGCTGAACTGGATAAAGAGGTTCAGGCTGACGTGATTTCGGCGATCGAACTGACCGACCAGCAGAAAGCCAATATTCAGGCTTCTCTGGAACAACGTCTCGCGCGCAAAGTGAAGCTGAATTGCAGCATCGATGCGTCCTTGATGGCCGGGGTGCTCATCAAGGCCGGTGATCTGGTAATCGACGGCACAGTCCGCGGTAAGCTGGATCGCATGGCTGACGCGCTGCAATCTTGATTGGGGTATTAGAGCATGCAACTGAATTCCACTGAAATCGCCGAGCTGATCAAGCAGCGCATTGCGCAGTTTGATGTAAAGAGCGAAGCGCGTAACGAAGGTACTATCGTCTCTGTGAGCGACGGTATCATTCGTATTCACGGCCTGGCTGATGCCATGCAGGGTGAGATGATCGAGCTGCCGGGCAACCGCTACGCTCTGGCATTGAACCTGGAGCGTGACTCCGTCGGTGCGGTGATTATGGGTTCCTATGACGGTCTGTCAGAAGGAATGAAAGTAAAAGGTACTGGCCGTATTCTGGAAGTGCCGGTAGGTCGTGGTCTGTTGGGCCGGGTGTTGAACACCCTGGGTCAGCCGATCGACGGTAAAGGTCCGATCGACAACGACGGCTTCTCGCCGATCGAAGTGATCGCACCGGGCGTTATCGAGCGTAAGTCTGTTGACCAGCCGGTCCAGACCGGTCTGAAAGCCATCGATGCCATGATCCCTATCGGTCGTGGCCAGCGTGAGCTGATCATCGGTGACCGTCAGGTTGGTAAGACCGCCATCGCGATCGACACCATCATCAACCAGAAAGATTCCGGCATTAAGTGTGTCTACGTTGCGATTGGCCAGAAGGCCTCCACCATCGCCAACGTAGTGCGCAAGCTGGAAGAGCACGGTGCCTTGGCCAACACCATCGTGGTGGTTGCCTCTGCCTCCGAAGCGGCTGCTCTGCAGTACCTGGCTCCGTATGCCGGTTGCTCCATGGGTGAGTACTTCCGTGACCGCGGTGAAGACGCACTGATCATCTATGATGACCTGTCCAAGCAGGCCGTAGCTTATCGCCAGATCTCCCTGTTGCTGCGCCGTCCGCCAGGACGTGAAGCTTACCCGGGTGACGTTTTCTATCTGCACTCCCGTCTGCTGGAGCGTGCTGCTCGCGTTAACGCCGAGTACGTAGAGAAGTTCACCAAGGGTGAAGTGAAAGGCAAAACCGGTTCTTTAACCGCGCTGCCAATCATCGAAACCCAGGCAGGTGACGTATCTGCGTTCGTTCCGACCAACGTGATCTCCATCACCGATGGTCAGATCTTCCTGACTTCACAGCTGTTCAACTCCGGTATTCGTCCGGCGGTTGACCCGGGTATCTCTGTATCCCGTGTAGGTGGCGCTGCTCAGACCAAGATCGTCAAGAAGCTGTCCGGTGGTATCCGTACCGCGCTGGCCCAGTATCGCGAACTGGCGGCATTCGCCCAGTTCTCTTCCGATCTGGACGAGGCGACTCGCAAGCAGCTGGATCACGGTGTGAAAGTGACCGAGCTGATGAAGCAGAAGCAGTACTCTCCGCTGAGCGTGGCTCACCAGTCTCTGGTGCTGTTCGCCGCCGAGAAAGGCTATCTCTCCGATGTCGAGCTGAACAAGATCGTCGACTTCGAAGCCGCTCTGCTCTCTTACGCCAATACCCAGCATGCCGAGCTGATGGCTGAAATCAATGCCAAAGCCGACTACAACGACGCGATCGTTGGCAAGCTGACTGCGTTGCTGGATAGCTTCAAAGCAACCCAGACCTGGTAAGCGTGTGTGGCAGCGTGAGCTGCCACTTGATGGAGAGTAAGAGATGGCCGGCGCAAAAGAGATACGTAACAAGATCGGGAGTGTGAAAAACACTCAGAAGATCACCGGCGCTATGGAAATGGTGGCAGCAAGCAAAATGCGCCGTGCGCAGGAACGCATGTCTGCCAGCCGTCCGTACGCTGAAACCATGCGCAAGGTGATCGGCCATATCGCTCAGGGGAACTTGGAATACAAGCACCCCTACCTCATCGAACGTGAGGTCAAGCGAGTGGGTTACATCGTCGTCTCCACCGACCGTGGCCTGTGTGGTGGTCTGAACATCAACCTGTTCAAGGCTGCCCTCAATGATATGAAGCAATGGAGCGCGAAAGGTGCCAAGGTTGACCTGGCACTGATCGGTAACAAGGCCTCCAACTTCTTTGAACGGCACGGCGCCAAGGTTAAAGCTCATGTCGCAGGACTGGGCGATAGTCCGAGCGTCAATGACCTGATTGGTTCAGTCAAGGTCATGCTGAAGGCTTACGACAACGGTGAGATTGACAAGCTGTATCTGGTGTACAACAAGTTCGTCAACACCATGGTGCAGCAACCACGGGTCGATCAACTGCTGCCTTTGCCCGTAACTGAAGACAGCAAGCTCGCCAAGAAACACCACTGGGATTACCTCTATGAGCCGGATCCTAAGAAGCTGCTGGATACCCTGCTGGTTCGCTATGTCGAATCTCAGGTTTACCAGGGTGTAGTGGAAAACTTGGCAAGTGAACAGGCAGCCCGAATGGTTGCCATGCAAGCCGCGACTGACAACGCCGGTAACCTGATTAACGATCTGCAACTGGTATACAACAAGGCCCGTCAGGCCAGTATTACCCAGGAGCTGACAGAGATCGTATCCGGTGCTGCTGCGGTGTAAGGCAAGGGTTATCAAAGGTTTAGAGGATTTGACATGAGTAACGGTTTCATCGTCCAAATCATCGGCGCTGTGGTGGACATCGAGTTCCCGCAGAATGCCGTGCCCCAGGTGTACGATGCACTGAAGGTCGTTAGCGAAGGTCAAGGCCAGGGTCTGGTGCTGGAAGTTCAGCAACAGATCGGTGGCGGCGTCGTTCGTTGCATCACCATGGGCTCCTCCGACGGTCTGCGTCGTGGGTTGGAAGTAGTGAATAGCGGTAAATCCATCCAGGTTCCGGTCGGTACTGCGACTCTGGGTCGGATCATGAACGTACTGGGCGAGCCAATCGACGAAAAAGGTCCGATCGGTGAAGAAGAGTGCTGGTCTATCCACCGCGCTGCCCCCAGCTACGAAGATCAGTCCAACAGCAACGATCTGCTGGAGACCGGCATCAAGGTTATCGACCTGGTATGCCCGTTCGCCAAGGGTGGTAAAGTTGGTCTGTTCGGTGGTGCCGGTGTAGGCAAAACCGTAAACATGATGGAGCTGATCCGTAACATCGCGATCGAACACAGTGGTTACTCTGTGTTTGCCGGTGTAGGTGAGCGTACCCGTGAGGGTAACGACTTCTACCACGAGATGATGGAGTCCAACGTACTGGACAAAGTATCTCTGGTTTACGGTCAGATGAACGAGCCGCCCGGAAACCGTCTGCGCGTTGCGCTGACCGGCCTGACCATGGCCGAGAAGTTCCGTGACGAAGGTCGTGACGTGCTGTTCTTCGTGGACAACATCTACCGTTACACCCTGGCCGGTACTGAAGTATCCGCACTGCTGGGCCGTATGCCTTCTGCAGTAGGTTACCAGCCGACCCTGGCCGAGGAGATGGGTGTTCTGCAAGAACGTATCACCTCCACCAAGACCGGTTCCATCACCTCCGTACAGGCCGTTTACGTGCCTGCGGATGACTTGACTGACCCGTCTCCGGCGACCACCTTCGCCCACCTGGATGCGACCGTCGTACTGTCCCGTCAAATCGCGGCACTGGGTATCTACCCGGCCGTTGACCCGCTGGACTCTACCTCTCGTCAGCTGGATCCGCTGGTGGTTGGCAAAGAGCACTACGAGACCGCTCGTGGCGTTCAGACCGTACTGCAGCGCTACAAAGAGCTGAAGGACATCATCGCCATCCTGGGTATGGATGAACTGTCAGAAGAAGACAAACTGACCGTAGCCCGTGCCCGTAAGATCGAGCGTTTCCTGTCCCAGCCGTTCTTCGTAGCAGAAGTGTTTACCGGTTCTCCGGGTAAATACGTGCCGCTGAAAGAGACCATCCGTGGTTTCCAGGGCATCCTGAAAGGCGAGTATGACGATCTGCCCGAGCAGGCGTTCTACATGGTTGGCGGTATCGACGAAGTCGTCGAGAAATCCAAGAAACTGTAAGCCTCGACAGGAGGGCCCATGGCAGAGATGATCTCCTTTCACCTGGACGTGGTGAGCGCCGAAGGAAAACTGTTTTCCGGTCGCGTGCAATCCGCTCAGGTATCAGGCTCCGAAGGTGAGTTGGGTCTCCGCCACGGTCATGCTCCGTTGCTGACTGCCATCAAGCCGGGCCTGGTCCGCTTGGTGAAGCAGAACGGAACTGAAGAGGTGCTGTACATCTCCGGCGGTATGCTGGAAGTACAACCTGAATCCGTGACCGTGCTGGCGGACACCGCGATTCGTGCTGATGACTTGGATGAGGCGAAAGCCCAGGAAGCCAAGCGCGCAGCCGAAGAGCGGATCCACAGCTCCCATGGTGATATCGACTACGCCCAGGCCGCTACCGAGTTGGCCAAGGCGATGGCGCAACTGCGCGTCATCGATATCGTCAAAAAGAATTACCGCTAATAACGGTGATGTAAAAAGCGACCTTCGGGTCGCTTTTTTTTTACCCGTTGGATAGACTCCGCCGGGTATTTCCACACAAGTTCAAGGTCGAAGTAATGTCTCTCAACGTCGTGATCCTGGCTGCGGGTAAAGGTACCCGCATGCGCTCTTCCCTGCCCAAGGTACTCCACCCGGTAGCCAACAAACCCATGGTTTCCCATGTGATCGATACTGCCCGTCAGGTCGGTGCCGAGCAGCTGCATCTGGTTTATGGCCACGGTGCCGAGCTGCTGAAAGAGCGGATCGTGGCGGCCGATGTGAACTGGGTGCTGCAGGCGCAGCAGCTGGGGACCGGTCATGCCGTCGCCCAGGCCATCCCGTTCTGGAAGGATGAAGACGATGTGCTGGTGCTCTACGGCGATACCCCGCTGATCCAGCCAGAGACCCTGCAGCGACTGCTGGCTGCCAAGGCTGAAAACGGGATGGCACTGCTGACTGTGGTGCTCGACAACCCCACCGGTTATGGCCGTATCGTCCGTGAAAACGGTCAGGTGGTCGGCATCGTCGAGCAGAAGGATGCTAATGCCGAACAGCTGGCTATTCGTGAGGTGAACACCGGCGTGCTGGTGGCCAATGGGGGCCAGTTGCGTCAATGGTTGTCTCGTCTCGACAACAAAAACGCCCAGGGCGAGTTCTATCTGACCGACGTGATCGCAATGGCGCACGGCGATAATTGCCCGATTGCCGCCGTGCATCCAGAGCGTGCCGCTGAAGTTGAAGGGGCCAACAATCGGGTGCAATTGGCCCAACTTGAGCGCAGCTATCAGCAGATGCAGGCCGAGAAACTGATGATTGCAGGTGCAACCATGATCGACCCCGCACGCTTTGATTTGCGTGGGGTTTTGGAAATTGGTGAAGAGGTTGTTATTGATGCAAACGTCATCATTGAGGGCAAGGTGACTCTCGGCAATCACGTTCGTATCGGAGCCGGTTGCGTACTGAAAGATTGTGTCATTGGCGATCACACCGAGGTGAAACCCTACTCGGTTATCGAGGGTGCACAGGTGGCAGATCAGTGCTCAGTGGGTCCGTTTACCCGCTTGCGTCCGGGGGCGGTTCTGGAGCAGGATGCGCACGTTGGCAACTTCGTCGAGATGAAGAAGGCCCGTCTGGGGGTTGGTTCCAAGTGCGGTCATCTGACCTATCTGGGTGATGCCGAGATCGGAGCCGGGGTGAATATCGGTGCCGGTACCATCACCTGCAACTACGACGGGGTCAACAAATTCCAGACCATCATCGAGGACGATGTGTTCGTCGGTTCTGATACCCAACTGGTAGCGCCTGTTCGCATCGGCAAGGGGGCCACCCTGGGTGCCGGCTCTACTATTACCAAGGACGTGGGTGAAAATGAACTCGTGATAACCCGGGTACCCCAGCGTCACATCAAGAACTGGGCTCGTCCGGTCAAGAAAACTGATAAGTGATATCAGTATGAAGGCGACCCATGAACAAACGAATCATCAAGCTCGCAGACGCGAGCCACAGTCTGTTTTCCCGCTTTGTCGATCTGGTGGGAATTTCAGTCTCAATGGTGCTGCTTTCGCGGCACTTTGGTTTGTTTCATGGGTTGGACGAGATGTCACTGGCCACGCTGGGCATGGTGGTCTTCTTTCTGGTCTCCCAGAATACCGGGCTCTATTGCAGCCGGGTTCGTAAACATCTGGCGCAGTCTCTGCTGCGCCTCATCTTCTCCTGGTTGGTAACAGCTACCCTGCTCTACCTGCTGGTCTATCTGGTTCCCATCTTTAAACCCTACCACCCTTTCCCGCTGGAGCTGGCTGTGCTCTGGCTTGCCATGGCCTGTCTTATTTCTACCAGCTATCGGGTGCTGTACCGACTGGTGACCCTCTGGTTCAGCGGTGCTTCCTGTTGTCGTCGTGTGGCCATCATTGGCGTGACTCCGGCTGGACTGGCGCTGGAGAAATCCCTGTGGGAGAGTCCGCGTCACGCTATCCAGATGCTCGGATTTTTCGATGCCCGCAGCGAAGAGCGCTTCGGTTACCCGACTCGCAGTCCTCTGTTGGGTGATGTCGACGAACTGCTCGAGCTGGCCCGCAAAGGGCTGGTCGACGAAGTCTATCTGGCGCTGCCCCTGACTGCCCGGGAGCGCATAAATCACTACCTCTACGAACTCTCCGATACCACGGTCGATACCTATCTGGTACCCGATTTCTACGAGTACGGTCTGACCGTATCCCACATCGATCGGGTGGGCGATATCTATACCTTCAGCTTTTTCGATTCCCCGTTTGAAGGGGGCGCCGCCCTGCTCAAACGGATTGAAGATCTGGTGCTGGGTTCACTCATCCTGCTGCTCATCTCTCCGGTCATGGCACTGGTGGCACTCGGGGTGCGTCTCTCTTCACCCGGACCTGTGCTCTTCAAGCAGGATCGCTACGGCCTGGGGGGGAAACGGATCCAGGTCTGGAAATTCCGCTCCATGCGCGTCATGGAGAATGATTCCGTGGTGACTCAGGCAACCAGAGGCGATCCCAGAGTGACGCCATTCGGTGCGTTTTTGCGTCGTACCTCGCTGGATGAGCTGCCGCAGTTTTTCAATGTGATTCAGGGTTCCATGTCGATCGTTGGGCCGCGCCCCCATGCCGTGGCGCACAACGAGCAGTACCGCTCACTGGTGGAGCGTTACATGCTGCGCCACAAGGTGAAACCGGGGATTACCGGGCTGGCCCAGATAAATGGATTTCGTGGTGAAACCGACACCCTCGACAAGATGGAGATGCGGGTCAAGTTCGATCTCAAGTACATCCAGTACTGGTCGCTCGGACTGGATTTAAAAATCATTTTCCTGACAGTATTCAAGGGGTTTGTCGGTGCATCCGCTTACTAGCCTCATTTGCGCCGGAGTGCTGCTCTCCCCCTCTCTTTCAGTCCGTGCCGAGGTTTCTCCCGTATCCCATCAGGGGCCGCTTGGTCTGGAGATCCAGACCGATGTGGAGAATCGTTATGGTCACGACAGCAACCTATTGTGGCTGCGCGACAGTAGTCAGGCGATAGGCTCAGATTTCATCGGGATCACCCCGGAATTTCGCATGGTGGGCGAACGCGGTCTGGATCGCTATCAGTTCAGCTATCTGGGTGACTATCGTCGCTATGACAGCAGTCATGCCGATGACTATGCCGATCACCAGTTCCAGTTTGACGGCAGCTGGCGTTTCTCCCTGCGCAACGCCTTCAAGCTGATGTACCAGTATCGGCTGGGCCATGAGGCGCGTGGCGAGGGGCTGACCGAAGGCTTTATGTTGCGGGGAGATACTTCTCCCTGTCCCAGCGACGCTGATGAGAAGGAAGGTCGTGCGCTCTGTGGTGATGGCACATTTGGCAGGTTTCAGATAAATGAGCCGCTGCGGTTCAAACGCAGCGAAGTGGGTGGCCGTTACAGTTACGGCGCTCCCGATGCCAGAGGCAAGCTGGAGCTGGCGCTCTCCCACAAGGATCTGGGCTATCTCGACAAGCACCTCTACCAGCATGACTTTGAACGCTATATGGCCGAGCAGGAGTGGCAGGAGAACACCGCCATTGTCGAGCTGTTCGATCAGGTGAGTCATGTCAGCCGTTTTCGTTACACCCTGCAGACCAATCTGCGACGCTACCCGGCCAATCCGCACAAGGATTCCGACGAGTTTTTTCTTATCACCGGGGTGATGAGCCAGCTGACTGGCAAGACCCGGATCGATGCCAATATCGGCGGGATCTACAAGCGTTTCGTCAATGATCCTCAGGCGGAGAGTTTCAAAGGGCTGAACTGGGATCTGCGCC
Source organism: Aeromonas sp. Y289-2 (assembly GCF_027705925.1). Lineage (NCBI taxonomy): Bacteria > Pseudomonadati > Pseudomonadota > Gammaproteobacteria > Aeromonadales > Aeromonadaceae > Aeromonas > Aeromonas sp. Y289-2. The sequence continues at coordinate 58,181 of NZ_JAPDCH010000016.1, forward strand.
TGGAGTGGCAACCGCTCGATTACAGCAAGCTTGCGCTGATCTCCAGCCGGACCATTCGTGATCCGGGTGGTGACGGCGGCTATGTCAGCAGCCAGCTATATGGCGCCGAGTGGCAGCACCACTGGTCACCCGGAGTGGCGACCACGCTCTCCTATCACGATATCCGGGATGATTATCACCAGTCGGTGGTCTGTGGTAACGACAACCGCCACCGTCAGGACGATATCCATCGCTGGGGCATGGGCATCAGCTACGACATTCGTCCCTCCGTCAATCTGGGGCTCCACTACCAGCAGGCCGACTCCGGTTCCAGCTTTGCCGGACAGCCCATCGACATCGGCGGCAAGTGCTATGGCCGTGCCCTCGGTTACGACAAACAACAGCTTTCTCTTTCACTCAAGGTAGCCATTTAACATGAACAAAAGCGTGATGGTGCTTCTGCTTGGCTGGTTGTTCAGCCTGTCGGTCTGGGCTGGTCAGGGTTCGCAAGGCAACGATTCCGCCTACCGGCTTGCGCCGGGTGACGAGGTTGAAATCCGGGTGTATGGCGAGCCGGATCTGTCGATGAAGTTCAAGGTTGATACCAGTGGCCAGGTCAATTACCCCTATCTGGGTCAGGTGCTGCTGATGGGCCACACCACCACTGAGGTGGCCGAGCTGCTGACCAGAGGGCTCAAGCACGGCGTGCTGCTCGACCCCATGGTGACGGTCAACGTGACCACTTTTCGTCAGGTGTTTGTAGCTGGCGAGGTGGCTCACCCGGGTGGCTACGAATACCAGCCCGGCCTGACGGTGGAGAAGGCCGTCGCGCTGGCGGGTGGTTTCACCGATCGCGCCGCTAGACGGGATATCAGCCTGCGCCTCAATGGCAGCGATCAGTTGCTGGAAGAGGTGAGCCTGCAACGGCAACTCAATCCCGGCGACATCATCACCATCGAACAAAGTTTCTTCTGATCCAGGACGCTCTTCATGACTTCATTGTTGGTTGAAAATGGCCGTGCGCTAGAGAGCCGCCTCGATTTCAGCGGCCCCTGGCGGGTGCTCAAGGCAAACTGGTGGAAGGTGGTGCTGTTTGCCGCCGTGGTGACCCTTGTGGCAGCCCCCTTTATCCTCAGCATGCCACCCTACTACCAGTCCAGTGCGACCCTGCTGCTGAAGGCTGATGCCAACAGCGCTTCACCTATCGAGCCCGTCTATCGGGTCGATACCAGCCGCCGCGAGTACTACAACACCCAGTTCGAGCTGCTCAAGTCACGCCGGGTGGCAGAGAAGGTGGTCACTCATCTGGGCTTGGCCGAGTTGCCGGAATTCAACGGGCAGCCCAATCCGGACAGCTGGTTTAGCCGCATCAAGGGATTCTGGAGTGCCGGACATCAGGAGGATGCCTCCTCACGCAACCAGCACGCAATGGAGTATCTGGCTAAACATCTTTCTATTTCGCCGGTGCGCGATACCCAGCTGGTCAGCATCGGGTTCGAATCCCGCTCTCCCGAGCTGGCCGCCAGCGTCGCCAATGAGGTGGCCCAGACCTACATCGATCTCAATGTGGAGGAGCGGGTCGATGCCAACACCACGGCATCGCACTGGAACCAGAGCCGGTTGGTCGAGATAAAGGCCAGTCTGGAGAAGCAGGAGAAGCAGCTCGGCGATTTTCTTGCCCGCAATGATCTGCTGACGTTTCGCGGCGTAGATGGTTTGCAAACCGAAGAGCTCGGCATCATCACCAACAAGTACGCGGATGCCCGCGAGCGGCGGCTGGCGGCGCAGGCCGAATTCCAGTCCATTCAGGAGTACGGCCGCAATCCGGCGGCGCTGGCCTCCCTGCCCGAGGTCTCCAACCACCCCCAGATGCAGGATCTGCGCATCGCTCTCATCAAGGCACAGCAGGAGCTCTCCGAGCTGGCCAAGCGTTATGGCCCCAAGCATGACCGTATTCTGCAGGCCGAAGCACGCATCAAGGCACTCAATACCCAGTCAAACCAGCTGATGCGGGAGATTGCCGACGGTATCGAGGATCGTTACCTGAGCAGCCAGCGCAAGGAGCAGGAGTACCTTGCCCAGCTTGATGAGAAGAAGCGGGAGTTCTCCTCGCTGGCGGTCAAGAAGGATGAGCACAACAATCTGAAGAACAATATCGACAAGACCCGTCAGCTCTATAACGAGCTGTTCCGCCGTCAGGAAGAGACCCGCCTGAACGCTCAGCTGCACGAGTCAAATGCCATCCTCTACGATGCGGCATCGGTGCCCTTGTTGCCAGCCAAGCCAAACAAGATGCTGTTTCTGCTAATGGTGGTGATCATGGCGGGCATGGTTGCCGTGCTGGCCGTCATCACTGCCGGATCACTGCGCAATACTCTGGATCGTCTGAGCCAGCTGGTCTCCCAGCTCGGTGGGCGGGTGCTTGGCGAAATCCCGCGGCTGCCAGCCTTGCAGGATCAGAGTGCCCTGCTGCGGGTGGGGGCGGTCAATCCCAGAGTAGGTGCCAGTGCCGATGACCTCTACGCCATTATGCGGCTGGAGCCGGGTCAGCTGCAGCGCATCATGATCACCTCGACCCGTGCTGGTGAGGGCAAGTCGACGCTGGCGGCACTTTGCGCCGCCAGCTTTGCCCGCCATGAGCGGGTGCTGCTGGTGGATGGGGATCTGCGCCGGGGCTCCCTCGGTCGCCAGTTACTGGGGCTGGAAGCCAGACCGGGGTTGGCCGAGCTGCTCTCAGGCGAAGCCGACTTGGCTGCCTGTCTGGTGCCAAAAGAGGGATTGACCCTGCTGCCTGCTGGTCAGCCGGTCTCTTCCCCGCTGGCACTGCTTGGTTCCCCGCGCTGGAGTGAGCTTCTGGCAGCTCTGGCCGGGCAGTTTGATCGCATCATAGTGGACACTCCTGCGCTGGAGGTCGGCAAGGATGCTTTACTGCTGGGGCAACCGCTGGATGGTGCCATTCATGTGGTTCAGTCCGGGCAACTGCCGGCCAGCCGGGTGCTGAGCGTGATGGCACAGCTGCGGGATGCCAGAGTGGCGGTTCTGGGGACTGTGCTGACCCAGGTCGCCGAACGGGATCTGGAAGGGGCTGAGAACCTGAGATTATGTGGTGCTCCCATCCGGGGCGCGCTATGAAACTGCTGCGCAGCATCACCACCATAGGTGGTGCTTCCGTGCTGTCCCAGCTGATCGGGGCGTTCTCGGTCTGGTCACTGTCGCACAAGTTCGACATGGCTGCGGTCGGGCTCTATGCCCTCAGCTACAGTCTGGTGCTGATCGGTGCCCAACTTGCCACCTTTGCCTCGCAACTGCTGTTGCCCAAGCTGGAGGAGGCCGAGCTGCCCGGCAACCTGATCTTTTCCCTGTTGCAGGTCTGGCTGCTCCCCATTCCCTATGTGCTGGTGGTGGTCTGCTTTTTCTCGCTGCCGCTCTGGCCGCTCTACCTGCTGACCGTGACCCACGGGCTGATCCTCATCGCCGAGAATCTGGCTCTGCGGGCCGGTCACTACCAGCGGCTCGGTCTGCAGCGTATCTCGGCCTCTGCCGTGGTGCTGCTCTGCCTGCTGCTTGCCCCTGACATGGTCCACTTTTATCAGTTATGGGCCTGTCTGTTGCTGCTGGTGATCGGAGGCTGGTTGTGGTCTGCCTTTGCCTGGCACAGTTCCATGCTGAGGGAGGCTTCCCCGCACCGCCTGCTGCACTTCTTCTCCCGCCATAAAGCGCATCTGGCTGGTGTCGGCAGTGCCGAAGTGCTGGCGATGGTGACGGCCAATCTGCCAACCGTGCTGATCAACTTCTGGTTTTCCCCTCTGGTGGCGGGCTACTTTGCCGTGGTCAACCGCTTCTGTCTGGCGCCCGTGGTGATTGTCGGCAACGCTATCCGCCACTCCATCTTCTCGCGATGGTCGGAGGATTTTCGCCAGCGCCGTTTCAACGGAGAGGAGTTTCGCAAGGTGAAGCTGCTGCTGCTGGCGATGGGTAGTGCAGCCACCCTCGGGATCCTCATCTGCTATCCGCTGGTAATGAAGTGGTTCTTCAATGCGGAGTGGATCGCCTCCATCGATACTTCCCGCTACATGTTGCCTTATGTGTTTACTGCGGTAGCCATCTGCCCGCTGACCGTAATCGAGCTGGTGTTCGGCTCGCCCCGCTACTTTTTGCGGATCCAGCTTGAGCAGCTGCTGGTCGTGGTGATCGCCTTCGTGCTGTTGCCCTGGCTGCAACAGGAGTACGAGCTTTGTGTGCTGGCCTTTTCTTTGCTGACTGCGGTGCGCTACGGCTTCGTCTTTTTGCGGGTCAACCGCCGGGCTGCAGAGTTGCAGGGGCGGATGGAGCTGGCACAGTGAACAGTGCCTTTATCATGCAGGCCAATCTGCTGTTGTCGCTGGTGATCTGCGGCCTGGCCCAGTACGTCACCGGTATTACAGCCTTCCTCTGGCTGCCCTTCCTGCTGGCGATTGCCACCTTGATGTTGCTGCCGTTGCAGACGCGTTACAGCCCGTTGCGGCTCGACTATCAGGAGAAGGTGCTGCTGCTGCTCTACAGTGGCTTGCTGGTGCTGGCGCTGCTGGGCACCCTGCTTCAGCAGGGGGGCATGGTGACTATCATCGGTTTCAAGAACGAGCTGGCGCTCTCTCTGCTGCTCCCCTGCCTGTTACTGGGCTTCTGCCGCGAGTCACAGATTTACCGCATCATGAAGCTGGTGGAGTGGGTCTTCTACCTGCAGATCCCGGTGGTGCTGTTTCAGGTGCTGGTGGTGGTGCCGAAACGAGTGGCACTGCGTGGCGAGTTTGAAAAGTGGGACTCGGTGGTCGGCACCTTCGGGGGGGATCCCATGGGGGGCGGCAATACCGGTGCTCTCGGCTTCTTCTGTCTGCTGGTGATGCTGATCAAGCTATCCGAGTTTCGCCATGGCCTCATTTCGCGTCGTTCGGTTGCTTTTCACATTCTTGCCGCCTTTGCCATCTGCGTGCTGGCCGAGGTGAAGTTCGTTATCCTGCTGTCCCCCTTGCTGCTGGCCTGGGTCTGGCTCTCGCCAAGCTATGTCAGGGGGATGAAAAGCTATGACCTCAAGCGTCTGCTGCTGATTGCGCTGGCGATGACGGCGTTGGTGGCAGCGGCCGTTCTGGTGCTGGCTGCCTCCTACTCATCCGCATTCGAGGGGGCCGGACAACAGGGGGCCATTGAGCTGTTTATCGACTCCCTCGGCTATATCTTCGATCCCAACCACATCAACCCGGAAACCGGCGAGCTGGGGCGGGTGACGACGCTCTTTTTCTGGGCCAACAACGGTGATCACCACGGTCTCAGCAATCTGCTGTTTGGTTATGGCCTCAACACCACCAACCATGGCAGCACCCTGCCCGGTTTTCTCAACCCCCTGTTCAACGTGCTGCTCGACTCCACTTCCCTCAGCGTGTTGCTGTGGGAGGTGGGGCTGATGGGCACCCTGATCTTCATCGCGCTGATCGTTCTGCTGCTCTGGTGCTGCCGCCCCTGTCCATTGCTGGATCGCCAACTGCTAAGCACGGCAGATGTGCGTCTGCTCAGCTACCAACCCGCTTTCATCGCGTTCGGGATCGCCTGCCTGCTGAGCTTGCCTTACAGCCAGCTGCTGATGCTGATCCCGGTGCAGCAGTTTCTCTTCTATTTCGTGCTGGGTGCCGCCCTGGTGATCCGTTCTTCGGTTCGGCAGGCCACCCGTTCCTGTGAGGTGTCATGACTCCATCCCCCCTTATCTCCGTCATCATCAAGACCTACAACGAGGAGGCAGGGATTGCCGACACCATAGCCAGCATCAGAAGCGCTCTGGCCGACTACTCCCACCAGATTATCGTGGCGGACAGTCTCTCGACCGACCGTACCCAGGCGATCGCCTGCCAGCTGGGAGTGACTGTGGTGAGCCTGACCAATCCGGCCGATCGCTGTTGTGGTGTGGGGCCACAGCTTGGCTACCTCTTCAGCGAAGGGGAATTCCTGCTGTTGCTCGATGGCGACATGAAGCTGGAGCCGGAGTTTGTGCCAGCCGCCATTGCGCACATGCACTCCCACCCCGAATGCGGGGGCGTGGCCGGGCGGGCCGAGATGGATGATGCCCACAGCTATGAGTTCAAGTCGCGCAAGCAGCGCATCAACCAGATCTATCCGCTGGGCGAGTCGCGCTGGCTGTGTGGTGGCGGTCTGTTTCGACGCAGCGCCATCGAGCAGATCGGCTATCTCACCAATCGCAACCTGCATGGTTACGAAGAGGCGGAGCTGGGTATCCGGTTGCGTCAGGCGGGCTATCGGCTGGAGCGGCTCGATGTTCCCTTCTTCTTTCACACCTCCCACACCATGGACTCCCTTGCCCTGATCCGTTACCGCTGGCGCATGGGGTATCTGTTTGCCAGCGGCGAGCTGGTGCGCTCGGCGTGGGGGCAGCCCTATTTTCGCGAGGTGCTGTCGGTGATCCGCTCCGAGCTGCTGTTCGGGCTCTACCTGCTGACACTCCTGTTCTGCGTGCTGCTTTTCGCAGCCGGGCTGCCGTTCTGGTTGCCGTTGCTGGCGCTGACACCGCTGGGTGGCTTCATCGCTCTCAAGTGGTTGAAGAACCGCTCCCTGCAAGATGCCCTGCGCAGTGTCATGAACCTCTCCATCTATGCAGCCGGGCTGGTGCGCGGCCTGCTGTTGCCCCAGCGCTCTCCGCGCGAGGCGCCCGCCCATCGTCTGATCCAGGAGTCATTGCCGTGAAGGTGCTCTTTGCCAACAAGTTCTTTTTCATGAAGGGAGGTGCCGAGACCGTCCTCTTTCAGGAGCGGGAGATGGTGCGTCAGGCGGGTTATCAGGTGCTCGACTTTGCCATGCAGCATCCGGATAACCTCCCCTCGCCCCAGAGCAGCTACTTTCCGGCCAACGTCGATTATCACCAGCGGCACGGGCTCTTCGATCGGCTGAAGATCGCCGTTCGCTTTATCCACAATCAGGAGGCCTGTGATCGGCTGGCGGAGCTTATCCGTGCCGAGCGGCCCGATATCGTTCACTTTCACAACATCTACCACCAGCTCACCCCGGCGATCATCCGGGTGGCCAAATCCCTGGGCTGCAAGACGGTGCTGACAGCCCACGACTACAAGGTGGCCTGTCCCAACTACAGCATGTTGGTCGATGGCGAGCCGTTCGATCTGACCCGGATCGAGGGTTCCTGGCTCAAGCTGTTTCGCCATCAGTGGCAGGAGGGGTCGTGGGGCAAGAGCCTGCTGCTCTCTGCCGAGGCGGCCTGGCAGCAGTGGCGCCGCAACTATGAGCAGGTCGATGCATTGGTGGCGCCGAGCGCCTTCATGGCCGGGATGCTTCGCACCCGGCTGCCTGCTTCCCGCATCGAGGTGATCCTCAATGGTATCGATGTCGAGTCGAGCCGCGAAAGCGGAGAGGATCGTGGGTACTTTCTGTTCCTCGGGCGCCTGATGGCCGAGAAAGGGGTCGAGACGCTTGCCCGTGCCCATCAGCGCATGACGCTGCCGGCGGGTCTCAAAATTGTGGGCGGTGGCCCGCTGCAGGCGCACCTCGGGCAGCATTATCCCAATGCCGAACTGCTGGGGTTCAAGCAGGGGGAAGCGTTGCTCGATCTGCTGCGTCACGCCAAGGCAGTGGTGGTGCCGTCCGAGTGGTACGAGAACTGCTCCATGTCGGTACTGGAGGCGATGGCCTATGGCAAACCGGTGATCGGGGCTCGAATTGGCGGGATTCCGGAGCAGATCCGCGACGGTCTCGATGGCTTGCTGTTCGAGGCGGGCAATGCCGACGAGTTGGCCCGCTGCATGGACAGGCTGGTGGCCGAGCCGGAGCAGACGGCGGCCATGGGGCGTTCGGCTCGTCAGCGGCTGATCGACAGCTACTCCCTCGCCAGCCACCAGCAAGCCCTGCTGGCGCTTTACCAGTCGTTGCTGGAGGAGAAACAGAGATGAGTTTCTGGCACGAGTTGAAAACCGAACTGGCGCTCAATCCGAGCAAGACGGCGCGCCTGTTCCTGTTCAGTTACCGGATGGCACAGGGAGGCCGCTTTATGAGGCTGCCCGGCTTGTTGCTGCTCAAGGGATTCAAGCTGCTGTGCGGCCTCGATATCTCGCCAAGAGCCCGGCTGGGTTGGGGCCTGCGCCTCTATCACCCGCAGAATATCGTCATCGGTGACGGCGTGCAGATGGGGCGTGACTGCATCCTGCGCCACAACTGCACCCTGGGCAACAAGCCAGATCGTCAGAGCGGTCAGCTTCTCTCGCCCAGCGTGGGGGACGGGGTCGAGTTCGGCACCGGCGCCATCGTTATCGGGGCCATCGCCATTGGTGATCATGCCTGTGTCGGTGCCGGCACCGTCGTCACTCGTTCCGTCCCGGCTCGTGCCGTTGTTGCGGGCAATCCCGCCAGAATCATTCGAGAAGATCATGAAGCAGATTAGTGTGACCGTGCTCGGTACCCGAGGGATCCCCCATGTACTGGGCGGTGTCGAAACCCATTGTCAGTCCCTCTATCCAGAGTTGCACCGCCAGTTCGAAGTGGCGGCGACCGTGCTGGCTCGCGCCCCCTATGTGAATTACCGAAGCGGCGAGTTTGAAGGGGTGGCTCTTAAGGCGTTGCCCGCCCCCAAAAAGAAGTCGCTGGAGGCAATCCTCCACTCTCTGCTCGCGGTTTTTTACTGCCGCAGCCATGCCTGCGATCTGGTGCATGTCCATGCCATCGGCCCGGGGCTGGTGGTGCCGCTGCTGAGGTTGCTTGGCAAGCGGGTGGTCTTTACCCATCACGGTCCCGACTATGACCGCCAGAAGTGGGGGGCGCTGGCCAAGTGGGTGTTGCGTCTTGGCGAGCGCTGGGCAGTACGTTATGCCAGTGAGGTGATCGTCATCTCCGAAGTGATCAACGAGGCCATCCGCCGACAGTACGATCGCCAGGATGCCCACCTCATCTACAACGGGGTGAAACGGGTCGAGCTGCCTGCAGTGGACAAGAGGGAACTGACGCTGGCCCGTTTCGGACTGACCGCTGGCAGCTATCTGGTGGCGGTGGGCCGCTTCGTCGAAGAGAAGGGGCTGCACGATCTCATCGCCGCCTACCGCCAGCTCGATACCGAGATGTCGCTGGTACTGGTGGGGGATACGGATCACCCAACCCCCTACAGCGAGCACTTGCAGCGGATAGCGGATGAAACACCAGGGGTGATCCGTACCGGTTTCCTCAATGGCGAGGCGCTGATCAGCGTCTTTTCACAGGCTGCCCTGTTTGCCATGCCCTCTTATCACGAGGGGCTGCCGATCGCCCTGCTGGAGGCGCTCTCCTTCTCCCTGCCGGTGGTGGTGAGCGACATTCCCGCCAATCTGGCGGTGGCGCTGCAACAGGAGTGTTATTTTCCGGTCGGCGATGTGAGTGCGCTGGCTGAGCGACTCAACACCCAGTTGACTCGCGGCAAGGTCGATTACAGCGACTATCTGCAGCGGTATGACTGGCAGCGGATCGCTGGCCAGACCATGGCGGTCTACCGCAAGGCTCTGGGCATACCCGCAGGAGAAAACCAATGAGTCAATTACCGCAGAAACCGCAGGGGGCGATCGACCGCTTCTACCGTGCTCTCTCCCCCGAGGTGGCCGAGAGCCTGAGTGAAACTCAGCGCAACGGTATCGAGCAGGCGCTGCGGCTGATGAGTGATGGCAAGTCACACGCCATCAACGTCAACAGCGCCTTCGGCATCGGTCGCTGGCGTTGCTATCTGGTGGTGCTGATGGGACGGGATCGCCGTCACCGCGGGCGGGAGAGCGGCTTTCGCTTTCACCTCAAGGTGCTGCTGACCACCCTGCTGTTGCTGCTGGGGATCTGCGGCATGGTGCTGCTGCTCTATCTGGTGAAGTCGGCCCTTGGCATCGACATTTTCAAGCACTTCTCGTTCGGGGTGTGGGACCTGTTCAAAAAGAGCGTGCTGATGTGATGAAAGAGGGCTCCTGCGGGAGCCCTCTTGCGTTACTGGATGTCTATCTCGGCCAGACGATACCAGCCACTCTCTTCCAGACCGGCAATACCGAGCTGCAAAGCGGGCTGCTTGTCCTGACCGATGAAGGCCAGCTCAAGATAGTAGTGACCGCGTGCCATCCGGCCCGGCAGGGTCAGGCTGTCGCGAGTGGTAGTCTTGCTGCCCGGGATCCAGCGGGTCATGTCGTTGCGGGTCACCAGCATGGCGCCGACCTGCCCTTCCTCGTTGATCAGCCGGTAGGTGAGAGGCCAGTTGCGATAGGCCGGCGCTACCCCGTCGTTGTGCCAGTCACCGTTGAGGGCAAGGGTAGCCCCCGGCTTCATGGTTCCCTTGAGGGTCAGCTGGTCCAGCACGATGCGATAGCCCATCTTGCGCAGGGCATTGTCGACGATGGGTCGATATTGGGGCGGAACCGGATCCGACTTGAGATTGATGGTGGAGGCGTGTTGGGCCAGCGCCCAGTCAAAGGTGGCCTTGACCTCCTCCATGGTGTACTGCTGCTGGCCTGGCCACTCGCTTAGCTTGCCGCACACCTCGAAACTGACCGGCGCCCGCTGCCAGCTGGAATCGAAGTTCGCCACATCGGTGCGGGCGCTCGCCAGTCGTTCCGGGTAGGCATTGCGCATGTGGCTCCAATTTTGGGAGAAGTGGTGCCAGTCGCCGAGGCAGTCTGCCCGCCAGCCGGCTCCCTTGCCCACGGCATACTCAAACATGGGCAGGTTGTTGATGAGCATCAGCTTGGGGGTTCGCGGAAAAGCGGCCATCTGCAGGTCAACATAGGGTTTGAGCTGCTCGCTGCTGTAGCGCTGTTCCAGCGTCGGGCCGGGGAAGTTGCTCATGTGCCACTCCCCCCATGAACCTATCATGCCGATGTCGACATGACTCAGCGCCGGGTTGCCATCGTAATGGGCGCCCAGCGCCTGGAACAGCCGGGTGGCACGGGCGAGGAACTGCGGGTCGCTGTAGTCGGGCACAAAGGTCTGGTGGTTGTTCACCCACTCTCCCCTAATCCCCTTGTTGATGAGCCACTCCGGGATCTTGCTGCCAGAGAAGGGCTCATCAAGGGTCATGACCCTGAGGGCGATCGACTGTTTCGGGGTGGCGTGTTGCGCCTGATCGATGGCCCTGTCGATCAGAGCAAAGTTGTATTCGCCCTCCCGTGGTTCTAGCTCGCTCCAGTAGAAGCGGAAGTAGTCGACCGTGCTGACCGGATGTTCAGCCAGAGAGAGGGGATGACCCCAGCTGTTGTGAAACTCTTCGATACCGACGCCGGGATTGTGCAAGAGGTCGTCGACCGGTTCGGGATGAATGGTGAGGGTATCGGCCAGAGCTCCCTGAGCCCATAGCAAGCCGGAATAGAGCAGGATCCTGCCCGGATGCATTTTCATGTGATCGTCCGCCTGTGGAACATGGTTGCATGCTAGGAAATTGGCGGACAAAGGCCCAGCCGATTCCGCTGTTTTCGAGAAGAACCGAATGAAGCCTTTGTTGCCTCGGTCAGAGATTGACGGAGGTTGTGCCCTCAGTCGTCATTGTCATGTCCGGCTGGGCGGGACTCGACACTCTGTTGCCCCATCACCTGATACCAGTCGAGCTTGCGGGTCAGCAGCATGATCAGCGCCAGGGTGGCGAACAGCAGCAGGGCGCCGAGCAGCAGAGCGATCTCTTCGGCCTGCAGCAGGCTGTAGAGGATGGCATAGACCAGCCCGAGCAGCGCCGCGAAGCCGATCCCCTGCTTCGGGCCACCCAGTACATGACTGAGGTAGAAACCGTTGAGCAGCACGCTGGCCAGCGCGGCCACCAGATAGGCCCAGCCAAAGCCGAGGTGTTCGGTCAGGGCCAGTAGCACCAGATAGAAGATGGCCAGCCCCATGCCCACCAGCGCGTACTGGATCGGGTGAACCCGCAGCCCCTTGAGCAGTTCGAACATGAAGAAGCTGATAAAGGTGAGGCCGATGAAGAGCAGGGCATATTTGGCCGCCCGCTCGTTGAGCTGATAGTGATCCACCGGTTGCACCAGACTGACGCTGAAGGTAGGCAACACACCCTCCCCGCCGTTCATCGCCCGATTGAAGCGGCTCTCCATATCGGTGGCGAACCAGCTGGTTTGCCAGTTGGCCTCAAACCCTTGTGGGCTCAGGGTGCGACTGCCCGGCAGAAAGTCACCGATAAAGTTGGGGTGGGGCCAGTTGCTCGCCAGCTGCAGGGTGCTCTCCTTGCCCAGCGGGACTATGTCGAGGGCGTTCATCCCCTGTAGATTGAGCTCCAGATGGAAGGTACCATCCTGCTGCGGCAGGCTGTCGATCGGGGCATGGATACCCGCGAGCGCATCACCGAGGCGGGCGCCGGGGGCAAACGGAATCCGCTGTGTGCCGAGTTGCAGTTCGGGGACGCTGTTGATACCGCGGGCATCGGAGAGCACCAGGCTCAGGTAGGGTTTGCCCGCCACCAGCTCGGCCGTTTCACCGAGCGGTGAAGTCGCGTCATTCAGCAAACTCTGCCGGGTGGGAAGGCGGCCGGATAGGGTGAGGCGGGTCTGGTAGACCTGCGCCTGATAGATGCCCAGCTTGCGCGGGGTGACCTCCATGTCGGCCCTGATATCCAGCTGCTCCGGCAGCAGGTAGCGGTAGATCTGCTCCTGACGGATGAAGCGCTTGCCCTCCTGCTCGACCGTTACCGAGCGGGTATAGGGCTGCACCAGGATGGGGCCTATTAGGCGCTGCGGTCCACTCGTACTGGCCATTATCTGTTTGATGGCCTGACTGCGGTAAGCCTGACGCTCCCGGTTCAGCTCCATGATGGATTGCACCGGCACCATCAACAGCAGGCTGAGCAACAGCAGCAGAAATATCTTGTGGGTGAATATCTGTTTGACCATGACACGTCTCCTTGTTGGATGGAGTGAGTCTGTCAGTCCGGCGTGAAGTGGTGATGGGCTTGTGTGAAGTGGCGGTGAACTGTTGAAAAACGGCGCCATCAGGCGCCGCGGGATTGTTCAGGGGCGGGAGCGCACCAACCGGGCGGCTTGCGCGAAACGATCGGTGTGGCCGTCGATGAGCCCGTGCATAAAATCGATGTAATAGATCAGTTCCGGCATCTCCTCGATGGAGCTGGAGGTCCAGTAGGGGGCTGAATTTTCCCCGTTGTCATGGATATCGGAGAAGAAGCGCGGGTCTGTCATCGGCGTCCGGCAATTTTCGTCGAGCAGGGTGAAGAGCTCCTCGATGGTGGGGAGTCGCCACCCCTCGCCAAGGCGGGCCGCTTCATCTTTGGCTTCAAGCAGCGTCAGCAGGGCCGGTGTGCCCACGCAGCCTTTCCCTTTCTGCCACTCGCTGCCCAGGCTGCACGCCTGCCATTCGAGGTGGTTTAGCCGATCATGGATGACTTCTCCCTGCCGTGTCAGGCGGTTGGAGAGATCACAGGCAGCCAGCGCCATGCTGGCCGGAAGCCAGAGCAGCAATAGAAATAATTTCATGTTTGTCTCGTTTACGAATGGCGGTCAGCCCGTCGCTGGTGGGCTGACCGTGGTTATCGGGGTTTATCTGGCGGGAAGCGAGCTCACAGCTTTTTAAGTTGTGCAGGCAGGGCGGCCAGCACCTCTTCTTTCGCCTTGAGGGAGGCGAACTGCTTGCCGGGCTTTTGCACCACGGTATGGACGAAGATCAGCTGTTTGCCCGGTTTGCTGGCCCAGCCGACGAACCAGCCGATCTGCTGATCGCGGTTGAGGCTGCCATCCAGCTTTTTCGGGTAGCCCATGCCGGTTTTGCCGTGGATCTGCCAGCCGTCGATCTCGCTCACCTTGAGGATATTGGCGGTGTACTGCAGGGTCTGCGCCGAGACCGGCAGCTTGCCGCTCAGCATCTTGCCGAGGAAGCGAGCCTGCTCCTCCGGACTGATGGCGAGGCTGGAGCTGAGCCAGGCCTGGGTCAGGCCGTCATGTTTGCCCGGATTGCCGGAGAGATCCCGGTTGCCGTAGTCGAAGCGGTCGACGTATTGCTGGAAGCGCTCCATCCCCAGCCATTCGGTGAGCTGCTGGGAGAACCAGACCACCGAGTAGGTTTCCCAGCGGCGCGGGGTGGTGGTTTCACGCCAGGCGGGCAGCCAGCCGTCATAGCTCGGTTTGTAAGGCAGTGCCGGATGCTCTTCATCCACCAGATAGCCGCTGTCGTAACCCATCAGCGCGAGCGGGATCTTGAAGGTGGACGCGGGTGGCAGCTGGCTGGAGCAGTCCCCTTCGCTGGAGAGGGTCTGGCCGTTGCCGTCAGCATAGAGAAAGCAGCCGCTGGCGGCGGAGGCAGGCAGGGCTGCGAGCAGACCGGCAGCCAGCAGGCTGGAGAGAAGCAGGCGGGACATAGCATTTCCTTGAGCAAATGGATGAGAGAAAGCGGCAGTCTAATGCCGCTTTGTGTGGGGAATGTGAAGTTGCGGGGGACTAGGCGAACGGCAGCCAGAGTTCCGCCAGCGCGCCCCCTTCCGGTCGGTTGCTCAGGGTCAGACGGCCGCCATGCTGGTGGGCTACTTCATGGGCGAAGCTGAGCCCCAGACCGCTGCTCTTCCCCTTGTCCGGTCGTGGCAGGGAGTAGAAGCGCTCGAAGATGCGCGGCAGGGCGTAGTCGGGAATGCCGGGGCCGCTGTCGGTGACCCGAAAACAGTAGCCCTCCTCCTGCTGGCTGCCGCTTAGGGTGACCTGCCCGTTGGCGGGAGAGAAGTCGATGGCGTTGTCCAGCAGGTTGCCGATGGCCTGCTCCACCAGCAGCGGATCCCACTTCTGTTTCGGCGCGCTGGCCAGCTCGGCCACCAACTCGACCTGACGGCGCTGGGCAATGATCTGGCGGGCGTCGAGGGTGCGCTTGCCCAGTTTTGCCGGTTCCACCGACTGGCGATCCAGCCCCTGCCCCGACTCCAGCCGCGCCAGTTGCAGCATTCGCTCGATCAGCTGCTGCATGCGCGCGGTTTCCTGATTGATGTTGCCGATAAACCGTTTGGCAACTTCGGGGGGCGGCGTTTCGGCCAAAATCTCCCCTGCCCCGCGAATGGCGGCCAGCGGGCTCTTCAGCTCGTGGGTCAGGCTGTGCACATAGGCTTCGATGTAGCTTTTGCCATCGAGCTGGTGGCGCATGGTCTCCAGCGAGCGGCCGAGCCGATCCAGCTCGACGGTGTGCAGCCGTGGCAGCGGTGCCGCCTCCCCCTTGCTGACCGAGTCGGCATAGTGCACCAGCTTGCCGATGGCGCGGTTGAGCCACCACACCAGCAGGCTGCCGATCAGCAGCGAGATGAGCAGCATCTGGCCGCCGGCCCGCAGCAGCTCCTGTTCCCCCCGTTCGATGGCTGGCATCAGGGTGCGATTGGGTTTGGCGACGGTGAGGGAGCCGATGATCTCGGCCCCTTCCCGCAGCGGCGCCGCCACATACATGGTCGAGCTGGCGGCATCGTCGGGATCGGTGCGGGTGCTGCGGGCGCCATATTGGCCGCGCAGGGTGCGGTAGACATCGTTCCAGCGGGAATAATCCTTGCCCAGATCCGTGCCGTCGGAGTCGTAAATCACCATACCCTTCTGGTCAGTGACATAGATGCGGTACTCCGCCTGCTGCTTGAGGTGGCCATCGATCATCGCATTGATGGGATTCTGGTTGAGGCGGGCGAAGGCGCTGGCCAACCGCCCGTTCATCATATTGCCCTCTTTCAGATCATCGAGCGCGAGCGGCGCCAGCAGCTGGGTCATGTCTACCAGAGTATCCTCGGTGGCGCTGCGCACCCCGGGTTTTATCTCCTCGACGAAGATCTCCAGCACGAACCAGGCGGCCAGCGCGAAGATCAGCAGCAGGCCGCACAGCAGTTGCAGTCCGAGTCTCATGCCAGCTCCAGGCTGTAGCCCAGCCCGCGGTGGGTGAGGATCAGGTTGGCTTCTGGATCATGTTCGCGCAGCTTGGCGCGGATGGTCTTGATGTGGGTATCGACGGTGCGATCCAGACTCTCCTCCGCATCCTGCCACACCAGATCCATCAGCTGCTGGCGGGAGTAGACCCGCCCCGGCGCCAGCATCAGGGTCTTGAGCAGCAGATATTCGTAGCGGGTGAGGGCCAGCGGCTGGCCGCGAAAGTGAATGCGGGCCCGCTCCTCATCCAGTACCAGCAGGGCGCTGGGCTGGGGGGCGACGGGCTGGCTGCGGCGCAGGATGACCCGCACCCGGGCACACACTTCCCGTGGCGAGAAGGGTTTGGCCACATAGTCGTCGGCACCGATCTCCAGCCCGATCAGCCGGTCTATCTCCTCGCTGCGGGCGGTGAGGAACATCAGGGGGATATCGGTCAGCGCCCTCACCTGCTTGCAGAGTTCGAAGCCGCTGATGTCGGGCAGCCCCACATCGAGGATCAGGAAGTCGGGTCGCGTCTGTTCCAGTCGTGTCAGCAACTGTTGGCCCAGCATGAACCACTCCACCTCGAACCCGTCGGTCTGC
The DNA here is from genome assembly GCF_027705925.1 of Aeromonas sp. Y289-2. Lineage (NCBI taxonomy): Bacteria > Pseudomonadati > Pseudomonadota > Gammaproteobacteria > Aeromonadales > Aeromonadaceae > Aeromonas > Aeromonas sp. Y289-2. The sequence continues at coordinate 74,605 of NZ_JAPDCH010000016.1, forward strand.
AGGGCGTAAATCAGGGTGTCGGCGATGCTGGCCTCATCCTCCACCAGCCAGATGACTCTCTTTTGCATGGCATCCTCGTCGCAAATTGGCACCCCATTCTGGCATCGAACCAAATCGGATCCTATTTGCTGTTTTATTTTTCCGAAAAAGGGGCTAATATTTCGATGTTATTTCGAATCGAAACTTAAAAATGACCAAACGTAATACTCAACAACGCCGTCACACCATAGTGACCCTGGTACAAGAGCAGGGTGAAGTGAGTGTCGACGCCCTCGCCAAACACTTTTCTACCTCCGAAGTGACCATCCGTAAAGATCTGGCGGTACTGGAGACCGGCGGTCTGCTGCTGCGCCGTTATGGTGGTGCCGTCCCCTTGCCGAACGAGATGGTGGTCGAGGTCAACCCTGAACAAGTTTCGAACCGAAAGTTAGCCATTGCCCGTGCGGCGGCCGAGCGGCTGCGTGATCACAACCGCGTCATCATCGACAGCGGCAGCACCACCAGCGCCATGATCCCCATGCTGGGCAACAAGCGCGGCCTCATCGTGATGACCAACTCCCTCAATGTGGCCGGTGCCCTGCGCGAGCTGGAAAATGAGCCTACCCTGTTAATGACCGGTGGCACTTGGGACCCTCACTCCGAATCCTTCCAGGGGCAGGTGGCGGAACAGGTGCTGCGCTCCTACGACTTCGACCAGCTCTTTATCGGTGCCGACGGTATCGACCCGGAACGTGGCACCACCACCTTCAACGAGCTGGTGGGCCTGTCGCGGGTCATGGCCGAGGTATCGCGGGAGGTCATTGTGATGGTCGAATCGGAAAAGATCGGCCGCAAGATCCCCAATCTCGAACTTCCCTGGTCGAGCATCCATACCTTGGTGACCGACGAGGGGCTGGCCAGCGAGGCCAGAGAACAGATTCAAGCCCAGGGGGTGACGCTTATCTGCGCCCCGGTCACTTGCTGACATCGAGCTCTGAACCATCCAACTGACTTTACGATTTGCATCTCAAGGAGAAGTGTATGTGTGGCATCGTCGGGGCTGTTGCCCAACGTGATGTGGCTGAAATTCTGGTAGAGGGCCTGCGCCGTCTGGAGTACCGCGGTTATGACTCAGCCGGTGTGGCCGTGTTCAGCGCCAACCAGCCGTTGCAGCGGGTTCGCCGTCTGGGCAAGGTGGCCGAGCTGGCCAAGGCGCTCGACGAGCAGTCCGTTCACGGCGGTACCGGCATCGCCCATACCCGCTGGGCCACTCACGGCGAGCCCTCCGAGCGCAACGCCCACCCCCACGTTTCCGAGCATATCGTGGTGGTGCACAACGGCATCATCGAGAACCACGAAGAGCTGCGGGAAGAGTTGAAGGCGCTGGGCTATGTGTTCAGCTCCGACACCGATACCGAGGTGATTGCCCATTTGGTCCATCATGAGCTGAAGAGCGCCGGCAGCCTGCTGGCCGCCATGCAGACTGCGGTGAAGCAGCTGCGCGGTGCCTACGGTACCGTGGTGATGGACAGCCGCGACGACAGCCGCGTGGTGGTGGCCCGCTCCGGTTCACCGCTGGTGATCGGCCGCGGTATCGGCGAGAACTTTATCGCCTCCGACCAGATGGCGCTGCTGCCGGTGACCCGTCGTTTCATCTTCCTGGAAGAGGGTGATGTGGCCGAAGTGACCCGTCGCGATGTGCAGATCTTCGATACCAACGGCAACGCCGTGGCGCGCGAAGAGCAGGAGTCTGAACTCTCCCACGATGCCGGTGACAAGGGTGAATACCGTCACTACATGCTCAAAGAGATCCACGAGCAGCCCAAAGCGATCACCAACACCCTGGAAGGGCGTCTGGGCAGCGATCACGTGGTGGTCGAATCGTTCGGCAACGGCGCGCGAGCCATCTTTGACAAGGTCGAGCACGTACAGATCGTCGCCTGCGGCACCTCCTATCACTCCGGCATGGTAGCCCGCTACTGGTTCGAAGAGATCGCTGGCGTCTCCTGCGATGTAGAGATCGCCTCCGAGTTCCGCTATCGCAAATCGGTAGTGCGCCCCAACAGCCTGCTGGTGACACTCTCCCAGAGTGGCGAGACCGCCGATACCCTGGCCGCCCTGCGTCTGGCCAAGGAATCCGGCTACATGAGCTCGCTGGCTATCTGCAACGTGCCTGGCTCCTCGCTGGTGCGTGAATCGGATCTGGCCTTTATGACCCGTGCCGGTGCTGAGATCGGCGTAGCCTCCACCAAGGCATTCACCACCCAGCTGGCTGGCCTGCTGATGCTGGTGGCCTCCGTCGGTCACTGCCGTGGCCACCTGAGCGCCGCCGCCGAGGCTGAACTGGTCAAGGCGCTGCAAGCCCTGCCGCTGCGTATTAAAGAGAGCCTGGCACTGGCCAAGGATATCGAAACCCTGGCCGAAGAGTTTGCCGACAAGCAGCACAGCCTGTTCCTCGGCCGTGGCAGCCAGTACCCCATCGCCATGGAAGGTGCGCTCAAGCTCAAAGAGATCTCCTACATCCACGCCGAAGCCTATGCCGCTGGCGAACTGAAGCACGGCCCGCTGGCGCTGATCGATGCCGAAATGCCCATCATAGTGGTGGCGCCGAACAACGATCTGCTGGAGAAGCTCAAGTCCAACGTGGAAGAGGTGCGCGCCCGTGGCGGTATCCTCTACGTGTTCGCCGATGCCGACACCGGCTTCAAGAGCGACGAGACCATGCGGGTCATGAACCTCAACCATGTGGAAGAGGTGATCGCCCCCATCGTCTATACCGTGCCGCTGCAGCTGCTCTCCTACCACGTTGCCCTGATCAAGGGCACAGACGTGGATCAGCCGCGCAACCTGGCCAAATCGGTGACCGTTGAGTAAGTCGCTATCTGATAAGTCACTTTCTGAAATGAAAAAGAGCCGCAATTGCGGCTCTTTTTGTTTCGACTGAGGGTTACGACAGCCGCAGGTTGGTAATGGTCACCTCGTCGAGGGAGGGCACTATGATGCCGCTGGTGATCCCCTTGGCGATGGCCTGACTGCGGTTCTTCGAGTCGGTCTTGTTGGTCACCTGGGTCAGGTGAAAGTTGACCGTCCGCTCACTGATACCGAGGATGGTGGCGATCTCCCAGGAGGTCTTGCCCTCGCTGGCCCAGAACAGGCACTCCTTCTCCCGATCCGACAGTTCGGTCAGGTATTTCATCATATCCGGTCTGCTTTTGATCAGTTGCAGCGCGGAGTTGAAGATGTAGCTGGCGCAGAACGACAGCAGCGGGACATTTTCAAACATCAGATCGGAGTTGGATTTCTCCTTGGTGATGAATGAGAGGATGCCGTGCTCCCCCTGCGGGGTGTGGAGCGGAAAGGAGACGCCATTGCGTACCCCGAAATCGGCGGCCAGGTTCATCACGTCGCGGCTGGCGCTGGGCAGCCAGGGCGAATCGCAGTCGAGCTTATTCCAGAAGATCGGCTGGGTCTGTTTCAGCCCCAGATAGACCACCGGATCCTGGGTCAGATACTGGTTTTCGCTATAGGCGTCAAACCAGGTGGTCGGACAGTTGTTGAACAGTGCCACGTGGGATTTTTGCATGCTGATGGGGAAAATAATCAGCAGCCGAAAGTAATCGAAGCCCATTTGATGACTGAAGCGCTCCAGCAGTTGCTGGATATCGCTGGTTTTTGTTGCCTTGGTGAACTTGTCGATATGTTCCCAGATCGCATCGTTGAGCATTACTTTCTCCTTTTTCGATCTCTATCACACTGATCGAAAAGATTTTTTCTCGTTATTTATATTTGTGCGGTGGCTATTGGCGCCACTTATTCCGTGCGTGCTTAAAAATTATCCTGTTTTTGTGCATAAAGGCCAAGAAAATCCTCTCGTTGCCAGTCCGCCCTGCATTTGAGATAATGATAATAGTTATCATTAGTAAGATGTATTTCAATGAACAAATTATGGGGTGTGGCCCTGCTGCCACTGTCAGTCCACTTTGCTGCCATCGGGGATGAGCTGGTTGCTCCCGCCCTCAAGAACAGCATCGCTGCCGGGAAAGCCTCTCAGCAGCGGGTGGAAAAAGCCGCCGATGCCGCCGTTGCCGCACGACTGGAGCTGCAAAATGCCCAGCTGCAACTGCGCGACCTCGAAGCCTACAACCGCTACATGCAATCTCTGGTGGCCGATCAGCAAAATGAGCTGGGTAAATTGAGCAAGCAGCTGGAAGCGGTGCAAGAGACCCGTCAGGGCTTGATCCCGCTGATGCTGCAGATGCAGGCAGATCTGGAACAGCTGGTGCAAAACGACATCCCGCTGCGCAAGGAAGATCGGCTGGCGCGGGTTGAACAGTTGAAAGCGACCCTGGCTCGCGCAGACGTTAGCGAGGCAGAGAAATTCCGTCAGCTGCTGCAGGCCTATCAGATTGAAGCCGAGTACGGCAGCCGGATGGACAGCTATTCCGCCGAGCTGGAGCTGGATGGTGCTCCGCGTCGGGTCGATGTGCTGGCGCTGGGTCGGGTCTCCCTGCTGGCGATGACGGCCGATCGCAGTCAGGCATGGCGCTGGTCTGCCGAGTCTAAGCAGTGGCAAGCCCTCGATAGCCAGTGGCTCTCCCCCATCGCCGAGGCGATGGATGTGGCCGCCGACAAGAAAGTTCCCCAGTTGCTCAATGTCCCCCTCTCTGTCAGCCGCAGTCAGGAGGCCCAATCATGAGAGTCACCATGAAGTGGTTCCCCCTCCTTATTGCCCTCTCCTGCGGTACCAACGCCGCTGTCGCCGATGAGTGGCAGCAGCAGGAACAGGCTCGTGAACAGCAGGCTCAGCAAGATCTGGCGACCGTTGCCAAGGAGCTCGGCACTGCCCGCGCCAGACTGGCCGAGGCCCAGCGCCTGAGCAAGGAGCTGGCTGGCAAGTTCGCTAGCAACGAGAAGCAGCTGGTCGAGCTTAACGCCCAGTGGGAGCAAGCCTCCGGCGATATGAACGAGATCTTCGCGGTCACCCGTCAGGGCGCCAGCGATGCGGTCAAGCTGCTGAGCGAATCCGCCGTCGAGGGCCAGTACCCGGAGCGTCTTGCCCCGCTGAAAGCCATGGCACAGGATAAACAGGTGCCGGATCGCGCAGCTCTCGCCCTGCTGCCCGCCACGCTGCTGCAGGAGATCCGTGAATCTGGCCGGATTGCCCGGTTCAACGGCAAGGTACTCGATGCCCAGGGGGCTGCCAGCGAGCAGTCGCTGACCCGGGTTGGCAGCTTTGCCCTGCTGGGGAGCGAAGGCTTCCTGCAACCGACCGCCGAAGGCTTGAGCCCGGTACTGGGTCTGCCCGGTAGCGTACTCTCTGCCGTTGCGGCTTATCAGGGTCAGGAAGGGGAAGCGCTGCCGCTGGATCCTTCGCATGGCACTCTGCTGGCGATGCTGGCACAGGCACCCACCTTCTGGCAGCAGGTACAGCAAGGTGGTCAGGTTGGCGCCATTATCGTGCTGCTGGCTGCCATCGGCTTGGGGATCGCAGCGGTACGGCTGTGGAGCCTCTCCCGCGAACTGACTCTGGTGCGCCGCCAGCTCAAGAGCGGTGAGTACCATGCCGACAACGCCCTTGGCCGGGTGCTGACGGTGGCGGACAAACACCCCGAGCTGAGCATGGAGACCCTCGAGCTGCGTCTTGATGAGGCGATCCTGCAGGAGACTCCTCGCATGGAGCGCGGCATCGGCATGGTCAAGGTGATCGCGGCCATCGCCCCCATGCTGGGTCTGCTCGGTACCGTGACCGGGATGATCGGCACCTTCCAGGCCATCACCCAGTTTGGCACCGGCGATCCCAAGATCATGGCGGGCGGCATCTCCATGGCGCTGGTCACCACGGTACAGGGTCTGGTTGCGGCCATTCCGCTGATCCTGGCCCACAGCCTGCTGCAATCGCGCTTCACCGAGCTCTCCAATGTGCTGGAGCAGCAGGTAGCCGGCATTCTGGCCGAGCGCGCCGAGAGCAATAACGGCGGGATGGAGCGAGCAGCATGATGCTCGACATCTGGCAACAGCTGCAGAGTTTCATGGGCCGTGGCGGCCCGGTGCTCTGGGTCATTCTGGCCCTGCTGGTGCTGATGTGGATTTTGATGATCGAGCGGCTGCTCTACCTCAATCTGGGTTTCGGCCCGTTGCAGCAACAGCTGCTCGGTCGCTGGCAGGCCCGCAGCGAGCGCCACAGCTGGCACGCCCGGGCGATCCGCAGTCGCTGGCTGGCGCAGGCGGAGCTGGAACTGAACCGTCATCTGATCTTCATCCGCACCCTGGTGGTGCTCTGCCCCATGCTGGGGTTGCTGGGCACTGTGACCGGCATGATCGGCGTATTCGATGCGTTGGCCGCGGCCAACCGCTTTAACCCGGAGAGCATGGCGGGCGGGATCTCCCGCGCCACTATCCCCACCATGGCGGGCATGGTGGTGGCGCTCTCCGGCGTGTTGTTACTCAGTCGGCTCGAGAGTCAGGCCAAGCGTGCGCTGGCCAAGACCCGGGACGGCCTGCGAGAAGAGAAGGTAATGCAATGAGACGGCAATCCAAACGCCAGCGTGACGAAGTGCAGATCGACATGACCCCCATGCTGGATATCGTGTTCATCATGCTGATCTTCTTTATTGTCACCACCTCCTTCGTGCGCGAAGCCGGGCTTGAGGTACACAGACCCCAGGCCAGTCAGGCCAAGGCGCAGAAATCTTCCAGCATCATGCTGGCGATCGGGGCTCAGGGTCAGATCTTCCTCGACCGCAAGCAGATCGATGTGGAGCGGGTGCAGGCCACCATCGCCCGTCTGCTGGCGGAGCAACCCGATGCCAGTCTGGTGATCCAGGCCGACGAGCGAGTGCCCCATGGCAAGGTGGTGCGGGTGATGGATGAGGCCAAGGCGGCGGGTATCGCCAATATCGCCGTGGCGGTGGCGCCGAAATGAAATACAAGCTGATGAGCCTGGGGCTGGGGATCGCCCTCAGTCTGGGCATCCTGCTGTTTATGGCCACGCTGGTTGAACCGCCCAGAGGCGAGAAGGTGGCGAGCGAGCAGAAGCCCATCGTCATCAATATGCAGAACGAGGTGACCGAGGTGCAGGTGCGCGAGCGTCCGGTGCCGCAGGAGCCCGAGCCTCTGCCAGAGCCTCCCGCTGCATTGGCCTCGACACCGCTGCCGATGCCCGCAGCGGCCCCCTTGGCGGCCGTTGAGCCGAGTCTGGATCTGGTTTCCAGCCTCAGCGCGGTGCAGGTCTATGCCCCCGGAGTGGCGACCAGTACCGCACCGGTATTGAGTGGCAACTACCACGGCCAGCAGCAGGGAGCGGGTATCGGCGCAGGTGACATGCTGATGCCGCTGCAACGGATCGAGCCGGTCTACCCCTATCGTGCCCAGCAGTCAGGGATCGAAGGATTCGTCACCCTGCGCTTTAGCGTGAATGCCGAAGGTGGCGTGCAAGATGTGGAAGTGGTCGAGGCCAAGCCCAAGCGTCAGTTCGAGCGGGCGGCCATTCAGGCGATCAACAAGTGGCGCTATCAGCCGAGACCGGGCGCTACCGACAAGCTGGTGCAAGTCATCACGCTCAAATTCAAACTGGAGTCATAACTATGTTGCGGATCTGGATCTGTCTGCTTGCCCTGGTCGGCCAAGCCTGTCTGGCGATGGAGGTCAGCCCTCACTTCTCCCGTCAGCTTGAACCCGTGATGAAGCTCTATCAGTCCGGTCAGTGGCAACAAGCCCAGAGCAAGGCATCCGGCCTCAAGCCAAATAGCGATGCCGAGCGTGCCTGGCTGGCGCAGTTGCAAGCCTCGCTGGCGGCCAACCTGCAACAGACCGCCCAGGCGAGCCGCTACGTCGAACAGGCCCTTGCCTATAAAGAGTGGCCCGAGCAGCAACAGCTCCAGCTATTGCGGCTGCGCGGCGATATTCAGGCCCAGCAATCCAACTGGTCTGGCGCCATCGCCAGCTACAAGGCTGCACTGGCACTCAAACAAGACGATGGGCTGCGCCTGCGTCTGGCCGGCCTCTATTACCACAACAAACAGTACGGTGACGCTGCCAGCCAGAGCGAACAGTTGTTGAAGAAGGGTTGGCAGAAGCAGGCCGCCATCATTCGTCTCTCCGCCCTCACCGCTCAGCAACGTTATGGCGTGGCGGCCGATCAGGCGGCCGAGTTGATCAGCCACGAACCCAAAGAGAGCAAATGGTGGCAGCAAGCGGTGTCGCTCAACCTCTCCGCCAAACGCGGCGATCAGGCGTTGGCTCTGCTTCAAACAGCTATCGACAGAAAACTGATGGATGATGCGTCAGCCCGCAATCAGCTGATCCGTCTCTATGCCTGGCAAGGGCTGCCTTATCGTGGTGCCCGTCTGCTGGAAGCGGCCATGGCCAAGGGACAGATGAAGCAAAGTGCTGAAAACCGCCAACTGCTTGCCCAATTGTGGGAAGGTGCCCGGGAGTGGTCACAAGCGGTCGATAGCTGGCAGCTGCTCGCCAACCAGCACGGTCAGCCCAAAGCCGCCATGCGCGCAGCCGAACTGCTGCTGCAACAGGGCAAGACTGATGCTGCCATGACCCAGCTCGCTGCCATCAAGTCGGTAAAAGGCGAGCAAGGCAATCGTGCCAAAGCGCTGCTGGTGCAGGCACACCTTAATAAGGAGCAGTATGCCCAGGCGCTGGAACTGGCCCGTGAGCTGCAGCAACAGGATAACTGGCAGCAGAAGGCAACCAGCTGGGTCAACTATATCCGGGCACAAAGCGAAGAGTTGAGCAAAAAAGCGGCATAAAAGAGGTGCCAAGGGGCTGTTTTGGGGCGTTCAGTTCGCTTTTTCAGCAAACGAATGCATTTTTGCAAAAAGCTCTTGTCATCCCGGCGCGGCTCCCTATAATGCGCCCCTACCAGCACGGCGGAACACGCCAACCTGATGAGCCAGCTTCCTAGTGAAGTGGGCGCCGAAAGAAAAGCGAAAACAATTGCTTGACTTTCGAAGTGAGAAGCGTAATATGCGCCTCCTCAACGCGACAAGCGTGACGCTCTTTAACAATTTGAATCAAGCAATCTGTGTGGGCACTCACAGCATCGAACATCAAAAACAATTTTTGATTTTC